>DASXCL010000109.1:0-28470 GCA_036491195.1 Candidatus Angelobacter sp.
AAGCAGAAATGAAAGGGGGAACATGAATCGTTCACGGAACGCCTTTGCGCCGAGGGCGGTTTTGAGGGTCTGATCAGCCGATTTCAATCCCCCACTTGTGAATCGTCACTCGCAGGAATATCATGCACCATCTGTATTTACGAGATCTACCAACCATGTCGCTGACATCTTAAAAACTTCGGCATTCGTCAACGTCGCGCCGCACACTGCTTTGAGGAGGAATTCATGAGGGGAACCTTAGCTTTCATTGGCCAGAACATCCGCCGCGCTTCGATACTGGCATTGGCTTTGGGTGGGATCGTAACGCTTTGCGCCGGCTCCGGCCACGCGGTCGCAGCGGACAACACGATCAAGATTGGTGTTGTACTGCCCACCACCGGAAGCGAGAGCAAGCCCGGCGTATATCAGAAAGAAGGCATCGAACTCGCCATCAAGCAGATCAATGATGCCGGCGGGATTATGGTGAAGAGCAAGGGCAAGAAACTCAAGATAGAAGAGGTCTTTTACGATGATGGCACTGACTCCAGCAAGTCAGCCTCGCTGACCGAGCGGGCCATGAGTTCAGACGGTGTTGTCGCCGTTTTGGGCGGCTATTCCACTGCTCTTGGCACCGCGGAATCCGTGATGGCAGACCGCTACAAGACCCCGTGGATCACTACTGGAGCAGGTGCGACGGCCATCTTCGGCAAAGGCTATCAGTATGCATTCGGAACTCTGAGTCCTGTTGCGCTGATTGGAACCACGTCGGCTGAATTTCTGGGATCTCTCATGGACCAGGGCAAGCTCAAGAAGGGCTTGAAAGTCGCCATGGTGGTAGAGAACACAGATCACGGCACCGATTACATCCAGGGTTTCACGGAGTGGGCTAACAAGCATGCCGGCTACTTCCAGATCGTCCTGAATGAAAAATTTGAACTGGGAGCCACCGACTTTTCCGGCATACTGCAGAAAGTAAAGAACAGCCACGCGGATATTTTCCTTTCTGACGCGCATTTGCCTGACTACATCACCATGCACCGGCAATACCTGCAGAATGGCCTGCACCACCAAATGGTGAGCTACGGAGCGCGCGGACCTGAAGCGAATGCCCGCCAGGCGCTGGGGGCCGGTACAGATTACATTTTTGCCGGAATCTGGTGGTCGAACAAGCTGCCTTACCCTCAGGCCAAGAAGTTTGCCACTGACTACAAAGCCTTCACCGGACATGACGTGGATTCCTGGTACGCCGCTCCGGCATACGACGGCATGCGTATTGTGGCGCAGGCGATCGAGGCTGCCGGTTCACTGGACAAGACCGCCATCAGGAATGCCCTTAAAAAAGCACAGTTGAAGGATTCCGTCCTTCCTGGCCAGGTCTTGAAGTTTGCCGCCAACGGACAAGCTGAATACCCCTTTGTGATCACGCAAAACAAGCCTGACAACAAAGTGGATATCGTTTTCCCGAAAGATGCGGCAACTGGCGAACCGGTGGCGCCGACACCAAGGAAGTAAACAAGAAACAGGGTTCCCAATCCCATGGATGCTGTCGAGTATCTCGACCTGCTATTGAAGTCCCTGTTGCTGGCTGGAGTGTATTCCGCCATGGCAGTGGGAATGACCGTGATTTATGGGGTCATGAAAATCGTGAATCTGGCGCATGCCGGGTTCCTCATGCTGGGCGCGTACTTTGCCCTGGAAATGTTTCAACGCTTTCATGTTGATCCGATTCTGGGCTCAATAATCGCGCTGCCGGTTTTCTTTCTTTTTGGAATGGCGGTGCACTGGCTTCTGATACGCTGGCTTCCGAAATCAGATACCCCCACGCTCGCCTCGCTTCTGCTGATGTTTGGATTCTGGCTTGTCGTGCAGAATATTGCTTATCTCGTCTGGGGCAATGAAGATCAATCCATTCTCACGCCGCTCACACTTTCTTCCGTGCAGATCGGCCAGATTTCCATTCCCAAGGTAAATCTAGTGGTATTTGCCGCAGCGGTTTTTTGCATGGTTGTCCTGCAGATCGTGTTTCACCGCAGCTGGTTTGGCAGATCCATGCGCGCTCTGATCCAGAATCCTTATGCTGCGCAAATTGTTGGCGTCGATGACGAAAAAACTGCGCGCCTTACCTTCGGGCTGGGAACGGCATTTGCAGGATTTGCCGGCGGCCTGCTCGGCATGCTTTTTTCTTTCAGTCCCGATTTTGGCCGGCCCTTCCTGTTGCGGTCCTTCGTGATCATTGTCCTTGGCGGCCTGGAATCGGTTTCCGGTGTCGCGTTGGGAGCAATTCTGCTGGCAATCCTTGAAACATTTGGAATCAACGTGCCATTACCGGTGTACTGGCACGGATGGAGCTTCCATTACCTGCCTCCAAGCTACCAGCAGGTGATCCCGTTTGCCTTGCTGGTGGTAGTTCTGCTGATCCTGCCGAAAGGCCTCTCCAGTTTATTCAACCGGAAATGGAAAGCCGCATGAAACCGCCTTCTGGGATTGGCGGCTGGCTCAAACTCACTCTGCCGTGGTTGTTGCTCGTGGTGCTTTTGCTCCTGCCGGCCACACATCCCAGCGACAATCTTATACGGCTGCTGTTTATCACCGCAGTATGGACGACGACCAGTCTCGGCTGGAACCTGCTTGGCGGCATGGCCGGCCAGGTTTCATTCGGATTTGCGGTTTTCTTTGGACTGGGTGCCTACACCACGGCGCTGCTTATGCACGCGGGACACAGCCCGTATTTCGGGTTCATTGGCGGCGCGGCCATCGCCATACTGGCATCTTTTCTGATTGGCCTGCCTACCTTCCGTCTGCGCGGCCCGTATTTTGTCATCGCAACGATCGGAGTAACAGAAGCGGTTCGCGTAATCATGAATAATCTGGATGTCACCGGCGGATCCAGCGGCTACCGCATCACTGAAGACCAGCCTTTCAGCCAGAATGAGCATTATTATTCCGCGATTGCAGCCGTGGCGTTGGCGGTGCTGGTTTCCACGATCATCGCCAACAGCAAGTTCGGACTGGCACTCCGTGCCATCAAGCAGGATGAGGATGCCGCTGCCGATCTCGGGGTGAATGCATACACATCCAAGCTCTGGGTCCACGCGATTGCGGCAGGATTAACGGGCATTGCCGGCGGCATTTACGCGCGGCGCGCAATGTTCTTTTATCCCGGCGACGTCTTTGCTTTCCAGACTGGGATATCCATCCTTCTGATGCCGGTGATTGGCGGTATTGGGACCGTCTGGGGGCCGGTGCTGGGGGGCGTGATTTATGGCATGGTTGAAGAGCAGATATCGGTGAAATTTCCCAATCTCCATCTGCTGATTTATGGTTCACTATTAATTGCGATCATCTTGCTGGAGCCTGATGGCCTGCTGGGTCTGTTGCGGCGTCTTTTCCGGCTGTTGAGGAGAAAAAGTGAAGATTCTGGAAGTCCTAACGCTGACCAAGTACTTTGGGGGCGTGGCGGCGTTGAAGGACGTGAGCTTTGATATCCCGGAAAAACAGATCTGCGGTTTCATCGGTCCCAATGGCGCCGGCAAAACAACGCTCTTCAGCCTTATTACCGGCGCTGTCCGCCCTTCTGGTGGCAAAATCCACTTTCATGGCAAGGATGTCACCGGCATGGATGCAGCTTCACTGGTAAAGAAAGGTGTGGCCCGCACCCATCAGGTGGTGCGACCGTTCAAGGCCATGACGGTACTAGAAAATGTGCAGGTGGCAGTTCATTATGGCCGCCGCGCGGTAACCCGGACGGGAGTCGCCAGGGGACATGCCATGGAAGCTTTGAAACTTGTTGGACTTGACCACAAGGCAAATATCCTGGCTTCAGCGATTTCTCTGGGAGAACAAAAACGGCTGGAAGTGGCGCGCGCATTGGCCACCAGCCCTGAGTTGCTGCTGCTCGATGAAATTTGCGGCGGCCTTACCGGCGGTGAAACCCGCGCCATGATGGGATTACTTCAGCGCGTACGCGAAGGCGGCACCACAATTATGTACGTGGAGCATGACATGAAAGCAATCATGTCCGTCTGCGACCGCATCACCGTCCTGAACTTTGGCCGTAAGCTGGCGGAGGGTAAGCCGGAAGACATTCAGAGCGATCCCTCAGTGATTGAAGCTTATCTGGGCAAAAGCAATTTTGAGGACAAAAAGAGTGGCTGAGCCGCAAGCTGAAGCAAATCAGAGCAACAAGCTGCTCATCGCCGAAGGCCTTGAGGTAAGCTATGGCGCTACCCAGGTCCTTTGGGGCGTCTCGTTTTCGGTGGTCAAAGGCAAAGTCACATGCATCATCGGGTCCAATGGCGCGGGGAAAACAACTTCACTCAATACTGTTGCCGGCATGCTGCGGGCAAGAAAAGGCCGCCTGCTGCTCAATGGGGATGACATTACTTCCTTTTCCACACGAGATCGTGTGAAACGACACATCAGCCTCGTACCGGAAGGCCGGCAACTGTGGCCCGGCATGTCAGTAGAAGAAAATCTGCTGATGGGATGTTTTCTCCAGCAGTTCCGCCAGAAGGCACACTCAGGGCTGGACCGTATTTATGGACTCTTTCCCCGGCTGAAAGAACGCCGCCACCAGCTGGCAGGTACGCTTTCCGGCGGCGAGCAGCAGATGTGCGCCATCGGACGCGGTCTCATGTCAGAGCCGCAGCTTCTGATGCTGGACGAACCTTCGCTGGGCCTGGCGCCGAAACTTGTAGACGAAATCTTCGAATTCATCACCAATATTGCGAGCCAGGGCGTGACGATTTTGCTGGTAGGGCAAAACGTAAATTACACACTGCAGATTTCTCACTACGGCTATGTGATGGAAACCGGCCGCATTACGCTGGAAGGCCCGACGGAGATGCTGATGAACAATGAGTTCGTACGCCGCGCCTACCTGGGCATCGCTGAGGAAACGCCGTCCAAGTGAATGGCGACCGTTTTAGGACCGGTCAGCAGTTAAAAGCTCAGGGCCCGCGCATAAAGCGCAGCCCCTCTTACCTACCAAAGTCAGCTTGCAGCAAAACAGCCAATCATTGAAACATATCGCTGAGATCGTTGCCAAGCTGGTTGCGTGCATTCAACGCCGGCAGTCCAAACGTACTCTGGATGAATTTCAGTATCGAAACGTCATCCATCTGCATGTGCGAGATGTGGTTTTTCTTGGCAAACGGGGAGATCACCAGCATAGGCACGCGCGGTCCCAAGCCCTGGGCGTCCACCTGGGGAGGAGGAACGTGGTCCCACCACCCGCCGCTGGAATCCCAGATGACCACGATCGCAGCGTTTGGCCATATCGTAGATGCCTGCACCTGTCGGATAAAGTCGTCAAGCCATGTGATCCCGTTGGTAATCGGACCACTGCCCGGGTGCATGCTATGGGCTGGTCCAGGTTGCACCAGCATCAGCGTGGGTGCGTTGCCTGACGCCATGTCTGCCGCAAACTTGGAAAAGTCGCGCACGTTCGGTGAGTCATGCGCATCGGTGAAGAACTGGAACGGGTTTTCCTGCGGCACGTAAAGGCTGCAGTTACCCAGGTCTTCCTGGTACCACGCCCAGGTCTTTCCTTTCGCTGTGAGTTGGTCACCCACATGCTGGAACGTGTAACCGGCTGTGGCTTTCACCTCCGTATTGCACGGCGGATAGAACGGCTGAAGCAAGTTCGGATCATTGTTGTCGTCAGCGGCCACCAGATAAAGCTGGCTGGTCGGTGCGTCACTCATTACTGAAGGAAAGAAATTGTCCGCCAAGGCAAATTGCTGGGCCCATCCCCATAACGTGCTCATCCCTGGAGTCGTATTGTCATAGTGCCCCATCGAAGTCACACCATTAAAAAATGCATATTTGTCCATTAATCCGTTGTCCCACACCCGCAGAAAATCACCGCGGGCGTGCGGCAGGTCAGGAGTGGCGACGCTGGTTAGCAATTGCGGTGTAACTGTAGCTCCGGTTGAAGTTTTCTGCGTGAAGCCAGGAACCCCAGGCTGGATCCCGTTGGCGCCCGAGAACGTGCCAAAGAGATTATCAAACGAACGGTTTTGCATGATCACTACGACCACATTCTTAATCGCCGCAGCTTGTGTCACCGGAGTTGGAGTGGGTGAGGGGTCGGGGGTGGTAGACGAATTTTTCACACCTCCGCATCCAATAGTCAGGGCCAGAAATAGAGGGGCTAAAAAAAACAAAAATGTTCGTCTCAAGGGAACTGCACCTCTCAACTGTCTTTGAGTCAGCTCGCCTCTCTCTAGTTGGCTCGAAATTTCAAGGTTTTTTAACAAAGCCTTAATTCTTAAGACCTAAGGCTCGCCAGCCTGGTCTTGCGGGTGCCGCGGCAGATGGGATCGGCGAGAAAAACGGTTTTGAAGTGGGAACGCGAAAAACATTCGGGTGCCTCCACGGCCCGTCTACACCTTCGCTACTCGTCGCCGGAAAAATCCGCGCTGCTATCAGGAATATGACACACCCGCCGCGCTAACTGCCGTCTGGGAATAATCCATGAACATGAATACGGATGACTATTATGGAAAAATGAGGCTTTCATTTTCCCTGATACGGGTTACAATCCAAAATTAGAATTTCCCTCAAACTATGGCGACATCGATTGCTCCGATCGCTCCGGTAGACCCGCCGGTCATCAAAGCCGCCGGCGGTATTCTGCAACGCAGTACTCCTCGCGGCGATGAAGTGATGGTGGTTTACCGCAAACGCCATCAGGACTGGACGCTTCCCCGCGGCAAGGTGAAAGACGGCGAGTCTTTTCAGGAAGCCGCGATGCGCGAGGTGCAGGAAGAAACCGGCTGCTCTTGCCGGATTGGAAATTACCTCGGCACCATCAGCTATTCTGACAATGGCGTTCCCAAAGTCGTCCTGTTCTGGAAAATGTCATTCCTAGAGGACAAAGGGACCAAAAACAACGACGAAATCGGCGAAGCCTTGTGGCTTCAGGTGCCCGCCGCAATCGAACGACTTACGCACGCACAGGAAAAAGCATTGCTGTCACGCGTCGGCAGCCTTTCCAGACAACCGCAGTCGCCATTGGAACCGGCGGTCGCCGCGGCGACTCCAATTTCCCCAACGCTTCCGCGGCCCGGCATGAAAATGTCTTTGGAAGGTCATCGTGCGCAGTCGCGCCTGCTGCGGGAATGTGAAGCGTTTCGCGTGGAACTGGGCTTTCTGGAGCGCCGCAGTACGCGCGCTGATAACTTCTGGGCTGTCGCGGCCCATGAACAGCTCAACAACGTGCTGCGCTGCCTTGAAAGCGACGACATTGAAGGCGGCTGGTTCGGTCTGCATGCGGCGCAACGCTACGCCGTCTTTGGCATGAACCAGGTTGAGCTCGCAAATCGGGCACACATTCTCCGTGAGGAGGCGCTTAAGATCAACTCATGGCGCGCTGAAGCAATGGAAAACCTGCTTTCGCCCGCTGATGGCCGCCTTACCGCGGAAAGCGTTGCCGACGCTATCGCGTTGCGCAACGAAGATTTCAGCCTTCAACATCACAAGACCCGCATCTTAGGTGACCGACTTCGCGTTCTTCTTATGATTTGCGGGCTAGCGGCAATTGCCGCGGCGCCCTTCATGCTCCTTACCGGGCGCATCCCAATCGTAGCTGCAGTGCTGTTCTTCGGCCTCCTGGGATCGACCTTTTGCTCAGCGCAGTCGCTCATCATGGGACGAAACGATTCCCGTTCCTCCAATCTGTTCATCACCGTGACGCCGGTGTTCTTCGGCGCCATTGCGGGCCTGCTTGGATATGCGGTCTACGAATACATGCCGTCCCTTACTTTCCATTCCGGCGAACGCCACATCAGCGCCGTGATGGGGCTGGCATTTTTATTTGGCTGCCTGGGGCAGCGGTTGCTCGCCCACCTCGCCGGCGGACGCAAGCGAAAGAAAACCGCCGCGTAAACTTACGGCAGTTGGCCGGCGATCCGATGCGAGATTTCCTTTAGTTTGTCCAGCGAAGCGCGATACTGCAGTACGGCAGACTCCAGCGCGAAATTTGATTTCCCTTTGCGCACCAAAATACCACCCAGTCCGACCTTGCCCTTTTCGGCATGGCCGTCAAACCAGGCTTCGTCACCGATCCCCGTTAACTGGGTAATGTTCTTTTCGCCGGGCTTGAGCCGTCGCAACTCTTTGGTGTTGTTCCACTTCTTGGCTTCTTCGTCTACTGATTTGGTGACGTTGAGCATCAGCGACACGCGTGCGGTATCCAATCCGGGCTTGGGCGAAGCCTCTTCATACATGCAAACGATGGCGCCGTGCCCGGGCGCAATTTTCATCGCCACTCCCATGATGGCTTGGGCATCCGCCGCGCTGAACAGGGAGCAGGGATCGATTGCGACTGCGGGCGACTGCGGCTGAGTATCACTGCTGGATGATACAGGAGAAGGCGAAGGTGCTATCGGCGTGTTTCCTCCGCTAGTCGACGATGATCCGCTGCAGGCTGACAACGCAAAAGAACACAGCATTGCGCTTAAACACAGGACTTTCTTCATCAAGGCCTCCGTAACAAATTCCAGATTGTAAATCATGCCGTCGGGCGGATTTGCTATCCTTTCCCAACTGCCTCGCTTAAGATTCGTTCGGGCCGAAACAACTTGAACTCTCCAACACCTCAGACCAACCCGGGGTCGGCACAGCCTTTAGCGCGCCGGCTTGGCCTGTTTGACGCCACCATGCTGGTCATGGGCGGCATCATCGGTACCGGCATTTTCATGAATCCTTATGTCGTGGCTCAGCGCGTGCACACACCGGCTTTGGTTCTGGGCGCGTGGCTGGCGGGAGGCTGCATCGCGCTGCTGGGCGGCTTCATATGGGCGGAACTAGCGGACCGAATGCCAGCCGCCGGGGGACAGTATGCGTATTTGCGAGACGCCTACCATCCTCTCGTGTCATTTCTCTATGGCTGGGTGTTGCTGCTGGTAATTCAGACCGGCGGAATGGCGGCCGTGACCGTCACCTTCTCGCGCTATTTTCTGGAGCTCACCGGCTGGCATTCGGGTGACTGGCAGGTGGCCCTGGTCGCGCTCACCCTGTTGACCGTAATTAACTGCATGGGTGTGCGCGCGGGAGGCACTGTTCAAAGCGGGCTGATGGTTCTGAAAATAGCGGCAATCGCATTGCTGGTCTTTGCAGGAACCTTTCTGATTCACGCACACGTCTCATGGAAACCTTTTCTCGATCAACGAGTCTCGCCAAGGCTCTTCTCTTCCTTCGGCGCAGCAATGGTTCCAGTCGTCTTCGCTTTTGGAGGCTGGCATACGGCGACGTTTGCCGCCGCAGAAATGAAGGCGCCGCAGCGCGACCTTCCTCGTGCCCTGATCATAGGCGTGATCGCAGTTGCAATGCTGTACACATCGGTAAATTACGTGTGCGTTCGCGCTCTTGGAGTCTTGAACCTTGAACATACGCCGACGCCGGCCTCCGCCGTGATGCGCATGGCCCTGGGACAAAGAGGAGCAACCATTATCGCGCTGGGCATTGCCGTCTCCACCCTGGGTTACCTGAGCCAGAGCGTGCTGACCGCTCCGCGCGTCTATTTTGCCATGGCGAGAGATGGGCTCTTTTTTCGCCAGCTCGCATGGGTCCACCCTCGAAGCCACGCGCCTGTTGTTGCCATCGCAATACAGAGCGTATGGACCATGGTGATCCTGGTGACCGGCAGCTACGACAAAATTCTCAATTATGTGACTTCCATGGACGTTTTATTTTGGACGCTTACCGCCGGCTGCCTGTTTGTTCTGCGCCGACGAGAGCCCGCCCGATCCGCTTTTTCCATGCCCGGCCACCCTTACACCACCGCGCTTTTTTGCGTGGTTTGCCTGGCGGTTGTTGCCAACACCGTTTACACCTATCCTGAAAATACATTGATTGGCATGGCCATTCTGGTTGCCGGCGTTCCCATGTATTACATTTGGAGACGGACCTCACACGCATGACATATTTGAGAAGCGCAGCCCACTCGCCCTATATGGAATGGGCCAAACTCCAGTCTGCCGCCAGATTCAATCTCGCCACGAGCGGAGTAAAAAACTTTCCGCTGTCAGAGCTGGGCGTAACCATCGATCAATTGGAAATTAACGGTCCTTCGATCTATGGGTACGAACCTCTGCTTCAGGCACTCGCTCGACGCTATCGCGTCCAGCAGGAATGCGTCGTTAGCGCGATCGGGACGTCGCTGGCCAACTACCTTGCGCTGGCCGCCACTACAGAACCCGGCGATGAGATTCTGGTGGAGCAGCCAACGTATGAGCTGATCCTGAGCACAGCGAGATATCTTGGACTGGTGGTCAAGCGTTTTCCTCGACGTGCGGAAAACAACTTTACCGTTGATCCCGCCGACGTGGAACGCCACCTCACGGCACGCACACGGGTGATCGCCATCTGTAATCTGCATAACCCTACCGGCGCTTTAACGCCCGACGCCACGCTGCGCGAAGTCAGCAGGCTGGCCGCCAAGGTTGAAGCTTATGTGCTGGTCGATGAGGTCTATCGCGAGGTGCTCTTTGAATCGTCGCCGGCAAGCGCATTCCATATCGATCCCGAACGCTTCATCGTCACCAACAGCCTGACCAAAGCATATGGTCTAAGCGGCCTGCGCTGCGGATGGGTGCTGGCTCCGCCGGAATTGGCCCGCCGGATGTTTCGAATCAATGATCTGCACGGCGCCACGTTTGCGCATCCCGCCGAGTTGTTGAGCGTGGTGGCGCTGGAGAAATTGCCGCAGATCGCCGCACACATGAAATCGATGCTGGAGACGAACCGCAAATTGTTGCATGACTTTCTCAGTGGGCGTGAGGACCTGGAATATTTCTCGCCGGAATACGGAGCTATCGTCTTTCCTCGGCTCAAGAACGGCGACGTAAATACTCTTTGCGATACCCTGCGGCGCGATTTTGAGACTTCGGTTGTTCCCGGCAGTTTCTTTGAAAGCCCAGACAGATTCAGAGTTGGCATAGGCACGCCAACCGAGTCCGTGCAAGAAGCCTTGCACCAGCTAGGCCTGGGACTGGATCGCTACCGGGCTTCCTTACGAACAAAAGCTTAGTGGCCGAGAATCGCGATTAGTTGCGCCGCTCAGCCCTTATCAACGCCCCACTTTCCCGCACCGCGGCAGGCGATAAACAAAGCCACGAAACAATAAATCACCGCAAGCTCGCCGCCGTTCTTCAGAGGAAGGGAACCCCTTGGTTGGTGCACCATAAAATAGGCGACCGCCATTTCGCCGCTGGCGATGAATGCCGCCAGATGTGTGAGCAACCCGATGAGAATAAGCACGCCCCCCACCAATTCGATCCCCGCTCCGGTCCAGCCTAAAACATCGTGCGGCTTCTGGCCGCCAAAGACAGCAAAAAACTTGCTGGCTCCGTGGCAGGCAAAAAGAAAGCCAAACACAACGCGCAGCGCTGCGTATACGGTGGGTTCAAATTTCTTGAGAACGTTCATTCAAAGTTCCTTTTGATTGTGTGAGCTGAATGCAGGCGACGATTATAGCAACACCAGTTATCATCGAATATACGCCGCGGCCCTAAGCGGCCTACGCGCCAGATCGCGATGCGCAACCGTCAAAAGACCTGCGAAGCAACCGTCTTGCAAAATCGAAAGGAGCTTACTCATGAAGTGGTTACTGATTGTCGCGGTCTCTCTGGCGGGCCTGATGATCCTCATTGTCGTGATAGGAGCCTGTCTGCCGCGGAAACATCGGGTGTCGCGTACCATCTCGTTTCATCATCCGGCAGAAGCAGTCTGGAGTTTGATTTCAGGTCCGCCGACCTGGCGGCCCGACGTGAGTAATTACCAGGAACTGCCCGCTAATGAAGGCCACCGCATGTGGCGTGAGACAGACAAGCACGGTCAGACCATTACTTACGAAGCCATTGAGTCTGTTCCGCCGCGCCGCTTGGTCGCCAAGATTGCAGACCCCAAACTGCCGTTTGGCGGCACTTGGGTTTATGAAATCGTTCCCGCAGGCGACTCGTGCAGCCTCACGATTACGGAGAATGGCGAAGTTTACAATCCGCTGTTTCGCTTCGTATCCCGCTTTATCATCGGGCAAACGGCCACGCTCGATGGATACATCAAGGCGCTGAACACAAAACTCGGCAATCAGTAATGTCTTACTTCCGCGTTCGGATAGTAGCGTTCGAGAATCTGCTGGAATGAAGCGCCATGACGTGCCATGTCCGCGCCGCCGCGCTGGCACAATCCGATTCCATGCCCCACGCCCACGCCTTCCAGCAGCACAGAACCATTTTCCGCGTGTACAGAGTATGAATTGCCGGGAACGTTCTTCCATCCCAGCTTGCGTGCCAGAGCGAGCCGCGCGCTTTCGGTGGGCGCCAGCGCCGCCGCATCTTCGGTCTTAATCTTCGTAACCCATTTCTCCGGATGCCGCCGGCAATAGTCACAGGTCACGGCAAAATAAGGATAGTTCCCCGCAGGAATGCCGAGTTCGTCGAGTGTGTGGGTCTGGCCGCCGCAGCTTGCACTGTACATTGCAGCGAAGACTTCGTTCTTATATGACAGCACTAACCCTTGCGTAGCTGTTGCAGCCTGGAACGCCGGGGTCTTGGACGAAGGCGGCCCGCGCAGAAACTGGCAATGCGTCGTGTCACAGAAATCAAAGTTGAGATGCCTTCCCTTGCCCGCGATAAGATACGATCGTGAAGCGATGGCCTGCGCTTTCAGCGCCTCCAGTGGAGCTTGCGGAGGGCTCTCCGCTACAACAATCGAAGCCACCGCGGTTTCAAGCTCCATCACGACGATGATCAGCAATTCGTGGGTCCCGGGCCGGATCTCCAGCTTCCCGGAATAACGGCGCGCAATCTTCCCAGGCACACTGGCCACAAATTCTGTAGCGCCACTTTCGCCATTGTCGCAACCGAGCGGGCCGTCAAGGGCCTTGTCTGTGCCAGCAATTCTTACTTTGGCTCGACCGAGTTCCACAAGCACTGAATCGTGCACTGACCACGGCTCGCCGCCTGCCTTGCATTGAAGCAGCCTTCCGCCTACTGGAGAAATCACAATCTGTTTCGAATGAAATAACCCAAGCACGCCGATGCGAACTTCCTTCTCCTGAGCCTGCGCACTGACTATGGCGGACAGCAACCACGCGACGACGATCCACGTCTTCATTTGCCTGCCTCACGGCCTTCAACCGCAGCGATGATGTGTCCCGCAACACCGGCTGCAACAAATCCAGGCCGTCCGTGGAGCCTGACCAATACCACAGCACGCGGATGGTCCGCCGGTGACATCACCAGGGCAAAGCCATCGCCTGGCGCTTTCTTCGTGTGCGTACACGGGCCAGTACCGGTCTTAGCCAGGGCGGACCTGTGCTGCAACGCTTCCCCCGCTGCTTTTCCAGTTCCTATTTGCGCCGAAAGCGCCATCCCCTGCAACACTGGAAGTATCGCTGGGTCTCGCGCGTGGCGCGTGAGTTCCAGGTAAGCCTGGGCCAATGCCATAGGCCGAGCCCATCCCGCCGCACTTCCCTTTGCCAAGATGGTTATCGGATAGCCTTTCAGCGCCTGGGCAAATTGAGGCCCCGCGCCCGCAACGAGCTGGTGAAAGTAAGAATTACAGGAAAGCGCGATCGCATCACGGATCTGAAGTTTGCCGTGTCCACGCGGCAGCCAGCAGGTTTTCTTGCCGGTACAGCGATACTCGGGAAAGATGTGATGCGTCTGCCCATAGGCTACGGCAAGAAATGGTTTCACCAGAGACCCGACCGGCAACTCCCGCTCAACGTGTTCCCAGCGTTGCGCGATGACCTCTCCATTTTCGTCAAGCAACAGGTAAGACAGGTCAGGATCATTGAAATCGCGCGCCAGGAGCGCTGCAGCCGATTGCGTATGCAGGTCCTGCGCTTTTCCGCGGGAAGGCGCTACGAATTCCCCCAGACACAGCGCAAGAATCACAGCCGTTACAAGATTCCGTTTGGTTATGGCGTCCAACGATACGTTACCGTCTGTTGGATTCTATCCTTTGTCTGGCGCGTTACGATCTCCTCTGAATCCAGTTTGTTGAGAGTGCGACTAAAGCTGGCCATATTCTGTGAAAAGAACTGTGGTTCGGCCTCTCGCCCCGCCGATTGCTGATCTATAAGACTCGTGAACTTATAGAAGTTCTGGCGCTCACGGGAATGGCTGAAAGCAGCAGCATAACTCACCGGCTGGGAGAGCGGCTGGTTTCTGGCCTGCAACACCGAACTCAGCAGCTCGGCGTCATTCGAGAGATAAAGAATTTTTCCGCGTACCGCGATTTGCACCGGTGAGAGCCCGTCAATCTCAGAGTATCCGCCTGCTTCGCTCACTTCTCGCCATTGCAGGCCAAGGCGCGCCGCGGTCAGTCCTGGGGCAAGCACATCCTGTACAGCTTTCTGCACGGATGGAAGGTCCCAGCCGGCTGCGGCATCAACCGCCACCACAGCGGGAATGCTCATCAGGACATCGTTGGAATTTTTGCGCGACGCCTGGACCACCAGCAACGCCTGTGCCCCGGCTTTCTGCAATTGCAATTGCAAAGCTTCAGAGGCCTTCAGGCCGGTGGGGCGCGACGCCGGCTCGACATCGATACGCGTCTCGAGATCTGTTACGGCGCCGGTTTGACCGCCTGTGAGCTGGACTTGCGGGGCAACTTGATCCGTGTGAGCTGCTCCGAATTGGGGCGCCAGGATCTTTTGCTCAAGCACAGTCAGGCTAGCCTTTGGATCGGCGGGACCGACTTGATAAAAACCGTAACCTTTCGGAAGAGATCCCAGCAAGTCCGTCACCGCCTGCATGGATTGCGCCAGAGCAGCCTCTTCCGGTTGTTTCTTTGGCAAGATCACTCGTTCTTCGCGATACGTTGTCCCTTCGCGGTAAAGATCGGAAATCGCGCTGCTATAGCTCTGCATTTCGGTGATGTTGTGCTGGATCCAGTATGTGCGGAAGTGTGGCGCGACCGCGATTTTCTCCATGTTCATCACCATGCGCAGATCGCCCGCCGATGGCTGTGCCACGGCGCGGGCCTGCGTGTACCAGCCTTCCTGGCTTAGAGTTCGCCCTTTGCTTCCAGACAACAATTCAAGCGAGCCTGCCACCAGATCTTCGCGCGTACCCAGAATCAAATAATTGTCAGCGATCGCAAACGCGACGACTCGTCCTGATTGTTCGTCCTTGCGCGTGAAGAAAGGCGTTCCGCCGGCAGTGCGAGGTTGAAACTTGTTTCGCGACTGCCATAGCGCCGACTGAAGGAAGTCGCCTGACCCGAGCCGGGTGACATACAGGAACTCAAGATTTCCAACGTCATACACCGCTATGGCGCTTTCCTTGCCGGCAGCGTCCACCAGAAACTTCATGTCAGGCGGCAAGCCTGCCGCCACGGCAAATTGATCTGACGCCTGCCCCAGCCGGGTAAACAGTCTCGAGTTTGAAAAGACACGGTAATCGTCGCTCTTGAGCCAATCAGCCCTTTCCAGAGAGTTGTTCCAGTCTTTCAATAATCCCGAAAAATCTCTGGCCTCGATATAAAGCAGCGAGCCTTCCGGCATCATCTGGTCGAGCGGATGAGCGGGGGCTGCCTGCGCGCGGAAGAAGCCCCACCCTATAATTCCGGTGACGAACAAGACCAAAACACCAACCGTTGCGAGCTTCGGAATGAATCTCACAGGCCAGCTCCTTTCCTTTGCGGACCCTGTTGCCTGGGCGGGGTGGACAGGGCCGGCTCAGACAAGCGCGGACGAACCACGTGCGCTTGTTCAAGTTCCGAATGTATCTCCGGCTGTCGTGCCCGGTTAGCTTCTCTGCGGCGTTGCACCAACCTGATTTGCTGGATTTCTTTGTTGATCTGCGCCTTTACTGCTGCATCGGGTTCAAGACGATAGGCCCGTTGCCAATACGGCAACGCCTGACCAAGTGCACCTGTTCTTTCAAAAGCCATACCCAGATCGCGATTGATCTCGGCGCGCTCCTGCACCGATAGCTTGGCAAAGGCACGGACGGTCTCTTCCGGGCCATCTTGTGTGCTCGCTTCTTCTTCGTTATCTGGATTGGGCTGATGGTCGCTCACGGACTCCAGATCAGCTCCCGAAAGATAAAGATAAGGCTTCATGGCTGCGATCGCCAGATGGTAGTCGCCGACCTCGGTTGCCGCTTTCAGCAGCGGTATTCGGGCAGCCTCGCCTGCTGGATTATCCTCAAGAGCGGCGCGCAGCAATGCGATGCGAGCAGCCGCAGTCAAGCTGCCGGCGGCTTTCAGGCGAGAAGCAAAAAAGAATGGCTGGTTAACGTCATTCGCAGTCGCGGGTTGGCCTTCAACCATCAGGTTCAATTCCCTGCTTCCCAGATCTGGCGCTGCGCCGGTAAGGGCTTTGGCCGCGCTGAGTCTCGATTCATACGGGACAGCAGCGGATGAAGCCACGGCTACCAGATCTTTGCCGGCAGCATCCGGATTTTGTCCAGCAGCAATGCGCGCCTGCGCGAGGCGTATGCGATAGCCGGCATTCCAGGGCGCTGCCCTGACTAGTTCGTCAAGAAAAGCCAACGCCTCAGCCGGATGTCCTGTGCGCATCAGCAGCGCTGCCGCGGGGTTCTGGCTTTCAAACGGATTTCCTACCACCAGAGTCATCCTCCGCAAGAGAGCCATGCCACCTTCAAGATCACCTTCCTGCAATCGAATGTCGGCCAGCCCGAGCATGTTGGAAGCGGTCAGGTTGCGGTTATCGATTTCGCGGTGGAAAACAAATTCCATGATCTTTTGTGCGGACCTCTTATCCCCGCCTTGTTGCAGGTCGGTTGCCGCTTTTCGCAATACCTCGGAAGCTGGAGAGTGGTCGGGATCGGTTCGATAACCATCCACAATCGCATCCAGAACGCCGGTTTGTGCGGCGGTTTTGAGTTGGATTTGGAACAGTTGCGTCTTGCGTGCCCACGTGGACGCGGGCAGTGCGCTGAGCCCGCTGCGCACTCGATCATACTGCCTGGTGTCGAGCAGGAACTGAAGCCACTCGACCTCCAGCTGTTCGAACTCCTGTTGCGCATATTCGCGTTCCAGCCCTTCCGCTTTATCGAGCTTGGCCTGCGCCAGCTCAAGCAGACGGCGGTAGATCGGTTCCCGGTCCAGTTTGAAAGTGGAATTTTCCGCCAGGTATGGGCGCAAAAAAGATAACTTCTCAGGTGCGTCCGCGGACAAGTCCAGCACCAGCGCGGAAGCGGCGCTGGAGGACTCCAACCGTGGCAACGCGCTACGCAGCAGAGGATCCACACGATACGTGCCGTTTCGTTTGACGTAATTATGCAGGATCTCATTTACGTCAGGCTGGAATTGCGCCAGCGCCTTGTGGCTGGCAAGATTATTCACGGTAGCTGCAAAATCTCCCCAAAACGTTTCCTGCGTTTTGGCCGTTGTGGTCTGGACCTTCAGAAGGTCCAGCGCTTTCTTCCAGTCGCTAAGAGCCAGGTCCTGATGCTTTTGCTTCCAATAAATTCCGGCCAGGCGGTTGTGCACGTCAATGCGTTCGGGGCTGAGATCCAGAACGTGCTGGTAGTCTGCAATGGAGCGGGCCAGATCGCCGGCGTCTTCATAGTAAAGCGCGGTAGAGAAGTACGCGGACGCGCGCGTGGGAGTATGCTCGATTTCCGAAGGAAGGAAATCCTCGGGATCGCCTTTCTTCATCGTCCCCAGATATTCGCCGTACCTTGAGCCATAGTAAAACCACACATCGCCGGCCAGGCCCTGCTTGCGATCGACTCCGTGGGCAAGTTGCTGGCCGATCGTCCGGTCCGCCAGTGCGGTAGCGAACGCATTCTGGACCGGCGCGCTTCCATCAGCGAAGTAGAGACCGGCCAACGCGGTGTAAGCCGAACGCCAGACCGTTGGCTCAGAAGCGCTGCGGATATCGACCGCGGGCATAACCAGCTTGGCGTCAGAGTGAGCAAGCAGGAAATTTACTGCATCATCGCCGCGCCCATGCGGCAACCCTGCAAGTTGCACGAGTTGCTGCGGGTTCCTGGACAACAGCAGTTCAAAATAGCGGTTCTGTTGCTGCCCTGCCAGCGTCTGGTGTTGCTTCAGCGATTCCAACACCCGCAATTCATCGTCCGGGCTTCCGGCGAGACGGTAGATTTCCAGAGCGCGAGACAGGTAGCCGATCGCGAAGTTCGATCGGACGCCGACGGCAAGTTGCTCCAGTTGTTTCGCCAATTCCACCAGCTTTAAACGTTGCACCTGAAGTTGTTCCAGCGACGAAGTGGAAATGCCATCCATCGGCTTCGCCACCAGCGCCGCATAAATAAATTTCACCTGGAGGTCCGGGATTCCCGCTTTCTCGGCTGCCGGCAGCAAGTATTCATAAGCTTCCGACTGCGTCATTCCGGCGCTCTTCAGCTCCAACGTCTTGGCAAAACCTGCGCGCTCTTCCGGCGTGAAGTAACGATTCACGGCCGTTCCCATTTCACGCATGCATGCCATCAGGCCATTGCGGGCGGAACCTGTCCGCGTAGCCAGAAGGTTCTTCTTCAATTCGGAATTGGTGGCAGCTTCAATTCCGTTTTTTGCCACCTGTTGGGCCAGCGACGGAAGCTGCTTTGCTCCGGCCATAGCGGCTTGCAGTTTTTGCCAGGCCGCTTCCTGTTGCCGCAACCGCGTCATGATGCGCGTATAAGTCTGCGCTCCGGCATGGTTATCAGAATTTGCCAGCAGATCGGGTTCGGCCAGCGCGACGCCCTTTTCCGCGTACTCACGCGCCTGCGCCAGCATGCCCCAGCTTTCAAAGCGCTCTGCGGCGGTAAAATATTTGCCTGGAGCTTCCGGACGGCCATCGATCAGCGCTGTCTTCAGGGCCTGCACCGCCTGTTCGGGCTTATTCTGGCGCGCGCGAATCTCCGCTACTGTCTCCATCCACCTGGCGTCATGATAGGCAAGTTCATACAGCAAGGCATAATCGGCGGCAGCCTCGTCAAAGCGCATCAACCGTTCTTCCATCGCAGCCCGCGCCGTCAACAGGTCAGTACGGTCAGGGCGGACCTTGATGGCCTGTCCATAGGTGCGGATCGCAGCGTCAAAATCTTCCTGGCTCGCCTGGATTCGGGCCAGCACAACGGCCCAGCGCGAATCTTTTGGCGAAGCGGCCACGGTCTTTGCGTAGAAGCCGAGCAGTTGATCTTTGCGCTGATAGCGCTGGGCGTAGTACGCGGCTTCGCCGGCCAGTCCGGCGTCTTCAGGATAAGAGTTGACGATCTCGATGTACTGGTCCACTCCGCCGGCATAGTCCTTGAGTGAGGTGAGTGCGGGAATGAGCCCACGGCGCAGCGCGGCAATGCGCTCCTTGCGTTCGTCGGCTGAGAAAGGCGCTCTCTGAAAGAATTTGATCTTCTCCTGGTAAAAATCGCGCAGGCCGGCATTATCGCCCGCGCGAGCGTAAGTCTCCGCAGTCGCGGCCAGGTATTCAGCATTCGAAGGAGAACCAACAAGCAGATCAACCAGCAGCTTGCGCGCCTGTTCATACTGGCCGGTCTCAGTCATTTTTCGCGCTTCTTCATAGTTAAACTGTTTTTTCAGGGCCGGATAGGAGTCCTTTGCCGCCTGGGACAGCACGTCAATGGCGCGCTGTGGCAGCTTGTTGCGCCAGTAAAAATCAACTGTTGAGCGGACCACGCCCAATACCCTGGGATTCTCTCTATACAAGGCCTCCACATTTTGCTGCGCGGCTGCCAGATCTTTCTTCTGCTCATAAAAACCTACAAGCGCATACCGCAATTCAAGCCGGCGAACAGGGTCCACGCTGAGTGCCGCCTGCCTTTCCAGGGCATGCTGGCGCACGGCTTCGAGTGACTTGTCCCGGGCCATATTTTCAATGCTCTCCAGGGTCTCCACCGAGTTGCTGTGATCAAGCGCCGCCAGCAGAAATCCAGATAAATCCTGCTTGCGGGCTTGTGCTTCCAGCACGTCAACGCGCAACTGGATAGCGCCTAAATCGTACTTACGGGCAATGACAGCGCGATCTGTCGCAGTATCCACCACATCGCGCGCCGCCTTGCGCGTGGCCAGTTGCAACAGGCGCGCCCTTGACTCAGCGTTTGCGCTGGCCGCCAGAGATCCTTTCACGTACTCATCCACCGCCCGAGCGTAGTCGCGTTTGTTTTCGTAGATCGCCCCGACCTGGTAGCTATAGAGCGCGTCGTCATGAAGATTGGCGCGGCCAAGGCTGAGCAGCCGTAGCGCGTCTTCAAAAAAATAGTAGTCCCAGAAAACGGTTGCCGCATCTTCGTAGCTCTGGGAGCGGCCGGGTTCCGTTTCAGGCATTTTGTTCCAGTAAGGAGTGGCTTTGGCGAATTGCTCATGGTCAGAATAAATATCGCCGATTCGGGCCAGCCGCTGGCGATCGGCTGGCGCGGCTTTGAGCAGATTTTCTTCAATCTCCACGGCAACATCGGCATTTCGCGGATCAAAATAGGCCAGAGACCGATACACCGACGAAGCACGCTCGCCCAGTCCCGCGTCTGCCGGATATTGCCTGGCTACGCCGGCAATTACCGGCGCTCCGGCCTCAAAGTGCGACCGCCACAATTCCGCTTCACCGATGAAACGCGCGCTCGCTGGATTTGTTTTTGCTTCCGCCGTCCAATCGGGATTCGCGGACACGGTTGCGCGCAGCGCTTGCAATTCGGCTTCAAGCTTGAAGGTACGGGACAGGAACTCAAAATACCGGTTGCGCAGACCCTCATCGGCGAACCAATAGTTCCGTATCAGCGCTTCCCATGCCGCCTCATTGTAGAAACGCCTAGTGTGATACAGGTCCAGCAGATTGCGCACGAACATCAGGTTATGGGGGAAGCGTTCATGGGCCAGCTGATTGAAGTGGAGATTCAGCTCCAGCGGCATCCCGGAGACGCCGCGCAGATACCCCTCAAGCTCGCTGCCGGAAAAGATCGTAAGTACCTGCTGCGAAAGGCCCTGCAGGTCCTGGTCACGTTTTTTGCGGAGATACCAGCGGGCCAGCTTCTCATACCAGCCTGTCCCTTGAAATTGCTGGATCGCGCGCTTGTACACGGCCTCTTCCTCCGTGCCAAGCTGGTTGCCTTCCAGAAAAATGGCAAACTTTTCATAGAGCCCAGGATCGTTGGGATTGCGATCCAGTTCCTGCCGCCATACCGTGAGGGCTGCGGGAATCTGGCGGAGAGATACCAGGCGTGCGATGTAGCGATCAAGCACGCGCTGGTATTCCGGCGACCGCGCGCCGGTTTGCGTTGGTGTAGCCGCCTTCTGCACCGCAAATGCCGGGTGGTCCGTTCCGCGACTTTGGGGTTGCGGCTGTTGCTGCACTTCGTCGCCATCCTGCGGGGTTGCCGCACCAGACTGCTCAGGTCGAGTGACCGATACCTGGTCCGGCTCCCCAAGAGGCACGCCATCAGCCTTGCGAGCCAATTCCTGCAGCAGGTTGTCATAAAGCGCGAACTCGGCTTTCGTATTGCCGCCGCGGGCATAGCTATCCGCCATCAGAAGCGCTACATGGTTGCGCTGGAGCGCAGAGGGAAAATCCGCCATGAAATTGTTGCCGGCGCGGAGCACCGCAGCATCTTCGCCGTAGCTCGAGTAGGCCTCAATCAGGCGAGCATGCAATTCGGGCCGCGATGGAGAGTTGGGAAAGCGCTTATCAAACAGTGCCACCAGTTCTGCGGCACGTGAGCGGTGAAAATATGGGAGCGCACGCTGCTCTTCCTCGGAATAGTGAAATCCCGGTGAGCTGCTGTTCAGAATCAAAGACAGAATTCCGTTGAGATAGCCCGGACCGGAATCCATGGTGGCGATGTCTTTGTACATCGAGATATCGCCCGCGCCGAAGCGGATCTGTTCCTCAGGGGCAGCCAAAAGGATATTGGCCAGGCCGGCCAAGCCCTTTTCCGATGAATCGGGGCCCTGGCTGTTATACAGTGCGAAGTAGTAGCGGGCAGCTTCAGGATAAAGATGCACTGCATCCAGCAAGCGCGCGAACGTGTAGAGCTCCTCTGCTGTCCAAGCAGCTTTTCGCGCATCCTTTTGCAGGCGATACTCCGTGATCGCCTGCTGTGCGGCCTGGAGATTGCCCTGCTGCTGGTAATAATAGAAGACACGTGCAATGGCGTTGAGATCGTCAGGGTTGTGGGCCAGCGCTGCGTGCGCCTGGTCCAGAAACTTGCGCAGGCTGCGCGTTTCGCGCACCAGATCAAAATAGTTCTTGATCAGCTCCGGCGGCCATAGGGGCTGGAAATTCTTATCGTAAACCGCCAGCCCTTCTTCCACCGATCCCTGCTTGTAAGCCAGCAAAGCTCGTGCTTTGGTGGGGAAAACTTCATCGGCGGGAAATTTGGCGCGATAATTTGCAATCAGGTCAGACGCGCCCTTGAAATCCTTATCGTTGAACAGAAATTCAAAATAGCGGCCGTAGAGTCCTGGTTCCTGTGGATAGCGGGCAATCCACGCGTTGTACTGCTCAATGGACGCATTCTTTCCCAGCGCCTGTGCTTCAATCACCTGAAACGCGCTCTCAAATGCTTTCCATGAACGCTGTTCAGGAACAGGAGTGAACCTTTCTGACGCCGGCGAAGGGAGCCGCGCCGCCGTGGAAAGCGCATTCACTTCCTCCTGCGGGCGATGGCGGCGTTCATAGAAATCGGCGACCGCCAACTCTGCTGCGGCTTTGTCGGCAGCGTTTTGCGCGTAGACCTTCCAATCTGCTTCGGCGGCGGCAAAATCAAGCTTTTGCTCCTCTTCAAGCGCCTTCAGCGAATATAAATCTGCCTGCCGCGGATGTTGCTTCACCAATTCACTCAGGGCCGCAACAGACTCCGCCGGAGGCCGGCGGATCGCAATTGATCCGGACGGCAAGGCGACGGTGCGAAAGATGGCAGCTTCCGCCAGGGAGCGCAATTCAATGTTCTGGATCCATTCCGGCATGGCGGCGCGCGCGGCCATGAAGCCCACAGTAAGAGCGATCATCAGTAAGGAGGCTTTCGCGACGGTCCTACGGGATGATTTCAATTTGCACCTCCTGCGCTCCGATGTTGTGCGCTATATCTTCGGCTGTCACGGTCAGGCGGTATCGTCCCGGAACAAGTTCGCCGGGGACCACAACCTCACCGGTGCTAGCTGACTCGTCGGGGTTCCACCGCAGGCTCACTGGAGCCGCGCCTTCCAGTTGCGCCAGCAATGTGCGCGTGCTGGATGAAGCCTGGACACGTAACGGGATCGACTCGCCTTTTCTGAACTGCTTACGCGCCAGAATGATTTTCACCGTTGGGGTCTTGCTGGCAATCACAAACGTTTTCGCCTCGCGATAGACGGCGCCGTTGCGGTCACGCAGCACCAGCCGAACGCTGTGCGTGCCGTCTTCCATGTCAACCGGGGCGAGAAACCGTGTCTGCCATATATCTTCTTCGCCCAGATAGCGCAGCGGCTTAGTGAGTCCAAAAGGAAAGAGCGCGACCACGGAGACAATGGATGGATCAGTCCGCACGCGGAGCACGGGATCGCCCGGACGAATCACCCGCGGACGAAGCAAGGCGCGCGGCACAGCCAGAAACGATGTATAGGGCGTAACGAACTTGTATTTGCGCGCCAGCCGGATAATTTCTTCGATGCTGGCTTTGTCCTCGCCCTCGCGCTCGATCTTTTCCAGCAGCGCGTCCACGCGAGCCTTGGCCCACAGGCGCGGCAACTGGTCATGCTCAAGAGACTTCTGTGGCAGATCGCTGGAGCCGTGAATGTTGAGGACATCGCCATCGCGGACGCCATGAACGTCAAAGCTCACGCCTCTTTGCGGCGCTTTATACTGCCCCACCCATGACGCCATTGAGCCGGCGAAGGAAGTGTCTTGCAGCGGATAAACCAGGTCGAGCGAAGTCTGCGGTGAAACCGTAAGTCCAAGCTGGCCGATTGGATTCATGTTCATCTTGGCAATGAATGCGTTCAGCTTGAACTCACTGGGTTCGGTGGAAAGAACATTTTCCAGCAGCCCATCATTGCGGACAAGAAGGCGCATCAGTGGCAGATTGGCATCGTCGCCCACGGCAAAGACGAACAGTTTAGGACGGCTGGCATCCGGCAGTGCCTTCCATTTTTCCGCATACCAGGCGGCCAACTTGCCGCTCTGAATTGTGCCGCGGGTAGCGTCTCCATCGGTCAACAGGACCAGATAGTTGTTGGCCGATCCTGGAGAGCATTGTGCCAGACCGGCTTCAAGAGCGCCTTGCAGATCAGTTCCCCCGCGTAGCCGGCTGTTGCGGACAAACTCCGTCGCCTTTTGCAGACTCACGGGAGTTGCGCCGGTCATTGTTGGCTGAAAGGCCGCGACTTTGCTGTTGAACATCAGGAGATTGAAGTGGTCTTCGCCGGAAAGCGAGTGCAGGACCTTCTGCATCGCTTCATAGCTGCGCTCGAGCTTGTCCCACTGCATGGAAAGAGAGTCATCAAAGAGCACAATCACGTTATGCAGCGGACGCGCCGGCGCCCCCGCTACGGCAGCAGTTTTCTTGTTCGCCAGCAGAGCTTCCACTTCAACAAACCCGGGCCCATTCACGGTGCGCTGCGGCGACATCTCCGTGGGATCGGGCTGCCCGGAGTCGGGATTGCGATATGTCAGGACGTGCAGCGAGTCGCCCGCACTCTGGTCCAGTTCATATTGCACGCTGAAATCCTGCGTCAGGGCCACATTATCACCGGCAAACTCACCGGTGACCTGGTGGGTATTCTGTTGAGTGATTTTCAGAGGATAGATCGTGCTACCCAGCTTGAAGTCGCGAATGGGATGTTCAGACCGCAACTCAAAATGAATGCTCAGATGGCGCGCGGTCTGCGAATGATACGCTTCAGGCTTCAATCCAATGCCGAAGTACGACTTGAAGTTCTCAACGGGAATGCTCTCGTGGTATTCAAATTCCAGGCGCTTGGTTCCGTAAGCTGGAATGGGAACGATCCTGGCGCTGAAGGTGGATGTGTGCCGCGCCTCACTGGCGGTGCGCTCCCCCATCTGCAATAGGCCAGGATCGATCGACTGCTGCTTGAGTTCGTTGTAAATCTCTTCCGCACGTTTCCGCTCAAGAATGACCGCCGGAATACGGACTGGCCCATCCCAGGTAGCAAAGTCCGAGACCACCGCATGGCTGTTAAGCCCGAAGATGTAATTCCCTTCCTGGATTCCGCTGGTGTGATTGGCGAATATCTGCTTCACGAAAATGCGCGCGTCAGAGTTGTCGATATGGATGGTGATTTCCATCTCTTCAAGCGAAAGGATTTCCGGATCAGGCTGGGCTTTGTCGCGCGGAATGAGAACGCCGGCATCGCCCCAGGTAATGGACGCGAGAGCGAAAAGTGCAACAAGAAGTTTGAGCATCCATTTCATGGCAGATTTTGCTCCGAAATTCGCACCAAGCCATTGTCCGTGCCAACGTAAATGAAGCCCTGGCCGGCGGCGAGAGCGGTCACGGTCATTGAAGGCAGCCCGGCGGTGATCACACTCCAACGACTGGTAGCGCGGTTGTAAACATAGAGCCCGTTGCTAAGCGTCCCGGCAAGAACATGCTGGTCAGTCGCGAGCATTGCATTGGGATAAACCTCGAATTTTCCGGTCGCGACATCGAACGGCTCAAAACGCCCGTTGGCGAGCAGGCGCACGATGCCTCCGCCGTAAGTGCCTACCATCCAATCATGGCCTGTCCGCACGACAGCGGAAATCCAGTTGTGCGTGAGACCGCGCGTGGCCACAGTGTAATTGGCTGCGACATTCTCATTTTCCAGAACGGAAATTCCGCCGAGCGTCCCGGCAAACACCTCATTCCCCGAAACACCGAGGGTGTACACGTGGTTATTGACCAACCCGTGGAACGCGTACAGGCTGCGCGGACCGGATGCATCCAAAAACGTTAGGCCCGCGGACGTAGCCAGGACCATGCCGCGGCCATAGAGAGCTGCATCGGTAACGTGGTCGGCAAGAAGGCCGTCAGCTCGGCCTAAAACCTGACGCTTCTTTCCCGATTGGTCAAAGAGTACCAGCCCATTCGCGGTAGCCACCGCGACCGTTCCTGCACCCACGTTCGGCAAAATGCGGTTGATGCAAAAGACATTGTCATCTTCTATATGGACCGCATTGCGGAAGCTGGGCTCAAACAGGTCAAGACCGCGGTCAAAATATCCGACCCATAGCCGTTCTGCGCCGTCAACGGCAAGCGCGGAAATGTTGCGGTCAGCCAGCATGGCATTGGCCGGCGAGAGAACGCGCCGCCAGCCACCGCGCTGGCCTTCTTTCTGGTAGAGCGCGCTCCGGGTGACGACATAAATCGTGCTGCTCCCGGCAAAAATCTGTTGCACGTCAGCCATGGCGCGTGTCGCCGGTGGCGGCAAGCCTTGCATCCGTTTAGATCCAGGGTTGATTTCAAGAATGCCTTCGCCGGTTCCACCAGCAAACAGGGTCGAGCCATCGACATATGAGGTGCGGGCAAAAGATCCTGTGGCCAATACGCGAACAAATCTTCCATTGTCAAACTCGGCAATGCCGACCGCTGTACCGACGTAGGCTTTGTCATTGGCCAGAGCAATAGAAAACACCTGCGGATCTGGCATGCCTTCTGCTTCGCTAAAAGTCTCCGCGCGTCCAGCCTGCAGGTGGACAACTCCCTGGTCCTGCGTTCCAACCCACAAATCCGATTCGGTACCTGCCAGTTCGGTGACGTGCAGAACCGACAATGCAGGATGGAAAGACCGAAGGGTTTGTCCGTCATAGACCAGGACACCGCGCTTGCGCGTTCCGACCAGCAATTGCCCCGAACTGAGCGGCAGGAGCGACGTAATCGATCTTGCCTCAACATCCGCCGGCAATAACTGACGAAAGCTGGATCCATTGAACGCCAGAACGCCTTCAGACTGCGTGGCTATAAGAAGTTCCGGTTCTTTCGCGTCTCTTAGCACGCCGCTGGTCATCCGCAGCAATGGCGTGGATGGAAGCTCTTGTCCCGGGCGATAGTGCTTCAGGAGCGTTCCACGCTTGTCATAGCGAAACAGGCCAGACGCGCCACAAAGGTAGAACTCGCCATTGAAAATAGCGCCTCCGGAAAACGCTTCAGGAGCGCTGATCCATTCAAAGCTGCTGTTGACCGGAACCAGATCGCGAATCGAAAAACGCAGTGTCTGCTGGGCCCGCACTTCCATCGTGGAAACGCGCAACGCGCGTTGCGCCTTCCAGAACACTACTCCAGCGCAGCTCAGGGCAAAAAGCAGAACGATGGCAACGGCGTACTGCCACTTTCGTCGAAGGAGATTTTTCATCTTGGGTGACGATGAAAATATACATCTCAACTTGCCGGCAAAAACAAGGTTAGAAATATTCTTTGGTTTACCCGGCGTCGCGTCGGTGCCCATATGCCAGCTCCGCAGCTGCATATTGCACGAGTACAGCCAGCACAGATGGAACAAATGGCGCGGATTTCGTGAGCCGATGAGCCGCCTCGGCGTGTCAAAACATAGACGCGCGTCTCCACGCAGACACGCATTAAGAAACTACACCACGAAATACTTCGCCTGCGGATGATGCACAATAATCGCCGAGGTCGATTGTTCCGGTTCCATGTGGAAACCGCTGGTCAGGCGCACACCGATGTTCTCTTCCGGCTTCAACAGGGCAAACAGCTTGGTTTGGTCTTCCAGGTTCGGGCACGCCGGATATCCGAATGAATAACGCGATCCGCGATATTTCTGGTGGAACAAGTCTCCCACCCGCGGCGCGTCTTCTCCGGCGATCCCCAGTTCTTCCCTGACCTGCTTATGAAACAACTCAGCCAGCGCCTCTGCTGTCTCGACGCTTAGACCATGCAGGTAGAGATACTTCGTAAACTCACCGGCATCGAAGAGCTTTTTAGTTTCTTCTGAAGCCCGACTGCCGATCGTCACCACGGAAAGCCCAATCACATCAAACTTGCCCGAATCCTTCGGTACAAAGAAATCGGCGATTGAGAGTTTGCGTCCTTCGCGCTGCCGTGGGAACGTAAACCGCGCGATCACGTTCCGCGTTTCCGGCAGGTCGAACAGCAGAACATCATTGCCTTCTGAGTAACAGCCGAAGTAGCCGTACACAACTTTTGGCTCAAACCAGCCTTTGGCGATCACTTCTTTTTGCAGCTCGGACAGAACCGGAACATATTTCTCTTCCACAATCCTCAGGTAATCCGCCTGCGACGCTGTCTTCAGCTGCCATTGGTTTTTGAACAACGCCGTGTGGTTGATGTACTTGAAGACCTCATTCAGGTCAAAGTCCTTGCGTACGCGGACGCCATAAAACGGCGGAACGGGAATATTCGGCGGGGGTTGCACCACTGGCGACCGCTCGGTACTGGTGGAACTCTCTGCCCCGGCGATCATTGTGGTCTTGGCGAACTCTTTGCGCGTGCGTCCTTCTGCCAGCGTTTTCTCGCGCGCACCGTTGCTCGATGTCAGATCGTCCATCAGGTGCAGGCCGGTAAAAGCGTCATCGGCGTAGAACACTGAGTTTGAATATTC
>DASXCL010000110.1:0-48958 GCA_036491195.1 Candidatus Angelobacter sp.
CCTTTGACGAAAGTATCTTTGCTGCAGACGAAAAGCGTCGTCGCACACGTATAGAAAACAGACTGCGTCGTCAGGCGAGCGAATATGGCTTTCAGCTGGTAGCGCTTCCCTCATAGACTTCGTTTGTTCATTGGGAGCGAATATGGCTTTCAGCTGGTAGCGCTTCCCTCATAGACTTCGTTTGTTCATTGGGAGCGGAGCCGGAGCAACAGCGACGGCGCAGTCGAAGCTGAGCCGCTTTGCGGGCGTCTGAGTCCGCAGTCGAAATCCCGAGCGAAGTCGAGGGAGCCGGGGTGCTTCTGTTCATCGTGGGCCGATCTCATACGGAAAACTTCGGGTCACCTTCCACGACTTTGGTATCAAGCTTTGGTGTCTCGCCTTTACGCCATAGTGATGCACGGAATTTGACGCGATAATTCAGCGGGCCGCCGTCGGGGCTGTCATGCCTGTTGACGGGGCGCTCGATACAGACAAATTCAGTCTCCAGGTCATTGTTGCTGACGCGCACCACTGCATACCCGTGCCCGCCCGTATCGACAAATGAAAGATGCGGAGTATTTGCGGATTGGATTGTTCTCTCGCCTTAGCGATGTCGCCGGACTTGACGTATTCCAGGCAGGACCGCACGCCATGCCGCAGAAGCATGTTGATCATAGGCTGCGGGGTCTGGTCTTGGGGCCCCTGTCCAACGAAAAGGGCGCGAAGCCGCTCTTCCTTAGGGAAGCGATATTGATAGGATTCCCATGCTCCCGGGGCTGAAATGGAGCCGGTGACAAAAGCCAGGCCTACCGGTTCAAACTTCTGCGGTGGCAGGGACTTGGCAGAAAGGCCGGCCCAAAAGGCATGACGGTCGCCTGCCACGGTGGCGAAGCCAGTAATGCCGTGCTCCCGGATGAAATCATAAATCTCGCCTTTCTCCAGGAAGGCATTCGAAACGTCGGCGATCGGTATGATTCCGTAGCCCTCTCCCGGCCACTTTTTGGCCGCCAGTCCGTCGGGCAGGTTCTGAGGATCAACTCGCTCCTCCAAGGTTCCGGTAGTGCTTCCCCAGATTTTCCACGTTGCCTTTGAGTTCCTGAGCTGTTCCAGGAACCAGGCTTTTTGCTCAGCGCCCAGGTAACTTTGTGGAGGCTCGTCTTTGCGGAAATTGGGGACATCCGTTTCTCCCACGCGGATGGTTTGGGGAGGTTTTCCGCTGTTGTAGCCCCGGCCACCATCCAGAATCTCGAGTACTTCCTGTGGGCTGAAAAGGCGGAAGTCTTTGTCGTCCAGGGCGTCCGTCTCGGGACGCCCGAACGGGTCTTCCGTTCGATAGCTGCGCTCGTCCGTAATGATCAGATCTAGATTGCGGCCCCACCGCAAACTGCGATGGCCCCTCAAACTTCCGATTGCAGCCAGATTGTTCGGTTCCTGGCCCAGGCCGTGCTCGTCAAATTTTGTGATCGGCGCATCCACTACTTTGGGTGCTCCGAAGGTGGCCAGTGAAGGGCCGCTGGGCTTGATCAGCCGCGCCGGCTGATACTCAAAGAACGCCTGATTGGCTGCCACTTTTCGCGTCTGCGCGGGTATGTTTTTGCCCCCAAAATTCTGGAAACCCTGCCAGCCCAGCCAACTGTATTCGTGGTTGTCCCACATGGGCACAAACGGAAAATGTGCACGCGCGTCTTGCAGCTCAGGGTCGTGTAGATATGCCTTATAGATGGCACGATAATCGTCCACCGTGGTGGGAATGTGAAAGTCCTGTATTTTTTCGCCGGTCGCATACCGGACTATGTCCCGTACTTGACGGGCGTAGTATGTCTTGCGGTCTTCGGGGTACCACACCAGCTCATAAATGAAGTCGCCAAGGTGCAGGACGAAACCGAGTTTTTCCGCCTCGGGAACGCGGTCGTCCTCATAAATCATTCTTCGGTAGGCGTTTTGTGCGCCGACGTTTGCGTTTTGACAGCTTACAAACGCAAAACGGACCGGCCGCGGGTCATTGTCTTCCGGTGCGGTGCGGGTCCGACCCACTCGACTGCCATTCCCGTCACTGTCTGTGAAACGATACCAGTAGACCCGCGCCGGCTTCAGCCCACCCACCAGGGCTCGGCAGGTCCAATCGGCCTCTGCCGAGATTGGTACGCTACGGGTCGCCACTACCCGATGAAAACCCTGGTCTTCAGCAACCTCAACCATCAGGTGCGATGGTTGCTGGCCCTCCGGTGCCCTGCGAGTCCACAACAGAACACTATTGCTGTTTGGGTCTCCGGACGCGACTCCCTCAGGAAAGAGGTCTCGACGTTCATGCCACGACAGGGTTGATGCTGTTGCGAAGTGCTTTGCCCAGACACCAGAAGCACTGACCAGCATGGCCGTTTTCAAAAATTGTCGTCTCGTAACACGAGCCATCTGCAAAGACCTCCAATCAAGAATTATCCCTTGAAGTGATAGAGCGGTTTTTCACTTTGGCGCCGGCGGGGCGCATGTCTCAAAGAGTTGAAAAGCCCGAGTCTCTTCTCTCTGACGAACTTCAAATCAATTGGTTATCAGAAATGCCGGGCCCTGCTCTGTTCGAATGGCTTTATTTCGGAAACTCATTGTCCGAGGTCCGACAGCTTGGCCTGCCGGATATCAATCAACGGCGCCGCGGCGTCTTGACCGCGATCTATCATCACATCAGCAAGAACCTGAAGGCTGGCGTGGGCTACAACTTCACCAACTTCTCCGACGAGCTGACCGACCTGAAGTACAACCACAGAGGCATATTCGTTAATCTGATCGGGACCAAGTGACGGCGATCGTGCATATGCGTGGTAACTTCGACAAGGATGAAATCGAAGGCTTGCGGACACATGGCTTGTCGAAGGCGGGGACAAGCGGGCTGCCCGAAAGAAGCGATTGACGCGGAAATGCATTTGGAGCAGGAGTTTTGCACTTGAGGGGCAACAGAAATTAAAGGGGACTCGCAACTGCTGCTAGCGAGAAGATGGGCTGATCACCAAACGCGAAAGCCGCATCCTGCTTTCGTTCGATGAGGGAGGGCGAGTCGATCTCTGATTCGGTATCTTAATCTATGGACTATCGCTTCTTGCGAGGTCTCCGGTATTGCCACTCTCGTCAATGAAATCGCGGGGGCTTGCATTTAAAATACAGTACTACGCTGACCACTCAGGGCAAAGATAAAGGTTCAGCCGAAGACCAGTCCCTCTCAGCATAACTTGCAATATCCGTTCGCGGGAAATCAGAGAACCGTTCTCTGGTCTGCAGACTGGATGGCGGGGGGGACAGGCATTCAAACTCTCAGGCCCTCTTTAAAAGCGGCGTGGATTTGAACTCCAACACTTTTGTGTAAAGCGGTTTTTGAACATTCTCCTGCGTTCCTAGAAAGGGACTACTCACTGGCCCGGTAGAGAGAACAGCCAGATTTTACGTCCCTTCTGCAGACACCAGCGCCATTTTGAGTCCTATTCAATTCGAGAAAACGCCCGGAAGCGGGCGTTTCGCGCGGAATCAGAGAACAATTCTCTGCGCTGCAGACTGTCTGGCGGAGAGGGAGGGATTCGAACCCCCGGTACCCTTTCAGGTACAGCGGTTTTCAAGACCGCCTGTTTCAACCGCTCACACACCTCTCCGCGTGATTGGTAGCAATAGTTTACCAGCACTTGAAAAGCGTCGCTTCATTCAGCTCCTCAACAATGTCGCAGTTTCACCCAAGACATGGACATTGCTCCCTTAGATAGTTGACCCGGCCGCACTGCCCTAATCAACCTGGACGATGCCTTTGATCGAAGGTACCGAAGGTGAGGATAAACCGTTAAAATATTCCACGATCTTTAACAGCGCCGACGAGGCCGCAATCACCAAGATGGAACTGGCCAATGCGATGGGAGTTTTGACGAACCCGCCGCCCGCGCCAACATACAGCACAGTGCAGTCAGGCATGCAGTTGTTCACCGTTTCGTCAAAGGTTTCGCCAGAGAAAGAGCGGAGCAGGGATGGAAGAGTTCTTCAACTTTCTGCTTGGCCAGTCGGCGCCCCTGCGTACGGTGGCTCCGGCATGATTGAGGGCCGCCGCAAGAAGAGAGGATAATGGGCAGTTTTCTTTCCATCATTGCCGTTGGGTTCTTTCTGGGCATGCGCCACGCTACTGACCCCGACCATGTAATTGCCGTTACCACCATTGTGACCCGGCAACGCAAGCTTACACGCGCGGCGCTTACTGGAGCTTTCTGGGGAGCCGGCCACACGCTGACAATCTTTGTGGTAGGCGCCATCATCATTCTTTTTGATGTGGTGATCCCGGCGCGTATTGGGCTCAGCATGGAATTCTCCGTGGCGCTGATGTTGATTCTGCTCGGCATTGTGAACGTTGTTGCGTTCATGCGCTCGGCGTCATCGTTTTCGGCCAGTGCCGGGGCCGATTCTGACGCCTTGCACGCGCATCCGCACGCGCATGGAGACTACATTCACAGCCACGCGCACGGGCATTCGCCGCGGACGCACTCTCATCGCTCTAGCCGCACGCCGCTCGCGCTGTTTGATCGTCTCTTCGGCAAACTTGCTTTGTATCGACCCGTGCGTCCATTTATCGTCGGCGTCGTTCATGGACTCGCCGGGTCGGCGGCGGTAGCGCTGCTTGTGTTGGCCGCCATTCCCAATCCGCGCTGGGCATTGGCCTACCTGTTGGTCTTTGGGGCAGGAACCGTAGGCGGCATGATGTTGATCACAATGAGCATAGCTTCCGCCTTCACGTTTATGGGAAAAGGACGGCAAAACTTTTCCCACCGCCTGGGACTGGTTTCCGGGCTGCTCAGCCTGGCTTTCGGAATACTGCTGGTGTACCAGATAGGCTTTGCCGGCGGCCTCTTTACCAGCCATCCGCACTGGATGCCCCGCTGACGAGTTCGCCTTCTAACAGGAAGCATTCAAGCAGCGGCGGACATCCAAGTGATCATAAAGCTGATATGGAGATGAGTGAATGAGCACACAAAAAATTGTTGAACTGCCGCGCCGTGGCCTTTCCAGCGTGAGTCCGCTGACTGGTGAAGTGCTGCGCGAATTTGAGCAGCACACTGACAATGAGGTGGAAAAGAAAATCGCGCTCGCGGCAACCACGTTCCGCGAATACCGCAGGGTCCCATTTGCGAAACGGGCTGCGTGGCTGGTGCGCGCCGCGGAGGTCCTTGAAAAAGAAAAAGAGACGTTTGGGCGGCTGATGACCCAGGAAATGGGAAAGACTTTTAAGTCGGCCGTGCAGGAGGCGGAGAAGAGCGCGTTTGGCTGCCGCTACTATGCTGAAAACGCAGAACGTTTCCTGGCCGACGAAGAGGCCAGAACGAATGCCACGCACAGCTTTATACGCTACCAGCCAATTGGGGCAGTACTGGCGATCATGCCGTGGAATTTTCCCTTCTGGCAGGTCTTTCGATTTGCCGCGCCTGCATTGATGGCCGGCAACGTGGGGCTGCTGAAGCATGCTTCCAACGTGCCGCAGTGCGCGCTGGCCATTGAAGATATCTTTCGCCGCGCCGGGTTCCCGGAAGGCGCTTTCCAGACTTTGCTGATTGGCTCGGACCGTGTAAACAAAGTGATTACCGACCGCCGCATTGCCGCGGTGACGCTCACCGGCAGCGTGGGCGCAGGCAGCAGCGTGGCCACGGTGGCCGGTAAAGAGATCAAGAAAAGCGTTCTGGAACTGGGCGGAAGCGATCCGTTCATCGTAATGCCGAGCGCGGACCTTGATCGGGCCGTGGAAACCGCGGTGCAGGCCCGGGTGATCAATAACGGACAATCGTGTATCGCCGCCAAGCGGTTTATTGTTCATCGGCAGATTGTGGAACAGTTTGAAAACAAGTTTGTATCGCGCATGGCGTCGCTCAAGGTTGGCGACCCCATGGATGCCGAAACGGACGTTGGGCCGCTGGCCACCGCCGAAGTCTTGCGCGGATTGCAAGAACAGGTCAGGAAAACAGTAGAGATGGGCGCGCGCGTTCTGGTGGGAGGAAAACGCCTTGAGCGCAAAGGCAATTTCTATGCACCGACCGTGTTAGCCGATGTTCCTGAAGGCTCTCCGGCGTTTGCTGACGAGCTTTTTGGTCCGGTAGCGTCTCTCTATCGCGCAAAAGACATGGCGGATGCGATTGCGATCGCCAACAACTCAATCTTCGGTCTGGGAGCGTGCGCCTGGACCAACGACCCAGCGGAGCGCGAGATGTTCATCAATGAAATTGAGTCAGGACTGGCCTTTATCAACGGGATGGTGGCGTCCGATCCGCGAATTCCTTTTGGCGGCGTGAAGCATTCCGGATACGGGCGCGAGCTAAGCCATCACGGCATTCACGAATTTGTGAATGTGAAGTCCGTGTGCATTCAAGAGGCGAAGGCGACAAAGAGCACCACGGAATAAAGATGCGGCGGCTTCACGCTCAATGAGCGGCTTTTAGAAGCTGGCGCTCATTTGCGATTTGAGTGACTACCGGCTCAAGCCGGTCAAACGCTTCCCGCAAGATGCGGTGCGAAGTGGCGAAGCAGATGCGCAGATGCCCGCTGGCGCCCGGGCCGAACCATTGCGGAGCGCCGGGAACCAGCGCCACGCGGGCCTGCTTGCGGAGTTGCTGACACAAGATTTCTGAATCGTCGCTCAGGCTTCGGACGTCAGGGAATACGACGTAGGTGCCCTGGGGCGGCTGCGCCGTCACTCCCGGCCATTTTGCCAGGCGAGAGATGACGTAGTCGCGCTGAGCTTGCAGGTGTTCAACAAATTCGGCAAGCCACGCGCGGCCTTCCGTGAGCGCGGCTATCACGGCCACCTGAGACAGCACAGATACTCCGTACACCGTGCTCTCCGCGTCTGAAGCGGTGACAATTTCCTTCTTCCATTTTGGATCGGAACAGATCACGCAACCCACGCGCAGCCCAGCCAAAGCAAAGTTCTTGGAAAAGCCATAAATGGTGACGGTGTTGGCTGCGATCTCAGGCGAGATGGCAGCCAGGCTGACATGGCGGTGGGGCGTATAGACGATGTCCGACCAGATTTCGTCGGAAACGATGCGCAGCCCGCGCGAGATGGCCCATTCGGCAACGCGCTGCTGCCACTCCCGCGAATATACGACGCCGAGCGGATTATGGGGATTGCACAGCCACAGCATCCGTGTTCGCGCCGTCAGCCGGGATTCCATTCCGGCGATGAACTCTTCAGCGCTTGTGTCCGGCTCCACGCTTACCCGCATAGGGGTCGCGCCGGCGCGCTGCACCGTATGGTGAAGCAGAAAATCCACGGGATCTGGGATGAGCACTTCATCGCCTGGCGTCAGGCTGGCTCGCGCCACCACGGCCATCCCAGAAGCCGCGCTGTCGGTGGCAAATACTTCTTCAGAGTTACAGTCCATCTGGCGGGTGTCGTGCATCCAGCCGGCTACGGCTTCGCGGAACTGAGGCAGTCCTTCATGGTGCCCGTAACTCAATACTCCATCGCGCACGTGGCGCACCAATTGTTCCTGGATGGCGGGGCAAACTGGGAAATCGGGATCTGCGGCGGTGAGCGGGATGACTCCGGCAGGTTGCTGTGCCCAGCGCATGTTAAAGGCGCGCTCGCGCAGCAGATCAAGCCGGATGATATTGTCAGAAAATGAGCCCGGCGCAGCATTGATCGATTCCGCCATGGGCAAAAGAACGGTGGTGCCGATCTCAGGGGAGAGAAAGTGCCGGGTCAACTCGCGCCCCTTAGCAACGTAAGGCATGCATCGCTCGCGCTGCTGGGCTGAGTACATGGCAAGCGCGTGTTCGATATCGGGCGCTGTCTTCGTATTTTTCGCACCCAGCTTTTCCGCCAGGGCCACCGCGTCTGAAACCGCCGAGGAGACGCCCTGGCTGGTGAAGGGTGAGAGAGGATGCGCGGCATCACCAACCAGAACCAGGTTGCCACGATAGAAAGTGGGAATAAGGTCCGTATCCAGCGGACGCCAAAGATGAGTGCGGGAGAAGTCGGCAATGCTGAGCAGGTGCGGGATTGGATCCGCCCAGTCGCCGACCAAAGAGGTGACGAACAGCTTCCGGGCCTGCACGAAATCCGTGGAGTCTTCCGGAGGCGGAGGAAAACGCTTTGAATCAAACTGCAAATACCAAATCACGTGCTCGGGGTCGACAGCCATCGTTCCCAGGGCAATGCCGCCTTTAACGGCATGGAATTTATTGAAGTTGTTGCTGGCCCAGCGCACCGTGCTGGAGCACTCAACCATGCCAACCACTTCAAGCACCTGGGACTGGGATGCAAGCCAGTCCGGAAAGAGAGCCTGCCTGGCCCGGGAGCGAATCCCTTCGGCGCTTACATAAAGATCAGCCTTCAGCGCTTCGCCGGTACTCAGCCGGGCCTGAGTCACATTGCCCGCGTCGTCAAAATCAAGAGCGGAGAGTTCTGCGTCACAGAGAGGAGCGCCATCAGCCGGGAGTGCCTGCATCAGCGCTGAGACCAACTGACGCCGCTGGATGCTGCGAGTGCCCAGGGGCAAAGGCTGTTCATAAAGAATCTGCCCGAGGGAGTTGCGACAGTAATAGCGTTGCAGGGGAGCGCCACTGTTTTCGCCAATCAGCTTCACGCCGAAGGCTCGCAGGCAATCAATGCCTTCCGGCATCAGGATAAAGCCCATGCCGGTTTCATGGCCCCGCCGCATGCGTTCGTAGATCCGGCAATGGTGGCCCTGGGCACGCAATGTAATCCCGGCCATCAGGCCAGCGATTCCGGCGCCAAAAATTGCGATGTCCATGCCTGCTCCTAAAACCCTTCGCCGCGCTCCCCGCACGGCGAAAACCCTTTTCTTTCTATTGAAGAACCTGGCTTGCGCGGGACAAAGCCCGCAACCGCTTATAACGCGGCCTTTTCCAGTTGTGAATCCGCCCACAGGAACGTTGCAAATTTTCTGAACGGCTAACTGGCCCTGCGTTGACCAACAAATACGAGCATACGGACGGAGCAATTCGATGGGCGCCCTTGCCAGACGGCACGTTTCAGGAAACCGCCGCCGCCTGAGTTTTCTTGTTGAAGATGGCCTGCATGTTTTCCGGCGAAAAAAATTCTGTTACCGGCACGGTGTGAGCCAGCATTCCGAAGAAGCGGCTGCGCTGTTCCCGATTCTCCCGCAGGGCTTCAAGAAGCTGCTGGACCTCCGCGGGAGGCGGCCCCAGCGCTGCAAGCTGAGTTGTCAAATCGAAGTACGGCAGTTCAGTCTGATTGCGCGTTTGTTCATAGGCAGCCAGGGCTTGCTCCAATGGCTGACGGCCGCTCAGACCGGCGTCAATGGCTTCAGCCAGCCACTCGGCGCTGCCGAAGGCGTCTGTAATGCCTGAGGCCGTGCAAGGATCTTTCTGATACCCGGCATCGCCCACCAGGGCCCAGCCCGGGCCATAGGGTTTGCGCACATGGCTGGGAATGGCGCCGCCTACATAGCGCGATTCGCGCTTGCCGGACTGCATCCGCTCCCAGAGTTCAGGCGCGTAACGCGCAATCACCTCGCTGTGATGTTTTTCCACGTTCGCACGGACCGCGGGCAGATCGCGGGCGGCAAAAGCCACGCCAATCAGAGACAGGTTATCGTTTGTGTTATAGGCAAAAATCACGTTGCCGGGCCGCAGCCACAAGTGCCAGCCGACCATGGGAACGCCACTGTAATAGGCATACCACGAGCCTTCCAGCGCGGGGCCAGTTTTGTATTCCGGCGCTTCCACCGCCTTGGCCACTACGCTGAACATGCCATCGGCGCCGACGGTAATGCGCGCGCGCTCGGTGATCATGTGACCGTTCTTTTGATGGCCGCAAATGCCGGTAACACGTCCGTCTTCAAAAATAACTTCCTGGACAGAAAAGCCCTCGCGCAGCTCTGCCCCCGATTTCACTGCTGCATCGACAAGGATGGGATCAAGCTTGAGGCGGCGCGGGGCAAATGCCTCAGTAACTCCGCCTTCGGCGGAAACGGGTGAGCCAGTGAGAGAGAAAGCTCCGTAATCGAAATGGTTTGTAAGGATCGGCGGGCAGTTCGACGCCTTCAGTGTATCCAGCAATCCCCAGCGCTTGAGTCGCGCGGAACCGGTCTGGTGCACGTAATGGTTCGAAAAAGGCATGTCACTGGGAAAGGTCCCGCGATCAAGCAGCAGAACTTTGTAGCCTTTGCGCGCCAACAGAAGTGCGGTGGGGGCACCGGCGCAGCGTGCGCCAACGATGATGGCATCGTACATTTTACGGTCTCCTGGGCCGAGATTTGTTTCACGCGCAAAAAGCGGTAAAACGGCACAACTGGGCTGTAAAGTTGTTCCGGAAATGGCTTGATTGTTACAACTTTCTCAGAAAAAGGTTAGAATTAAAAGATTTTTCTAATAAATTCTTAAGTGCATGATAAGACTTGAGATCTTCCGTCTGCGAGGTGGCCAAATGAAGACAAATCTGGACGTCATAAAAGGAATTTACGCGGGCGATGCCGAACAGATCGCGAAGAACCTTCAGTCGGCGCTGGCCCCTCGCTTTGAATGGACAGAGGCCGCCGGCTTCCCGTATGCCGGGACCTACCACAGCATGGAAGAGGTGGGAAAGAACGTATTTGCCCGCCTGGCCACCGAGTGGGACGGTTATCGCGCGGAGGTAGGCCAGTTTTATGACGCTGGAGACACCATCGTCGTCACCGGCAGATATCTGGGGACCTATAAGAAATCCGGCGGCGTGATGGACGCCGTTTTTGCCCACATATGGAATTTCAAAGACGGAAAAATCGTGACGTACACCCAGAATGTGGATACTAAGAAGGTGTGGGACGCGATTGAGGGGAAATGAGCTGGGCGTTCAGGGCGAGATTCAAGGAAGAGATCGTCGCCGAATTCCTGCCGCCGGCACGGCACGGGAAGAGACAGAAAGTAATTATTCTGTGCGATGGCATGCCGTCGCTGCCTGGGAAACAGCCGTTGATGAATTTTCTTGCGGGAAAAGGATACTGGGTCTTTTATCCGCGCTATCGGGGATCATGGGAGAGCGGCGGGAAGTTTCTGCAAAAATCTCCTGACCGGGACATTCTTGACGTTATTGACGAACTGCCCAAAGGCATTCGCGAGCTTGCTTTCGGCAAGCGATTTGCATTGAAGCCAGATGAGATCTTTGTGATCGGTGGAAGCTTTGGCGGCGCGGCGGCGATCCTTGCGTCGCTCGATGATCGCGTAAAAAAAGTGATTGCTAATTGCCCGGTGGTTGACTGGGGCATTCTCGGCGCCTCCGAAAAAGCGGAAACATCGAATCCCAGCTATGCGGCCTACATCCGCGAGGCGTTTGGCAACGGATATCGCCTTTCCGACAACAACTGGCGCAAACTGAACAGCGGCAAGTTTTACAACCCGGCCTATCATGCCCGGGAAATCACGGCGGCAAAGATCATGATGTTCCATGCCAAAGACGATCCGTATGTTACGTACAAGTCAGTGAAAGATTTCGCGAGCCGTACGGGCGTGAAGCTGAACTCTTTTGCGCGGGGCGGCCACCTCAGTACGGAGATGATTGTCCAGAAATATTGGAAGACGATAAAGAAGTTCTTTGCATCCAGGTCGGGCTAAGGATGGAGGATGGCGGGATCGATCTGCCATTTCCCGTGGCAGGATCACGCCATCCTCAAGCTGTTGTTTCGACGATAAGGACTCCCCGCTCCCACTCAGGAAGAAATCAGTACACGTTCTTGGCCTCGACCTGCTTATAGCCTTCTGGAACCTGGAACAGGCTTGAATTGACGGCGCTGGTCGATACCGACGTGACTTCAGTTGTGGTATCCATCAGCGAACCGGGAGTACCGGCGGGTGCGGAGTTTGCGGATTTATCGCCCTGCTGAGCATCATCGTCTTTCTTTTTCTTCTTGCCAAAGAGCCCACCGATTCCGTGGGTGATCGGGTTACCGCTGGATTGCTTCTGGTCGTCGCTGGAAGCCTGCGGCTGAGCACCGGGCTGGCCGGCCATGCCCACGCTCACCAATGAGAGCAGCGGCATTCCGCTCAAGGTTGCGGCGCTCTTGCGATACTCCACCATGGCGGGAGCGATCTGTGGGTTGGCGCCCAGCACTGCTCCAGGCACCCAGTCGAGTTCTTTGGCCATGCGCTGGTAGAAACGCTTCACCTCGTCATATCCCTTGACCGGCGCGATGAAGGAATCGGAATTGACCCACATATTTGCGGTCTGGCCCTTGGCCTTAGGATCGTCAGAGGTCATTTCCATGTCCACGCGGACCTTCATTTCCCTGGCGTTGTAATCGAGCAGTTTCTTCGATCCGGTTCCTGGAGTGATCTGGATTTTAGGAACGATCTTGACCTGGCTTGGCTTTTCCTTGTTGCGCTTGGCTTGCTCCTCCGCGGCCTTTTTGCGGGCTTCTTCCATCCGGGCCCGCATCTCGTCAAAAGTCATGGTGGAATAGGTTTTTTTCTTGGTGTCGATCTGGGTGATGCGGCGGCCGTCGAGGTCAATGATTTCGATCTGGCCCAGGCTGTCTTCCCGCCTCATTTTGTTGCCTTTGAAGCTGATGGTGGAAGTTGTGCCCTGCGTGGCCTGGCGCGCGTCCTTGCTGAAGACACCGACAAATTTCATGGCGCCGACGGCCGCGCCTCCGGTGATCTTGCTGGTTTCCGTGTATTGAAAATCGGCGAAGCAAGGTGTGGAGAGAGAGAACAACAACAAACTAACAAGTCCAAACGCGATACCCCGTTTCATTTTGCCTCCTGGCGGTGGAGGCATTATAGCTGGCCTGAATTGCTCGAAATGCTGCTTTATGGATGCTGCGCCAGGGATTTGACCAGCTATTGAAAATCAGGATCTTCAGAGATGTGCACAATTTCTTCAAACAAGCTGAAGCTTGCAGCCAGGCCGCACATTGGACAGGGCGGAAACGGTGTTTGTATGCGCAGCCAGATATCTTGATTGTCGGCACTGTGATCATGGTCTGGCCGCCAAATGCCTGAAATGGGGACTATTTCCCCACTGAGAAAGGCAATCTGGCTCAACTCGTTTTTGGACTGTTTCGGTAACACCACTCTAATACTCCTGTCGGTCGGACAAATAAACAAGTTCTCAATGCAAGTGATTAAGGCAACTGTAATACCATCGCATATGCTGAAATCAAACAAGATATCGAGCGCTGGACAGCAGTGACTCGTAATTTTTCCTCGGCAAACATGAGCTTTTGACATCACGCGCCCAGGTTGCCTGCAATCTCCTCAATATGGGCGTAAGTGTAAGCAGCTGCGCGATCCAGCAGATAGGAATAAAGCTTGAGGCCGCCGGCGAGGATGGCCAGTCCAAGCGCCAGAGGCAACCAAGGCAGTTGCCAGTACCAGGCGGCTAAGCCAATCATCCCCCAAAGAGCAATAAGCGGCAAAACCACAAGAAGAGAGGCGAAGCCGGCGGCGTTTGAGGCCATCCTGGAATTCATCTGGGCAAGCTCAACCCGCTTGGGCCAATGGACGGAAACCAGATTTCCGGCCGCCAGTTGAAGAACAAGCACAGCGACAAAACCGACCGTTACCGTGGCTACATGCAACAGGCCCACGTGCGCAACAGCGACCACCGAAAATGCGACCACAAGGTAGAGGAAAGTAAGAATGCCGCCATGGGTAATGTTTTTTGCCAGAAAAACCTTTCGTAGTGGAAGCGGCGACAGCAGCCAGCGTCCGAATGCTTCCTTGTCCATGCCGAAGTTGTTGTACGCCATGTTGGGCAAGGACAAGAGCAGAAAACTCGCGAGTCCTATGAGAAGGTTGGCAGGATTTCCGGCCATGGGCATTCTGCGGCCCGGGCCGTAAAAAGCCAGCAGCAGGAAGATGATCGGCGGATAGATGAGTTGAAGCAGCAACCGCGAGTTCTGCCGGATATAACGCAGCTCTTTTTCTACGATCGCTGACGTAACCTCGTCGAGGGCGGGAAAGTTCCAGCCCTGGTGCACCTTCAGCTCGCGCTGGACCGTGTAGGTTTCAGCATAGATCTCACCCTGAAAGACAGCACGAAGCCTGCGGACCAAAAGCAGAATAGCGAGGCCGGTGAACAGCAGCAATCCCGCCGTGGGCCAGAGCGTTTTGGCGCCTGCGGAAAGGAATGCGCGAGTGGTGAGGCCTGGCGGCAGGTAATCGCGTCCCCACGCGATGGCGGAAAGAATCCAGGAAGGAATCTTGATGGCGCCGCCCCTGACCCATGCGCCGGTGGCGAACTGCAAAAGCTGCGGCAGCAGCAGAACCATGAGCATCAGGAGCACCATGCGCTCACGGCCTTTGCGAGTGCTTTGGAAACGCTCAAACAAACCAACGATGATCCGGTTACAAAGTAAATTGAAAAGCGCGAACAGAACAAAGGGAAACGCCGCAGCCAGAGCCAGGTCAGGCCGCGCGACGAGCACTGCCAACCACATACTGAACAGCCAGAGCAGGCAGGCGATCGCCGCTGGATCGGAAACTCCATATGCCAGGTTGAGGAGCAAATAGACGCGGAAGGAAATCGGATAGCGCGCTACTTCGCCAAAATTCAGGCCCGGAGAATAACCTTCAAAAAGAATTGGCGCAAGCTGCCAGACAAGGAACAGGCCCAGCAGCAATAGGTCGAGAAATTCAGACCGCTCTGCCTGAAGCAGGGCGAAGGTCCCACCAAAAAACGCGGCGCAGAGCAGCAGGACGAGCGTGGCGCCGAAGATGGCCCAGAGTACCTGCAAGCCCAGCTCCGCCCTGCGGTTGGCGCGGCGGAGAGAGTTCAGAAAAAGCCGCCATCGCAACCACAGCAGCAGGATAAAGTGACTGTTGGAATCGGCTAGAGCCAGGAGAGCACCTCCGCATCCTGCTTGGCGCCGCCGACGACCTGAAGAAAAATTTCTTCCAGCGTAAGCGGAGAATGGTCATGCCCGGAAACTTTCACGCCGGCACGCAAATCTTCCAGCGAGCCGGCGGCCACGAGTCGGCCATTTTGGATGATGCCGATATGCGTACACAGGCGTTCGACGACCTCTAGAACGTGCGAGGTAAGGAAAACGGTGCCGCCATGCGAGATGAAGCGCTGTAAAAGACGCTTGAGCGTGGTGGCGGCAATCGCGTCAACGCCTTCGAATGGCTCATCGAGAAAAAGGATTTCCGGCCCGTGAATCACGGCCGCCGCCAGGGCTGTTTTCTTCTTCATGCCGTGCGAGTAGTCGGCAACCAGCTTGTTGGCCGAGTCCTTCAGGTCCATGAACTCCAGCAGTTCTGCGCTGCGGTCGGCGGCCCGCACACGGTCCAGTCCATACATGCGTCCGACAAAATTCAGGAGTTGTGCTCCGGTCAGCCGTTCGAACAAAGCGAGACCTTCCGGCACTACGCCGATCCGGCGCTTGATTTCCACGCTGTCTGTGGCCAGGCTGCGGCCAAGAATCCGGACTTCACCGCTGCTGGGACGGAGCATGCCTGTGAGCATCTTGATGGTGGTGGATTTTCCCGCTCCGTTGGGACCCAGGAAGCCATAGAACTGTTGCTTCTCCACCGTGAGATCAAGGTTTTCCACCGCGACCAGTGGACCAAACGTCCGGCGCAATGCATGGGTTTGCAATACGGTTTCAGCCACGATGAGTTCCGCTCTTTCAAGAACTGGATTTGATAGTTGCAGTTTACCGCAATCTGAAAGAAGCACTGCGAGGCATATTCAGGCTCTCGCGATTGCAGGCGACATGGAGAACATTCCTGACGTCAAACCTATCAGGCGGTGCCACTGAGTCATGATCTCGAAGTGTGCCAACCCGCAATGCTCCAAAACACTCATGCGCATGGACGGCGGGCGATTTTTTGGCTTCCATACGACCAGTGCAGACACAAAAAACAAGTCCCTTGAAAACTTCTGGCTGTGCAGCAATTGCGCCAAGAGCTTTACGCTGCAACAAATCGATGGCCAGGTGGAACTGGTGCCGCGAGTGCGAAAAAGCGCTTAACCGCCGATTTCTTTGGAGTGGGTTCTACTTTGCAAAAGCTGGTGCAAAACTGAAATTAGGTTTTGGACAGGCGTGTGATCGGCGCGCGGAACATGCCCGGCGTTGTTCCGGTAAGCTGGCGGAAGACCCGCGTGAAATGGCTTTGATCATAAAAGCCGAGTCCAACGCGATGGAACTCAAGGGCAGATCAGAGTTGAGCGTGGATGTATTCGCACGCCCGCACCAGCGACCGCAGGTCGCGAGGAAGTCGCACGGCAAAACGCACAATGGAGAATGCCAGCTCCACGGCACGTGACGGTAAAGTTCACGCGGTTACGGAAGGCTGACGTAACACTTGGTTAGTCCTCGAGCCTCAAGCATAAGGCTGCCCGTCAGACGCCACCTCAGGTAAGACACCGTTTGCTGCTTCAGGGTTCCATAGGAACTGCCCAAATAATCCTGTGCGGCGCCGAACTAAATCCGGTAAAATCACTTTTGTAAGCTGCTATTCGAGAATACTACATATAAAGAATACTACATAGGGTTTATACGGGACATGGAAACAGCGGTCAAAATCTCCCATACTTCGGCTTTGATCCTCCATACCATCCGCTCAGGTTACGTTTACGGTTTTGACATCATGGACATCACAGGCTTGCCCAGCGGGACTATCTATCCCGCGCTGCGCCGCCTGGAAAACGAATCCCTGCTGCGCGGCGATTGGGAAGACAGCAAGGTCGCGATACGCCAGGACCGCCCGCCCCGGCGTTATTACAAGCTCACGCGCCAGGGGAAGGACGCGCTGATCAGCGCGGTTGAGCGTTATCCGTTGCTGGCCCGGCTGGCTCCGGAAGAAAAGGCAGCGCGCCGATAAAGCGAGATTTTTGTGCAGCCTCATCCTCAAATTCGCTTTCTGATCTGGCAATGTAAGTTCCTCCTGCGCAGCGCCAGCCTGCTGGTCCCCCAACCGCAGCGCGCTGACTGGTACCAGGAATGGTATGGAGAGGTCTGGCACTGGCTTCACTTTCTGGCTGAGTCAGGGCGGCTGAATTCGTATACTTCCATGGAACTGACGCGCCATTGCTGGGGCGCTTTTCCTGACGCCGCGTGGCACCGCTTCGACCACAAAAAAGTGACTCGAACCCTCGATGAAAGGCCGCGCACGGCGCGCTTCTGCCTGGGCATCATTCTGTTCGCGGTCCTCTTCCTGGTGCTGGTAACGGGTTTTGCGCCCACTATCCGGTCTGGATTTAAGCCGTTGCCCTTCCATAACCCTGACCGTCTCGCCTACCTGTCGATGCATGGGAGCTTCACGAAATACGACGAAGCAAACCTGTTCCGTGAAGGCGCGAAATGGACGGAAAATAGCAAGACAGCGGAAATGGTGGCCGCCTATTCATGGCATCCCGTCTCTCTCAAGTTTCCCCATAATCAGGTGTACGACATCAGCGCCCGTGTCTCGCCGAACTTTTTTGACCTGCTGGGCAATAACGCTGCCATGGGCCGGCTCTTCACGCCGGCTGACGAATTGAATTGTGAGGGATGCGTGGTAATTACCCATCGCCTGTGGGAGGCGCAGTTCAATTCAGATCACAACGTCGTGGGCAAGACGATCTCCGTGGATGGCCACCCTGGCACCGTGATCGGCGTACTTCCGGAAAACTTTGTTTTCATCTTTCCCGAAGTGTCTGTCTGGCTGCTTCCTCGCTGGGGCACAACCACCAACAACTTCGCTGACCGCACCGGCGCCGTCCTGCGCATGGACCGGCATGTAAGCCTCGCACAGGCGCAACAGGAGTTTCGGCGGTTTGCTCAGGCCGGCGGCTACTCACAGCCGCAGTTGGAGTCGTTTGTGTCACGCGCGCGCCAGGGCGTAAAGCTCTATCTATTTTTTACCGTGCTGTCACTGTTCGGCGGAATCGCGCTGGGCAGCAGCCGGCTGGGCGGCGCCAAAACCCGCAAGCTCAAACTCAGCTTCCAGCATACAGTCCGCTGGTGGGGGTTTTTCTCTTTAAAAACGTTGCTGCTGCTGGCGCTGTGTTTTGTCGGATCTCTGGAACTGACAGGCAGGGCCTCCATCATGCTTACCGGGTCGGTGCATCCCCTGGTAGGGCCGTTTGCCACGTGGTTGTTCCTGGTTACTGCAATGATCGCGCTCTCCTGGTCACTGCATGACCAGAGTCGGCGCTGCCGTCTTTGCCTCAGGCGACTGGGAAATGAGGCGTCCGTTGGGACGCCCGGTTATCTCTTCCTGGACTGGTGGGGAACGGAGCTGGTTTGTTCCGATGGCCACGGCCTGCTCCACGTGCCAGAGATGAAATCGAGCTGGCAGGAGTTTGACCAGTGGGTTTCACTCGATGAATCGTGGAAGCCGCTATTTGAGCACGAAGAACCCGTGCACATCCCTTAAAACCCCTTGCTAGAAGCTGCCGCCGTTTCCCGGGCCATCGTCATCGTCACTGCTCATGCCGGCAAACGGATCGTCATCGTCGCTTGCCGCGCTTCCAGGCTTTTTGGCTGATGCCTGATCTCCGGAAGATTTCTGCTTCTCCTGATCTTTTTTGTGCTGCTCGCGCATTTGCTTGAGCTGTTCCTTTTGTTCCGCTGTCAGGACGCTGAACATTTGTTGATGGGACTGCTTGCGCAGCGCCTGCATCTTTTCTTTCTTCTGCTCGTCTGTCAGAGAGCTGTCCTGTCGGATGGCCATTCCTTGCTTCCGCATGTCTTTGCCGATCTGCTGGAATTGTTCCTTTTGCGCGTCCGTGAGATTCAGCTTCTGGGCCAGCATGGCCATGTGCTGGCGCTGGCGTTGCGCGCCCGCAAAGCGCCCTCGGCCTTGGCGTCCATTGGTCTGGCTGTCCGTCTGTGATGCATTGTTTTGCCCCTGGTCTTTATCCTGATCCCGGCCCTGAGCCAGCCCCGCCGCTGACAATAGCAATATCGATGTAAGCCCCACAAATACAAAGCGATGAACGAATCGTTGCATAGGTCCCTCCCGGCACATACTAACCCGCTGGGCGTGTGGAAGTTCTTGTCTGCGTCCCAAAGGTAACTTTTGTCTTTGTTTCGGGTTTGCTACCCTTGGTGGGAAAGCGGGAGCGGCAAATGAAGAGGTTTCTGGTTTCAGCGGCACTCAACCTGGTAACGCTGGTACTTTTCGGGCAGCAGCACGATCACAACCAGGCGCAGCAAACGCCCGGCGGGCAGGGCGAGTTGAACGCCACTACGGAAGCCATGGGGCGAAGCCACAACCATGAAGAACATGAGCATATGGCCGCACACATGCGCATGAGTGAGTTGCGAAAACCCCAGGCGGGCGACGCCGCCAAAGCGCAGAAAGTTGTTGACGAAGCGCGTCCCGCGCTTGAGAAATATAAAGATTACAGGGTCGCCCTGGACGAAGGTTTCAGAATTTTTCTGCCCAACGTCCCGCAGAAGATGTACCACTTCACCAATTATCAGAATGCCATAGGTGAGGCTTTCCGCTTCGACCCCACCAAGCCGACGTCACTGCTGTATGAAAAACACGGCGACGATTACAAACTGATCGGGGCCATGTACACCGCTCCGGTGCGCTTCAGCGAGCAGCTGCTGAATGAACGGGTGCCGCTGAGCATGGCGCAATGGCATCAGCATGTGAACATGTGCAAGCCGCCTCAGGGCCGTGAGTTTGAAGCATTGCGCAAAGACGCGAAATTCGGGCTGAACGGTTCCATCACCACCCAGGAAGCCTGCGACGCTGCCGGCGGGACGTTTATGCCGCACGTCTTCGGCTGGATGGTGCACATGTATCCGTGGGAAAAGACCCCGGACGAAATCTGGTCGGTGGAGCGCCAGCTCAAACCCGGTTCAGAGCATGAGCATCACGATCATGGCGATATGAGATAACTCCCGAACGCAGTGAGGGGACCCTATCGAATAAATCGTTGATGTTGGGTGACAGTTAGGGTGTCTATCAGTGAGATTGCAGCCGCGTAAGGAGATACCTGGGAATCGCGTTCACTAGAAAAGTCCCGGATCTAGTAGGTTCCTTCGCAACGCTCGGGACTTCGGAAAAGGCAGTTTTACAAAATTCGTATCTCGATCTCCTGTCCTGACGCTTCCTTCGTCGTCGGATGCCGCAGCGCAGCCACACCAAACGTGGTTCCCGGCTCAATTAACATTGGATCAAGCGTGTAGCTTTCGGTTTGCGCGGTCAGGCGGGCTTTTATTCCAAAATATTCCGGAAACTCGACGTTTTGCCGCGCACCACAGCAGACATACAAAGACAGAAGATCACAAAATTGCAAAACGTCCGTAAGCTCTTCCAGTTCCTTAGCGGTGTAGTCTTGTCTGGCGGCGAGCTGCTTTTGCCTTCCAGCTTCATTCTGCAGGAAACGCTCCGCGGCCTCTCTACTTTCTTCCGGAACTTGGGAGGCGTTCACTTTCGCGATTCGCTCAAAATGGCGGCTCACAATATAACCGCCCGCAGGGCTTGCTGACGCCGCCACATCAATCGATTTCTCCCAGGCATTCACAAACTCGCCAACACCGCAGGCAATGAACGACTTCGGAGGTTCCTGGCTGATAGAGCGGCTCCGCATGATTGCCTGGGCATCCAGCATGCCCCAGCCGGCGTCGTGAAGCGCGATAGCGCGGATGAGCGGAGCATCAAGGTCCGGCAGGTCCACTCCGGTCAGCTTGGCGGCGAATTCCCCGGCCAGAGCGGCGTGGGAAGGCTGTGTGATCATCCAGCAGGCGTCCGCAATTTGCTGCTGGGTTTGCGCCACCACGCTCCAGGCGGGCAAGAAATCATTGGTGGCGGGTGCGGCGGGTTCCAACGGGCGCAGGATCATCAGCTTGAGCGCCGCTTCGCCATGCGTCGCGGGACCGCCACGGCCCTTGCCGGACCGCTGCTGGAGGGCGGCTTCTTCATTCCTTCCAGCAATTCTTTGAGCGCCGCGGCGTTGTTCCTCTCTACGTCTTTTGAGGCGTAGATCAGAGTTACTTGATCATGCTCATACAGGAGCCGGTATAAGGTTTCCAGATCGGAGCAGGCGTCTGGCGCGCTCAATTCTTTGAAATAACGCTTTTTGAAGATGATCCAGTTGGCGCTGGAATGGAACCATTTTCGCAGGCCTTCCGACGGCGCAAGGTTCTTCAGCCAGTGGTCGATGCGGGCCTTTTCTTTGGCGACTCCACGCGGCCACAACCGGTCCACCAGCACACGCTGGCCGTCAGAGAGTGAGGGCTTATCATAAGCGCGCTTGATTTCAACCGGCATGGAATTACCTGCAGTACGGTCTTCAGGGGGTTTTCAAAACGCTACGCTACAGACATAATAGTCACTTGAGGCAAATAGCGTCTATTTTTCTGATGATGACTGTGGCCGGGTTGCTGTCCGGCTGCGGCAAAGATCAGGCCAAGATGACCGATGCTGAACTCGGCCTGAACCCTGAGCAATCTCAGGGACGAAAGGTCTACAACATTTACTGTGTCACCTGCCATCCGGCCTATTCCGCCCACGGGAACAAAGGGCCGGGACTGAAAAGGCTTTATCAGAAGCCTTATCTGCCCAGCGGCCTCACGGCGACAGACGAACATGTGATGCAAAGCATTATGCGCGGTCGTGGCATGATGCCATCTTTCGGCGGCCAGCTTGACCAGCAGGAGTTGCAAGTGGTGGTGGCGTATCTGCATACGCTCTGATCGCCATCATTGCGCGTGAGAGTCAGAGATTTGAGGGCTCCGGGGATGCTGGGAGCTTTCCGCTTCCGCCAGTGCCTCTTCGAACTCTTCGCCCTGCTCATACCAGAGGCTTACATTCCGCCACGCGACACAGCAGCACCCCAGAAAAATCGCCGGCAGAAATAAGAACGGCATCCATGGTCCTATCCCGGCAAAAATCAGGAACGCGTATAAGCTGCCCATGATCCCGGTGAGCAGAATACGAAAAAACAGCATCGGCAGCGTCAACGGCGGACAGCGATGTTTGTCCGGATCGGGGAATGATTGCCGGTCAATGAAGGAGCCGGCGATGTCTGCGGCAATCAGCAGGCCGAAGATTGTCGCGCCAGAATATGTCAGCCCTCGCAGGAACGGTGCCCGGAAAATACCGGCGACTGCGAACAGAGCGGACGCGGCAAAGGGCGCCCAGCGCCCCAGCGGAGCATGCACTGACGATAGCCATCGAATTACGGTGCGCAGATTTTCATCCACAGAACGTGGAGTTTAGAGCCATTTCCCCTCGATTCAAAGTTACCTCGGTGCGGCATCCAGCAGGGCACCTGCCAAGCATCGTACAATAAAGATTCACATCTAATATTCCTGATGGCCAGCTCCGTAGAACTCGTTCAGATTGATCTTGCGCCCCGGCGCCCGCAGAGGAAGCCTGAGTGGCTGAAGGCCCGCGCCCCCATGGGCGAGAATTACCACGAACTCAAGAAACTGGCCCGCACGCTGGACCTGCATACGGTGTGCGAGTCGGCACAGTGTCCCAACATTGGCGAATGCTGGAACCACAAGACCGCCACGTTCATGCTGCTGGGCAATCTGTGCACGCGCCGTTGCGGTTTTTGCGCGGTGCCCAAAGGCAAGCCTGGTCCGCTGGATTGGGACGAACCACGCCGCGTGGCGGAGGCCGTGGCCACGCTGAGTTTGAAACATGCGGTGGTTACCAGCGTGAATCGCGATGACGATAATATGGGCGGCGCCAGGATTTTTGCCGAGACCATCCGCCAGATCCGCGCCCAGGCGCCCGGCTGCCAGATTGAAGTGCTGATCCCCGATTTCCAGGGCCGTGAAGACTGCTTGCAGGCGGTGATCGAGGCCAAACCAGAAGTTCTGAACCACAACACAGAAACTGTGCCCCGGCTCTATCGAGCGGTGCGCTCCGGTGCGCGCTATGAGCGCACACTCGACCTGCTCAGCAACGTAAAACGCTTTGCCCCAACGATGGTTTCAAAAACCGGCGTAATGGTCGGCATCGGTGAAACTACGGACGAGCTGCTGGAAATTTTCCGTGACCTGGCCGCTCGCAAAGTCGATATTCTCACCATCGGGCAATATCTGCGGCCTTCCAAAGACCATCTGCCGATGACGCGTTATTACACGCCGGAAGAATTTGCTTTCCTGAAGGTCGAGGCGCTCAAGATGGGCTTCCGCCATGTGGAATCCGGGCCGCTGGTGCGGTCGTCTTATCACGCGCATGAGCAGGCTGAGTCGACTGGACTGGTCAGGCTCACCTAGCGTGCCGGAACGGACTGCAGCCGCCGCAAGCCTGTTGCCGTGGCCACAGAACTCTTTGCCATCACGAGTCTTATCCGTGCCATTTCTGGCGCGCAGGCATTTCTTTTGAAACGAACAGCAACCGCCGTGCACTACCAACCATCGGAGACCGGTTCACAGCACGTCCATGGCAGTTTCCCATGGAATCCTCGAGACTGTCAGCCGCTCTAGGAGGCAATGCGTGAAGATCGTTGGTTGTTTATGGATAGTGCTGCTGACATTTCTCACTGCCTGTACCAATTCTACGAGCGTAACCGGCAAGGACAATCAAACGTCAGCCGGTACCCAGTCAGAAACTGCGGCAACCACATCGTATGTCGGCGGGAAAAACAATCGGATTGTGGTTTCTTACAACGATGAAACCAACGAGCAGCAGCTCATCACCTATGCTCAAAATGACCGCACGGTAGCCACAGGGGCATCTCTGATGGGCTGGTCGTACTCTGATGACGGTGGAATACAATGGATCTATGGCGGCAAAGTGTCTCCGCCAAAAGGATGGGCGGTGCTGTGGGGTGATCCGGCGCTGACGACTTCCGGAGCGTCGTACCAAACTGTCTTTTTGTCAAACCTTGCGGTTCCCGATTCCAAAATGCCCGCCGGAGGGATTCATGGCTATCTCTACTATGGCGACGGACGAAGTTCTTATATCGGCGGGGCTTGCATTGCAAAATCGACTGACGGTGGAGCGACATTCAAGAACTATCAGTGCGTGAGCAACAAAACCACGGTCGCGGGTGTTCCGGATACGCCGCAGGGTCACTTTTACGACGGCGGCAGCATGGCGTCCAACAGCGCCGGCGAAATTTTTGCCGCTTATGTAGACGTTGCTACCGGGTTGATTGACGTATATCGGAGCGCGGACGCAAACGGAAACTTCCAACCGCTGCCCACTCCGTTTCCTAAGTTCTATGCCGTCTCTCACGCCAAGTTACGCGCAGCCAGAGATGGAACTCTCTACGTGGCGGCCCAGATCGTGGCCAATAATACGTACTATATCTATATGAACCGGCTGGTCAATGGTGCATGGGGAAACCCGGTGCCGGTGAGTGATCCCTCGGAACTCTATCCGGGCATCGATTTGGGGACTAGTGTGCAGGGTTCAGAGCTGACGCTGCGCAGCGGCCCGCAATTTGGTTATGACGTCGGCGCAGCTTCTGAGGGCGGCAATGACGCCGTTCGCATGCTCTACACGCGGCGAGACGATAAGGGCCACTTGTACCTTGATGCCTCAGCGTGCAACGATGCCCTTACGAGTTGCAATCGGGTAGCGGGCTGGAGATTCCAGGGCGGCGGGCCCAATAACAGCGCGGTGGATACTTACAATCCTGACGTGGTGGCCTGGCCTGGGTTCATTGGTCTGCCTCCAACCTGGCAGGCTTCATGGGCCTACCATTACGGCAGCACCAACTTCATCAACGTTTCGCGCGCCACGCTGGGTTACGTAAATGGGAACGCTTTAATTTTCCCCGTCGATATTCTGCAGAATACTCCCGTGTGCTCTGATACTCGGGGATACTGGGGCGATTATGACGCCATGATTCAGACCGGATGGAGCGGTTCGAGTTCCTTGTGGATGCGTTTTACAACTGACTCTTCCGCGGGATGCAGCAGACGCTGGACATATAACGCAGAAGCACAACACGTACAGCAGTCCAACTACTCTTACTGAATCAGGGGAACATTGGCAGGAGGAAGCCATGATCAAAGCTTATGAACAAGTTCTGCGCAGTTTGTCTATGGCGCTACTGTTGGCGGTTGGATGTGCCATCGCGGTGGGCTGCTCGGCCAAACAACAGTCCGCCAGCGATGACCAGAACAAAGTCAATCCCGTATCGGAGACTGCGCCCAAATTAGAGCCTATGCCGCAAACAGCCCCAGTGGTGCTGAGCTCAAAGTTTGTGGCCAGCGTTGGCGACTGCGGACCCCGGTACGAAAACGGCCTCCGCGGCGCATGCATCAACAATCGGCCCTGTCGCGGCATCGGTATCCTTGATAGTTCCGGCAAGGCCGCCTGCGCGTGTTACGCCCGTGCCGGTGGATGCAGCTTGAGCGAGCGCTGTGACGCGATCAAGAAGGCCTGTGTGCCGGAAAAAGAGCCCGGGTTTGGACGCGCTCCCGAAGACTGAAGCTTGACCGAGATCACCATACGTGGCAGGCATTCGCGCGCACCATCGGCTGGCCGGCTTTGCATCCCCAGGCTTTCTGGAACTCCGGCATATTCTGCACCACGCCGTTCGCGCGATACTTGCCGGGTGAGTGCTCGTTGTTCAGCGCCAGCAATCTTGCAATCTGATCAGTCTCGTTCTGGCACCAGATCTGTCCCCAGCCAAGGAAGAAGCGCTGCTCCGGCGTGAATCCGTCAATTTTCTCGGACTGTTTGCCGGAGTCCGCCAGAGACTTCATCAGCGCCATGTGAGCGATGCGAAGGCCGCCATTGTCGGCCGTATTCTCACCCAGTGTGAGTTTGCCGCGCACATGAACGTCGTCCACGGCGACAAACTGGTCATACTCATCGACAATGCATTGTGTACGCTCTTTGAATGCCTTTTCGTCTTCAGGGGTCCACCAGTTCTTGAGGTTGCCTTCGAGATCGAACTGTGCGCCCTGATCGTCAAAGCCGTGGGTCATTTCATGGCCGATCACCGCGCCCATGCCGCCGAAGTTGAGAGCGTCATCAGCCTTGAAGTCGTAGAACGGTGGCTGCAGGATTCCCGCGGGAAAGTTAATATTATTTTCCGTGGGATCGTAATAGGCGTTCACGGTGGGCGGCGTCATCTGCCACTCCTGCTTGTCCAATGGCTTGCCGATTTTGGCCAACTGGCGATGGATTTCAAAAGCATTCGCCCGCAGAGAGTTCCCTATCGCGTCACCGCGTTCGATCTTCAGAGCGGTGTAGTCGCGCCATTTGGCGGGATAGCCAATCTTGTTCTGGATAGCGCCGAGCTTGACCAATGCCTGCTTCTTTGTGACGTCGGACATCCATGGCAGCTCGCTAATGTCCTGGTGTAACGCGGCTTCCAACTGGTTCACCATCTTAAGCGTGCGTGCTTTGGCCTCAGGCGGATAATACTTTTCGACAAAAACCTGGCCCAGGGCTTCTCCCAGGTCGCCATCGGCGGCGGCAACGCAGCGCTTCCAGCGGGCCTGCAGCTCCTTGGTCCCTTGCAGCGTCCTGCCGTAAAAATTGAAGTCTTCATCCACAAACGCTTTAGGCAGCGACTGTACCTGCGAGTGCACCAGATGCCAGCGCAGATAAGTCTTCAGGTCTTCCAGACTTACGCTCTTCAGCTCCGCGTCGAACGCCTTAAAGAAATCAGGCGAGGCCACGTTGAGGCTGGAAAATGCGGGGGCTCCCGTATCCGATACGTATTTGGCGAAGGAGAATGAAGGCGCCAGGGCCTGCCAGTCCTGTTCTGAGAGCTTGTGGTAAATCTTTTCCGGTTCGCGCCGTTCCACGCGGTCCATAGCGCCTTTCGCCAGCGCAGTTTCAATCTGCATGACTGCACCGGCTTCCAGGGTGGCTTTTCCCGGCGCATCGCCCAGAAGCTTGAAGGTATTGGCGACGTGTTCGGAAAATTGCTTTCGCAGCTCCACGGATTTTGCATCGTCTTTCAGGTAATAGTCACGATCCGGCAATGAGAGGCCGCCCTGGTCAGCCTGCGCAATGACTTCTTTCGCATTCTTGAAATCCGCGCCGGAGTAGAAAGCGAACAAGCCATCAATTCCCTGGCTATGCAAATGAGCCATCAGCGCCGGAAGGCCGGCTTTGTCTTTCAATGCCGCAATGCGGTCAAACTCAGGCTTGAGGACGGCGATGCCCTTTTTGTTGATGCTGTCTTCGTCGACGCAGGTGGCATAGTAATCGCCGATCTTCTGCTCATTGGGAGTGCGATTCGTCGCTTTCGCGGCATTTTCCAGAATACCGCGCAGCACTTCGCGGTTGCGCTCAGCCAACTCGTTGAAGCGGCTCCAGATCGGATGGTCTGCCGGGATAGGATTGTTCTTGATCCATTTGCCACAGGCGAACTGGTAAAAATCAACGCAGGGATCGGCGGTCTTGTCCAGGGAGGAAACGACAGATTCAGAAGTTGTCTTGCTTTCCTGTGCCGGGAGTTGCAGAGCCGCGCCGGTTAGCAACAGTATTGCGGTCAACAGTGGAGATAAGCGCATTTTGATTTTGTCCTCAAAAGTATTTTATGGAAAAGTTCCGTGCCGTAATTGAAAATGGCCGACGAACCGGCTAAAGCCTGAAACTCCGGGTTTTTAAAATACCCGGAAGTGGATCGTGAGATATTTCTTGGGGTTCTCGCGCATCGATTTGATCAAGTTTCGGGTTTCAACCAGCAACTGGTCCGTATTGTTGTAAACGGAAGGATCTTTCAACAGCTTGCCGGCGCTGCCCTCGCCAGCCTCCAGCCGGTCGGAAATGGCCGAAAGTTTTTCAATGGTGTTGTGAAGCTTTTTGGCCAAGGCTTCATCCTTGAGCAGCATCCCTGCCGGGCCGTGCCCGGCATTGAGATCGTCCACCAGCTTGTTGGCCTTGGCGATGGTCTGGTTGGCGTTGTTGTAGAGAGCGTCGTCTTTGATAAATTTGCCCAGGCTGCCCTGCCCCTTATTCAGTTCATCTGCCACATGATCAAGCTTATCCACCAGGTCGTCGGCCTTGCGGTAAAGACTGTCATCGGCAAAGAACTTGCCGATGGTGCCTTTTCCGTTGTTCACATCGTTCAGCAGGGCTTGCACCTGGTTCAGGATGGAATTGATCTTGTTGACCATCGTGGGATCGTAAATTACTTTTCCCAGCGTGCCATTGCCTTCCTGTACCTGCTCCAGGATCGCATTGGCGTTCTTTATCAGAATGTCAACGTTCTGCAGTGTGGTCTGGCTACTCTTCACAACGTCAGGAATTCCGGGAGCGTTGCCGGGCGGTAATTCGGAATTGTCATCCACGATCTCGCCCTTCGCACTTTTGCTATCGATATCGACAAAAGACTCGCCCAGGACGCCGGCTGTCTCGATGGTGGCTTTGGAATCTTTGCGGATGAATGGACGAAATTTCGCGTTCACTTTCATCACAACCTGGACCGGGCTCTGCGGACGCCCCAGAACAATACGCACCGCTTGCACATTGCCGATCGCCACGCCCTGCAGATCAACGGGTTGCCCCGTGCGTATGCCCTCAGCGTTATCAAAGTAGGTGATCAGAGTAATTTTTTTGGTGAAAAGGCCGCTGGTCCCGCTGATCAGGAAAACGAGGATGGCCAAGGTCACCGAACCGACAATTACGGTTATCCCGACCTTTAATTCAGACCACCTGAGCTGCTTTTGACTTGGCAATTTGAGTTGTTAGTAACTACGGAAAAATAATAGCAGATACTCTTGTAAGTCCCTAGAATTAGGCAGTTTTCGGTGAAGATCGGGGCTTTAACGGTGAACAATTCAGCTAAAAAAACCTAAGGTCTGCTTATCTGCTTAAATGATAACCGAGTTCTTCCATGTCCGGGAGCAAGCTGCCGCCAGCAGATAAGCCACCGCCGCGCACACCAGAGTCACAGTCAATCCAAAATGGATGGCGATGATCATGGCCATCACCGATCCCAACACGCTGGCAGCCGCATTCAGCGCCCACGCCCATTCCACGGTCTTGACCAGCCGCAAACCGGTGGGAAACGGCATGCCCATCAAAAAACCAAGAGGCGCCAGGACTATCGCGCTGACCAGCAGCTTGATCGCGAATGGCAGCCCCACGGCAGCGGAGAGCAGCCACGGCAGCAGGACCACATTGCCCACAATGAATGCCGAAATCAGCCCAAGCAATGGCAGGACCTTGCCGCCGTTGGTAATCCGATGGCGCGCAGCCACGCTGCCCGCGCCACTGGAAAGCAGAAGCAGAAAGACAACCACGGTCAATGCATAGGTGGGATGTCCCAGGAAAAGCACAAAGCGCTGGATCAAAGAAATTTCGACCAAGATGAAGCCGAAGCCCACGGCAATGAAGTAAAGCAGTGCGATGATTCCGGTCCTGGGCGAGTTTTGGCGATGACGATGCAGCGCCAAAGGCAGAATCAAAAAGGCCAGCACGGCCACAATCGAGATGATCAGCAACATTCCCAGCACGACAATGCCCAGGTTGATGCGCCAGTCCATGCCATGGCCGGTGCCGGCCAGAATGTTTTCGATAACGTGCCGTGTCTTGAGCGTGAAGAAGAAAAATGGTGCACTATCACTCACGGGTGAGACGTTATAGGCATAGTTCCGCGCGAAACTCGCGGGATCATTCGATTCGATGAGTTTCTGAAAGGCGGCAGCGGCAGGCGGCAAAGGTCTTGCGAGATTCGGCGGTATGCTCACAGGTGGTGCTAGCGTGGGCATCATGCACTGGACGTTAGGTCCGCAAGGACTGACCGCATCTGCCGAAGGGTTGAGCCACACTAAATTGGGGTTTGCCAAAACATGGTTTTTGACTGCGGAATACTCCGCGGGAGTGAACGGCGATTTCTTGGCCAGAACCAGCACCGGCCGTCCATCTTCATCAAGATCGCCATCGGCAATAATCACAAAGTGGTCTCTCGGATTGGCGATGCCGATCTGGTGCAAAGCTTCAATCCCCTGCGAGACCACGCGCAAAGCTTCGCGCGGCTGCTTGAACTCCCAGCGCGTGATGGCAATCATCCCGTCGGGCTTCAGGTGGTCGAAGTACTCGCGGAACGCCTCGATGGTATAAAGATTGTTTTCGCTCAGGGCGAAAGCGCCCGCAGCCGTGGACGCCCAGGTATCGACCAGCGTCATCTGCACCACGTCGTATTTTTCATGCGCACTGCGAATGTAAGAGCGCCCATCTTGAACGTGGATATGGACCTGCGGCAGGTCATAGAGATGGAAAGAGTAATCAGCGTAGCGGCCGCGCATTACGTTGTTCACGATTGTGGGATTGATCTCAATTCCCGTGACGTTGGGGCTGCCGTTGGCCACGGCGCGCATCACGTCCACGCCGCCGCCCGGGCCAATGATGGCGAAGTCTCCGTGGGGACGCAGCACGTTGGCCACCGAGGGCGCGGCCGCCATCAGGCTTTTTTTCCAGTTGAAGCCAGAAATATCGGGGAGGCCGGTATGCATCGGCGTGGGAGCGCCATTCTGCGCCCACTTCGCCGGGTCCACGTTCATGATGGCGGTCGTGGCATCCGCGTCAATGACTACATAGCGTCCGCCCAGGTGGGTGTCCACCTCAATGCGGGAGATGGCATTCCAGCGCGCATACTCAATCCACTTGGGATCGCGATAAACGCCTTTGGCATAAATTACGTCAATCAGCTTTCCAGAGTAGTTGGCCGCGATGAGCAGGACAAAAACAGCAGCCAGCGCGCAGGCCACGCGGCGCATTTTGATCTGGTCTGACCACAAGGCGGCGGCGACCGCCATACAAGCCGACGCCAGCAGAAGAGCATTCGGCGCCCCGATAAAGTTCAACAGCGGCACCACAGCAAGGCATGCCGTGGCGCCGCCGGCAAGGTCGGCGCCGTAAAGCTGCGGAATATGGCTGGAGGACCGGGCAAACAGCACCGAGAAAAGCAGCCCGGTCAGAAAGAAAGGGACTGCGGCCGCCAGATAAATGATGGTCAGCTTGCCAAAATTTCGGCCCGTCACCTCAAGCGATACGGGGGTGTGCAGCACGACCTCGACCGAAACCAGGATGAAGATCGAGTTCAGAAAGCAAAGCCACGCGCCCAGCCTGCGCATCTCAAACCGCTCCAGCCATTCCTGCCGGATATGAGCAAATACCCCACCCGATCCCAGGCCCAGCAGCGCCACCGAAATGGCAAAAAACGCAAAATGATAGAAGAGCACCACGCTGAACAACCGGGTAAGGGCCAGCTCCAGCAGCAGGCTGGAAAGACTCACCAAGGCCACGGCCAGCAGCATGGTGCGCGGCGCCATTTGAGCTAAATCGGTCTGGGAATCAACAGCAAGCGTGGATTGGGCCATAAGGTTAAGCGATTCAGGGTCTCATAGCCGGGCAAATTTGCCTAGGCGGCCGGCTGTCGCCGGAACCTGCGTGCTGGTTGCCGGCGTAGCAACACAGGTTTCACTCAGGACGGAATTGTGAATGTAAACGCCTGATTTCGACATCTATCCGGTTTCGAGTTGCAACAGATTCGTAACTTGCACATGTAAAGGTCAAGCCGTTGAGCAAGGTTCGACATTCGAAAACCGCGAAAGCTGATTCTGCATCGAACTTAGAACACTAAGATTCTGAGGGAGCGCATCCATGCTCAACATAAGCAAAGCATTCAGCAGTTTTTCGGTGAATGACATTCAGAAGGCCCGGGAATTTTATGGCAAGACGCTGGGACTCGAACTTTCGAGCGGTCCGGAAGGCACCCTCGTTGTACCCCTTTCCGGCGGCACCAAAGCCTTGATGTACCCAAAACCCAATCACCAGCCTGCGACTTTCACAGTTCTGAATTTTCCCGTAGATAGCGTGGAAAAGGCTGTGGATGAACTGAGCCAGCGCGGCGTGCGATTTGAAGTCTATAACGAACCTAACTTGAAGACGGATGCGCGTGGAATTTCTCGCGGGAATGGGCCGACGATCGCGTGGTTTAAGGATCCAGCGGGGAATATCTTGTCGGTGCTGGAAGCGGCTTAGTTAGCGGATTGTCTTGCCTTTCGGTGGACCCGAGAAGCGGAAGGTCGGCGCGCGCTGGCCCACCCCTAACCCGATTTGAACTGGGACTGGCCGGCTCTTTGCGGTTTTCAAAGAATGGGGATTTCCTTATGCAACCTTTGCTCTACGCTGTCGTGTGGGAGTGGCAAGCAAAACTCCCGACAACATGGCCACGATGAAAGGGACATCCGTGACCAACATTGATGCAGGGTTAAGGGCAAGACTTATTGGATTGACGCGCGTTATGTCCACGGCATATGCATGCGGAAATGCCAGAAAACATGCCACCATTCCGAGATACGTGGCAACGTAAACGGCAACACTGGCACAGAGCCCCTTCGCCAGTTGGCGCACACTCGTTCGGCGCGTTGCATTCGCGAAAAGTATCTGGCATAACGTAATCCCTAACCACAGATATAAAAGCTTCCATCCAATGGTGATAGCGATATCGCAGATCATCGAATACGGCCACGGATAGCTCCATCTCTGGGGGAAGAACCGGCCCAGCCGCATTGCCCGAAGAACATATATCTCCAGCGCGGGGAGAGGAAGAACCCAAAGAGCTGAAAACGCAAGCGCGAACCAGTGGATGCGCAACGTGCGGGCCATGCTCACAATTACCGCCGTGGCCACCTGCCGCCAGTACCAGCCTCTCGACCGTCCGCATCTGAATTCTTCAAGGAGATCGCCCGATAACGCATCTTTTTGCTCATCGGTTGTCAGATGCTCCAGTATCCAACGAGCAAGCCTGGGTGGATGTTTAGGTGTCATGCGCGTTCTCCTTTTACCTCGGGCAGCTTCCGCCACAAACTTGATAGGACCTGCCGCGTATTGTGCACCTGACGCAGGCCTTCCTGGGTGACGCGAAAATATCGCTTTGCCTTGCCACCACGCTCTGGAGTTGGATCGCCCAGATCGGATGTAACCAGCCCCTTTTCTTCCAGCCGCTCCAGCGCGGCATACACGCTTCCCACGGATACCTCCCGTTTGCGACGCTTCTCAATCTCACGCGAAATAGGAACACCATAGGCGTCCTCTCCCAGGTATATGACTGTAAGGAGGATCATCAATTCAAATTCGCCAAGATATCCACGTTCCATATTAATTCAATATTAGCGAAGAAATAGGGAGACGGCAAGCGTCATTTCATTCTTCTGGATGGGATGAAGCTAATTACTAGCCTTCCAGGATCACGTGCGCAATGGCCTGCTCCTTGGTGTGGGAAAGCGAAAGATGAGTGCGCTTGCATCCAAGCCGGGCGGCGAATTCCGCGGCCTTGCCATGGAATTTCAGGATCGGACGCTGGCCGGGTACCCGCAGTACCTCCACATCGTGCCAGGTGACGCCAAAGCGCAGGCCGGTGCCAATGGCCTTCATTCCGGCCTCCTTGGCGGCAAAACGGGCCGCCAGACGCTCCGTGGCATTGGGCTTGCCCATACAGTATCCGACCTCGGCAGGGGTAAAGACGCGCTCAAGAAAACGGGTACCAAAGCGCTTTACGGCAGCCCCAATCCGCTCCACTTCGGTGATGTCAACTCCAGTCCCTACAATCATTTACGGCACCCTGCCAAGGTATCATATTGTCTGTTAGAAGATGCTAAGTTTGCCCTTATTTGCTAGAGACAACTCAGGATTTCCGAGGTTATAATACCGCTGCGTTGTTTCAGAAGCGTTGTACAGCAGCAAATGCACCCCCTGCAACCTGCCTGCACTAACCTCTCAGAAAGGCGCAAATTTCAGAAACAAGGAATGCGTGTAACACATGGAACAAGGAACAGTGAAGTGGTTCAATGACGCGAAGGGTTATGGCTTTATTTCCAGGGAAAATGGTGAAGACGTTTTTGTTCACTTCTCCGCCATTCAGTCGAATGGTTTCCGCAGCCTGAAAGAGGGCCAGCCGGTGACGTTCAATGTCGTCAAAGGTCCAAAAGGATGGCAGGCAGAGAACGTGCAGGTGCTGTAGGGCTTCCATAAAATTTTGTCTAAAGGGCGGCCACAGTCAGGCTGCCTTTTTCATGTCCGGTCGACAGCCGTCTAGATTGGCGCACGATCGAGTGGGACGATGAACTGAATGCCGGCCACTAGTTTTCCTTGCAGTCTGGCGTCATTTGTGACGAACAAATCGACTCCTGCGCTGGCCGCGCAGGCAAGTTGAATTGCATCGGGAGCGCGAAGTGCGCGATCAGATCTCAGAGAGCCATAAATCCTGGCCGCCTTCATATCAAATGGCAGCAATACGGATGTTGTCTTGATTGCATCTTCATAGAAATCAGAGAGTTCTCGATTATTTGCTTCCAGAGGTTTGACCAATATCTCTCCAAGCGAGAGCGTGGAGGTCAGGAGTTGATCACCGCGTTCGAGCATTCTTAAGCGAAGCGCGGCCACCAACTTTGAAAATTGCCCATAATCTTCAAACAAGTAAATGTAGAGATTTGTGTCCCAAAAGATCCGGCTCATTCCCAGCCTTCACGCAAGCGACGGATGTAATCATCGGCATGTTCGCTTGCCCAAAGTTGTTTGCCTGAACCGCGCAATGAAAGCAGAGGGTCATCCTTTTTGGGATTCGCACCGACTGTAGATGACCATTCGTCATACCAATTCAGCAAACCCGTATATCCGAAAGGAAGATCATCTCGATTAGGCGTAATCTTCCCTCCCTCACGTTCAGGGTGAAAGGAATCTCCCTTACGGAAAAGCCGGCGCCTCCCACCAGACGTCTCAAAAATCATGCGATAGCGACCTGGATTAGGAGGCCGATTGGCCACGCAATGTTGAACGACGTGGACGTAAACTCCGGGTCGCATTGGCTGGTGCAGCGCTTCTTTTTGTGCGCGCTCAACAATTTGCTCGATAGAGAAATCCGGTTGTTCGGGGTGCTCACGATGGAGCAAGGCAGTGGCGATCCAGACTTCATCGGCAACTTTTAGCTTTTTTTCGACAACCGGCCCAATCGATGTTTTAGTCATATTATTTTTTGGTTACATGAACTTGTAACAATGTAATACTATATCATTCCAAATGTCAAACATTTTATCGTTGCAGCGGTTAAGGGCGTTTTAAATGTTTTGTTCTCATATAATTCCAGTTAGTGCTGGTTTCAGACTTTGACTTTGACCTTCCGGGAGAGCTGATCGCGCAGGAAGCCCTCTCTGATCGCAGCGGCTCCCGCCTGCTGCATCTCTTGCGCTCGACCGGCAATTTTGAAGACCGTAGATTTACTGATTTTCCCGGTCTGCTTCGCCCCGGCGACCTGCTGGTCTTGAACAGCAGCCGCGTGTTTCCCGCCCGCCTTTACGGACGCCGAGCCGGCCTGCACGCCCAGCCGGTCAGCCCAAGAAACCCGGCATCGCGCGATTTTCTTCAGGGTCGCGTGGAGGTCATGCTCACCCGGCAGACCGGGTCGCTGGAGTGGCAGGCGCTGGTGCGTCCGGGAAGAAAGATTGGAGTAGGAGAGAAGATCTTTTTCTCTGCGGCCGATTCCGCAGGCGGCGGCGAGAGTTCAGCAGAACCGGAACTCGGCCCCGAACTCGCCGCCGAGGTGATTGAACGAGGCGAATTCGGCGAACGCACTCTTCGTTTTGATCCGGTGCCCGATTTTTTTGCCACGGTGGAGAAGCTAGGACATGTGCCCCTGCCGCCCTATATCGCCCGCGAAGACCGTCCCGAAGACCGCGAGCGCTACCAGACCGTCTACGCCCGGCCCGAGTCCACCGGAAGCGTAGCCGCCCCAACGGCAGGGCTGCACTTTACGCCCCAGGTCCTCAGTGAGATACGCCAACGCGGAGTTGAGATTGCCGAACTGACTCTGCACGTGGGACTGGGGACCTTCCAGCCCGTGCACGTCGAGACCGTGGAAGAGCACAAGCTGCATTGCGAGAGCTATTTGATCTCCGAGGCCGCCGCCGCGCAGATCAACCGGGCGCTGGCGGAGAAGCGCCGTGTTGTGGCCGTGGGAACAACGACGGTGCGGACGCTGGAGTTTGCCGCGCGACAAAGCGAAACAAATCTGGCTGAAACTCCGCGCGTTCCGGCTGGTGGCGGCGAGGCCGACGTCTTTATTTATCCGGGCTTTCAGTTTCGCGTGGTCCGCGCTTTGCTGACGAACTTTCATTTGCCAAAATCCACTTTGCTGATGCTGGTCTCGGCCTTCGCCGGGCGGGAAAACGTGTTGAAGGCGTACGATCACGCGGTCGCTGAAAAGTACAGATTCTTTTCGTATGGTGATTGCATGTTCATCGAATGAGCTGGCTCGGCGTTGAAGAAACCCGCAATGCGATCTGAATCGATTTTTCGCGTCGTGGCATCTCTGGTAGTCGAAGGAATTTTAGAATGATTATCAACCTCAAGGGCAAGACCGCAATCGTGAGCGGATCGACTGCCGGAATCGGCCACGCCATAGCGCAGGGACTGGCGGAGGCCGGAGCCTCAGTGATTGTGAACGGGCGCACCGAGCAGCGAGTTCAACAGGCGATCGAGCAGATTAAAGCCAGGTCGCCAAAGGCCGGCATCAAAGGCGTGGCCGCCGATCTTGGGACAGCCGAGGGCGCAAATGAGCTCATCGCGCGCGTTCCTGAAGCCGACATTCTCATCAACAACCTCGGCATCTTCGAGCCCAAACCGTTCTTCGATATTCCCGACGAAGACTGGGAGCGTTTCTTTCGTGTCAATGTGCTGAGCGGCGTGCGGCTGGCGCGGCACTATACGCGCGGCATGGTCCAGCGCAAATGGGGGCGCGTGATCTTCATTTCCAGCGAGTCAGGCGTGCAGATTCCGGCAGAAATGGTCCAGTACGGAATGACCAAGACGGCGCAACTGGCGGTCTCGCGCGGACTGGCCGAAACGGTGGCCGGCAGCGGCGTTACGGTGAATGCAGTACTGCCTGGCCCAACGCGGTCAGAAGGCGTGGAAAAGTTTGTGGAGCAGATGGGCAAGCAGTCCGGTAAGAGTTTTGAGCAGATGGAAAAAGATTTTTTCCGCACCATGCGCCCGTCGTCATTGCTCAAGCGGTTTGCCACGAATGAAGAAGTCGCGAACATGGTGGTGTATCTCTCTTCCGAGCAGGCATCGGCGACTACCGGCGCGTCTGTGCGCGTGGATGGTGGCGTAGTGCGTTCGATTGTCTGAAACGATCTGCCTGCGGTGGTCACTTTATATATTCGGGGAACGGCAGTGCGTTTAAGAATTCCGAGCCGGTCTTGAGCACCCAAATTCCAGTGGACTTCCCTTTGCCGCAATGCAATGATCGCCCCGCTCAGGAAGAGGGCGCCGGTTCCGCCCGCAGAAAGGACCTTGCATGCCTAACGAGAACGATCAACCGCACCCGAAAGTTTCAGAAACCGTCAGCGCCATCAAAGCCTATCTCAATCCCATTGTTGCTATCGCTTTTGCCATGCTCCTGGCCATTGTTCTCTTGATTGGGGCAACCACGCTGGGTCTGGACAAAGGCCTGGTGCTGGCCCACATGGGACAGGTGGAATTTGCCCGCGGGTTGATTACCTATCTGTTTGCCGTAGTCACGATTGGGACCGCGGTGGTGCTGGTGGTTGCCGCACTCACGGCGGACGAGACACCTGCGCATGAAAAGCGTTTTGAACGCGGCAAGGAGATTTTGTCTTTACTGCTGGGCGTCTTCGGGACGATTGTCGGCTTTTATTTTGGTTCCGAGGTAGCAGCCAAGGGCCAGTCTGCAGAAACGATTGTAAGAGTGGCGCCGCTGCTCTTGAGCGCCGGGTCGGTGGCTCCGTTGCGCCTGAGCGCGGAATCTATAGCTTCTGGCGGCGCGTTCACCCTGATGACCCACATTTCCGGAGGCAAAGCACCTTACACTTATGGAGTTGGTTTCGACAAAGGCGACGTGAAACCTGAGATTTCGGTCGATCCCAACGGCTGGATCACCAAGACCCTGACCGCGCCAACCGTCCCAGCCAATCAGGCTGTGCTGGTGCGTTTGGTGGTGGAGGATGCCGATTCGCACTCGACAGAGATCAACTTGCCGCTGTCGGTGAAGAAAGGGCCATGAGTCCCAGCGATCAGACAGGCGACGGATTGTGAATCGCCATCCATGTCCTGACCGTCTAATCTTAGTAAATTCGAATAGTGGTTTTTTCTTAAAAGGACCCACACCAGGTTGCGATCCAGGCTCTTTCTCTTTGTCAGCATCGTACAGGCAATTCTTTTTCTAGCGCACTGGTTCGTATACGCCACGGTGGCGCATTTCTGGGGCGGCTTTGCCGCATCCTGGACCGCCAAGCTGGCGTTCATTCTGCTTTCTGTCAGTTTCGTGGCAGCGTCACTGCGCGGCTGGTACTCTTATCAACCGCTGGTGCGCTTTTTCTATACGGTCGCGGCGGTCTGGCTGGGCTTTGCCAGTTTTTTCCTGCTAGCGTCAGCGGGCAGCTGGATTGTTGATGGCTTGAGTATCGCTGGCGGTCTGGGCTGGCGGCCTGCATGGATTGCCGATACAGCCTTCGCCGCCGCGACGGTGGCCGGTATCTACGGAGTGTTGAATGCGACTTTCCCTCGCGTTACGCGAATCAAAGTAGCGCTGCCGGGCCTTCCTCCGCAGTGGCGTGGACGCACCGCTGGACTGGTCAGCGATCTTCACCTGGGCCACGTGCGCAACATCCGCTTTGTGCGCCGCGTGGTGAACAAGCTCATTGCGCTTCAGCCGGACATTGCCCTGATCGCCGGCGATCTCTATGACGGCGTTGCCGGCGACTTCGCCAAGCTGGCACAACCCTGGAGCACGCTGGTTTCTTCAACGCAGGCAGCGCCGCTGGGTGTTTACTACATTGCCGGCAATCATGAAGAGTTTTACGGCAACGCCGAATATCTGCCGTCGTTACTGCGCGCGGGCATACATGTTCTGAACAATGAAAAAGTTGAGGTCGATGGGCTGCAACTGATCGGCGTACATTACCGGGATGCTGTCAATCCGGACCGATACCGAGCTATTCTTCGCGGCTTAAAGCTGGACCGCCTTCGCGCCAGCGTGCTGCTGCTGCATGCGCCGGTGCGCCTTGCCATCAGCGAAGAAGAAGGCATTTCGTTGCAGTTCTCCGGACATACCCATGGCGGACAGCTCTTTCCCTGGACGCTGGTGGCACGACGCGTCTGGGCCAGATTCAATCACGGCTTTCAGCGCATGGGTAATTTGCAGGTTTACACGACATATGGCACGGGCACATGGGGTCCTCCCTTGCGTGTGGCAACGTATCCGGAAATCGTGCTGATCACGTTCGAGTCGTGACTTTTTCTGAAACCCCGAAGCGTAGTGAGGTGTCCCTATCATCAAGAACAAACCGAACAGTTCGAGAGCAGGCTTACGCCATCGCAGTGATCTGCGGGCCGTCACTTTGTGCGTTTCGCGGTAGGATTTCCTCTACCGCTGCGCGCGGATCGAGACTTCGGAAAAGACTACCGGGTGCTCTATACTTATCGGGCATGCCTGCTTACAAACGAATCCTTCTCAAGCTCTCCGGTGAAGCGCTGGCCGGGGAGAAAGGTTTTGGGGTCGAAACCAGCCGCATTCACGCGATTGCGGCGGAGATCAAAGACGTCAACGATCTCGGCGTGGAGATAGCGCTGGTTGTCGGGGGCGGCAATTTCTTCCGCGGCGTGGCCGAGCAGGCGCGCGACATGGACCGTGTCTCCGCCGATCACATGGGCATGCTGGCCACGGTGATCAACTCTCTGGCGCTGCAGGACGCGCTGGAAAAGCAGGGCGTGCACACGCGAGTGATGTCGGCGCTCGAAATGAACCAGGTGGCCGAGCCTTTTATCCGGCGGCGGGCGTTGCGGCACATGGAAAAAGGCCGGGTGGTGATTTTTGCGGGCGGCACCGGCAATCCCTATTTCTCCACCGATACAGCCGCCTCGCTGCGGGCCATGGAGATTAAAGCTGACGTAATCATGAAAGCGACCAAGGTGAACGGCATCTATGATGCCGATCCCAAGCTGGTGAGCACGGCGACCATGATTGAATCCATCAGCTATCTCGACGTTTTGAAGCGCGGTTTGCGCGTGATGGATGCCACCGCAATCTCTCTCTGCCAGGAAAACAGCCTGCCCATCGTGATCTTCAATCTCAATGTCCACGGAAATATCAAACGCGTGGTCACGGGGGAAAGAGTGGGATCGCTGGTTACCGCCTGAGGTTACATTTTCGGGAAAGCCTGCGATTTCATTGCGCGTGAATCTTCCTGGGCTGCGTCAAAACATCCGGGACACAATTCTCAGAAAGACACCCAGCAGCAAGAGACAAAAGCCGCCAAAGAAAAGCCGCGCCATCCATGTTCTTGCCTTGGCCCCGGCCAGGAGCGAGAGAAGGAACGCGATGAACCACAGGAATAAGGCAAGCTTGATCACTAGCGCGGATTATACAGCGGGCAACCGGCCTTGCAGCCGGTGAGAGTCGGGAAGACTTCTACTCGTTTGTGATGGTCCAGGTTTTGCCGCCGTCAGAGCTGGACCAAACCTGATTGTCAGAGGTTTTTACCTGCACGCTTGCAGACCCGGCAATGATGCTCAAGACAGTTCCCGTGGCGGCATCGCCCAGGCTGACGTTTTCCCAGGTCACGCCGCCATCGCGCGAATGGATGACCGAAGCATGGCTGCCGCCGGCCCACACGTCATGCCTACGCGCGCTCACGAACGAAAATTCAAAGCCGGCGGTCGGGTAAGCGTCTTCCCACTGCGATTGATCGGAGGACTTCAACAGTTTGCCGCCCACAACCTTCCAGGTTGGGGACGAGGATCGGGCGCCGGATACGGACATTGCGCCGGGACTCAGCGCGTCCGATGCGGCCAATCCACTGGCTTCCCCTTTTGCTGGCGCGGCAGAAGCTTCTACCGGCTGGTTCTTCGCCAGGGTGGAACTGAACATGCCCTGTCCGCCGATAGCGCTGGTACCCAGCGTGCTGGAGCGGAAAGCAGGAGCCAGACCGGATGGATGCAGATGAAGCGAATGCACGCCGGCGCCCACAATCTTGCACACGGTACAGCTGGAATGTTCCGCTGGCGGCGTCGGAGTCAGGATGCGCACATTCGATTTGCCTGCTGCATTGGCCGGCAGGTCTGCAAACATCGTGATCTTGGAGTTGCTGGTGGAAAACGCGCCGCCGGTTCCAGGCTGCGGGCGTGGCGTGGCGGGCAAATTATTGCTTTGGCCATCCAGCACGACGTTGTCCGTGCCATTGGCAAAGAAGTTGGTATTGATGTAATCCTTTTTCTCTGCTGAAGATGTCAGGACAGTCCTGGTTGGTAGAGGCGGTACTGGCGCAGCCTGTCCGGCAACAACAGTGCCTCTGGCAGCTTCGTCGCGCTTTTGCATGCGTTGTGCTTCTTTGGCAGCGATAGCACCATCCAGCCCAGCCGCGGACCTTGACTTCATTTTTGTCGCTCCAGACGGCAGCGGAGCGCTGGCCGCTGCTTGCGACACTTGATCTCCCGTAGGGGCTGCGTTCGCCGATTGCGTTTCCGGCGCGGGCTGATTCGAGAATTGTTGGTTCGAAGGTTGCTGATTCGAAGCCTGTTGATTTGAAGTTTGCTGCGGATGTTTTTGAGGAAGCTGAAGCACCAGAACCGCGATGATCGCCATAGCGGCCACGGCAGCCCCCAGGCCGAACGCTGGAGTCAACAGCCGCCGCCACGCCGATACTGGAGCCGGCTTCAGGACAGTCTGTACCTCAGATTCCGGCAGCGGTGACTGGCTCAGGGCCACGACTTCACGACAGGGCTCGCAGACGGAAAGGTGCGCGACCACGGTCTGACGCTCGGCGGCGGGCAAAGACCTCTCCGTATAAGCAGTCAGCGTGTCGGCGTCAGGATGCACGGTTGGTTCAGGGTGCACCGTTGCTTGAGGATGCACCTGGGCTGAGCCGGTTTCAATCCCGGCCAGCCTCTGGCGCAGCAGGTTTGATAGTTCAGGCATTGCTAATCTGATCCCTTATCCTGTTGGAACGCAGCAGGACGATTTTCTTGCAGTTTTCTGGTCACATCCACTTGTAAATAACGCACATCCGCATCCAGGGCCTCTTCCGCCTGCCCCCGATTCATGCCCCTAGCGACCAACCCGGCTAAAATCTGCTTTCTAATGCCTTTCAGCAGTTTTTCCAGCCGCCGGCTAATCGTGGATTCATGTACTCCAACCATACGGCCAATTTCGGTCAGGGTGCGGTCATCCAGGTAATAAGAGGCCAGAATCAGGCGATCTTCGCTTGCCAGTTGGTCCAGAGCTTCGTCCAGCGCGGCCCCCAGGCGGCTATCCAGGGGGCTGACGGGCCCAGAGGGCGCCGCGGAGAACTGTACCCCGTCTTCAGCCTGTTCTTCAAGACTTACCAGACGCTTTTGTTTGCGGTACCGATTCACGAATTCCTGGGCCAGGACCGTGCGTAACCAGCCCTCCAGAGACCCGCGTCCCATATAAAAATTCAACCGGGAAACACGGCGGCCGTCCCGTTCGGAGGTTCCATAAAGATCGGCATAAAGCGAATCAGCCAGGTCGCGCGCGCTGGAATCTTCTTTGGTGATGCCGCGGGCAATATCGTAAAGCTTCTCGCGAAAGCGGGTAAGAAAAGCCTGCCAGGCGGGATCATGGCCGGCGGCGCAGGCGCGCGCCAGAGCCAGTTCTTCGAGCTTAAGATCGCGACAGAATTCCAGCTTCTGCGCCGGCGTGGCCTCAGGCACATATTTGTGTGCCACCTGTTCCAGGACTACTTCAAAAGCTTGCAAGGTCAGGCCATAGCGCTCGCCTCCGCTCTTCTCAAACAGAATGCGGAAGGAGAGAACGGTTGTTGCAGCCGGCCTGGGCCCAGAACTCATGGTTCGGATAGTACCAATTTTATCCGCAAGATTACTGTCATTCTACATTCTAAAGGTGAAAACAAGGGGCCGGGTTGATGAAAGGGAGTTGATATGAAGCAGTCTTTTCTAGCCATTCTGACGGTTTTCTCGTGCTGGCTGCTGGTGATGACCGCAGCCAATGCTGGAGATACCCCAAGTTTGCCTGCCACAGCCAATGATTACAAGATCCTGGCGCCCATTACCCATGGGGATTTAACCATCTTTCCCGTGGTCTCCGCCAAAGTCCATGATACTAGCGATTTCATAACCCTGGATGAAGGTATCCGCTCCGGAGATGTCGTTGTGACCGAAGTCGGCAACTTGCATTCCACCATGCGTCGCCGCCCGCCGTATCAGGTACGCCCTTACGGCGGTGCGGAAGTCAACCGCCTGGTGCTGGTGAATAACTCCAAACATCCATTGATACTGCTGGCTGGTGAAGTGGTCACCGGCGGCAAGCAGGACCGCGTGGTCGGAAAAGACCGCATTGTTCCTGCCGAAAGCGATCCCGTGGACCTTTCAGTATTTTGCGTTGAGCATGGGCGCTGGACGGAGACTTCGGGAAAATTCGATACCCATGCATCCGTGATGCTGCAACCAAGCGTACGTATGAAAGCCATGGCCGACCAGGACCAGCAGAAGGTGTGGGACGAGGTTGGACGCAGCCGCGCTGAGATGTCCGCCAAGGTTACGGCAGCTGCACCGATAGTGAGCGGGGCAGCCGACAATCGCACTCTGTACGTCGGCCAACTGAACAGCACTACTTCCTACGCTAAAGCGCGCGAGAACGCAGCAGTAAAAGCGCAGGTGGATTCAATTGTCGAACCAATGCGGAGATCCTATGAAAGCGTGATCAAACAACTGCGGAACCAGAATGCGGTTGGCGTCGTAGTAGCGGTGAAGGGGCATATTGTGTGGGCTGACATGTTCGCCAACGGCGACCTGCTGGCGAAATACTGGCCCAAATTGCTGGATTCCTATGCTACTGAGGCACTGACCGTGCCGGGTGCGTCCGGTGAAATCAGCATCAAGGAAGCACAGGGGTTTCTGGCGAACTGGCAGGCCAGGCATGAAGTGGTGGACAGCGAACCTGGTTTGTATCGGCAGCGCGAGTTGGTGGGAGATAAATTCAGGGCATTTCAGCTGACGTCGTTGTTGTCGAAAGAGGCATTTGATCTGCATTTGAGCAAGATGGCGGACTAAGGTTTCCTGAATTCGCGAGGAAAAGTTACGTTAGGAAACGTCAAGAATGAGTGTGTTCAGGCCGGCAAAAGGTTGCCGGCCTGAATTACTTTCGTCCTGTTACCTCTGATTGAGTACAAATAAATTTTCCTGCAACAAAGCACAGGGTAAACGTGTCTAATAAGACAAGAAGGTATAAGGGTCGGAGGTGGCCTATGGGAGAGAAATTTTCGGTAGCTGAAGTATCGGCGCTTCGGAATGAGCTCCTGCAGGGAGGTCTTGATTCATTCCAGACAGCGGAACTTTTAAAAATGTTTCTTGCCGGACGCGGATATGGCGTTTCACCGGAAAACGCTCTGGATGCCGCGGGCCGCATTGAATGCGCGAATTGCAACGTGGAATCGTTGCACAAAGAACTTGAGAGTTTGGCATTAGTGATGTAACCGCATCATGAACGCTGAAAGAGCCGGGCAAACCAGCCCGGCTTTTTTAATTTTGGCTTTCTGAAATCCCGAGCGCAGCGAGGGAAACCCTTCTAGTGATAAAAAGAATCGGCCACGAATCAACGCGAAAAACGCGAATTAACTGAAGGCGAGCTCTTCGTTGAAGAAATTCGTGTTCATTCGCGAAATTCGCGGCTCAGTTTTTTTGAATCTGACGATTTCGCGGCGGTAGGGTTCCTCGCTGCGCTCGGGATTCAGAAGAGTCTTACTCGTAGTGTAAGGCTTCCACCGGATCCAACTGTGCCGCACGGGTCGCAGGCAATGTCCCAAAGATTACGCCCACCAGCACGGCCACCACGATGGCGATGATCGCCGAGAGCCCGGAAATCGGGATTCGATACTCGGTGAGAAAGCGTACGGAGAAGGGAAGCGCCAATCCGAGGATCGTGCCAACAATCCCGCCCGCCAGAGAGATCAGGATCGCTTCCGTCAAAAATTGCAGCCTGATTTCGCGGCGGGTTGCGCCAATCGCTTTGCGAATGCCGATTTCGCGAATGCGCGTGCGCACATTCGCCAGCATGATATTCATGATCCCAACGCCGCTTACAATCAGGGTGACCAGGGCGATCGCCAGAAGCACAAGCGTCAGCGCGTTCGCGCTCTTGCTGGCCACCTGCAGCAATTGCGACAAGTTGTCCACGCGATAGACTGACTCTGGCCGGTGCCGCGACTGCAGCACCTGCTGGATCATTTCCGTGGCGCGCGGAACGTCGCCTGCGTCGGAGACAGAAAAGAAAATCTGTTTCACCGCGTCGTTTCCGCTGAAGTACCGCCCTACGCTGTAGGGAATCAGCACCGTATCTCCGGCGATCTCCGATTGTCCAAAAGTCTCCACGCGCTCGCGAAAAGTGCCAATGATGACGAAGGGCAGGCCCTTGATCTTGATGTCCCTGCCCACCGCAGCGCTCTGGCCGCCAAAAACACGCTGCGCAAACTGTTGCGTGACCACCGCGCCATGCGCGCGCGACATGGAATCCTCATCGTCAAAGAAGCGGCCCGCCAGGACCTGCAGATTGCGGACGGTTGAATATTGCGGCGAGACTCCCAGCACCAGGATGTCGCGTTCCTTGCCGCCCCCCACCCCAATGCGATCATGCGTCTCCAGCATGGGAGAGGCTGCCTGGATGCCCGGCACCTGCTGCTGCACCGCTTTCATGTCATCCACCGTGAGGTCGTCCCGGACGCCGTTATTTACCGAGTTGTTCCCGCCGCCCTCATAGTAGGCATAGATCAGATTGGCGCCGATGGCCTGGATCTGGTTCATCACATACTGTTTTCCCGTGAGGCCGATCGTTGTCACCATGATGAGTGAAGCCGTGCCAATGACCATTCCAAGAGCGGTCAGAGCAAAGCGCACCTTGCTGGTACGGAAGGAGTCGACCGCAATGCTCAAGATCTCACTGAAGAGCATTGTCTTGGTCGCGGTCTCCGTCAGGGAGCGGCTGGTCATAATGGATATTGTACGAGCTTTGCAGGTTAGATGTTTGTTACTGAAGTCCGGTTTCTCTAATTCCGAACCCAGCGAGGGAAACCCTCTCGCGATAAAGCGAAGTGAACCGCTCGCTGAATCTCGCTGATGCGATGTACTTCGGGTTCAGTCCCGGCTGAACTCTTTGTTTTCGGCCCCGATCCTAAGCTTGTCGAGGCAGTAACCCCTATTACTATCGGGAACTCGCACGCGAACCCGATTCCCGACTTCTTCTGATCATTCGCGGGGATTCGCGCTCAATTCTGATCAGCGTTCATCTGCGCAAATCAGCGGCAAAGAAAAAAGGCGATCACTTTTCAGTCATCGCCTTCGCTAAGAGCTAGCGGCTAGGAGCCAGTAGCTACTCGGCTTTCTGGTCTTGCTGCGGTTTGGTAATCGCGATCGTCTCGCCCACATCGCCCACCTTAAAGCGGGCAAAGCGTCGCACGGAGATATTCTCGCCCAGCTTGCCAATCTTGCTGGCAATCAACTGATGGATTGAGATGCCCGGCTCCTTTACAAAGGGCTGGTCCAGCAGGCAAACTTCTTCATAGAACTTTGACATTTTGCCTTCCAGAATCTTCTCCACCACCGCTGCCGGCTTGCCCGTCGCCGCTGCCTGCGCGCGATAGATTTCTTTTTCCTTTTCGTAGGCCTCAGGCGTGACATCTTCCTTGCGGACAAACTTCGGGTCTGCCGCGGCAATGTGCATTGCAATATCCTTGATCAGGTCTTTGAAATCGTCCGTGCGCGCCACAAAATCGCTCTCGCAGTTGATCTCCACCAGCACCCCGATCTTGCCTCCGGCGTGGATGTAGCTCGCCACCGATCCTTCACTGGTCACGCGTGCCGCCTTTTTCGCCGCCGTTGCGATGCCCTTCTTGCGCAGCCAAACCAGCGCTTCTTCCACATCGCCCTTGGAATTCGTGAGCGCATTCTTGCAATCCATCATGGGTGCGCCGCTGCGCTCGCGGAGCTCTTTTACCTGTGCCGCTGAAATGCTCGTCGTCTCTGTACTCATTTCTCATTTCCTTCTATGAAAGCTTTCGCCGTATAACATTTGACCCGCGGTGGCTCTTCGCCGGTCGCGGGCCGTTTTCCGAAGTCCCGAGTGGAGCGAGGGATCCCCTGTCATTACGATGCCCTTGCCCCACCGGAGTCGCTTTTGCGAACTGCATAGGAAGGACCGGGATGGTTAACGCTGCCCGAGTCTCAATTTTGACAACTCAATTTTGGCAATCGACCCTAATGTGCCTTCGCCACGTCCATATCAGGCGTTGTCTCGGTTGGTGTCGCGGTCTCCGATTCCGGGGCCTTCCGCACCTTGCCGCCCAGCACTTCTTCCATGTTCAGCTGTTCTTCTTCCGCCAGATCGGCGGAAGTCGGAGCAGCCTGGGTCGGGTCGGCTGCGGCGGCCTTCGCTTCACCGGCGGCGGCAGCGTCCGCAATTTCGGCGCCCTGCTTGTCGGTGGCAAACTGGACGCCTTCAGCAATGGAGTCGGCAACTTTTGAGGCAAACAGCCGAATCGCTCTCAGCGCGTCGTCGTTGCCTGGGATCACCCAGTCAACTTCCGTGGGATCGCAATTCGTGTCTACCACGGCGACCACCGGAATACCCAGCTTGCGGGCTTCCTTCACCGCAATGGCTTCCTTGTTGGAGTCGATCACAAAGACCACGTCCGGCAGGCGCGTCATTGACTTAATGCCCGCCAGGTTGGCCTGCAAGTGCTTGCGTTCGCGCTCCAGCTTGATAACTTCTTTTTTCGGCAGCAACTCGTAGCGGCCATCCGTGGCCATCTCGTCGAGCTCTTTGAGCCGTTTTACGGATTTCTGTACGGTGACCCAGTTGGTCAGCAATCCGCCCAGCCAGCGGTTGTTCACGTAGAACATGCCACAGCGTCCGGCTTCTTCGGCGATTGCGTCCTGGGCTTGCCGTTTGGTGCCGACGAACAGCACAGTCCGTCCATCCGCGGCGGCGTCCTGCACAAACTTGCTCGCGTCCTTGAACATCTTGAGCGTCTTCTGCAGGTCGATGATGTAAATGCCGTTGCGTTCCCCAAAGATGTACTCTTTCATCTTGGGGTTCCAGCGCTTGGTCTGGTGGCCAAAGTGGACACCCGCCTCAAGCAGCTCCTTCATGGTGATGTTAGCCAAAATACCTCCTTATTGAATTGCATCCTCCGCGGCACATCTTGCCCGCTCGGGATTTATTCCCTGCTCCGCTCCCGTCGGTGCGGGAGGGAAGATTTTCGTCCCGATTAGCAACCGCCCAACCTGCCGCCGGGACGCCATGGCAGATGAGCAAACTGAACTCGTGTGGCACAGCCGCCCTCGGCTGTGCTTGATACCTGATCCGTGGACCGCAGGCGCCCTCGCCTGCGCAGTCGTGGAAAACAAACAGGACAGCCATTGCCGTCCTGCTGTGAAAATTATCGCTTGGAGAACTGGAAGCGCTTGCGGGCTCTCATTTCCACCCCACCGCGCACAAGTACGGTGCGCATTGGGGACCCCGGATTGAAAGCAACGCTGTTCATCGCAGTCTCGTTTACCTCTTGCTGAACTGGAAGCGCTTGCGGGCTCCCTTTTGTCCATACTTTTTGCGCTCTTTGCCGCGGGCGTCGCGGGAAAGAAAGCCTTCGGCCTTGAGCTTTTTGCGCAGTTCGATGTTGAACTCCAGCAGCGCGCGGGCAATGCCCATCTTTAAAGCGCCGGCCTGGCCATTGATTCCGCCGCCTGAAACGGTGGCAGTGATATTGAAGGTGGAGCTGGTCTCGCTGGTCACGAGTGGCTGTTTCACTTCAACGCGCTGCGCGCCGGTCAGGAAATATTTGTCAAATTCGCGCCCATTGACCACAAACTTACCGTCGCCGGGACGCAGGAAAACCCGTGCCACACTCGACTTGCGGCGTCCGGTACCGTAATACTGAACTTGTTCAGCCATCTTTTCTCAATCGCTCCAAATATTCTTGTGCCTATTTTTGCGGGCCGCAGCCGCCCTCGGCTGTGCGTCAATCCATACTTGTGGACCGCAGGCGCCCTCGCCTTACGTACAAAATCAAAAACTCGTGGACCGCAGGCGCCCTCGCCTGCGCTCGTGAATTTACGCCTGCTTGCGACCCGCCAG
>DASXCL010000111.1:0-77477 GCA_036491195.1 Candidatus Angelobacter sp.
CTGGTCTCACCTGCATCCAGCTCCCGCATGGCCGATATTTTTAATTCTCGGCTGTACTGTATTCGGGCCATTTCCATTGCCTGTCTCCATTCAATGTACTCGGCCCCTTATTTCCCTGTCTCATTTTTGGGGTGCAGTCCAGATCGCCGGAATCGCCAAAATCGGGTAATTGCCAAAATTGAAAACCCAAACCCTCAACGGCAGGCCGGAGCCGGATAAGTATTGTGATCGAAAGAAGATGAAGAACCGCTACGGCTTCTCTGCGGCGACGGGCTGGATCTTGTCGAGGGGGATGAAGTCCGTGGGGTAGACGCCGGTATAGCAGGACGAGCAATAGGTCGTCTTCTCGCCTTCGGCGCAGGCCTGGCGCAGTCCTTCAAGAGAGAGATACGCCAGCGAGTCGGCGCCAATGTAGTCGCGGATTTCTTCCACTGACTTGTTGGAAGCGATGAGCTGGCCCTTGGATGGCGTGTCCACACCGTAATAACAGGGTGAGACCGTGGGAGGGCAGGAGATGCGGACGTGGACTTCTTTTGCGCCGGCGTCGCGCACCATGCGGACGATTTTGCGGCTGGTGGTGCCGCGAACGATGGAATCGTCAACCAGGATGATCCGCTTGCCGGTAAGCAGGCTGCGGATGGGGTTCAGCTTGAGCTTTACGCCAAAGTCGCGCACGCGCTGCTCAGGCTCAATGAAGGTGCGTCCGACGTAATGGTTGCGGATCAGTCCAAAGCGGAACGGCAGCAGCGATTCTGAGGAATATCCAAGCGCGGCCGCAACGCCGGAGTCCGGCACGGGCACTACAAGATCGGCCTCTACCGGCGATTCTTTGGCCAGCTGCCGTCCCATGGCCTCACGGCTGGCCTGCACGGAGCGTCCGAAGACGACGCTGTCTGGCCGGGAGAAATAGACGTGCTCAAAGATGCAGGCGGACTGTTTCATTTCGGCGGCAAAGAAACGGGAGAACGTTCCTTCCGGGCCGACGACGACCATTTCGCCGGGCTTAACGTCGCGCTCATGCACGGCGCCGATCAGATCGAACGCGCAGGTTTCAGAGGCGAAAACAACCGTGTCTCCTATGACGCCGCCGCCGGGAATGCGTCCCATGGAAAGCGGGCGGAAGCCGCGCGGATCGCGGATGGCGAAGACGCGGTCGCGGGTCATCATGACCAGCGAAAATGCGCCTTCAATGCGGCGCAGCGCGTCGCAGACAGCTTCCGGCAGCGTGTGCTCTTTGGATTGCGCGATCAGATGTACGATAACTTCGGTATCGCTGGTGGTCTGGAAGATGGAGCCTTGCGCTTCCAGCCGGCTGCGGATTTCATTTGCGTTTACCAGGTTTCCGTTATGCGCGATGGCGATCATGCCCTTGTTGCAGTCAACCATGATCGGCTGCGCATTGAGCACAGCAGAATCGCCGGAAGTGGAGTAGCGCGTATGTCCGATAGCAAGATTGCCCGGCAGCCGGCTGAGAACGTCTTCGGTGAAAATGTCCGCGACCTGGCCCATGGCCTTGTGCATGTAAAGACGCTCACCGTTCGACGACACCACGCCCGCGGATTCCTGCCCGCGGTGCTGCAACTGATGCAGCCCGAGGTACGCCATGGTGGAGGCTTCAAGATGGTTGTGCACCGCCATCACGCCGCATTCGTCTTTGAATTTGTCGAAGGCCATCTTTGTTCGTTTGCTCCAACAGCTTGGGTTCGTTTTCCGTTGTTCGTTTTGGCTAATTGCCAATTGCTAGCTGCTAATTGCTCATTCCTAGCTTTTCTGCAATATCTCCGGCACCAGATGCTCCGGCACGTCCGCGTGCAGGGCCTTCACCAATGCGGTGTCCCAGACCTGCCGCAGATCAGACACCTTTGCGGAGACCGCCTGCCTGCCGTCAATGGAAATCACCAGTTTTTCAGGAATCGTGCGCCCGATCCGGTTCGCCCGTACACCCCATCTTACCGCTACTTGTTGGATGATTTCAGCCTTTTTCGGGTCGCAACTTATCACCACCCGGCTGGCCGCTTCGCCGAACAAAACTCCTTCAGCGAAGACACCATTGGAGTTAAGGTCAACCTCCGCGCCGGTGTAAGAGAAAACGGCTGGGGTCCCCGGGGCGCGCAGCTCTTGCGTGTGCTGCTGGGGCGTAGCTGCTCCGGGCTTTGACTTCACAAAACTGGCCTCGGCCAGCGCCACCGCCAAGCCTCCGTCAGAGCAGTCATGGGCTGACTCGATGGCGTGGCTGTGAATCAGCTCGCGAAGACATTTTTGCAGCGCCGCTTCCTGCTTGAGGTCGAGCGCCGGCGGCACGCCCCAGATCTGTCCGATCACTTCTTTCGCATACTCTGACGAGCCAAACTCCGCTTCCGCATTCCCGTTGTCAACTGCGCCGCTCAGCAACCACACATCACGCTCCGGCTGGCGGAAGTGGAACGTCATGGCGTCGTCCACGTTCTCCAGCGTGCCCACAATGCCAATCACGGGCGTAGGATAAATGCCTTCGCCCAGCGTCTCGTTATACAGGCTCACGTTGCCGCCGGTGATCGGCGTTTCCAGCGCGGTGCAGGCCTCGGTCAATCCATCCACTACCTGAGAGAACTGCCACATGATCTGCGGCTTTTCCGGATTGCCAAAGTTCAGGCAGTTCGTGGCCGCAACCGGCGTCGCTCCCGTGCAGGAAACATTGCGTGCCGATTCCGCCACCGCGTGCATCGCGCCCAGCTTGGGATCAAGCCAGCACCATCGTCCGTTGCCGTCCAGCGCCATGGCCAAGGCGCGTTTCGATCCTTTTATCCGCATCAGTCCGGCGTCCGCGCCCGGCCCTTCCACGGTATTCGACTGCACCATGGAATCATATTGCTCAAAGATCCAGCGCTTCGAGCAGATGTTCGGCGCAGCCAGCAAGCGCCGCAGATTTTCTGTAAAATCTGTTGCCGCGCGCCACGTCACAGTGTCCGGCTTGGTGCGCGATACCGGCGCGCTCCAGGGCTCCATCGGACGGTGATACAGCGGAGCATCATCGGTGAGCGCTGTGTTAGGAATATCGGCCACCAACTGCCCGTGCTCCAGCACGCGCAGATGGCCACTATTCGTTACACGCCCCACGATCACGCCATCGAGTCCCCACTTCTCAAAAACTTTCAGCACTTCCTGCTCGCGTCCGCTTTCCGCCACCAGCAGCATACGCTCCTGTGATTCGCTGAGCATGATCTCGTAGGCGTTCATGCCGGTTTCGCGCTGCGGCACCAGGTCCAGCTCGATTTCGATTCCCACGCCGCCGCGCGCGCCCATCTCGCACGTCGAGCAGGTCAGACCGGCAGCGCCCATGTCCTGTATGCCGACGACTGCGCCCGTGTGCATAGCTTCCACACAGGCTTCCAGCAACAGCTTTTCCAGGAACGGATCACCCACCTGTACGTTTGGCCGCTTCTGCTCAGAGCCTTCACTGAATTCTTCACTGGCCATCGTCGCGCCGTGGATGCCGTCGCGCCCGGTCTTGGCCCCCACGTAAATCACCGGATTGCCCTCTAAGCTCGTTCCGCGCTCTGCTTTGGCGTAGAAGATCTGGTCGCGCCGCACCAGTCCCAACGCAAACGCGTTCACCAGCGGATTGCCTGAGTAGCAAGGCTCAAACTTCGTCTCGCCGCCCAGGTTCGGCACGCCAAAACAATTCCCGTACGACGCAATCCCGCTGACCACGCCTTCCAGCACAGAATGGTTCTTGTGCACCGTAGCCTGATCTGGCGCTGGGTGCCCCATCCTTTCCGCGTTCTTTGCGGAAACGGTGGGTTCTTCGCTCAAAAACGGCGCGACCGTCCCTGGCGTGATCGGCCCGAACCGCAGTGAGTCCATCACCGCAAAAGGCCGCGCGCCCATGGTAAAAATGTCGCGCAGGATCCCGCCCACGCCCGTCGCGGCGCCCTGAAACGGCTCAATGAATGAAGGATGATTGTGCGACTCAATCTTGAACGCGCAGGCCCAGCCATCGCCAATATCGATGATGCCGGCATTTTCTCCCGGCCCCTGCACCACCAGCTTGCTGCGCGTGGGCAGCCGCTTCAAATGCACGCGTGACGACTTATACGAGCAATGCTCGCTCCACATCACGCTGAAAATTCCCAGCTCAGTCAGCGACGGCTCGCGGCCCAGCGAGGCCTTGATCCGTCCATATTCTTCCGGCGTGATGCCGTGGTCTTTGATGACTTCTGGGGTGATGGCGGAAGGGTGTGTGATGGTCGACATGGCGGCTATTTCTATTCTCGCATCTTTTCCGAAGTCCCGACCCGAAGGAGAAGGATCCCTACCCTCATCCATGCTTTTTGCCAACACCTCAAAGATCCGACTTTCAAATTCCTATCCCTGCAGTCAGATCCAAAGTTTGAGGTATACCGTTGAGGTGAGACGGAAAGTTTATCCCACACATAATTATTGTGAGCGATATTCCGAACGCAGCTGTACAAAAAGCTGCCAAAATTATTCAGCTCACACACACGGAGGTAACACATTGATAGTTAAGGAGTTAACATATCATAACTTGAAAACAAAATTGCAAGCAAATTCGGCTCGAATTCTGTCGAAAAATCGGACTCCTCGAATCAAAGCTGAGCACTGGCTTCAGGTCGTCTCGGCTTCCTTTGGTCGTATCGGAACCGGTTTGAATTTCAAGCTAATCCGCGCATCCAAATTTCAAGGATGTGCGTCGACGAGCAGTTTTTCAAGGCCAGATGCCTTAGAGTGCCTTTCTCCGATCCTCTCTTTGCCTGCTTAATGCTGATTGCGTCGATCACCGGCTGTTAGGGCGACACAAAGATTTTATTCATCTAAATTGTCAGCCCGATCTGGGCTTGCTACGGAACGGAGAAAATGCTCAACCTCACGCAGAATCTGTTCCTGCACTGAACCGCGCCGATTGCGCCGGGGTGGCATTTTCCTCATCTGTTTTACTGAATAGCGTAACGGGCGAAGTACGGGTTTACGCCCGTTGTAGAAGAGCTGCCACAGCGCGTCATACAATGAGCCAAGGAATATAAAAAGTTGTTGTAATTCTCGGTTGCTTCCCTTGCTGAACAGGAGTGCTGCTTCAGCGGGATCGGACACGGCTTTATGAGCGAAGAATTTGTGTCGAATGTCCCGATAATTCGCCTCATAAACTCGCCGCCGCCGTTTTACATGCGTGCGAAGGCGACGGAAGTCTTTCGGAGTAGGTTCGTAGGCAGTACACAAATAATCATCGAGCCACTCTGGTCTGTTCCCGCTCCCATCGTGTTTTCGTTAAGCCAGCGCGGCTTTCGAAAAAATCTGCGAATTTTCCTGAGCCATGCGAAGCAGCCTATCGAGATTGTGGACTGAGTCTTGATCAAAAATTCTGCCGAGAGCAATAAATGCTGACGTTTGAAGCGCTCCTAAGCAGGTGTTCCAGAATAGTGGTGCGGTATTTAGACGATCAGAGACGTGCTTGCTCTCATACGCGACAGCATGCACCGCCTGATAGGCATAGAAAAATTGTGTCGCACTCTCCTCTTCAGTCCTGAATACCTCAAGCTCACGCTTGAACTTTTCATCTGCTGTCATATCATCAGTATGCCATTCATCCGGAAAAGTCCTTTTCTTGCACGCCCTGATTTCAAAAGCCCCCTCCAGGAACTTATAATTTGACCTTCACCGCCACTTCAGGCTCAGTTACTCACACCGCGCCGGCAACACTAATTGTTCAATAGACATTGCTGGGCATTTACCGAAGTGTCATTTTTGAAGAGTTGAATCCTGCTTTGATCAGTGTCATCCGTGTTCATCAGTGGTAAGGTTTTTGCCGTCTTTCCTTTACACTGTCCAAAGGAATGAAAAGTATCATCATCGGCACCGCCGGCCACATCGACCACGGCAAGACCGCGCTAGTCAAAGCCCTCACCGGCATTGACGCCGATCGCCTGGAAGAAGAGAAGCGCCGCGGAATCACCATTGATCTTGGATTCGCACATCTCGATCTAGCCGCGCCCAGCGGCGAAAAAATTCGGCTTGGCTTCATCGACGTTCCTGGCCACGAGCGCTTTGTCCGCAACATGCTGGCTGGCATCGGCGGGATTGATTTGGTGCTGATGGTCATTGCCGCTGACGAATCCATCAAGCCGCAGACCCGCGAACATTTTGAAATCTGCCGGCTGCTCTCCATCCCACGCGGCATCACCGTGATCACCAAGGCCGACATGGTGGATGAAGACACGCTCAACGTCGTCCGCATGGAGATTGAAGACTTCGTAAGTGGATCGTTTCTCGACGTCAGCCGCTCGCCGGTTGTCGTCGTGAGCGCGCTCAAAGGCACGGGACTGGACGAGTTGAAACGCGAAATCGTCCGACTCGCCGCCGATGTTCCCGCCCGCGACACGGAAGCGCTCTTCCGCCTACCCATTGACCGCGTTTTTACCATGAAAGGATTTGGCGCGGTCGTTACTGGAACACTCATTGCTGGCAAAGTAAAAAAGGAAGAAGAAGTTGAGGTATTTCCTGGGCGCAAGCGTGCGCGCGTTCGCGGCGTGCAAGTGCATGGCAGCATGGCGGAACAGGCGATTGCTGGCCAGCGCACCGCATTGAATCTTGCCGGCGTCCAGATGGAAGAGCTGGCTCGCGGCATGGTGCTGGCTGCGCCCGGCTTCTTCGAGCCTACGCAAAGATTTGAAGTCCAGATTTCTTTGCTGAAAGACGCCAAGCCGCTGAAGAACCGCGCCCGCGTTCACTTCCACGCCTTTACCTCAGAGACGATTGCCGAAGTTGCGCTGCGGGACGTGAGTGAACTCAAGCCCGGAGCATCGGCCTTTGCGCAGCTTCGCACCGCCGAGCCTCTGCTGCTCCTGCCCGGAGATCGCGCTATCCTGCGCCAGTTTTCGCCGGTAATTACGATTGGCGGTGCGGTGGTGCTGGACGCCTTTCCCCTGCCGCGGCAAAAACAAGAGGCGCGGCAGAGCTTTCTCCAGATTTTGTCTTCTGGAACGCGACAAGAATCCCTGCTGGCGCGCATCGCACGGCGCGGACATGAAGGTCTCTCTGTTGCCGCGGCCGTGCGTGAGACCGGATTGAAGCAATCAGTTCTCCAGCCTGTGATCGCCATTCTCATTCAACAGAAACAAATCATCCAGGTCGCAGAATTCCTGCTCGCCACGGACGCCATGCAGAAAACGCGGGATACACTCATCGCCACGGTGGAGGCTTTTCACAAAGCCAATCCGCTGGTCGGCGGCATCAGCAAAGAAGAGCTGCGGGAAAAACTCGGGCTTCAGCAGACCGTCATGGAAGCCATGCTGGCCCAGCTCACGCGCGACAAAAAAGCTGAAGTCTCAGGCGAGCAGGTCCGTCTCGCCGGCCGGGGCGTGGAGCTGAAGGACGAAGAAGCCAAAGCCAAAGAGCAGATCGAAAAAGCCTTTGCCGATGCGGGCCTAAAAGTCCCGCTGATGAAAGAAGTCCTGGACAAGCTTCCTGTCGACAAGGCGCGAGCGCAGAAACTGGTCACGCTCTTGCTCCGCGATCGTGTTCTCATCAAGCTGGCCGACGATCTGGTATTTCACCACACTGCGTTGCAAGGCCTGCGACAAATCATGGCTATGCAAAAAGTCAAGACCCCGAAAATCGACGTTGCGACCTTCAAAGACATGCTCGGCGTGACCCGTAAATACGCCATTCCGCTGCTGGAATACCTTGACCAGCAACGGGTCACTCGCCGCGTTGGCGATGAAAGAATTATTATTTAACCCGGTGGAAGAGCGGCCCTTTAGGTGTAAAGTTCAGGGGCATTCTTCACAGACCGTTCTCAACACATCCTTCACACTTTGTTGCTGGAAGTTTTGCAGCTCCAGGTCCGATCCCCAGCAAAGGATCGGGACTGGAGTGGGTCTAACTCACAGACCAGCGTTCGCCGATAGTAGACCAGGATTCGTTGCTCCACTTCCAGAAGGCCTACCTCTCTGCCCGCCAGCGCCTTGCTGATGTAGTAGCGGCGGCCGTCCAGGCGAAGCTGGCCAATGCTGTCGACTTCCTTCACTTCGCTTCCTCGCGGGTATTCCCAACAGGGTGGTTGCTCCTGATAAGGCCGTACACTTTTTTGCCAGATCTGGTGCGGCGTTCTCATCTGCAAGGCCTCATGCGGTCGCACATAGTTGTATTCATACCGGAACGCATCCAACCAAGCTTGTCTTTGTTCTTCCACCGGAGCCCCGCGCCGGAACAAAGCTGCCGTCAGGCTGCGGTGAAATCGCTCGACTTTCCCTTGTGTCTGTGGATGCCGGCGACCACTGAAATAGAGCTCGATATCGCGGTCCATCAGCCAGACCGTTAACTGGCTCCATCCCAGCCGTCCCTGGGTGTTGAACCATGGCGTGCCGTGATCCATCAGCATCTCCTCCGGCACTCCGGATTCACGAAAGACCCGCTCCAGCACTGCCCGAACTCCCTGAGCCTGCGTATTGCCGGTGTTTTCCAGAGCCAGGGCATAGCGGCTGTGATCGTCCAGCACCGAGAGAGGACCCACCGGCTGATTCCAACCCTTAGGACCTTTGAAGTCCATCTGCCAAAGCTGGTTCGGTTTCTCTCGTTCAAAGCGTTTGGTGGCCAAGGAATGCCGATCGTTATCCCGCACCAGATCGTAGCGCAGTAAAATCCGATGAATCGTACTGGCCGGCAAATGGGTGCTTTCCCGCTCCAGCAACTTGCGCAGCTTGCGCGCTCCCCAATCCGGTCTGGCCTGTCGCAGCTCCACCACTCGCTGCTCGATCTCTTCTTTGGTTCGCCGCGGACTGTGATGAGGACGCCGACTTCGCTCCTGCATGCCGCCCAGCCCATCGGCCTTGTGCCGGTTCCACCAGGTGTAGCCGGTCCGGCAGGAAATCTGGAACTCTTTACAGAGCTCTTGGAAGCTCTTTTCTTTCCTGCTGGCTGCTACCACAAATTCCATTCTCTGCTCCGCCACTTTGGTTGTTCTCCACGCCATTCTCGCCCTCTCGCGGGGGCTGTCTTACACTCCAGCCCTCGCTTCGCTCGGGCCGGAGTGTAAAGGATGTCTTGAGAACGCTTTGTGAAGGATGTCATGAAACCGTACACTTGAAGGGCCGCGTAAAGCAACATGACGAGTCAGGGCTTCAGCCCTGGAAAATTCTGGATGCCAACATGAACATTCTTCTCATTGGCGGCAGTGGTTTTATCGGAAAGTTCGCGGCTCAGCAGCTTCAGCAGAGCGGCCATCACATCACAATTTTTCATCGCGGCAAAACCAGCGCACCGCAAGGCACAGAAGAAATTCTTGGCAATCGCCAGTTTCTTCAGGACCATCAGCCCGATTTCAGGCAGCAGAAGTTTGATGTCGTCGTCGATTTCGTTCTTAGCTCTGGCCGCCAGGCGCAGCAACTGATGGACACATTCCGCGGCATCGCCGGCCGCGTGGTCGCGCTCAGCAGCATGGACGTGTATCGCGCCTGGGGCGTGTTTTCCAACATGGAACCCGGAGGTCTGCAGGATCTGCCGCTGACCGAAGACTCTGAACTCCGGACAAGCCGAATCACCTATCCGCCCGAGGTCCTCAGGAGAGCGCAAACCTTTTACGGCTGGATGAATGACGAATATGACAAGATTCCAGTTGAGCAGGCCATCCTTGGCGACCCCAAACTGCCGGGCACAGTTCTGCGTCTGCCCATGATCTACGGCCCGGGCGATCCGCTGCATCGCTTTCACTCTATCTTGAAGCGGATTGACGATGGCCGGAAGCAGATCATCTTTGCCGATGACGTTGCGCCTCTGCGCACCCCGCGCGGCTACGTGGAAGATGTGGGCGCGGCCATTGCCCTGGCAGCAATGTCTCTGCACTCCGCCGGACGCGTTTACAACGTGTGCGAAGCCGAGTCATTCGGAGAACTGGATTGGGCGCGCAAAATTGCCGCAGCCACCAGCAACTGGAGCGGAGAGTTCGTCGTTCTGCCACATGACCGTACCCCCAAGCACCTGCTCTGGCCGGGGAACACTGCGCAACATGTGGTGGCCTCCTCAGAGCGCATACGCAAAGAGCTGGGCTATCGCGAGCTTTTGCCACGGGAAGAAGCCATTCGCCGGACCATTGAGTGGGAAAGGGCAAATCCGCCAGCCCAGCCAGTCGCGCAGTTTGACTATGCAGCTGAGGATGAAGCGATGGCCCAGTTCAAAGCCACGGCGTAAAAAGGAGTGGGGTATGGGAAATCGTGCATCGGGCCTTTCACACACAAATGCGGATTTGCGGCTAAGTACCAAATACTAAGTACCGCTCCTTTGCGCCCTTCGCGTCCTTTGCGGTAACTTCTAAAGAATGCTTTCCATCCGCAAAGCCACGGCCCATGACGCGCCTCTGATTCTCGCCTTTATCCGCCGTCTGGCCGAATATGAACGCGAACCCAATGCTGTTGTCGCGACCGAGAAAGACATCATTCGCGACGGCTTCGGCCCTGAACCGAAATATCGCTGCCTGATTGCCGATTGGGACGGCCAACCCGCCGGCTTCGCATTTTTCTTTTACAACTACTCCACATGGCTGGGGAAGCCCGGCCTCTATCTGGAAGACCTTTTTGTTTTGCCGGAGATGCGCGGCAAAGGCATTGGCAAAGCGTTGCTGGTCAAGCTGGCGCAGACCGCCGTGGCGGAAAATTGTTACGGCATGCGCTGGCAGGTGCTGGAATGGAATGAACCGGCGCTCAAGTTCTATGAAACCCTGGGCGCTCACATCATGGACGAATGGGAGACCATGCGTCTGATGGAGCCGGCGCTCTCACGGCTCGCAGCTGCCGACGTGCCTGAAGCCGTCAGAGAACCCAAGAGCAGCAACAAGTGACCCCAAAAATCAAAATCATTGGCGCGGGCCTGGCTGGCTGTGAAGCGGCATGGCAGTGCGCTTGCCGCGGCGTGGAAATCGAGCTGTATGAAATGCGTCCGGTGAAGTCTACGCCCGCTCACCAGACGGACAAGTTTGCCGAGTTGGTCTGCTCCAATTCGCTCAAGTCGGAAAGCGAGAACACCGCGCCCTGGCTGTTGAAGGAAGAGATGCGTCGGGTGGGATCGCTGCTGTTGCGGATAGCCCAGGAGACCAGCGTCCCTGCCGGGCATGCCCTCGCCGTTGACCGTGAAACTTTTGCCGCTAAAGTCACGGAAGCAATTGCCGCCCAACGCAATATCAAAATCATTCGCCAGGAAGTCGCGCACATCAATGAAGCCGATGGACTCACCGTTGTTGCCACCGGGCCGCTGACGTCAGACGCTCTCTCGCTGGAGATTGCGCGCCTTTCCGGCAGCGATCATCTTTTCTTTTACGATTCCATCAGCCCCATCGTTGAAGCCGATTCCATCGACATGAGCAAGGTCTACATGGCGGCGCGTTATGGCAAAGGCACGGCGGATTACATCAACTGTCCGTTTACTAAAGAAGAGTATGACCGTTTCATTGACGCCCTGACTTCGGCCGAAATGGTGGAAGGCCATGACTGGGAGAATCTGAATTACTTTGAAGGCTGCCTTCCTATCGAAGAGATCGCACGTCGCGGCCGCGACACCTTGCGCTTTGGGCCCATGAAGCCCGTTGGCTTGGACGATCCTCGTACCGGCAAGTGGCCATACGCCGTAGTGCAGTTGCGGCAGGAAAACCTGCGTGCCGACTCCTACAACCTGGTCGGCTTCCAGAACCACCTGAAGTTCGGCGATCAGGCGCGCGTACTGCGGATGATCCCCGGCTTGGAAAATGCCAGGTTCGTCCGCTATGGGCAGATCCATCGCAACACGTATATCAACGCTCCCACGCTGCTCACGGAGCTGCTCAATCTTAGCCGGCATCCCAACGTTTTCTTCGCCGGACAGATCTCTGGAGTCGAAGGCTATACCGAATCTATCGCCATGGGAATGCTGGCGGGCATTCATGTAGCGCGCATCGCACAGGGACTGCCGGCAATCGCGCCGCCGCGAGAGACTGCTCTAGGCTCGCTGGTGCACTATATCTGCCACGCTGAAAGCAAAAACTTTCAGCCCGCTAACATCACTTTTGATCTGCTGCCGCAATTAAGTGAAGGCGAACGCCGCAAGGTGCGCGACAAGAAGCTGCGCCACAAAATTGTTTGTGAAAACGCGCTGGAAAAGCTAGCATCATGGCAGCAGGAGGCCATTAGCGTCGGCGCGTGCGCTCCGGCGAGCAATTATGAACCGTCTATCCGCCATTGATACGTTTGGGCCGGCGTTTGCGCGAGTTGGCGCAATGCTGTTCCGCCCGTTTCGGCTAGGCGCCTGGCTGAAGATGGGCTTGATTGGGTTTCTTGGCGGCGGCATGGTCGTGGCCAGCGGCGGCCTTAATTTTCGCGCTCCGGTCATTCCTTCGAAAACTTCGCATGGCGACCTACCGCCCAACGCTGCCGACATTTACCAGGCAATTCGCCACATTCACTTGGCTGACTATTTTCACCTGTTTGTGATCGCAGTCGCCGTGATCGTGGTGATTGCCCTGATCTTTCTCTACCTGTTCTGCCGCTTTCGTTTTATTTTGTTTGATTCCGTGGTCACGGGCCGGCCTGCGGTGGGCCGCGGTTGGCGGATTTATGCCCCGCAGGCCAATCGCTATTTTGGCTTCTGGCTGGTGTTCCGGCTGGTGCACTGGGCCGTGATGTTTCTGATCGTCGGCTTGCCGCTATGGCACGCTTACAAGAACGGCGTTTTCAGCGGCGATAACTCGCTGCCCGCATTCTTTGCCATCATCGCATCCATCGCGCTGGGCGCGCTCGCCGCCAGCATCGTTTTCGCGGTTGTGTCCACGCTGGCGAAAGATTTTGTGTTGCCGGTGTTGGCGCTCGACGATCTCGCCCTGGGTGACGCCTGGTCCGCGGTCTGGAGAGTGGTAGCTTCTGAACCCGGGGCCTGGGCGGCCTATATGGGATTGAAGTTGCTGTGCGCCGTCGGCGCCGGGCTGTGTCTCACGATCGCATTCTTCGTCGCAGCGCTTCCCGCGTTTATTGTAATCGGCATTCCCGCAGGCATTCTGGTAGCGGTTGGGGTTCTGCTGTTTAAGACAGTCGGAGCTCTGGCGGGAATCATCGTCTTTTGCCTTGCCGGCCTGTTAGTAGCAACCGGGGTGGCGTGCCTGCTGATGGTCCTGGGCGCACCCGTCACGGTGTTCTTTGCGGCCTATGCCTTCTACTTCTTCGGCGGACGTTATCCCAAACTGGCGGCCTTGTTATGGCCGCAACCTATTCCCCCGCCGATTCCCCAGATGGCCGGAACGCAGCCGGTAGGTTAGGAATGAGGAAAATCATTGCGTAGAGACGCAGCATGCTACGGCTCTATCGCCTCTATCGGCGCTTTCCTTTTCTGGGCGGAAGCTCCACTTTCGTTCGCGGCCGGTTCTTGATCCAGATCGGCGTGCCCACAAAGCCAAATTTCTGGCGGATCTGGTTTTGCAGGAAGCGTTCGTAGGAAAAGTGCAGCTTCACGTCTTTGTCGGTGAAAAGAATGAACGTGGGCGGCGACGCCTGCGCCTGCGTCATATAAAAAATCTTGACCTGCTGGCGATGCGGGACTGACGCGCGCTCAAAGTCCACGGTCTCAAGAAATCGGTTCATCTGAGAGGTCCCAATGCGTTTGCGCCGCTCGGCCGAGACGATTTCGAGCGCCCGAAAAATCTTGTCGATGTTTTTCCCCGCCGAAGCGGAAACGAAGACCATTGGCGCGTAGTCCAGAAACTTCAGCACGCGCCGCGCCTGCTTTTCATACAGCTCGCGGTCCGCGGGCGGCTTGCCGTCAGTGCGGCCAGGGCCTATCAGGTCCCACTTGTTGATGATGACGATAACGGATCTGCCGCTTTCATGCGCGTAGCCGCCAATGGTGGCGTCCAGTCCGGTCACGCCTTCCACGGCATCAATCACCAGCAGAGCGACGTCAGCGGCCTCAAGATGTTTGCGGGCCATCACCACGGAAAGTTTTTCCGCCATTAAGTGGGTCTTCCCCTTGCGGCGAATTCCGGCTGTATCAATGAAACGGTAGGTATTGCCATCTTTCTGAATCACTTCGTCCACGGCATCGCGCGTTGTACCGGCGACTGGCGAAACAATGGCCCGTGAACTGCCTGTCAGCATGTTCAGCAGCGTTGACTTACCGACATTAGGATGGCCGATGATGGCAACCCGCGTTTCAACCCGGGGTGTGCGTGCCTTGTGATCGCCTTCGCCCGCATCGTCCAAGTCACCGGCAATCGGCTCGGATTCCTGTTCAATGGCTGCCTCGGCGCGTTCCGCGATTTCTCCGGCTGAGGACGGCACTGCATCCAGGATGGCGTCAAGCAACTCCGCTGAACCCGTCCCGTGTTCGGCTGAAACCGTATAAAGGTTCTCGATCCCGAGAGTGCGAAAGTTCTCCGCTTCGGCTTCCAGCTTGGTGGAATCCACCTTGTTGACGGCCAGAAAAAGCGGCTTGCCCAGGCGGCGCAGCAGTCGTGCAAGTTCCATGTCCGGCGCCGCCAGCTCAGTCCTTATGTCCACCACCAGCACAATGGCCGCGGCTTCCTCAAAAGCAAAGCGCGCCTGGCGAAAAATCTCGCCGGGAATGAAATCTTTGTCATCGGGAACAATGCCGCCGGTATCGACGATGCGCAGGCGGCGGCCCTGCCATTTGGTCTCGCCATACAGACGGTCGCGCGTGATGCCGGGCTCGTCGCCCACAATGGCGCGGCGCGACCCGGTGAGCCGGTTGAAAAGCGTGGATTTGCCCACATTGGGCCGGCCGACGATGGCGACAAGAGGGGCTCGCGATTTTTTAGGGTTTAACAAACGCTTTTCCTGTTCGGTGTTCAACTGGACTTACTGGCAAAGTCAGCTTGGACGAAAATTAGACGAATATGTTTATGCCACCGACTCATAACAAGCTATTATAAAAAACACACTTGCCATGGCCTCCTTCTCTCATCCCGAAACCGCCGCCACTCCCGCGCGCCGCCTACCCACTTTGCATGAGTTCTTTGCCCCTGGGGGGCTTCTGAGCAAAACCCACCCAAATTACGAGTTTCGTCGCGGCCAGTTGCAAATGGCGGAGGCGGTGGAAAAAGCTCTGGTGGAGCGCCGGCACCTGCTCGTTGAAGCCGGCACGGGAACGGGCAAGACCCTGGCTTACCTTTTGCCGGTGATCCGCAGCGGAAAACGCGTGATCATTTCCACCGGCACCAAGAACCTGCAGGAACAGCTCTTCTTCAAGGATATCCCATTCCTGGAGCAGCTGCTTTTTTCCGGAGGCCCAGGCAAACTGCGCGTTTGCTATATGAAAGGCCGCAACAATTATCTTTGCCGGCAGAAACTTTATGACCTCACCAACCAGCCGGTACTGAGCGGACTTCAAGAGATCGAGCAGTATCGGCAGATCGCGGAATGGGAAACGACGACGGAAAGCGGTGATCGCGCCGAACTGAAGGGTCTTCCTGAGAGCACGCAGCTGTGGCAGAAGCTCGATGCTCGCACCGAGCGCTGCACCGGGCAGAAATGCCAGCAGTGGGACCGCTGCTTCATCACGGAGATGCACCGCCGCGCGGCGGAGAGTGACATCATCATCGTCAATCATCATCTCTTCTTTGCCGACCTGTCATTGCGGCAGTCGGGTGGACCGGACGCGGGTGTTCTGCCGGATTTCTCCGCCGTGATCTTCGATGAAGCGCACGAACTCGAAGATGTGGCCGGCAGCTACTTTGGCGTGAGCGTCAGCAATCTGCGCTTTGAAGAACTGGCGCGCGATATTGAAGCCACGCTGCAGCAGAAGAAGGCGATTTCCCCCGGAGTCATCCAGGCGCTGGCGCGACTGCGCGAGCGTTCGCGATTCTTCTTTGGGCTGCTCCCGCCGGGAGAAGGCCGCTCGGCGTTCACCAACCGCGATGGATTCCTGGAAAAACATTGCGACGACTATGACGCCGTCATGCAGTCGCTGGCCCGCGTCCTGGCCGAACTTGAGTTGCTGCCGCAAAAGCCGGAAGAAGTTTTTGGTTTTTCCCGGCGCACGCAGGAACTCCAGGCGCAGCTGGCATTCATCCTGGAGTCAACAGACAAGAACACAGTCTTCTGGATCGAGTATCGTGGTGAAGGACGTCGGACGCGCGCCGGACAAACGCACATTGTGCTGCAAGCCACGCCCATTGATGTTTCGCAAATCCTCAAGCAAACGCTGTTTGAAAATCTGGAGACCACCGTATTGACCTCGGCCACCCTGGCCGTGGCCGGCAATCCTGATCGCGGCAGCTTTGACTATGTGCGACAGCGCGTGGGACTTGATCATGCGCGGGAAATGGTGGTGACCTCGCATTTTGATTACGCGAAGCAGGCGATTCTCTATGTGCCTCCGGACATGCCTGATCCGCGCTCGACCCAGTTCGGACGCGCCGCCGCGGAAAAAATCCGTCGCTTGCTCGATATCACCCAGGGCCGGGCCTTTTGTCTCTTTACCAGTTACGCGCAGATGAATGATATCCATGATCGCCTGCTCGGCGAACTTCCTTTCCCCATGCTCTTGCAGGGTTCATCGCCCAAGAACGCACTGCTGGAGGAATTTCGTCTCACGCCTAACGCCGTGCTGTTCGCAACCGCATCATTCTGGCAGGGTGTGGACGTTCAGGGTGAGCAACTGAGCTGCGTAATCATTGATCGGCTGCCGTTCGCTGTGCCGAATGATCCGGTCGTCGCCGCGCGCATAGCCGCCATTAACTCTGCGGGCGGCAACGCATTTTTCGAATATCAGGTCCCCGCGGCCGTTATCTCGCTGAAACAGGGATTTGGCCGTCTGATTCGCTCGGTAAAAGATCGCGGCGTACTGGCGCTCCTGGATAATCGCCTGCTCAAGCAGCGCTATGGCAGAATTTTCCTGGATAGCTTACCGCCCTACAAGAAAACAAAAGACCTGGCGGAGGTGGAGCAGTTCTTTGGGGCCGCAGACCCCGGAGCCGCTAGCTGAGCTTATGAACCGGTTACTTGGGAGCGGCCATGTTCTCCACCAGCTTTAGAGATTCTGCCGCGGATTTTTTGACGATTGGATCGGTGCTCTTATCAGAGAGTTCCTGCAGAGACTCAACGCTCCGTTTGACAACGTCCGTGCGGTGATTGTCCGCAGCGGATTCCCCAATTTCTTTAAGAGACTGCACTGCGCTTATGCCGACTGTAGTGCTGTGCGCGTGGCTGGCGACAATGCCGACCTCCTTAATGGCTGTGACGCTCGATTCCGGATCTTTTTGCGCCGCCAATTGCAATTCATTGATTGCCTTCTGCGAGTTCTCGATCAGGACTTCCTTCTTAGCGGCATCTTCCACGTCAGGCAATTGCTGGATCGCTTTGGTAACCACTGGAAGCGTGGCATTGACTGCGGTTTTTACCTGTTCGGCGCTGCCGCTGGCAGCGGCGCTGTGGAGTTGTTCTGTCTGAGTATGCACGCTGCTGATCTGATTGTCAGTGGACACGCTGCTGGCCGAGGCCAGTACTTTGTCGATGATCGGCTGCCAGACGGCGCCGCAGACAATGGCAAAAATGAACGTTCTCATGGCGGGCGTCTGGGAGGCAGTCAGGTAAAAAACTCCAAACAGGGCCGCGATCGCGCCGAAGAACATGAGTATCGAAATTTGTCCAACCCACGGCCAGGCGGCGATCTGCCTGGGAACGGTGCCCGCGTATTTTGTCAATGCCCAAAACAATAGCCCGCCAATGGCGCCACACAGGGCCACATAACAGGCTTGCACAATCTGTCCTTTGTTAAGTTGCAACCCGCTGCTTGTTGTCTGTGGAACCGGTGCCGCGCCCATGTCTTGCCTCCAAATTACCAAATAAGTAACGGGATTGTGCTATGGCTGCCGCCCAAGAGCAAGGTGTTTCTTCCATGCTTTGTGAATAACTTCCTGAATTGGCCGGGAAACATTATTATTTCTTTATCATTCTCGGACCTGCGTTCGGATATTCCTCCAGGACTTCAATGATTACTTCCCGAACCGTGAATTCTTCGTGAGTGGCGTATTATGATGAGGTTGTGACTGACACTATGTAAGGCTACTGCCGGCCTCGATGTCGTCAGCAAGTTTGCGCAACGCCGTGACCGCTTTGGCGTCATTTAGCCCAAAAGCGTGCTTGCCCTGCCCGGTCGGCACACTCGGCTGTACTGATGGTTCTGCCTCCCCTAATCATGTCCTGTTCCCCCTTGTGCGAAGAACGATTTCGCTTCCGCCCCTTGCCTGAAAATTTTCAGCAAATCTGTATTGCATCTCTCTGACCAACCATGACCCTTGAGAATAGTGGAAAGATGCGATTGCAAACCGGTAATAAAAGCGCTCCTGCTGACCGCCGGTAAGTGACGTATTTTCAGTTGAATGCAGCCGGCTGACCAACGGCGAAATAAGGGATGGATATGCTGTCTGACAGTTCATCTAGGGCTCACTCTCGGGGGCAACTCTGTGTTCTGCCGAGCTGAGTGTGGCTGTTTCGACACAGGGTCTCTGCCCGGTCTAAGTGCGAGGATTTACAATAAGAAATGGCGCTGATGCGCCGCCACGGATAAGGGGAGCGGATGTACGAGGTAACGGTTGAAGATTCATTTGCCGCAGGACATTACCTGCGCGACTACAAGGGAAAATGCGAGAACCCGCACGGTCACAACTACAAGGTGCGGGTCACGCTTGCCGGAGCCGCGCTCGATAAAGCCGGCCTTCTGCTGGATTTTAAGGACTTGAAAGAGGTCATGAAGAATGTGATCGACCGGCTGGACCACCAGATGTTGAATGAAGTTGAACCTTTCATCCGGCTCAATCCCTCAGCGGAAAACCTGGCCAAGTATTTTTACGATCAGACGAACGGCCGGTTGAAGTCTTTGACCAGCGGCCGCGTGGCGGTCAAAGACGTCACCATCTGGGAAACGGACACGACAACCGCGCGTTATTCGGAATAAAGGTCCTGTTCTGGCCTCTGTTTCTCCAAACATGCAGATCATCGAAATCTATCGTTCCATCCAGGGAGAATCGTCCTTTGCGGGCATTCCGTGCATTTTCGTGCGCCTGGCCGCATGCAACCTCCGATGCGCGTGGTGTGACAGTGAATACACCTTCACCGGGGGCAGAAAGATGTCCAGCGAAGAGGTGGAACAGGAAGCGGTGAGTCTTGCTCCCCGCGGATTGGTGGAATTTACCGGCGGTGAGCCCATGTTGCAGGAACGCGAACTCATTCCTCTCATGCAGCGTCTGCTTGCGCGCGGCTATACACTGTTGCTGGAGACCAGCGGCGAGCGCCCGCTGGAAAATGTCCCGGCGGCCGTCCACAAAATTGTGGATGTAAAGTGCCCTGGTTCGGGTGAGGGCGGAACTTTCCGCATGAGCAATCTGGCCACGCTGACGGCTACGGATGAGGTCAAGTTTGTGCTGGCTGATCGCGCCGATTACGAGTTCGCGCGCGACTTCATCCGCCAGCACGGGTTGGATACAAAAGCAGGTGGAGTGCTGCTCTCGCCGGTGTTCCTGAAGAATCCCAGTCGGGAACGGGACACATCGAACTGCCAGATCGATCCGCGCCTGCTGGCCGAGTGGATATTGAAGGATGGTTTGAATGTCCGTCTCGGATTGCAAATCCACAAATTCATCTGGGAACCGGCGAAAAAAGGGGTTTGAATCTTTGTTTGGCGGACGTAACTCAGCTTGAACATTGAAGTTTTGTGATAATTAAGAAATAAAGAGGGCAGCTATTCCGTTTGCCCGGCCATCTGAAAAATAGGGAATCCGTAAATCAGATGTTTACTTTGTCTGGTGCAAAACCGCGCTCGGTGGTGCTGCTAAGTGGTGGAATGGATTCGTGTGTCTGCGCGGCGCTGGCCGTGCGCGAATCGGACGCGGCAGCGTTGCACGTCAGTTACGGACAGCGCACGGAAGAGCGCGAACGCTGGGCATTTGAACGTGTCTGCGATCGCCTTGGTATCAAGCGCCGGCTGGCCGTCCGAAATGAAGCGCTGAGCTTGGTCGGTGGTTCCGCTCTGACGGATATCGGCATCCAGGTGCCGCAGGCGGGTGAACAGATTGGCGGCGCCATACCGGTGACGTACGTTCCTTTCCGCAACGCTCATTTTCTTTCCATGGCCGTGAGTTGGGCGGAAGTTCTTGAGGCACACAAGATTTATATCGGCGCAGTGGAACAGGACAGCTCCGGATATCCGGATTGCCGGCCTTCCTACTATAGGGCTTTCAACGCCGTGATCCAGGAAGGAACGCGCGAAGGCACCATCAAAGTGTTGACTCCGCTCATCGCCATGCGTAAAGCGGAAATTGTAAAGTTGGGCTTGGAATTAGGCGCCCCGTTTGATTTGACCTGGTCCTGTTATAGCCGTGAAGATAAGGCCTGCGGAGCATGCGAGAGCTGTGTTTTGCGCCAGCGCGCCTTTGCTGAAGCTGGAGTCCACGATCCGATCCCGTATCTGCAGCAGGGCCGCTCACTCGGCGTGGCAGGCCATAAAATATAAAATGAGTTGAAGCCGGAGGCTGGACAAAAATGAAAACCAAACTGATATGTGCATCAATTACCACTGTGCTTTTTCTGGTGGCCGCCGCAAGCGCGTGGTCCCAGGCGACGGCGGGAAAAGCGCAGGGGCGCGTCACCGATGGCGGCAAGCCCGTGGCCAATGCCGACGTGGTCCTGACCAACGTTGACAACGGCAAGACCTTCAAGTTCAAGACTGACAAGGACGGCCAGTTCTCGGGCGTCGGAATTCCATTCGGAGTCTATGAAGAGGAGGTCACTGGAGATGAAAAGCGCTTCAAAGCCAAGGTTCGGGTCGCGGGTGAAGGCGGCGCGGTTGACGATTTATCAGTGGAGCTCACTGCCGGCAAGCCAGGCACGGGGCCCAGCAAAGAAGAGTTGGAAAAGATGAAGTCGGAGCGGGAAAAGGCTCTGAACGAAAATGCGCTGATCGCCCAGTTGAATCCCGCTTTGCAAGCGAAGGATTGGGCGAGCGCTGAGTCCATCTTGCAGAAATTGATCACCATGAATCCCAACCGCTGGGACTACCAGCAGGCCCTGGGCAACGCGCAGCTTAGCCTCGGGAAGAATGACGACGCGGTGGCGACTTACGAGAAAGCCATCCCCCTGGCTGAAAACGCTACCAAGACCGATCCCAAAGCCGATCCGGCAAAAGCCAAGGCCGGCGTGGCCCAGATGCTTACCAACGAAGGCAATGCTTATCTCAAGCTGAAAAAGAACGACAAGGCTATTGAAGCCTATACCAAAGCGGCGAGCATGGATCCTAATCCGGGAACGGCCTTCTTCAATATTTGCGCCACGCAGTACAACTCCGGCAATACCCAAGGCGCGCTGGCTGCTTGCGACAAGGCTATTGCCGCTGATCCCAACCGGGCCGACGCTTATTTCATTAAGGGATCGCTGTTGATCGCCTCCAGCTCCGTGGAAAAGGACGGCAAAATCAAGCCGGCTCCGGGCACCGCGGAGGCCCTCAATAAATACCTGGAACTGGCTCCCGACGGCCCGCATGCCGGTGATGTAAAACAGATGCTGGCCTATATTGGAGGCAAGATCGAGACGACCTATCACGAAAAGAAGAAAAAATAATGCAGATCCAGAATCTGGATCACTTGGAGTCGGCTGTCCCGATCAAATTGGCGCGCTGATGTGGGGCTCTCAAAGCAAAGCACACGGGAGGAGACAATCACGATGAAAAGGAATGCTATTGTTGTCGCGCTGGCCGCTCTGCTGTTTGCAGGCGTCTTTTTACCCGCGCACTCACAGACGGTTGGAGCACGAGCTGAAGGCAAAGTCACACAGGAAGGGAATCCCCTTTCCCATATCCAGGTTGTGTTCACCTATATCGATACGGGTAAGGTTTTTAAAACCACGACAGATAAAGATGGCCATTTTTGGATAGTGGGCGTGCCTTATGGCTCCTATCAAGTGGATGTTCTGGGCGAAAGCGGGCAAAAGCTGTTTACCGATAAGAAGCAGCTCGGCCACGACGACACATCCAACCCAGACGAAGTGAATATCGACGTTCCGAAGGGCGGCGCCGTTGCAGAGAATAAGTTTGGCGTTCCAGAACCCGCTGCGCCCACGCTCACAAAAGAACAACTCGCCAAGATCCAGGCTGACAACAAGAAGATCGCGGGCTTGAATTCCCTTATCAGCGACGCACAGAACGCGCGCCAGGCCCAGGACTGGCCAAAGGCTGAAAACGCGCTCAAGCAACTGATCGCCGCAGCACCTGACAGCAACCGTTGGGATTTTTATATGGCTCTGGGCGAGGCGCAAAGCAAGTCCAACAAACTGCCCGAAGCCGTGCAAACATACGATAAAGGCATCCACGTGACTCAGTCTCTCATTTCCGGTTCTTCTCCCGCCGACCCCAAAATCCCCAGTTTGAACCCGGCCGCCGCCAGGGCCGGTGCCGGCCGAATGCTGACCGCGCAAGGCGGAGCCTACCTGAAGTTGCAAAAACAAGACGAGGCCATTGCATCCTTGAAGAAGGCCACAGAGATTGATCCTTCTTCCGCGCTGTACAGCTATAACCTCTGCGGCGTCGAGTTCAATGCTCAGAAATATGACGACGCCAAGACCTCCTGCAACAAGTACCTCCAGCTCGAACCCGGCGGTTCACATGCAGATGAGGTCAAGACGTTTTTGGCCCAGATGCCGGCCAAATAAAAAGGGACGGGAATAATCGGTTGGCATTTTCTTCAAACACACGAGGGCAGCCCGTGGGCCGCTTTCGTATTTTCAATAGGCTTCTTGACCATAATGCCCCCTGGCTTTGCAATCCGCACGGCTGTCTCCGCAGATGTGCCTGTTCTGCGTGCCCTGATTGACGCCTCCGTGCGGCGTTTGCAGTCCGCCGATTACACATCGGTCCAGATCGATAGCGCTCTCAGGACCGTCTTCGGAGTGGACAGCCAGTTGATCGACGACGGCACTTACCTGGTAGTTCAAACTGCCTCGTCTGGAACAGCGGAAGAGAACCAATCGCTCATCGTCGGGTGTGGCGGCTGGAGCAAGCGCAAGACGCTCTACGGCGGCGACAGCTGGCACGGCCGGCAGGACGATCTGCTTGATCCTGCTACCGATGCCGCGAAAATACGCGCCTTCTTCATTCACCCTGACTGGGCGAGGCGAGGCGTCGGCACCTTGCTACTGGAGGCCTGTGAAGCCGCGGCACGCGCCGCTGGATTCACTCGCTTTGAAATGGGCGCGACCCTTACCGGATTAAAGCTCTTTCAGGAAAGAGGCTATATTGCCCTGGAGCGCCTGGCGGTGCCACTGGAAAATGGCATTACGCTGCCGGTAGTTCACATGATGAAGACCGTTTAGCCGCGTCTCCGCCGCCAATCTTTTATTTGCTGGACAAGTATTTTTCTGGACAAGCGCAATCGCTGCAAACGATGTAAACTTGTCTGCCAAATGAATGGCCATTCATTTGGTGTCAGCACGAACCCCAGAGCATGCGTCGGCGATTAACGCGTCATCCGCTCCGTGCCACACGCTGGAGGATCCATGGACCTGAATCTCAGCACCGATGAAATAAAGTTTCGTGACGAATTACGCAACTGGCTTTCCGCCAACGCACCCACGGATTGGGACGAGCGCCGTGAAGAGTCGATGGAGTCGCGCTTCGAATACCTGAAACGCTGGCAGCGCAAACTGTATGAAGGCGGCTGGGCAGGTATCTCTTGGCCCAAGGAATATGGTGGCCGTGGCGCCAGCCTGATGGAGCAAGTAATCTTCTGGCAGGAAATGGCATTGGCTTCTGCGCCGCCTCTGGCCAACGTGCTCGGCCTGGGAATCATTGGCCCAACCATCATTGCCTTTGGCACGGAGGCGCAGAAGAAGCGTCACCTTGCCAAGATCCTGAGCGCCGAAGAAATCTGGTGCCAGGGATTCTCTGAGCCCGACGCAGGTTCTGACCTGGCGAACGTGCGTTGCGAAGCGAAACTTGAGGGCGATCACTACATTGTTAACGGCCAGAAAGTCTGGAACAGCTACGGCTGGGCCGCTCATTGGTGCGAACTGGTTGTCCGCACTGATCCCGACGTTCCCAAGCACAAAGGCCTGACCGTTCTGCTGCTGGATATGAAGACGCCAGGAGTGGAAGTCCGTCCTCTGCGCCAGATGACCGGCGAAACCGAATTCAACGAACTGTTCTTTCACGACGTGCGCGTTCCGGTGACCAACGTCGTGGGCAAAGTAAACGAAGGCTGGGGCGTGGCCATGGGCACGCTCATGCATGAGCGCGGCACCTTTGGCGCAGGCCTGCAGATAACGTATCGCAGGAACATGGAGCGGCTCATCGACCTGGCCCGGAGCATCGAGCGCCATGGACGCCCGGCGTCTGAAGATCCGGTGATCCGCCAGAAGCTGGCGCAATGTTATGCCGAAATCGAAATCATGCGCTGCAACCAGATGCGGGCTTTCAGTCGCATCAATGCCACCGGTGTCCCCGGTCCGGAAGGCTCCATACAGAAGATTTTCTGGAGCGAATTGAACCAGCGCTTCCAGCAGATCGCCCAGGAAGTGATGGGCCCCTACGGCCAGTTAGAGGCCGGCGATGAACACGCCATCGACAACGGCATGTGGGCATACGGCTACCTGAGATCGCGCGGCAACACGATTGAGGCGGGCACCTCGGAGATCCAGCGCAATATCATTGGGCACTTTGTGCTGGGATTGCCCAAGAGTTACTGAAGAAGCAAAATGGCGAATAGCAACTAGCGAGAAGCGGGAGACCACGATGCAATTTGGATTATCGGAAAGCCAGCAGATATTGAAAGACACGTCGCGCAAGTTTTTTGCCGGTGAGAGCCCCATCGCAGCGGTCCGCAAGGCCATGGAAACGGAAACCGCTTATGACTCTGCACTGTGGACCAAACTCGCGGAGCAGGGGTTCACGGGAATCATCACTCCGGAAGAGTACGGCGGCATGGGCCTGGGGAAAGTGGAACTGGTGCTGCTCATGGAAGAAGCGGGCTATGCGTTATTCCCCGGGCCTTTTTTCTCGACTGTCGCCTTGGCGGGAGCGGTAATTGACGCGTGTGCCTCGCCTGAGCAGAAGAAAAAGTATCTGGAGCGAATCGCCGCGGGACAGGCGCGCGCCACGGTCGCTCTGGTGGAAGCGGCGGGCAGTTGGGATACGGAAAGCCTCAAGATCAGCACGGCGGGCAACAAGCTCAACGGGACAAAACTGTTTGTGACCGATGCGGCAGCGGCAGATTTCATCGTCGTAATCGACGGTGATGGCGTCTTCATCGTCGACGCCAAGGCGCCCGGTCTACACGTTGAGGCGATGAAAGGAATGGATCTGGCAAGAAAGATCTACTCCGTCGAATTCAAGAACACACCTGCTGAACGGCTTGGCAATGCCGGCGGCCTGTCCGGGGCGCTGGACGTGGCGACAACCGCTCTGTGCGCCGAGATGACCGGCGGTATGCAGCGCGTACTTGAATTGACCGTGGGATATGCCAAGACGCGCAAACAGTTCGGCAAGCCGATCGGCACCTTCCAGGCCGTGCAGCATCTGTGTGCCGATATGTACCTGGAAACCGAAAGCTCACGCTCCGCCACTTATTACGCAGCCTGGGCGCTGGAAGAAAATATGCCAGACGCCGTCGCGGCCGTTTCCGTGGCCAAAATGTATGCGAGTGACGCTTCGCGCAACGTTGGCAATCGCGGCATCCAGGTTCATGGTGGGATGGGCTTCACCTGGGAGAACGACATTCATCTCTACTATCGGAGGGCCAAGGCATCTGAAACCATGCTTGGCGACGCGACTTTTCATCGCGAACGCATCTCCAGGCTGGTGATTGACGGCGCCACAGGCAGCAAGAAGAGCCAGAAATCCGAGCACGTTGCTCTCGCATCCAGATAGTTGCGTTCGAATGCGCGATGCTTGGGAGCTCTTGCTGAAAAAGGGTTCAACCTTATGGGTCAGGAACAATGGTCTGCCGTTGACAGCTACATCACCAATCTCTTTCTTCCCCCAGACCCGGCTCTCCAAGCCGCGTTGGCTTCCAGTGCGGCAGCGGGACTTCCGGCCATCAGTGTTTCACCCACGCAAGGCAAACTTCTCCATTTGCTGGCGCGTACGCTGGGAGCGCGCAAAATCCTGGAACTGGGAACACTCGGCGGGTACAGCACAATCTGGCTGGCTCGCGCGTTGCCGGCTGACGGTCATCTGATTTCTCTCGAGATCGATCCAAAACGAGTCGAACTGGCTCGCGCCAATCTTGCCCGGGCCGGCCTCTCGGGCGTTGCCGAGGTCCGCCTGGGTTCTGCGTTAGACACTCTGCCACAATTGGCAAGTGAAGGGCACGGGCCCTTCGATCTTATCTTTATCGATGCCGACAAGCCCGGCTACGCCGACTACCTGACATGGTCGCTGAAGCTAGCGCGGCAAGGTACGCTCATCATTGCGGACAACGTGGTGCGCAAAGGCGCAGTCGCTGACCCCGCCAGCAAAGACGACAACGTGCAGGGCATCCGCAAATTCAATGAACTGCTGGCCACCGAAAAACACGTGAGCACGACTGTTATTCAGACTGTTGGCAGCAAAGGCTATGACGGGTTGGCGCTGATTCTGGTCACCGCAAATCCGGGCACGGGCGTGTGATCCATGCTTTCTATTTTGCCGCCGCCGTGCTCGCCTTCTTCGTTTCTGCCAGCGACTGATAATAACCGTCAAAGAAATCCAGACCTGCTTTATTCACTTCTGACTTAACGGTGACATGGTCGCCGAACTCCAGCACCTGATCGTCCTTTGCCTTGTAAACTGGCCATTCGACCAGATTACGGCCATTGGGATTGCCCGAAGCCGCAAAGATCACCCAGTAGCTGGTCATGGTGTCGCTGAGCTTCTTATCTGTGACTTCCCAGGGAAAAGGCCAGACAAACGTTCCGAAGACATAAGCAATTTCTGAGGCATGAAACGCCCGCAACTTTGCACTCTGCGGCCCTGGCGGGCACCGGCTGAAGTAGTACATATAGGCCGGCTGATGTCCGGACTTACTGGCCATGCGCGCCCAGGTGCGCATCTCCCAGCCAAAAACCTGGTCGCGATAGGCCGAGTAGAACGACGAGACCGCTTCTTCATCCGTGCCAGCGGGATAGATCTTGAGGAATGCATCCGCCAGCGGCCCGTATCGCTGACGCACGCCGGCAATGAACATGGATGCCTTCAGGTTCGCCCCCTGGGGCGCCAGCGTAGTACCTTCGTCGGCGTTATAGCCGACGATAAGTGGAACATGGTTTTCCTTGCCCTGAGCAAAAATGGACGCGACGTCCTGCGGCAACACCCAGCCATCAACAATCGCTCTGACCGTTTCGGAATCGACGGCTTTCAGCAGTTCCTCCGCAGGCTTGGCCCGTAGCGCCGTCAAGGCGGATTGTGAAGTAGGCTTTTTGCCGGTTTCAGTTTTTCCATCGGTGCTCGCCCGAGTGGTTAGGGAAGCCGCCAGCTTTTCCCCTTCTTTTTCTGCCTCGGCCAGCGTCTTCATGGGAGAAAATAAGCCGCCGCTCTCGCCGATCGCTCGGTGAAAAAGCCCTTTTGCCAGAGGACTCGCCATGAGCGCATTCACCGCCCAGGAGCCGGCAGACTCGCCAAAGATGGTCACGCGGCCGGGATCGCCGCCAAAGGCGGCAATATTCCTCTTCACCCATTGCAATGCCGCGATCTGGTCCAGCAATGCGTAGTTCCCTGAAGCGTGTTGTCTGGACTCGGCGCTCAGCTCGGGGTGGGCAAAGAATCCAAAAATGCCCAGGCGGTAATTGATAGTCACAATAACTACGCCTTTGCGGGCCAGCACATCGCCATCGTACGAGCTTGTGCCGCTAAAGCCGCGTGTGAATCCCCCACCGTGGATCCAGACCATTACCGGCAGGTGATCTTTGTCAGACTTCGCTGGCGTCCACAGATTCAGGTAGAGGCAGTCTTCACTCAGCGGCGGAAGCTTGGCCTGGTAGATTGCAGCCGCTGGTGGATAGGGGGTTTGCCAGCAAGCGTTGGAAAACTCGGTTGCTGCACGCACACCCTTCCAGTCCGCAGGAAGCTCTGGCGGTTTCCAGCGCCGGTCGCCGACCGGAGGCGCTGCGAACGGAATCCCGCGGTAGACGCGGATATCAGGCGATGAACCGACGGTCCCTGAAACCAAACCCTGTTCAACGCGTACCGGATCTGTGGCTGCAGCCAGGCCGATCAAGGGAAGCGTGACAAAAGCCGCTGCCAGAAACACAACAATCGAGGGGGTCTTCATAGCCAGCTGCCTCTTGTACTTGTACGTGTAGAATCTAGTTGAACGATGGAATCTGTCGCGGGCCCTTGCCCGTTGTGGCTTGCGGCTTGTTGCTTTCAGCTTTCGACCCGGCCATGGCCTCTTGTTGTGCGGCTGCTTCTGCCGCCTGGGCATCCAAAATCCGCGTTTGCTGGTAGGTATAGGCAATACGGTGAATGATCGTGATGGTGGAAAGAACGGCCAGCACCCACAGGACCGGCGCCATCGCTCCCCAGCGGGCAAACAGCGCGCCAATGATCACCAGAACCACGCGTTCAGGGCGCTCCATGAACCCGACCTTGCAGGAGCCAATGAGAGACTCCGCCCGCGCCCGCGTGTAACTCACCATCACCGAACTGACCATGACGAAAGCTACGAGCACGAGATAAAAGAAATGATTGCCGCGCGCGTAGTAAACCAGCAGACCAAAAAAGAGGGCCACGTCGCTATAGCGGTCAATTACCGAATCAAAGAACGCGCCGAAGGTTGTGACCTGGCCGGTGGCCCGCGCCACGCGGCCATCCACCATGTCAAAGATGCCGGCGCCAATAATTACCAATCCCGCGTAAGGAAACAGCCGCGCGTAATTTGTTGGATTGGCGTAGCCGAAAAGAATAGCGGCGATTGTGTTAATCACCAATCCCAGGAAAGTCAGAACGTTAGGTGAAATTCGGGTAAGCGCAAGACCGCGCACAATCGCGTAAAGGAGCACCCGACAAGCCCTTCCAAACGCCCCGGTCCAGGTCATGAAGCCTCGTCGTGAATGGTGGTCAGTTGCAGGACCTCCAGTTCGCGCATGCCGTTCGGGGTAACCACGGTGGCCATGTCGCCTACCTTTTTACCCATGAGAGATTTTCCAATCGGAGAGGTAGTCGAGATCAGCCCCTTGGTCACGTCGGATTCCTCGCTGGTTACCAATGTGTAAACAATCTCTTCTTCCTTGGTGTTATCGAAAACCTTTACCTTGGAGCCAAACGCCACGCGATCTTTGGGGATGTTGGTCAGGTTGACCAGCGCCAACTCCGACATGCGCTTCTTAAGCTGCCCCAGCCGGGCATTCACAAACTCCTGCCGCTGTTTGGCCATGTGATACTCGGCGTTCTCGCTGAGATCCCCCATGGCGACCGCCTTTTTGATCTCTTTGGGCAGCTCATGGGTAAGCTCGTGCTCCAGAGTACGTATTTCCTCCTCCAGCTTTCTTTTGATATGTTCCGGCATGTTAGCGGAAGAATACTCCTCTGGCTCAAAATCGGCGGGTCAGCAAACGCCCATTATAAACCTTTCAGCATGAATGCGTTAACTGTCCCAAAGCCGGACGCCCCTGAATTATTTCCCAGCCAATCGTCCCGCTGCACAATGAATGTTGCTAAATATCGATAAAAAGTTTATAATCTTATTTGTCTGGAGTTCCCCCGCAAAATGTCCCATCTAGGTGTTTCATGAATGGTCAATTGAACTTTGCAATTGGTGACAAAGTAGTTTATCCGAACCACGGTGTCGGGGTAATTGAACAGATCAGCAGCCGCACAATAGGCCCGAACGTCCATAAATTTTATCTCCTCAAGATCAAAGCCAGCAGCCTGAAAGTGGAAGTCCCTTTCAACAACGTTGGCATGGTCGGCTTGCGTCCGGTGGTCAAGAACGGTGAAGTTTTGAAGATCATCACCTTTCTGGTCGACGGCAAATGCGATAACCATACCGACTGGAAATTCCGCTTCAAGGAAAATTCCGACAAGATGCGCACCGGCTCACTGCTGGAAGTAGCCATCGTCCTGAAGAGTCTTCTTCTGCTGGCCAAGGACAAGCCGCTCTCTTTCCGCGAGAAGAAGATGCTTGAGCGCGCCCGCTACCTACTGGTGACCGAACTGGCAATGGCCAAGAACGTCGACGAAGTGGAAATCGAGGACATGCTCAACAAGGCGCTCTCCAAGAGCAAACTCAAGTTCCCCGAAGTTACCGCCGACGCCTAGTCCACAAAATCATTTTTCAAAGATCAAACAGCGTGACGCCCTGAGGCGTCACTTTTTATTTGGAAGGTAAGCGCATTGGCCCTTAGAAGCGACCTCTAGCGGTACGGCCGACTTGCGTGCCGGACCGCCTGTCTCAAGCGCTGAACTCCCTCAACTACCTCGGCGATCCTAAAGCGGTTTGGAGCGCAGCGACATAATTAATGCTCCGTTTTGCCATCCAGCAATTCCAGCGCATGGGGAAGAATCCCGATCACCGCCTGCAATGACTCTACTGCGGCAGCCGGGCTCCCCGGCAGATTCAGCAGCAGCGTTTTTCCGCGCACACCGCAAATGCCCCGGCTCAACGCGGCAAATGGCGTTTTTTTTGCGCCTTCCTGCCGCATCTTTTCTTCGATGCCAGCGATCCGCCGATCAATCACGCCCAGCGTGGCTTCGGGCGTAACGTCCCGTAGTGCGATGCCGGTTCCTCCTGTGGTCACAACCAGGCGCGTCAGTTCGCTGCATTCGATCAGCCGTGCGGCTATCGCGTCTTTTTCGTCGGGCAAGACTGAGGTGTGGACCACCTTGAACATCGCGGCTTCCAACTCACGCACAATTGCCGGTCCGGAAACGTCTTCTCTTTTGCCTACATAAGATGAATCGCTGATGGTCAGCACTGCGGCGGTCTTTGCGGATGCGGCGTTCACCGGTTTTCTCAGGCTTCCAGCACGTTTTCCGTGTCGCGATTTGATTCATCCAACAGCCGCAGCCCTTCCAGCAACAGGCCCTGGGTGGACTGTGTAATCGTTTGCTCGCCGCTGCTGCCGGCAAAGTCGATTTCAAAACTACCCGCGGTCCAGGTAAGCACCTTGTACACTGCGGAATCGCCTTTCAGGTCACTGTAAACGGCATGATTGATCTGGCCCTCTGTGAAGTACATCTTGCATTTATCGCCGTTGTTGCTCAGCGTGAGAGCGCAGGTTTTGCGTCCCATATCAAGAGACTGCAAAAGGTCCAGCACGTTCATCTGGGCCAGGCTTCCGCGCAGCACCGATTCTCCCGCCGCTTCGCGCGCCATTTTCTCCAGGGAAATCTTGTCTACAACTTTTTTGATCTTCGCCGCGGCTTCCTTCAGGAAAAACGGCTTCTCGATAAAATCTTCCACCGTGTCCTGCACCGCCTTCAGTTTCTCGTTGATGTCGGTCTTGCTGGCCATCAGCATTACCGGAATTCCCGCGCTGGCGTTGCGGCTCTTGATCTTTTGCAGCAACTGTCGCCCGTCCATGCCGTCCATCGAGTAGTCGGCGATGATCAAATCAGGCTTGTCTTCAATTGCTTTGAGCAGGGCGTCCGCCGCGTCATTCATCGGTTGCACGGTGGAAAAATGGGCAAGCGCCTGCCGCAACATCTCCAGAACCATGGGATTGTCGTCGACCAGCATTACCTTGATGTTGCTCGGCATGGTACCTATTTCTTCAGGTGGTTGGAGGAGCGCTCGCGCAGGTACTCTCCGCTCTTACCGCCCGATTTACGCTCTAAAACAATTTCCCGGATGGCGATGCCTTTATCCAGGGCTTTGCACATGTCATAGACCGTTAGCGCGGCGACGGTGGCTGCCATCAGCGCCTCCATCTCCACTCCGGTCGGGGCGGTTGTGGCGGCTTTGGAGTAGACCTGAACGCCATTTTCGCATACCTCCGTGGTCACATCAATGAAAGAGAGGGGCAGGGGATGGCACATTGGTATCAGGTCGCTCGTACGCTTGGCCGCGGCAATCCCGGCAAATCGGGCCACTTCCAGAGGGTTCCCTTTGGGATTCTTCGGCAGTGCCTTCAAAACTTTCGCCGACATGGCAATGAACGCAGACGCCTCTGCCTCACGACGGCTGGCAGTTTTCGCTGACACGTCAACCATCGTCGCGCGGCCTGCGGCATCATAGTGCGATAGCTTGGCCGATGGCTTGCCATTCTTGGCGCTTTGACTTTGTCGAGTTGTCTTCTTTTTATTCATCGGTAGCTCAGATCGACTACATCTGCCACAGATATTTACATCGCGACAATTTTCTGGTTGGCGATGCCGTGAAAGCTTGTCATCCTGAGCGGCACCGAGCGCCAGGCGTGAGGTAGAGTCAAAGGATCCCGAGAATGTTTCCTCTGCGATACCGCATCAGGGCGTTCTCACAAGACCTCAACTCGACCTGCTCGCGCAATCGTAGCGCTCATCGCATCATCACCGTCACCATCTCGCCCTTTGCCAGCTTCTCCCGATCCGGAGGGACCACAAGATAGCAGTTCGCCCGCGCCGCCGCCAGCATGTCTCCTGAACCCTGCCACGGTACGACTTCAACTTCGGGATCATCTAACCTGCCGTCTAGAGTCGCCGGTAAAAATCGGGTCAGCCCTGTCTTGGTCTTGAACTCTTTCCTGAGCTTCGCCTTGGCCGATTTCAACAGTGCAGGTTCAGCTCCGCTCAGCGCCTCGACCAACTGCCGCGCAAACAATTCGAACGTCACCATCACTGAGACCGGATTCCCCGGCAGCCCAAAGAAGGGAATGGAACCAACTTCCCCAAACACCACCGGCTTTCCCGGCTGGATCATCGCTCCGGTAAAAAAGAACTTCGCTCCCAATTTCTTGAGCGCCAGCTCGACAAGATCAAACTTTCCCATCGACACACCCCCGGAGAGCAGCAGCATGTCCGCCTTCAGCCCTTCCTGGATCAACTCCATCAACTTGCCTTCTTCGTCCGGCGCGATCGGTAGCTGTACCGCTTCGCCGCCACATTCCGTCACCAGCGCGGCCAAAGAATAACTGTTGCTATTGCGTATCTGGCTGGGGCCCGGTTTTTCCGCCACTTCCACCAACTCGTCTCCAGTGGAAAGGATTGCCACCCTTGGCTTACGGTAGACTTTGAGGCTGGCTTTGCCTGCGGCCGCCGCCAAAGCAATCTGTGCCGATCCTAATCGCACTCCTCGTGGCAAAAGCTCCTGTCCCACCCGAGCTTCGGCGCCCGCAGGGACAATGTTTTCGCCCGGAGTGACAACCCGCTGGATCTCCACGAATTCTTCCGTCCTTTTCTCCTCAGGCTTTGGTTTCTCATGGTCCGTAATATCCAAAATCTGGCCATCATCGGCAATGGCCGCGTTATTCTTGGATTCTTCCCTTTGTGGCCCTTCGTGTCCTTTGTGGTTAATCTCTTGGTTCCTGCGCTCGGTATATTCCACCATCACCACAGCATCCGCGCCTGCCGGGACTGCTGCCCCGGTCATGATTTCTATGGCCTCGCCTGAAGCCACCGGCAGATCGTAGGTATCGCCGGCCCTAACCTGCCCAACCACGCGAAGAGTCGTCGTGCCGTTCGCCAAGTCCTGGGCACGAATAGCGAAGCCATCTCGCGTGGCCCGCGGGAATGGAGGGAAGTCCCGATCGGCAACCACCGGCTCCGCCAACACTCGACCCAGGCCCTGCAACAGCAAGACCTCTTCACACTGCTGCCTTCCAGCCGTCAGGATTCGCCGGCAATGCTCCTGTACCACCTTGTAGGCATCTTCAAAACTAAGCACGCCGGCGGACTGCACAGCCATATTCATAGCCTGATTCTAACTTGAGACGCTCACAATCCCTTTAGGACTTCTGTAGTAGTAGCCGTTAAGTTGGGTTCAAACTTTAGGAGAGCAGTCGCGTGGCAAAGGCCTTGTTCTGATTCGCGCCTTTTTCGCGAAATTCGCGGCTACTCTGCTCCTGATCTGCGCTTTTCTGCGAAATCTGCGGCGAATGCTCTTATGCAATCCGCTCTGCCTGCTCCTCATACGTGCTGGCCTTATTCAGCTTCTCTATCGCCTCCCGATCCAGTTCCAGCCTGGTGGCCTGAGCCAGCTCTTTCAGTTGCTCCACGCTGGTCGCGCTGGCGATCGGCGCGGTAATACTTGGACGCGCCATCAGCCAGGCCAATGCCACCTGGGCCGGCTTGGTTTGGTGGCGTTCCGCGACTTGGTCCAGCGCCTGCAAAATGCGGAAGCCGCGATCGTTCAAATACTTCTTCACCGCCTGTCCGCGCGGGCTCTTCTTCAAGTCGTCCTGTGAGCGGTACTTGCCTGTCAAAAATCCGCTGGCCAGCGAATAGTAAGGAATTACTCCCAGCTTTTCCTGCAATGCCAGTGGCTCCAGCGTGCTCTCGTAAGTCGCGCGCTCATACAGGTTGTAATGCGGTTGCAGGCTCTCATAGAGCGGCCAGCCCTGCTTACGGCTCGCCGCAAGAGATTCATTGGTCCGCTCGGCCGTAAAGTTTGAGCAGCCAATCACGCGCACTTTGCCTTGCTGAATCAATTGCGCGTAAGCTTCCAGCGTCTCATCCACAGGCGTTGTCGGGTCATCGCGATGCGACTGATACAGGTCGATATGGTCTGTCTGCAATCTCTTAAGCGACCCTTCCACTTGCCGCATGATCCACGTCTTGCTCAGCCCTTTGCCTTGTCCTGGAATCTCCGATCCCACCTTTGTGGCGATCACAACCTTGTCGCGCTTGCCGCTGCGCTTGAACCAGTTGCCGATGATCGTCTCGCTCTCGCCGCCCTGGTGTCCCGGCAGCCACGTTGAATAGCTGTCGGCCGTATCGATGAAATTCAGCCCCGCATCCACGAATGCGTCAAGAATTTTGAACGACGTTGCTTCGTCGGCGGTCCAGCCAAACACGTTGCCGCCCAGCATCAGCGGCGCTACTTCTATCCCAGATTTTCCCAGTTGGCGCTTTTTCATCGTAGAAATCTCCGCCTCCCATTTTACTAGCCCGAGGCTGCCAAAGGGATAAACGAAGATCGGGATTCGCACGATGGTCTAGCGCGGCAGGCGCGAAATTATTGAGCCCTCCCTGAGGCGAGCGACCGGGCCCCCGAACACGCGCGGTTTTCGCGTGTTGAGGTGGAATGTGAAGCCGAAAGGGTGGGTAGAAAGATGTTCAAGCGCCGAAGGTACGACACCAGAAAGAGAGGTTATCAAACAGTCTCTTCTTCAGCGTCTCCGCGCTGCCGTGTTGACCGAAACTTCTTCCATGCCCAGCGTGCCGGGAAGAACAGGATGGCAGCCCACAGCAACAGGCTCGGCCCCGCCGAGAGCAGGAACAAGCCAACATCAATCAGCCCTTCCACTACCGTGTTGTACCCATCTACGGCCGCGTTGCGGAATCGGCTCCCGGTCGACGCCGGCGCGCCCTGCAACTTGGCATGATACTCTTCTTTGACGGTCGCATTCAGCGTGGCGAAGGCGACGCGCTTCGTCAGCTCTTTCTCTTCTGCCTGCATCTGCTCAATCTCGCCGCGCACGCGGTCAATTTCCAGCTCGACCTTCAACACATCCTGGAGCTTGCGCGTGCGCAGGATCTCCGTGAGCCGCTGCTCGGTATGCTTTCCATTGGCTAGTCGCGCCTGCAAATCGACATATTGCTGCGTGACCTCTTCGCCCCCCTGTGATTCGTCTTCCACCTGTCCCAGCTTCTTCAACTCAGCCAGCGCGGCCTCAAGCTGCCCCGCAGGAATCCGCAGCGTTGCCGTCAGCGTGCGTCCCGCATCCGCCGGGGCGCTCACCTTCAACTCGCCCATGTAGCCGTTGTGGCGTTTCAGGATTTCTTCCAGGCCGGCGCGGGTCTTATCGAACTCTTTGGTCGTGATGGTCAGGCCGGCAACTCGCGCAATCATTGGGACAGTGGGCGCCTCGCGGTCGCTGGTGTCGAACTCATCGTCACCTTCCTCCGACTCGTTCGTTAGCTTGCCGGCTGTGCCGGCGCCGGCTCGCCCTCTTAGACCAGGGGCTTTATCCGGCGTGATGAGCCCGGTGGTTACCGCATCGGAGCTTCTTAGTTGATCACCGTTGCCACCGCTGCCATTGATAAATTGGTTTTCTGCGTTCTTTGCAACTTCTGCCCTCTGCCTCGCAATTCGCGCCGAGTCATTAGCGCCAGGCCCGCTTCTAAGCAAGTTTGGAATCGACACAGCAAGAATTAGCAGGAACAGAAACGCCGAGCCAGACGCCCAGGACAAGCCGCGCCCCGTTAGGAGCGTTCTCCAACCCAACCGCCTATTAAACTTCTTCGGCTCTTCCTTCCGAGCGTTCAGTACGGCCACAATCTCATCGGAAATCCCAGAATCCTCTATCTGCTCCACTTCCCACGCCATCAACTCCTGCGAAAGTTGTCTGAGCTCGACCGCCAGATGCTGGCATTCCGCGCAATGCTCAAGGTGCGCTGCCGCCGCGACCGCGCGACTGGTCGCGAGCTCACCGTCCAGGTAGGCCATGAGTTCTTCTTGTTCGATAGGATGATTGTGGGTGCTCATGATTTCGCCTCGCCCTCGGACGCAGTACGCATTCTGCTTTGCGCTTTTCTCTTCGGTTCCAGAAAACTCTTCAATGCCATGCGAGCCCGGAACAGCCGCGACCGCACAGTGTTTACCGGCAGCCGCAGCAGTTCGGCAATCTCCGCGTAATTGAGCTGCTCATACTCCCGCAGCATCAGAATCTCGCGCTCCGCGGCGTCCAGCTTTTCCAGTGCCTGCCTTACCCACAGCGCTTCCTCGGATAGGCCATTCTCCGCCGGCTCATGGTCTTCATCGACCTGCGGCTCATTGCCGGAAAGTTTTCTTCGCTCGGCAGCCAGAAGCTTCAACGCGATGCCGTAGAGGTATGCCTTTACCAACGCACGCGGCTCATACCGAACCACCGCGCGGATCACTGCCAGAAAAGTCTCCTGCGCCAAATCTTCAGCGCGGTCTTTGCTGGCCAGCCTGCGCCGGAAGAAGCCATACAACGGTTCGCGATAGCGCGCGAACAGCTCCTCAAACGCCTCGCGCGATCCGCGCTGGAATTCCAGCATCAGAGCTTCATCGCTGATCATGATCGTTGCCACCTGGTCATTGCCACCTGCGCCTGTCTTCCTCTTTGCTGCCCCCGCCCGAAGCGCTGTACCGCCCTGCTGCCGTGTGTCTCTATACCCTTAATGTCTTAACCAGAACGAAAGTTCCCGAAATTCTTTCGTCCGTGGAGGTTTATTTATGCAGCGCGATTCGATGCGCCCCTCCCCGGCCCTCCGGCCAAAGGCCAAGGGCCAAGAGCCAAAAGCCAACAGCCCTCTGATAAAATTTGTGCAGCTTAAAACTGAGGCCATTCTATTGCGACAACTTCCTGTAATCGTGGTTCACGGCGGCGCCTGGGCCATCCCTGACGACATGGTCGAAGCCCATACCCTCGGCGTGAAGAACGCCCTGGACAAGGGCTGGCACATTCTGGAAGGCGGCGGCTCGGCGCTGGACGCCGTGGAAGCCGCTATCGTCTGCATGGAAGACGATGAAACGTTTGATGCAGGCCGCGGCAGCTTTCTCACCCGCGACGGCCGCGTCCAGCTCGACGCCCTGATGATGGATGGCGCCACTCTTCGCGCCGGTGGCGTTGGCTGCGTGGAGCGCATCCGCAATCCCATCCGCGCTTCGCGCCTGGTGCTAGACAAGAGCCCACACGTCTATTTCGTCGGCGAGGGCGCTGAGCGTTTTGCGCAGGAACACGGCATGCCGCTCTGCCGCAATGAAGAGTTGGTCATCGAGCGCGAGATCCAGCGCCTGAAAGAAGCTCAGGAAAAAGAAGCTGCTGGCCATCCCGACCTTACTTTTGCCGGCCCTCTCTCCAGCCATGATACGGTGGGCTGCGTCGCGCTTGACGCCAACGGCAACATCGCTGCCGGCACGTCGACGGGAGGCACGCTCAACAAAGCTCCCGGACGCGTGGGTGACTCATCGCTCATCGGCTGCGGCTGCTACGCCGACAACCTGAGCGCCGCAAGCTCCTGCACCGGCTGGGGCGAGCCCATCATGAAACTGGTCCTGGCCAAGTGGGCTGCCGACCGCGTGCGAACGGGTGGTGCGCCTGATGCCATCGTGCAGGAAGCCATGCAGTATCTGCAAAAGCGGCTGAATGGCCACGGCGGCATGATTCTTCTCGACCAGCGCGGCCGCTTCGGCATCGCCCACAACACTCCACGTATGGCCTGGGCTTATAAAAATACCGAGCGGGAAAAAGTGGGAATCAACTGTTGAATAGCATTTCAGCAATCAGCAATCAACCCAAGCAATTGGCAATCAGCAACTAACCAAAGACAACCGCGAATCAACACGAAATACGCGCATTGTGATTTGGTCCTGGATTCGTGTTCATTCGCGAGATTCGCGGCTACTTCTTCTTGATCTGCGTTTGTCAGCGGAAATCTGCGGCGAAAGGTCGATTACTTGTCATAGTGAAGGAGCGAGAACACTTCCGTTCCGTCGAACTTCTTGCGTCCGCTCAGGAAATCCAGCTCCACCACAAAGCCCATGCCTTCCACCTTCGCGCCCAGCGACTGGGCCAGTTGCAGGCAGGCGTTCGCAGTCCCGCCGGTGGCTAGCAGATCGTCCACGATAATCACCCGCTGCCCCGGCTGGATTGCGTCTTTGTGGATCTCCAGGGTGTCCGTGCCGTACTCCAGGTCATAAGTCCACTTCACGGTTTCCGCCGGCAGCTTGCGCGGTTTGCGGATGGGCACAAAGCCGGCATTCAGTCGATACGCGAGGGCGGGTCCAAAGATGAACCCGCGCGCTTCAATGCCCAGCACCAGGTCGACATCGCGGGCAATGTAATGTTCCGAGAGCGCGTCAATCAGCGTGGCAAAGCCCAGTTTGTCTTTCAGCAAGGTCGTGATGTCGTAAAACAAAATTCCCTTCTTGGGAAAATCCGGCACCTCGCGGACCAGCTTTTTCAGGTGCTCGCAGTTCAATGCGGCCTTCGGCTCCATCTACCATGCTCCTTCAATACGAAAAGTTTTAAGACCATCCACCGGCTCGGCCGGTAATTCCGTCACTTCATCTACGCGCGCTGCCCGGGGCCCCTGGCGCAATTTGCCGGAGAACGCCGCATGCTGCTGGTCGCTACCGATGGCCAGCGCTTCCACCGTTCCGTCAATGTTGTTCCTGACCCAGCCCGCCAGGCCCAGCGAGCGCGCTTCATGGTCAACAAACCAGCGGAAGCCCACGCCCTGCACACGCCCGCGAACAATGTATCGTTTGGCAATCATAAGAAAGTTGCGAAGGCCAGCGCGGGGCTAAGCCCGCGATAAGTAAGCGCCTTCAGCCGTGTCCACGCGGATCTTTTCACCTTCATTGATAAAAGGCGGTACCTGCACCACCAGCCCGGTCTCAGTCTTGGCCGGCTTGGTCACGCTCGATGCCGTGGCTGACTTCAACCCCGGCTCGGTCTCCACCACGGTCAATTCCACAATCTGCGGCAGCTCGATTCCCACGGCTTTGCCATCGTAAAACTCAACCTTGATCTGCAGGTTCGGGGTCAGATAGTCCACGGAATCGCCCAAAGTGTCTTTGCTCAAATGGGTCTGTTCGTAATTCTCCGTGTTCATGAAGCAATAGCTGTCGCCGTCCTGGTACAGGAACTCCATGGGGATTTCGTCCACCGTGATCTTGTCAATGGGATCGCTGGAGCGGAAGCGGTGCTCAAACATGGCGTTGGTGCGAATGTTGCGCAGCTTGGCCTGGATGAAGGCGCGCAAGTTGCCGGGCGTGCGGTGTTCCACGGTGAAGACCAGATGAAGGTCATTGTTGTGTTTGATGATCATCCCCGGACGCATCTGGGTTGCTGGAATTGCCATGTATTGAACTCTCTCCTTGAAACGCTCTTGCTGTGATTGGTGAGTCTTGTCTGCTTCTTGCGGGAAACGGCGAAACAGACGGCCGCATACCTGTTTTCGAGGCTGGCGGCAGACGAACTAAAAATTTTACCTCAAACGTGCGCTTTCTTCAGCTTTTGGGCAGGGCCTGCGGTTTTTCGCCATTTCGCGCAATCTGACGCTGCGGGGTGCCATTAGGATTCTGCTCGAAAATCCTTAGAATGTCGCAGAAAGCAAGATTAGCGGGTAACAACCTCCATGTCAGGGACAGTCTCAGGAGTAGAGATAGTGTTTTCAATTTCTTCAGCCATGCATCAAAAGTTACCACGATTTCTGCCAAGTCAACACTTAATGCTGGTTCTGTTCGTTGCCGCAATAATCGCGGCATTGGCAGCAGCTGCGCAAGTTCCCGCCAAATAAGGGGAGTGGCCTGAATGCATGAGGAAGGCCAACTCCAGCGGGCCTGGGCTGCGTCCAAACTGAATGAGGTAGTCTTACGCTGGCGATTTTCTTCATTCTGCTTCTGATGTGGGCCCTGGGGATGATCAGCAGCTATACTTTCGGCGGCGCTATCCACTTGCTGCTGGTTTTTGCCTTGATCGTTCTGGTACTCCGCCTGGCGCAGGGCCGCAGCGTGGCGTGATCAGATGTTAGTTGCGCGTTTCGCCGCTTTCCAGCTTTAGTGAGACTGTGTACTTTCCGCTGCTGGTGCCTTTCACGCGTAGCAGCGTGACGCTGGCTCTGGGAACCGTGCGGCTGTTTTGGATATTAATGACGCTGCCTTCAACGATCGCGGGCGGCGGGTCTTCAGTTGCAGATTGCGCCGCGAGCGGAACCGCCAACGCCAGGATTATCAAAATAGTTCTATGAGCACTTGCCATGCTTGCTTGCTCTCGATTTGCAATAGAAAACCTAGCCTAATTACTGACGGCCGCGCGTAAAACTTCTGTTAATCCCGGCTGTAGCGGTTCTTCTTCTTTTCCTTGTACCGTTCCAGCGCCAACTGGATCAGCCGGTCAATCAGCTCCGTATATTCCAGACCGGAGGCAACCCACATCTTCGGATACATGCTGATGGATGTGAAGCCGGGCATGGTATTGATCTCATTCAGGTACAGCTTTTCATTTTTCGGGTCCATCAGGAAATCCACCCTCGCCAAACCCGAGCAATCCACTGCCTGGAACGCGCGGATGGCCATTTCTTGCACTTCCTTGATTTGTTTCTTGCTGATTTTGGCCGGGATCACCGGCTGCGACCCCTCGTCAATGTACTTGGCGTTGTAATCGTAGAATTCCGCTGCCGGCACAATCTCGCCCACAGTGGAAGCCTGCGGCTCATCATTGCCGAGCACGGCGCATTCCAGTTCGCGCGCCTTGCGTTTCTTGCCGCCCACGCCTTCCTCGATCACGATTTTGCGGTCATATTCCGCGGCGACCTTGATCGCCGGCCCCAGTTCCTTGCGGTCATGCGCCTTGGAAATTCCCACCGACGAACCCAGGTTGGCCGGTTTTACAAACACCGGATACTTCAGTCTGCTTTCCACCAGCTTCGTCACCTTTTTCGGTTCCTTTTCCCACTGGCCACGCAGCACCTTCACATGCTTTACGATCTTGAGCCCCGCGAAAGCAAAGAGCTGCTTCATGATGTCCTTGTCCATGCCTGCGGCGGAACCGAGCACGCCCGCGCCCACATAAGCGATGTCCGCCAGGTCCAGCAGCCCCTGGATCGTTCCATCTTCGCCAAACGTGCCATGCAGGACGGGAAAAATCACATCCACGTCAATCGCTTTCTGCGCGGAGGTCGCGGCGCTCTCAAACGGAATCAATCCGTGCGACTGCGGCACGGGGGGAACAATTACCGCTTCGCCTTTGGCCAGCAACGCCGCCCCGGGAGTGGCTTCCGGATCGCCGGCGCGAAGATGCCTGCCGCCCTCTTTTGCGTCAGCGCCGTGCAGCAGTCGTTCGGCATGGCTTTCGGTCAGCCAGCGGCCTTCTTTGGTGATGCCGATCGGCACGACTTCATATTTTTGCTTGTCGATTGCGTTGAGGACCGAGGCGGCGGAAAGCAAAGAAACTTCATGCTCGCCGCTGCGTCCGCCGAAGAGTAATCCCACCCTGAGCTTCTTCATCTCAAATACTGTAAAGCAGCACTGAGCGCTCAGCAATCAGCTCGTTCCGTAGTCCCGAGCGGAACTAGGGATCCCTATCGATATAACAATCTTACAGAGATGACCACTTCTTTGATCGAAATTGAAATGCGGGCTTGGCAGGTCTTGCAATACAGTCCTTCTGTAGGGATCTCTCGCTGCGCTCGAGATTTCAGATCACATTCCTTCTTTCTTGTCTTGGCAGCTCTTGCTGGCTGCGCGGACAAATTCCGCCAGCTTTCCCTGCTTTTGCTTTTCCAGCAGCGCATCCAACGCCTTGGATTTAGCTTGCGGCTCGTTCTTTACGATTGCGCTGTAGGACTTGAGCGCGCTCTCAACCCCGGCCACAAATTGGGCGCCGGTGTCGCCGGCTTTGTCAGGATGCTCAATGATGTAAGCCGCGCTGCCAAAAGTGGCCTGGTAAGAAAGCTGGGGCGTGTATTTGTTCTGCTCGGTGAGAAAGTCCACACCGAACAGGATCGGCGCGCAGATATTCACGTTGATGTCCGGTATGTCCTCAAGCCATTTTTTGGCCCAGGTTTTTTCCGCGTAAAGTGACTTATCCAGCGGGTCCTGCTCAAGTCTGCGCGTCAAGGTAAGGAAGCGTTGCCGCTCTTCCTTGGTCGAAGGCGGATGTTTGGGTTCATCCTGTGTGAAGGACAAAGATAGGATCGATAAAGAAAATAGAACAAGTGAAACAATTGCCGCTTTACGCATTTTTCCTCCAACAGCTCCGCGATCTAGCACGTAAACCCAACACCTTTGAAACGCAGAGGAAAGGAGGGAACAGAGGAATAAAATTTATTGAAAACTCAGCGCCATTCGTGTTCATCAGTGACGATCTTTGCTTCCTTCTCATGGCGATTCCGGTTATTTTTTCCCTTTGTTTCCTCTGTTCCTCTGCGTTTCAAGGCTTTTTCTTCAAGCTTAGAGTATCTTCTTCCCAAACGCCGAGAGCGCCAGTTCCACGGCCAGATCAGCCGTCCTGTTGTGCTCGTCGATCACCGGGTTGACCTCGACAATCTCAAAACTGGTCATGCGCCCGTGGTCGGAAATGATCTCCATGGCAAGGTGGGCTTCCCGATAACTAGCCCCCCCGCGCACCGGCGTACCCACACCGGGAGCATCTTCAGGATCGATCCAATCCATATCGAGCGAAACGTGGTAGCCGGCGGTATTGCGTCCCGCAATGCGAAGCGCTTCTTCGATCACGGTGCGCATGCCTCGTTCGTCAATGTCGCGCATCGTGTAGACCTCAATCCCGGTTTCTTTGATGTTCTCTTTTTCGCGCGCATCAACATCGCGAACGCCCACCAGAACGCAATTTTCCGGATGCACTTTCGGCGAAAAGCCATAAATATCCGCCAATTCCAACGGGCCCAGACCCATGATTGCCGCCAGGGGCATACCATGGACGTTGCCGCTGGGCGATGTATCCGGCGTGTTGATGTCAGCGTGGGCGTCAATCCAGATCAGGCCGACCTTCTGTTCCTGCACCCGCCGCTGCTGGCGGAAAAACTCGGCCACTCCAGCCATCGTGCCCGCCGCCACAGAGTGATCGCCGCCCAATACCAGCGGAAACTTGCCCGCTTCGAGCGTTTTCATTACTTGTTCTGCATGCTTGGTGCAGGTGGCGGTGATTTCTTTCAGGTACTTGGCGTGAGGATCGCCGGATTTTTTCTGCTCAGCAATGGCCACCGCGATATTTCCGCCGTCTTCCACCACGTGGCCCAGTTCTTCCAAGCGCGCTTCCAGTCCAGCGACGCGCACAGCTGAAGGGCCCATATCAACGCCACGTCGAGATGCGCCAAGGTCGAGCGGCACGCCCAGAATTCGGATCTTTTTGGGCACAATATTGTCCGCCACCACCGGCCGGTTCGCAGGTTCGGCTTTAATCGCCACGGGAGTTGTAGTTGTCGGGTCGGGAGTCATAAATTCCTGCTAAGGATAGATGCGGGTCAATGTTCGGGCAAACGGAATGGTTTCGCGCACGTGTTCCAGGCCGCATACCCAGGCCACGGCGCGCTCAATGCCCATGCCGAAGCCAGCGTGCGGCACCCCGCCAAACTTGCGCAGATCCAGATACCACTTGAATGCAGCTTCCGGCAGATCGTGTTCCTGAATGCGCTTCAGCAAAAGCTGGTAATCGCCAATGCGCTGCGATCCGCCGATAATCTCACCGTAACCTTCAGGCGCCAGCACGTCCACGCACAGCGCCAGGTCGGGGCGCTGAGGATCAGGCTCCATGTAAAACGCCTTGACCTTGGCGGGGTAGCGATGGACCATCACCGGTTTCTCGAACTGCGACGAAATGTAGGTCTCATCGGGCGAGCCAAAATCGCCGCCCCACTCGAACTTGGCCTCAACCTGCCCCTTGGCATAGCCTTCCTGCAGCATTTTGACAGCTTCGTCATAAGTGATGCGGGGAAACGGCGGCTTGATGTTGGCCAATTTGGTTACATCCCGGCCAATAGTCTCCAGATCGGCCTTGCGATTGGCCACCGCGCCCTGTACCAGATGACTGATGAACTCTTCCGCCAGCTGCATGATGTCATCAAGCTGCGCGTAAGCAACTTCCGGCTCCACCATCCAGAACTCAGTCAGATGTCGGCGCGTCTTGGATTTTTCCGCGCGGAACGTCGGCCCAAAAGAATAAACCTTGCCCAGCGCCATGGCCATGGCCTCGATATAGAGCTGGCCGGACTGTGTAAGGAATGCCTGCTCGTCAAAGTAATCGACCTCGAAGAGCGTTGATGTGCCTTCGCACGCGGCTGGAGTCAAGATCGGCGGATCTGTGAGCGTGAAGCCGCGCTCATCGAAGAAGTTTCTGGCGGCGCGGATGATCTCCGCCCGTACCCGCAGGATGGCGGTCTGCCGCGGCGTACGCACCCAGAGATGGCGGTTTTCCATCAGGAAATCAATGCCATGCTCTTTTTTCGCGATGGGAAACGGATCGTCTTCGGGAACGCGCTGAAGCACCTTCACATCCGCGACGTCCAGTTCGTAGCCGCCCGGCGCGCGTTTGTCCGCGCGGACCTTGCCCGTGACAATGACACTTGATTCGTCGGTAAGGTTCTTGAGCGCATCAAAAACTTCCGGCGTCACCTGGTTTTTGGGCGCCACGCCCTGAATCACGCCTGTGCCGTCGCGAAAAATAGGAAAGATCAGCTTGCCGCTCTCGCGCTTGTTGTAAAGCCAGCCCCGAATGGTCACGGCCTGGCCGTCATGCCGGCCAACTTCTGCAATCGTAGTTACTGGTGCCTGAGTGGTAGTTTCCATATCAAAATCGTAGACTTATTCCGCTGCTACGCCTGCGCTCTCCAGCTTGCCGTAAACTTCCGCCATTTTTCCCGGGACGTCCATATCTTCTGCGCCTTCGATTTCCAGCAGCAATGCCGGCGCTCCGGGAGCGGTACGCAGCGATTGCATGGTTTGCTCCCAGTCAATAGTGCCTTCACCCGGCCAAAGATGTGAATCTTTATCGCGCTTGTTGTCGTGGATATGGGTGGAACGGATGCGGCCTTCAAGCACGCTTAACGCCTGATGAACGGAGCTCATCAGGTGCGCGTGGCCCACGTCAAAGCAGACGCCCAGATCCTCATAGCGCAGCAGTCGAATCAATTCCTTCAGTTTTTCCGGCGTAGAGAGATCGTTAGGAATATTTTCCAGCAGCAGGCTCACGCCCAGCGGCCGGGCAAAAGCGCGCAGATGTTCAATTCCGCTCAGCGCGTTTTCAAACTTGCGCGGGTCGTCATATTCGTCGCTTTTGCCGATGTGCTGGATCAGGTAGCGAAATGGCACGTACTCGGCCACTTCAATCGCACGTTTAATTTCGTCCATGGCGTCAATCCGCATGCGTTTATCGGGATCAACAATGTTGACGGGCTGCCCGCCGGAATGGAAATTGTTGTCCATGTAAATCGGTGCGTGAATGGAGTGAAACTCGATCTTCTCTGACTTGAACCAGTTGCCCAGTTCCTTCACGTGGTCTTGATCGTGGTAGTTAAAGTGTCCGCGCGCGGCAAAAATCTCCAGTGCCTGCGCTCCGCCGCGGACCATGGTATCCAGCAGGCCGGGATGCAGCCGCTGCTTGATATACACGTAACTCGACATTGCGCGCAGCATCAGTAGCCCACCGCCTTTCCTCCATTGCGCCCGTCCGGCGCGCCCAGCAGCTCGCCTGTCTTAGGATCTACAGCTATGCACTCGCCGTCACTCCAATAAGTTTCCGTTTTGATCTTGTGACCGCGAGCCTGTAACAGCCTGATTGTGTCAGGTGAAATCCCGGTCTGCTCGATGTCAATTTCATCCGGCTGCCACTGGTGATGGAACCGCGGCGCGTTCACTGCCTGCTGAATGTCCAGCCCGTAATCCACCACGCCCATCAGAATATTGGCCACGGTGGTAATAATGCGCGGTCCACCGGGCGAGCCTAGAACCATGACAAGCTTGCCGTCTTTCACAACGATCGTCGGCGCCATGGCGCTCAAAGGGCGCTTTCCCGGGGCAATGGCGTTGGCTTCGCCCTGAATCAAGCCATAGCCGTTCGGCACGCCGGGCTTGGACGTGAAATCATCCATTTCATCGTTCAGCACAAGGCCCAGCTTGCCGGCGGTCACCGCCGAGCCAAAGCTGTCGTTCAAAGTTGTGGTCACCGCCACCGCATTCCCCTGCGCATCGACGACAGAATAATGCGTGGTGTTGTTGGATTCACGGCCTGTAAAAGGCGGATGCAGCGCGGCCGAGCGGTCAAGCTCGCCAAAGCCGGAAGGCCGGCGCACATCTTTGCTTTCTGTTGCGCGCATCATGTCCAGCGACTGACGCCAGCCCGCGGCATATTTTTTGTCGATCAACTGGGCCACGGGAATCTGGCTGAAGTCAGGATCACCCAGCAATTCCGCGCGATCAAAGAAAGCACGGCGGAAAGCCTCCACGGTCACATGAATCGCGTCAGCGGAACGGTTGCCCATCTTGCCCAGATTGTAGCCTTCCAGGATGTTGAGGGCTTCCATCATGGCGATGCCGCCGGAGCTTGGCGGCGGAGCGCTGATAATTTCGTACCCTCGATACGTTCCTTTGATCGGCTGGCGCTCCTTGACCTCATACTCGGCCAGATCCTCCGCGGTAACCAGGCCGCCGCCGCGTTTGATTTCCGCGGCCAACTCGCGCGCCATTGCGCCTTTGTAAAATTCATTGGCCTTAGGATTGGCGGCAATCCGCTCCAGCGTTCGAGCCAGTTCGGGTTGGCGGAAGATTTCTCCCGGCTCATAAAATTTGCCGTTACGCTGGAAGATGCGTTTTGAGTCGACAAACTGCGCTAAGTCCGGGTCATGCATGGATTGCGCTTCCTCATATGTGAGCTTTACACCCAGGCGTGCCAGCCGGATCGCTGGCTGCATGACTGTGCCGAGTGAAAGCTTGCCCCAGTGTTGCTCCGCGTATACCAAACCTGCCACGGATCCGGGAACGCCAATTGCTTTGTAGCCAATCAGGCTGGCTTTCGGGATGACATTCCCCTGCGCGTCCAGGTACATCTCGCGGCTGGCGGCTTTGGGAGCTTTTTCGCGGAAATCCAGAAAGTGAACTTCGCCGTTGGCTTTGCGCAGCAGCATAAACCCGCCGCCACCGATATTTCCCGCCGCAGGATGAACCACAGCCAGCGCAAAACCAGTAGCCACGGCTGCATCTACCGCGTTGCCGCCCTGGCGCAGGATGTCCGCACCAACCTGGGAAGCCTGCTGGTGAACGCTGACCACAATTGCTTTCCGGGCGTGGACAGGCCGCAGGCCTTGCGCGTGACCCAGCTCAGCCGCGGCTACGCAGCAGACAACTAGCTTACAGATCAGAAGTTTACGCAGAACTGTCATTTGAATTGCGGACTCCGATGAGCGCGGTGCAAACCGGCCAAGCTTGCTGACCACTCTTGCCGCCAAGGGCAGGGCCTGTATCGTATCGCAATCGAAACATACAGGCCAGCTAATGAGGCTAGCTTACCCATTGCAGGACAGTCAAATCGGGAAGGCCCGAGATCTGCAACCCAAACTGCAGAAAATGCAGCCCTAATCTTTCGGCACGGTCTCCGAAGTTTCTTCTGATTTGCCGCTCTCATTGCCGCGGAGATCGACTGCGGTGACAGAGTAAAAATACTTCATGCCGGGTTGAACGCCCGGATCCGGGAAGCGTGGCGTTTTCACCAACTCAGAATTGATCTTGACGGGCGCTTCTGGGCCGGTGCGGCGGTAGACGTTGTACCCGGCAAGGTCAGGCTCGGTGTTGGCGGTCCAGGTGATATCGATAAATGAATTCTGCGGCACTGCGCTGAAAACCGCCTGCAAGCCTGTTGGAACGGCCGGCGGGAACGAATCATGCGCGAAAACATCGACCGTGGCCGAGTCGTCACCCTCGACTTCGCCCTTCCGGTTTCCATCCTGCCAGAGCGTGACCGGGGTAATCCAGTATTGGTAGTTCTTTTCCCATTCGATCATGGTATCCACAAAACTCATCGAGGAACTGCCGGAATTCACCTGCATAACCACAACGGCGTCATTGGAGCCCTGCAGACGACGCATGACTTTATAGGCATAGCGTGCTTGTAGACGGGAGCTTTCCGGCGTACCAGTTCCTTCCCAACTGGTCATTACACCGGTGGGAACAGGCTTGGCAGAGACATTCTGAGGTGGCGGCAAGGTGGGCACGAGCGGGACTGACGCGCGATTAGGCAGGCCAAACGATTTTCCATTGCGGCCCTGGGCCAGCACTGCGTAGACGGCAAAGCCGGCGCCGCCCGCGGAATGAAGCGCATCGGAGAGAGTGTCTTTGGCGGTAGCTTGCTCGCCGCGGCCTTCCTTCAAAGCCGGCTCCAACGGTAATTCAGAAACTGTCTGGAAATGCAGTTCAGAATTGGGGCTTGTGCTCATGGCGCGTTGCACCAGCATCTTGCCTTGCTTGCGGATGAGCTCTCCGTCAGTGGTTTCGGTCGGTGTCGTCCACGTGAGAATGACGGTCGCGCCCTTGCGGACGGCCTTCAGGTCGCCCACAAACTTCGGAATCTCAGTGGATGGCGGCAGCGGAGCGCCAGGGACACCACAGCCGATGAACATGAGAAGACCGAGGATGAAGATGATGCCGGTTTGTCTGAAATCCCGAGCGCAGCGAGGGACCACTATTGTCACCAGAGTTTCAAGTTAGAGATCTTACCGCAGAGATTGCATTTTCAGGCGCTGATACAAGAGATAAAGACCAGGTTACGAAATCCGCGTCTCGTGGTCGATAGGGATCCCTCGCTACACTCGGGATTTCAAAGAGAGCTACAAGATATATCGCGATAGATCCTGGTCCTTGACGATATCGGCGAGCATTTTTCTTACGTAGTCGGCATCCACGTTGACGGCTTTCTCTTCCATGTCAGGGGCGTTGAAGCTGATTTCGTCCAGTACGCGCTCCATGATCGTATGCAGGCGGCGCGCGCCGATGTTTTCCGTAGCTTCATTCACCTGGAAGGCGAAGCGGGCCACTTCGTCGAGCGCCTCGCGCGTAAACGTCAGCTTGAGACCTTCAGTTTCAAGTAAAGCGGTGTACTGCTTCACCAAAGAAGATTTTGGCTCGGTCAGAATTAGGATGAAATCCGACATAGTAAGCGACTTCAACTCCACGCGAATGGGAAAGCGGCCTTGCAGTTCGGGTATTAGGTCGCTGGGTTTGGAAACGTGAAAGGCACCGGCGGCGACGAAAAGAATGTGGTCCGTGCGCACCATGCCGTAGCGGGTATTGACGGTGGTGCCTTCAACGATGGGCAGAATGTCGCGCTGCACGCCTTCGCGCGAAACGTCCGGCCCGTGGCCGCTTTCGCGTCCGGCGATCTTATCGATTTCGTCCAGGAAGATGATGCCGGATTGCTCCACGCGCTCCACGGCGATGCGCGTGACCTGGTCCATATCGATCAGGCGCGATTCTTCTTCCTGCACCAGATATTCGAATGCTTCGCTGACCTTCATTTTGCGTTTCTTGGTGCGTTGGCCAAAAATGTTGGGCAGCATGTCCTTGATGTTGATGTCCATCTCCTCAACGCCCTGGTTGGAGATGATTTCAAAAGCAGGAGTGGAACGCTCGCGGACTTCAAGTTCCACCATGCGCTCGTCGAGCTTGCCTTCGCGCAGCTGGTTGCGCAGTTTTTCCCGTGTTCGGGACGCGGAATCGCCTTCTTCGGTCACCAACGCGAAACCAGCGGTGGAGTTGGCGGCTGCGGGCGTTGATGGCAGCAACAAGTCGAGCAAACGCTCTTCCGCCTGCTGCTCGGCTTTTTCCGTGACTTCTTCCAACTTCTCTTCGCGCACCATGTCAATGGCGATTTCCACCAGGTCGCGGATCATCGATTCGACGTCGCGGCCCACGTAGCCAACCTCTGTGAACTTTGAGGCTTCCACTTTCAGAAACGGAGAGTTGGCCAGGCGGGCCAGGCGGCGGGCGATCTCCGTTTTGCCCACGCCGGTGGGACCGATCATGATGATGTTTTTGGGCATGATTTCTTCCGCGATGTCAGGCGGAAGCTTCTGCCGGCGCATGCGATTGCGCAACGCAATGGCCACGGCGCGCTTGGCGTCATGCTGGCCGACTACGTATTTATCCAATTCAGAAACGATTTCTTTGGGGGTAAGGTCGTCCAGCAGGACGTCACTTTCTTCGGCCACACTGGGTAGGTAGATTGCCATGGGACTCCTTTAAGCAATTAGCAAATGGCAATTAGCAATTCGCCAAATCAATTTGTGCCCTGGTATCAATGTTTTGCCAATTGCTATTTGCTAACTGCTTTCCTGTCTTTCACGCGAATCACAAATTTCAATCCTGACCACGTCTCGTCGATGGCGCAAACCTTCACATCCACCAGCCCGCATTCCAGCCCAACGCGGCGCACACCGTCTTCCGTCAGGTCAGTGGGACGGCCGCTGGCTTTCTTGGGCCAGCCGATCCACAACATGCCATCAGGGACCAGAGCGGCGGAAACGCGAGGAAAGTCTTTCTCCAGCTCAGCCAGCCGATCTGTGAAATAAACAATCACATTGGCCTTGCCGGAAAGCCGGTCGGCACTTTCCGCGCCTTTGGGAAGCTTACCCAGATCTTTCACGAAACTGGCGGGATGGTTGCGCAGGATAATCCTATGTCCGGGCTTGATCCCGATTTTCTGGATGAGCGGTGTTTCTGAATAGCCTGCCATGCAGTTTTTGCGCGTTCAACGTGCGGGCGCCGATGTTGCTTCTTTTCCCGGCACCGACGAGAGCTCCTCAACGGTGACATTGTCATTGGTGAAGATGCAGATTTTCCCGGCGATCTTCATGGCCTCTTCGGCAATCTTGCGTGCCGGAAGCTCGGTGTTCTCAATCAAGGCGCGCGCCGCGGCCAGCGCGTATGAGCCGCCGCTGCCGATGGCCGCCACTCCGCCATCGGGCTCAATCACGTCGCCGGCGCCACTGATGAGAAAAGTCAGGCTGCCGTCGGCCACGAGCAACAGCGCTTCCAGGTGACGCAGCATCTTATCGGTCCGCCATTCTTTCGCCAACTCCACAGCCGCGCGGCCCAGATTGCCGTGATACTGCTCCAGCTTGGCTTCAAACCGCGCGAAAAGAGAAAAAGCGTCGGCGGTGGATCCGGCAAAGCCGGCCAGAATCTTGTCACTGTAGAGACGGCGGATTTTGCGCGCGGTATGTTTGATCACGCCTTCGCCCAGCGTGACCTGGCCGTCGGCGGCCATAACGACACTGCTGCCACGGCGCACGCACACCACGGTGGTCGAGCGGATTTTGTTCTTGTTTGTAGCGGAATTCACGGATCGCTTCAATGACATGAGGACAATTCTTAATTATACAGAGATACGGCGAGCATCGTCGCCAAGGCATGCGAACCAAGGTAAAAACACCGTGCAGGAATGTGATTGTATCTACCCAACGGACAGCCGGCGCTTGGATTGAGGAGTATGCTCCTGCCTGTCCTTATCTGGTACAGAAGCAGCCGCTGTTTTCGCGGTAAGATGTTTCCAGCACCTAGGAGGCAGCATGCTGACCAAAGCCAGAACACTCATAGCAGGATTTGTAATCCTCTCGTTCCTGGGCGGAACGGTCCCCGCACGGGCGCTCGACCGCGACGATGACAGAAAGTGTGAAGACCGAATCCGCAAAGCCGAAGCCAAGCTACACGATGCGGAACGCAAACATGGCGAACACAGCCGCCAGGCGGAGAGCCGCCGCCATGACCTGGAAGAAGCGCGCGAACGATGCCATCGCCGGGACCACGACGACCACGATAGAGACCACGATCGCCGCTAACAACCGCTGAAGTCAATTTTGTTTTGTCTGGCCAGGCTCCCGCCGCCTGGCCTTTTCTTTTTCCTGCAAAGAGCGAGTTTGATAAATTCTCTGCATGGCAAAAAAGGTCCCCCTGGGAGTTCGCGGGCAGGCTGAAGAAACGGTGGAGCACAAGCACACGCTCAGCCATCATCACGCCAAGCTGCCACCGATTTATTCCACGCCCAATATGATCGGCCTAATGGAATGGGCCGCCTCCAACGCCCTGCTGCCGTTTCTGGATGAAGGCGAGATCAGCGTGGGCACGGCCATCAACATCGAGCACCGCGCGCCTACCACGATTGGCGAGCAGGTCAAGACCGAGGCAGTGCTGGAATCGCATGACGAACGGTTCTATATCTTTCGCGTGACCGCGCACAACGGCAAGGCGGAGATCGGCCGCGGCACGGTGACGCGGGCGATTGTGAATCCGGCGAGGGTTGCGGAGAGGCACGCCAGACGCCATGGAAAATAGTTCTTGTGACGACCGGGTCCCCTGCAGTCTCATCGGCTTTGTGATTTTTCTGGCCGCGCTGCAAGTCTTTGGGACGTCCTTCTTTCCGCCACCGCCGAACGATCATGCTGCAGCGACGACCGCCTTGGTCTCTTATATTGTTCTGGCGCTGATGGCGTGGTGGGCGGAAGGTAGCGCGCAAGCGCATGCATCGAGCATATAGGGATTCCTAGCTGCGCTCGGAATTTCAGAAAGAGCCTGTACCATAGTCTCTGTGGCCCTTCCCTTTACCATCCAAGCCCAAGCCGGCCCTGCCCGTCTCGCCCGTATCTCCACCGCCCACGGGGACGTGGAAACGCCGGCTTTCATGCCGTGTGGCACCGCTGGAACCGTCAAAGCCGTTTCACAGGACATTCTGGAAGAGCTGGGCGCGCAGGTCATTCTGGGCAATACCTATCACTTGTACCTTCGGCCTGGACACGAACTGGTTCGCAAGATGGGCGGATTGCACAAGTTCATGAGTTGGGATCGGGCGCTCCTCACCGATTCCGGCGGTTTTCAGGTGTTCAGTTTGAGCGAATTGCGCAAAGTGAAAGAAGAAGGCGTGAGTTTTCGGTCGCATCTGGATGGCACGTCGCATTTATTTACGCCGGAGCGGTCGATGGAAATCCAGATCGCGCTGGGCGCAGACATTGTGATGGCCTTCGACGAATGCACCGAGCATCCGGCAGAACGGGAACGGGTGAGGGCGTCGATGGAGATGACGCTGCGCTGGGCGAAGAGATCGAAAGAATACTTTGAGGCCCACAAGCATGAAGTTCCGTGGAGGAATCGGGAAATCAGGACATCGGGTAATCGGGACATCGGGTCATCGGAAGAATTGGGCGTAGGCAATCCCACTTTTTCTGCAGAGAACTCGGAAGGAATGGGGAAGCCGGAGCTGCCCACTTCGCCCGCGCTGTTCGGGATTGTTCAGGGAGGAATGTATGCGGATTTGCGGCGCGAATCTGCGGAGCGGACGATTGAGCTGGACTTTCCCGGATATGCCATTGGCGGGCTGAGTGTGGGCGAATCGAGGGCCAAAACCATGGAGATGATTGCGGCCGTGCTGGAACTATTGCCAAAGGACAAGCCGCGCTACGTCATGGGTGTGGGGTATCCTGAGGAAATCGTACAGTATGCGGCCATGGGAGTGGACATGATGGACTGTGTGCTGCCTACGCGGGCGGCACGCCACGGCCTGCTCTTCACTTCAGAGGGAAGAATCAACATCAAGAACGCGCGCTATGCCCAAGACCAAGGGCCGGCCGATCCCAAATGTGGCTGCCGAGTGTGCAGCCGGTATACGCGCGCTTACCTGCGGCATCTTTTTGTTTCAGCAGAGCCGCTGGCGGGCGTGCTCAACACAGTGCATAATCTGGCGTACTACCTTGACACTATGCGTAGTGTGCGTCATGCTATAACGCTTGGGGACCTCTCAGGAATGCTGTCAGGAAGTGTGTCCTTGACCTGAGTTCCCTGATTCAAGCGTCAAAACGAAAACCTCCGCAATACTCCTGCACCGGCATGCCATGTGCGGAGTCCCGGGCGGGATTTGATCAGCGGTCACAATCAGGGAACAGGCTCTCCCACTCCGAGAGGCGAGTGTGCGTACGGCTGTGAAGGCAATCTTTGCATGATGAATAACGTAATGAGTCTGATTTTGTTACAGGGTGGCGGCGCGGGCGGGGGCCTGGGCATCTTTCTGCTGCTCCCCCTGCTTTTTATCTTTGCCACGTTTTATTTTCAGCAGCGCAAAACCAAGCGCTGGCAGGAAGTGCTGAGCAACGTGAAGAACGGCGACCGGGTGACCACCAGCGGGGGAATCCGCGGGTTGGTGATAGCGCTTAAGAACGACGCCGTTCATCTGCGTGTCCCGCCGGACAATCTTCGGCTGGAAGTGGCGAAGAGTTCCATTGTTTCCATCAATCGCGACGAAGAAGAGAAGAAAACATCATAGAGTGGCGCTAATAACATGCAGAAAAACCTACTTTTAAAAACCGGAATCATTATCGCAATCCTGCTTATCTTTGTTTACGGGATGCTGGGTCCCAAGCTGTTCAGCGGAGAAGGGTTGAAAGCGGCGCTGCAGGACCGCATCCATCTTGGCCTGGACCTGAGGGGCGGCACTCACCTGATTCTGCAGGTAATGGTGAATGACGCCGTGGGTGCGCAGTCAGACCATGCGGTCGAGGTGCTGAAAGACGAGCTGCAAAAGGCCAAGGTGCCGTTTGCCGATATCGGCAAGATCGATAACCAGCCGGAAAAGGTCGTCATCAAGGGCACATCGCTGGATGCAGCGTCTACGGTGCGCGGCATCGTAAGTGATCGCCTGCAGGATTACGAGGTAGCCGCGGGATCGGACAACAGCTGGGTCCTGACCATGAAACCCCAGGTTCTGGCCGATTTGAAAGACCACACGCTGGAGCAGTCGATTGAAGCCATCCGGCAACGCGTGGACAGCCTGGGAGTGAGCGAGCCGCTGATCCAGAAAAACGGCCTGGGTGAAAACCAGATTCTGGTCCAGCTGCCCGGCGTGGACGATCCGGGACGGGTAAAAGAAATCATTCAGTCCACGGCGCGCCTGGAGCTGCGTGAGGCCCTGGACCACGGCCAAACTTACCCCACCGAAGCAGCGGCGTTGCAGGCGCACCAGGGAATTTTGCCGCCGAATACCGTGATCATGCCGAGCAAGCCCCAGCGCGGTGAACAAGAGGGTGGATTCAGAATCGTCAGCCGCATTCCGGTGGTCAGCGGAACTGACATTCGCAGCGCCGATCCCGGTAACAAGTCAGACACGAATGAGCCGATCGTCAATTTTTACCTGACCGCTGCGGCCGGGAAAAAATTCGCGACATTTACGGCGGCCCACAGCAAGGACAGCGCCGATCCCAGCAATCTTGCCATTGTGCTGGATAACAAGGTTATTACGGCTCCATCGATTAATTCGCAGATATCCGATAGCGGAATCATTGAGGGCGGATTTACACAGGAAAGCGCGAAGGACTTGGCCATGCTGCTGCGTTCCGGCGCGCTTCCGGCAAGCCTGCATTATCTGACCGAGCGGACGGTCGGACCTTCACTGGGAGCAGATTCGATCCGGGCAGGCGTAAAAGCCGCCATCGCCGGCATGACAGCCGTATTGATCTTCATGCTGATTTATTACCGTGGCGCGGGAATCAATGCCGACCTGGCGCTGGTGTTGAACCTGGTGATTCTGCTCGGCTTTATGGGTTTCTTTGGCGCAGTGCTCACGTTACCGGGCATTGCCGGAGTGATTCTTACGGTCGGTATGGGCGTGGATTCCAATGTGCTGATTTTTGAGCGTATTCGAGAAGAATTACGCAACGGCAAGGCCGCTGCCGCTGCGGTGGACCAGGGCTTTGATCGCGCCTGGACGACTATTCTGGATACCCACGTTACGACCATCGTTTCCGCCTTGATTCTGTTCTTTGTTGGCACCGGCCCGGTCAGCGGATTCGGTCTTACGCTGATCTTCGGCCTGCTGGCCAACCTGTTTACCGCGGTCTTTGTTTCCCGCGTAATCTTCGATGCCGTGCTCAGCCGCAAGGCGCGGGGCGAAGCTCTAAGCATCTAGCTCAAAAGGTCAAAACAAAGTGGAATTTTTTCGCAATACAAATATCGATTTCCTGGGCAAAAAGTGGTACTTTCTCAGTTTCTCGCTGATCTTCAGCGTGGCTGGCATTCTTTCCATGCTGTTCTGGCACGGAATTCCGCTGGGCGTCGATTTCCGCGGGGGCACGTTAGTCTATGTAAAATTCGTTGACACCCCCAATGTCAAGACGATCCGTGCTGACCTGGACAAAGCAGGATTGCATAATGCGACGATCCAGCGCTATAGCAACCCCACGGATAACGAAGTCGTGATCAAGCTGGATTTGAAAGAAACCAGCGAGACAGACCTTTCCAAAGGTAAGAACCAGATTATCAGTGCCCTGGAAACGCACGCAGTTCCGGGGAAGCAAAACATCAATAACAGTGACAGAATCGGTTTTGCCGCAGTGCGAGATGCCTTGTTAGCGCGCGACCCCTTGCACGCTGAGCCCGCAGAGTACGAGCGGCTCGCGCGGCAAGTGCTGGACTTCCGCGATAAGGTCCACGGCGGCGTGATCAAGAGCTTGGACGATCTGAAAGGAACGGTTCCGGATTCGGTGGTGGAGGCGCTCAAGCAGGATTTCTACGCCGACGACTTTGGCGTGCGTAATTCGGATGCCGTGGGTCCCCAGGTGGGTGCTCAGCTGAAAAAGCAGGCCACATTGGCGGTAGTTTTTTCGCTGATCGCCATGCTGGTGTATTTGTGGTTCCGCTTTGAGATGATTTACGGCGTGGCCGCGGTGGTGGCGGTTTTTCACGATACCTTAATCACGGTAGGAGCTTTCTCCTTGACGAACCAGGAGATAACCCTTACTGTTATCGCCGCGATTCTAACGCTTGTTGGCTACTCCATGAACGACACGATCGTGGTGTTTGATCGCATTCGAGAGAACGTAAAACTCATGCGGCGGGAGAGCCTGGCGGAAATCGTCAATAAGAGCATTAACCAGACCCTGAGCCGGACGATCCTGACCTCAGGCCTGACGTTCCTGACGGTGCTCTCGTTGTACCTTTTTGGCGGGGAAGTGCTTCACGGGTTTTCCTTTGCCCTGGTAGTTGGCATCATAATAGGGACGTATTCGTCGATTGCCGTGGCAGCTCCCATGCTCGTGGCGTATACGGAGTGGCGCTCCGGCAGCTCGCGAAAAGGGTCAATTCCGCTTCCCGCCCCGGGCACGAAGGGCAAAGTTCGCGTCAAAGTATAGGGGTATAGGGCCGGAAAGTTTTGGTATAGGGTCCCGTTTTTCCCGCTTTTTTGGGAGCAAAATTAGCAGTCCCGGTGTCCAATGTATTTAATCGCTAAGTCCCCCTAAGAATTGGAGAATCGGCATGTTTGAAGACAGCCTGATGGAATCGGGAGGAAGGATTAAGACCAACCAGAAGTGGACTGGGTTGATTTCGACCCTGGTCCAGTTAGGGCTTGTTGGCTTCCTTGTGTTACTGCCGCTGATATTCACTGAGGCGCTGCCCAAAGGGCAGCTCACAACCTGGCTGGTCGCACCGCCGCCACCACCGCCTCCACCTCCTCCGGCCGCACCCCAGATTCAGCACGTGCAGAAAGTCAGCGAAATCGTGGACGGCGCTTTGCGAACGCCCAGCAAAATCCCGAAAAAGATCCAGATGATTAAGGAAGAGGAAACGCCGGCAAACGCCGGAGTGACGGGTGGAGTTGTGGGCGGAGTTCCTGGCGGATCTGCCGGCGGAGTGATTGGCGGCATCATCGGATCGGCCGCGCCGCCTCCTAAAGTTGCCACGCCGCAGAAGTTACGCGTGTCTTCTGGAGTCGCCGAAGGCCTTAAGATCCACGATGTTACTCCAACGTATCCCCAGATGGCCCGGATTGCCCATATTCAGGGTGACGTGATTTTACAGGCGACGATCAGTAAGAGTGGAGTGATCGAAAACCTTCATGGGGTACAAGGGCATCCAATTCTCATCCAGGCTGCGATGGATGCCGTGAGACAGTGGAAGTACAAACCTTACATTTTGAACGGCGAACCGGTGGAAGTGGAAACAACGATTAAAGTCCAGTTCCATATGTAAAGCAGTTTCGATAAAGACGGGCGGCAGGTGAACGCCAGCCGGCCCGGCCCCGAGAAGGAAGTAGTCCATCGCGTAATGTTGTCGCGCTGTTTTGTGTTCTAGCCCGGCCCCGTTGAAAGGGGGCACACTCTCGGCAAAAGTTTCTAAAAAGTTCTGAGGAGGAAAACTTAAACCCATGCTTGTCGCAAACATTGCAACTCTCACGATCGCCAAAGCGCATATGGTCGCCTTCTGGCTTTTCCAGCAGACAGGAGACGACGTGCAAATTGGATGGGACCCCATCCATTTGTGGAAACAGATGAGCTGGGTCGCCCAGATCGTCGTAGTCATTCTCTTTATTATGTCGGCGTGGTCGATTGGCGTCATGATTGACCGCTGGATCGCTTTTAGCGCGGCCCGCAAACAATCCCGCCAGTTCGCTCCGGTAGTTGCCGGCGCCCTGCGCGAAGGCAAACTGGATGAAGCCATCCGCGTGGCCGAGCGCAATAAAAAGAGCCACCTGGCCAAGGTCGTGACTGCCGGCTTGCAGGAGTTTAAGGCCCATGGCGAGTCCACGGAAATCCCCGGTGAACAGATTGAAGCCAGCAAGCGCGCCCTGGAGCGGGCGGAAGCCATTGTGCACGCCGAATTGAAGCGCGGCCTGGGCGGACTGGCCACCATCGGTTCCACGGCGCCGTTCGTCGGACTATTTGGAACGGTCATTGGAATTCTTAACGCGTTCAAAAAGATCTCTGAGCAGAAGGCCACAGGCCTGGGCGCGGTCGCCGGCGGTATTTCGGAAGCGCTGGTCACCACGGCTCTGGGACTGTTCGTCGCCATCCCCGCCGTGATGATGTTCAACTATTTCACCGGCAAAGTAGAAGCCTTTGACGTGGAAATGGACAACTCATCCAGCGAACTGGTTGATTACTTCCTGAAGCGGAGCAGCGCCACAACGGTGCGGCGGTAAGCCGGGAGCTGAGCAATGGCCATTAACGTTCGTAATGAAGGCGCTAAAGTAAATTCCAACATTAACGTCACGCCCATGGTGGACGTAATGCTGGTTTTGCTGATCATTTTCATGGTGATCACGCCCATGCTGCAGAAGGGCCAATCTGTCGATTTGGCCAAGGCCAATAACCCTGTTCCCATGCAGGATGCTGACAAGGAAGACGCCATAATTGTGGCGGTCATGAGAGATGGCCAGGTTTTTCTGGACACACAGAAAGTCACGCCGGAAGAGTTGACCCAGAAAGTAAAGGACCGCGTGTCAAGCCGGACGAAGAAGCAGGTTTTCGTAAAGGCTGACGCACGCGCCAAATACAAAGGTGTGGTGGAAGTGGTGGACGACGTCCGCTCCGCCGGCGTTGACGAGGTAGGGTTGCTGACCGAACAAAGACAAAACCCGAACAAGCCACCAACGCAGTAACCAGAACCAAACAAAAGAGGGATTCATTATGGCAATGACAACTGGCGGTGGTGGCGGCGGGCAAATCGCGGACATCAACGTAACGCCGGCGATCGACGTTTTGCTGGTGCTGCTGATCATCTTCATGGTCATCACCCCGCTGACGCCGAAAGGGCTTGAGGCGCTGGTTCCACAACCGCCTCCGCCGCACCAGCCGGAGACCCAGACGGACCGCACGGTGGTCGTCCAGGTTCTGCTGGATAACGGCAAGGTCAAATTGAAGATCAACCAGGAAGACGTGGCGCAGGAAAATCTCAGCCAGCGGCTTACTGACATCTTCAAAACGCGCGCGGAACGGGTAATGTTCGTGAAAGGCGATCCTGACGTCGAATTCCAAAACGTGGCCCAGGTGATCGATACCGCAAGGGGCACGAACGTCGTAGACAGGATTGGTTTGATTACGGCAAAGATCGAAGCGGGACAATAATTTGGGTAACTCCTCAGAATGGGTTTGGGCGGCAGAACCGCCCAGCCCCATGAGTTTTGTCCACCTCAGGACTCGAAAAATTTTTTCTTCACTCCGGTAAGGGAGCAGCAAAAATGAACAGGACCGCACGACTCGTGACGGTAATGGCCGTCGCAGCCGCCCTGCTGAGCACGGCGGGTTGCAACAAACTCAAGGCTCGCGATCAACTCAATAAGGGCGTGCAGTCCTTTCGGGGCGCCAATTACGAGGAAGCGATTGAGCACTTCAAGAACGCCGTCAATCTCGATAAAGATCTTAAAGTCGCCAAAATGTACCTGGCCACCGCGTATGCGCAGCAGTATGTTCCCGGCGTAGAGACGCCCGAGAACCTGCGCAACGCCCAAATGGCGATCGACCAATACAAGCAGGTACTGGAGAACGACCCGAACAACGTCACCAGCCTTAAGGGAATCGCCTTCCTGTACATGCAGCAGAAAAAGTTCGACGAAGCCCGCGAGTATTACAAGAAGGCCATCGACGCCGATCCCAACGATCCGGAGACCTATTACTCGGTCGGCGTGATCGACTGGTCCGCGACATACAAGGACGCAGCGGACCTCAAGTCCAAGGCCGGCATGAGAGTTGAAGACGAGCTGAAGGGGAAAGGCGACCAGAAGCTTTGCGATCAACTGAAATACAAGGACGGCGTCGCGGTCGATGAGGGCATGAAGATGCTCCAGACGGCCATCGACAAACGGCAGGATTACGATGACGCCATGGCTTACATGAATCTGCTGTATCGCCGCAAGGCAAATGACATGACCTGCGAAGACGCTCAGACCCGGGCCGAATACGTGAAGACGGCCAATGAGTGGAGCGATAAGGCCATGGCTGCACGCAAGAAAAAAGCGGAAGAAGCGTCAAAGAAGACCAGCGGCGGTATCGTGCTGGACCAGCCGAAATCCAAATAAAAAGTCCGCATTGCAGCAGCCCCTCCTGCGGGAGGGGCTTTTTGTTGGCAAACCACCTACTAGCCGCCAGCTACTAGCTCCTGGGCTGGGTGCCGGCCCGCCTGGGTTTATTTGGGAGCAGGTCCACTCGTTTTTGGTGAGAATACGGCATTTTTTACAGCTAAAAGAGCCAGGCTAGCAGTCAGGAGCCAGCGGCTAGTTGTTCTCGTTGTTGTTACAATCAACATTTCTTCTATGTTTAAGAAAGTCCTCATAGCGAATCGTGGTGAGATCGCTGTCCGTGTAATGCGGGCGTGCCGTGAGATGGGAATTGCTTCCGTAGCAATCTATTCTGAGGTTGACCGCGCCGCTCTCCACGTAAGCAAGGCCGATGAGGCGTACTCGGTAGGCCCGCCGCCGGCGCGCGAATCGTATCTCAACGTTGGGAAAATCCTTGACGTGGCCAGACGCTGCGGGGCCGAAGCCATTCATCCGGGATATGGGTTTCTTTCTGAGAACGCGCAGTTCGCGCGGGCCTGTGCGGAAGCCGGTATCAAATTCATTGGGCCTCCGCCATCGGCCATGGAATTGATGGGATCCAAAACCCGGGCCCGCACGGCAATGCAGGCGGCTGGAGTGCCCATGGTCCCCGGATCAGTTCGCGGCCTCTCGCTGGCTGAGGCCGTAGAGATGGCGCCGAGCGTCGGATTTCCCGTCATGATCAAAGCCGCAGCCGGTGGCGGCGGCAAAGGAATGCGCCTGGTAAAGTCCGCCGGCGAAATGAAATCAAGCTTTGAAACCGCGCAAAGCGAAGCGCTGCGTTCTTTCAGCGACGGCGAGATCTATCTTGAAAAATTTATTGAGAACCCACGTCACATTGAGATCCAGGTACTGGCTGACGAACATGGCAACGTGGTTTATCTTGGTGAACGCGAATGCTCGGTGCAGCGCCGCCATCAGAAGGTGATTGAGGAAGCGCCTTCAGCCATTGTGGACCCTGAAATGCGCCGGCGCATGGGTGCTGTGGCAGTTCAGGCAGCCAAGTCGGCAGGGTACACCAATGCCGGTACCATAGAGTTCCTTGTGGACGCCAAGCGCAACTTTTACTTCCTGGAAATGAACACCCGCCTGCAGGTGGAACACCCGGTTACTGAACTAGTCACGGGATTCGATCTGGTTCATTTGCAACTGAGAATCGCCAACGGAGAGAAGCTTCCATTCCGCCAGGAAGATGTTGCATTGCGCGGACACGCGATTGAATGCCGTATCTACGCGGAGGATCCGGACAACAATTTCTTCCCCTCCCCGGGAAAAATCGGAAAACTCTTGCGGCCATCCGGCCCGGGTGTTCGTGAAGACAGCGGTGTTTATGAAGGCTGGACTGTGCCGCTGGACTACGATCCTATGCTGTCAAAATTGATTGTGCATGCGCCCGACCGGGCAATGGCGATCGCTCGTATGCGACGCGCTCTGGACGAATACTTTGTCGGCGGGATCAAGACCAACCTCTCTCTCTTCCGCCGCATTCTGGAGCACCCGGACTTTGTCGCCGCGAACATCGACACCGGCTTCCTGGACCGCTTGCTGGCGACCGAAGCCAACCCGTTGGCCGCGGCCGGGAATACGGCTGAGATCGCGGCGGTTTCGGCCGCGCTGTTTGCCGCCACGACTCAGGGAAAAAATGGCCAGAATGGCGCTTCTCCATCGGGTGAAAGACGCTCTGATGCCTCTGCCTGGAAGCGCACGGCGCGCACTGAAGGAGTCCGCAGCGAATGATGTATGAAGTCACCATCGCGGAAAAAATCTATTCCGTTGAGTTGGTGCGGGCGGGCGAACAATGGAAGTGCAGGCTGGATGGTCGCGAGATACCACTGGATGTTGTTTCCGGCGAAGACGGCGTGCTTTCGCTCCTTTGGGACGGCAAATCTTATGAAGTGAAGCAGGAAACCCTAGGAGCAGAGGCCAACGTCGTGGTCGGGCATGAGAGGTTTGGTGCGCCCGTGCGCGATCCGCGCTCGTTTCGGTCACGCCGCCGGACGGGAGTGAGCGAACACGGCGTCATGAAGATAAAGGCCCCCATGCCGGGCAAGGTGGTCAGGATTCTCGCCGCGGTTGGGACCCCTGTGGAAGCCGGGCAGAGCGTGATTGTGATTGAAGCCATGAAGATGCAGAACGAGTTGAAAGCCCCGAAGACCGGCGTGGTGAAGAAAATCAATGTTGCGGAAGGGGCAGCAGTGGAAGCTGGGCAGGCGCTGGGGGAAGTGGAATAGATCTATTTTGTGCCGGTATTCTTCAGGATTTCTTCCGCATAATAGTTGTGGACCTCAGCGTTGTCGCGCAGCACTTCGTCATACGCGGCCTTCAGGATCTGCTCACGCTGGCTGCGCAGCTTGTTGCGGATGAACTGCTGCACCTGAGGATCGTTGAAATCGCGCTGTCCGGCGCCCTCTTTGGCATTCAGCCGCACAATCTGATATCCACTCTGTAGATGGCTGCGGGGATCGACCGCCGGAATCACCTGCGACCATTGCCCTGCCTTCAGTTTCTGAACGGCATCGCGAGTGGTGGGATCAAGGTTCTTGATTTGTGATTCAGGCACCGGGCCTACGGCCCCGCCGGTACGTGCCGTGTCCGGGTCCTCAGAGTACTTTTGCGCCAGCTCGGTAAAATCTTCGCCGCTTTCCAGGCGATTGTAGATAATCTGGATCTTCTTTTTTGCCTGAGCGTCAAGCTGCGCTCTATCCGCGGGACTTCCGGAGTCATTGGGAGGCTGGTTGCTCACAAAAATGGTGGCCAGGCTGTAGCGTGGCTCGATCAGGTTGAATTCCGCCTTGTTCTGGTTGTAATAGCTCTGGATATCAGCGTCAGAAATCGTGACCTTGGAGGCGATCTCTTTGTTCAGCAGCTTATCCACCGTTAGGTTGCGGCGTATCTCCAGCTTGTAATCGTCTTCCGTGAACCCGCGATCTTTTAAGAGCTTCTGAAACTGTTCCTGCGAATAGGGCGCTTTAGCCTGGTTGAATTTGCTTTCCACCTCATCATCGGCGGCGACGATGCCGAGTTTCTCGGCTTTTTGCAGCTGCAGCTGGTTATAGATGATCTGGCCGAGTACGTTCAACCGCAGGGCTTCTTCCTCGGTTGGCGTGGGTTTTTGCGGAGAGCCAGCCACCTGGGTGTTGTACGTCTTGTCCACTTCGGAACGGAGGATTTTGTACGCATTCACCTTGGCCATGACTTCTTTACCGGTGCCGCGACCAGGGCATCCGGCCAGGGCCAGGGCCACAGTGCACGCCGCAATGAGAAACAGACTGTTCCGAAATTTACGCGTCTGGATCAACAGTTGCCTCCCAGGCAAGTCAGATACGGTACGATAACCGAGTTCCACGACTTCATGAACTAGTTTTTTGCGTTTGCCGGAGCTTGCTGCCCGCTATCGGCCAAGGCACGGTTCAGGGCGGAGCGCAACTCCGCTTCCGGCACTGCGCCGGTGAACTTCTCTCCGTTAATGAAAATGGTGGGAGTGGAATCAATTCCCAGCTTATCGCCTTCAGCCATGGAGGCGCGCACTCCGCTTTCATCCTGTTTCTTAACACAGGCCTGCAATTTATCCGGGTCAAGCTGGCGTTTCTTCACTTGTTCCTGGGCAATGCCGTCAAGGTTAAGGAATGCCTCCGCCGGTGACTTGCCGGCCACCAGCTTTTGGTTGGCATGGACGTAATCGGCAAAGTCCCAGTACGCATCGCTATTTTGTGCTGCCAGGCAATTGCCGTCGATTGCCGCATGCATGGCCCAGGGATGTATCTCAATAAGCGGATAATCCTTGTAAATAACCTTCACCTTATCGGCATAGTCCTTGAAAACGTTGCTAAAAAGCGTGGAATGCATGTGGGAACAGAAGGGGCATTGAAAATCATCGAAATTAATAATCGTGACCTTGGCGTTCGGGTTGCCACGCACCGCTCTCCCCTTCACGTCGATTTTGGACATGAGGTCCTGGGAAACGTCGATTTTTTCTAGGTGCGCCAGGGTCTTACGATCGCTGGAAATCAAAAAGTCGTGGTGGGTGGTGTTCATCCCGCCGGTGAATGTGATCACCACATCATCGTAACCGGCCACAGTTCCGCGTTTGGGAGTGCCAACAGAAATCGCGACTTGCGACGGCACGCTGTAGCGCGAACGGATCTCGATCTCTATCCGATGCATCACCTCCGGAGTCAAAGGTTCCAGCTTTTCTTCTCCTCTTGGGGCCAGGGTAGTTTTGTCTGCTTCCGCGGTCTTTTTCTTCGAAGTTGCAGTCGCGTTGCCTCCAGCAGGTTTTGCCGGGTTTCCGGCTTTTTGCTGCGTTCCTGTTGCCTGGGCCAGACAAGCCGGGACGGCCATTACCAGAAACATAAGAACGGTAATGATAATTGCGCCAAATCTTGCCAAATGAACCACCTTCATAGAAAGACTTTCCTTGCCTGAATTATCTCATGAAGGGGTGCTCAGGGCTCTCAGGAGATCAGCTTAGTCAGCGGCTGGGAAGGCAAATGCGTGTTCATGGAACCGGAACGGAAGCCTTCGGTGTCCAGAGTGACAAAGGTAAATCCCAGACCTTTGAATATGCGGGTGAATTCCGCAAACATCTCAGGGGTCAGGGCGCGCGCCAGTTCGTCCCGCGCGATCTCAATCCGCGCAATCTCACCGTGATGCCGCACGCGGCACTGGCGGAAACCCAGATGCCGCAGGGCGTCTTCCCCGCGCTCAACTGAGGAGAGCGCATCCAGAGTAACGGGACGGCCATACTCGATGCGCGATGACAGGCAGGCGGAAGCAGGTTTCTCCCAGACACGGAGCCCCGCATTGCGTGCCAGTTCGCGGATTTCGGCTTTGCCTAACCCTGCCTCCAGAAGCGGAGCAGCCACGTGGTGCTGGCGCGCAGCAGCCTGCCCTGGCCGGAAATCGCTCTGATCGTCCACGTTGACCCCGTAAGCAATCGACTGGAAGCCGCGTTCTGCCGCGAATGTCTCCATTACCTGAAAAAGCTCGTCTTTGCAGTGGAAGCAACGCTGGCGATCATTGCGCACGTATTCCGGGCGGTCCATTTCCCCAGTCTGGATCACCTCGATTTCAATCCCATGCTCCCGGGCGAACGCCAGCGCGTCCTGCAACTGCGTTCGCGCCAGGCTGGGCGAGTCCGCGATCACGGCCAGCGCGTCCTGACCCAAAACCTGGTGGGCTACCCAGGCCAGATAGGCGGAATCGACGCCGCCGGAGTACGCGACCAAAGTGCGGCCGAGCGATCGGAGCGAGTCTTCCAGAAGGCGCTGCTTGGCGGACGGATCCATAAATAGATTTTAACCACAAAGGACACGAAGGAACACAAGGGATTGGAACGCGCATAACCGGTTCGAAGTTGCCATTCAGCCAAGGCCGAAAACTTCGTGGTCCTTCGTGTCCTTTGTGGTTGAGGTTCTCAGAACAGACGTTCCTGGCGTTTCAAATTTCCGAACGATCCAATATTGGCCAGGGTGAAGGCGAAGCGGTACTGATTTTCATTACGGACTGAGCCCAGCGAGAACCGCCGGTATTCGAAGCTCAAACCGCAGCAATCCCAGTTGTAAGACGACTGCGCGGCTGAGTATTGCAGCAGGTTGAATTCCCGGTCGACGCCGATGTTTGCGGCGGCGCTCCAGCCTCTCTTGGTCGGGCTGCCATAACCTAGCTGCGCTCGTACTTGGTCAAAAAGCAGCGGAACGCACGCGGCCTGATTGAAAATATGCGGCTGGCACAATGGAAGAGTCTGGGTGGGGTTGTTCGGGTCCGTTACGACCTCACCCGGAGCCAGTAAATAGGCGTGGCTGGCGCCGATGACAAAATCCCCCAGATGGAAGCCCGCGTAGAGCGTGCTGGCATTGATGCGTCCCTTCTTGGTGTCGTAGTCGAGCTGCCATTCCACTTCGCTATTGTTGCTGGTGCGCATGCGCAGGCGTGACACAACCGGAGAGAAACGGCGCGGATCGGTGATAAACGCGATGCCCGTGAAATCTGCGCTGGTCGAGAGCACCGTTCGTGTGGGCACCGTGCCGGGAGCGCTGGAAACAGCGCCTCCGAACGTTGGGTCCGCAAAATACTTCATCTTCACTTCCCAGCTGACAAATTCGTCGGCTCCTGCCGGCGCGCAGGGCGTTACCGGCGCAAGGGCCGGTGCGTTGACGCCGGGCACGCTACTCTCCACCTGGTCGTTGCACTCCGGGCGCTCACGCTTCACGAAAACCCTTTGCAGCAAGCCAAATTCGGCTTCATTCGTATTGCTGAGGATGTCCCTGTAGTCAAAACGAATGATGGAAGCGAAATTCTCGACGCCATTGGTGTAGCGATACACCAGGCGCGGTTCAATTGTGTGCTTGATCTTCCGGCCTGCGATTGTCCGGTCAAACACTTTGCTCAACACGGGAGGGCGCAATTCAATGCTGCCGGAAATCGTGCGGCGGTTGAGAAAATTGTGGAGTGGCGTCGAAGGCGAATTCTCCGAGATCTGCTGGGAATAAATCGTATTACGGAGTTGCACTTCGGGCCGGAATGTCCAGCCGCGGAAAAAGAGGGGCAGACTCAGGTCCGGATCCACGTCGAGCCGCCCCACCACGCCGGGAGTCACGAACCGTGGTTCCGTCTGGCTGCGGCGCAAGCCGCCGCCATCCACGTCATACGACCAGTAGATGGGCGAGCCAAAGAGTTTTCGGTCCACGCTGGATAGCTCGATGCCCGGCGCGTGCAGGATCGTGATTGCGTCATCATTGTTTTTGCTCTGGAAATTCTGATAGCGCGCGACAGAGCCGTTGAAGGAAAACCCCTCAATGTTTTTGGTCAGGAAGGCCGCTGACTTGACCTCGGAATCCACCGCCTGAGAAAAATTCTCGGTAAAAGCCAGGCGGAAGATGAAGGAACTCAGGTAATCAATGGACGCGACACCCCGGACGTCGTGGGCGAACGTGGTTTCCGCGTTGAGCTTCACGTCCTCACCGCCCTGTTTCACCGTTTGAGAAACCGTCTGGCTGACTTGGTTTACCGTGGTCACTGAAGTCGTGGTGATTCCGCGATCAAGCACGCCGAAGTAATTCAGATTGAGGAAAGAGCTCTCGCTGGGCCGATAGCGATAGTTTTCCTGAAGCTCCCAGCCTCGCTTGGAGAGGTATTCGCCGCCCAGAGTGGCGTCCATGCTGCGGTTGATGGCCCAATAAAAAGAATCGCCCATAACGGTGCCCTTGGTGCTCGACGTGCCAAACGTCGGAATGAGGAAGCCGCTTTCACGTCCTAAACGCTCCACCGGAGGAGACGCGTATGGCAGGTAGAAAACGGGAACGCCTTTGAGCCGGAACGTGGTGTTGTAAACGTGCGCGGAATTTCCCACGTTCAGGATGATCCTGGCGGCGGTGAACGTCCACTTGGGATGGGGCAGTTCGCAAGAGGTTACCGATCCGTGATGAAGGACGTACTCATCCGGCCCGGTCTGCTCTACCATCTTGCCCGAAAAAGACAGCGGGCTGGACGAAGTAAGCGTAACGCTTCGGCCTTTGAAGCGCGCGCCCGTGGAGCCGCGCACGTCGTAAAACTTTCCGGTTTGTGAATGAAGATTGTAGGTCCCTTCGCTGCCGCTGATATGAATGTCGCGTCGGCCGCCGTCTAAAGAAAAATGGCCGGTGGCCGTGACGTCGCCGGTGGCGGAATCATAGGTCACCTGGTCGCCGCGGAAGACGTAATCGGCAAACTGGATTTCCACATCCCCGCGCAGCGTGTAGACCTTGCCGGCCTGCTCGCATTCCTGCGCGTCGATGATGACCGGATGCTCTTCGCTGATGGGCACTCTCACCCTGCCGCCAACCTGAGCCCCGGCTCCGCCACCGCCGGCGGGCGTGGTCGGGTTCGATGGAGAAAGCTGGTGCGGAGTCGGTGGAGATGTAATGACGGAATGGCAGTTGCCTGTACGTTCCTTCGGCGCTGCAGGATTCTGGTTCGCAGGCCCGGTAGGCGCTGGACTGGGCACAGCTTGCTCCGGCGCTGGATTTTGCCCAGTCTGGTCCGCGCGCGCCTGGCTTGTCACTAGCGGAACCGTGAGAAACAAGTGACAAAGCAACGCTGCTGTGATAACAAACTTGTATTGGGATTGCATGCCGTAGAAAGCCAGACTGGGAAGTTATCACGTCAAGTTTTGGAAAAGCAAAACCTGTCCCTCTCCGGCCGCATCCCACTTCTGGCGAAATTCTCCGACCCGGCCCATGACTTGCCCCCTTTGCGGTAAGGCGTATCCGTGCGTGCACGCTCGAAGGAACACGTCCGTCCTGGCGGAAAGCCTGGCCGATCACGAAGTCATCGAGGGCGAACCCGCGCCACCGCCGTCTCTCCATTCTGCTTCCGGGGGAAACGCTCATGTCGATGAGGCTTGGAGGCGAGAGGTGGTATCGCGGGTGCAGCAGCACCGTGCCCGGCGGCGCCGCCCTGCTGATCCAAACGCGCTTGAGCTGGATTTTTCCGCCGAAGCGCCTCACTCCTTCGGCACGCAAACGGAGGATTCCCCGCCGCCACCGCCAGATCGCTTCCATGAAATCGTAATTCAGGGGAGCATGGTCAAGCCGACTATGGGCAGGCAGGCGCCGCCCAAGGTGATCCGTTTTCCGCGGACCCAGCCCGCGTACGTGCCGACGATTGAAGAGGTCACGCTCGATGAGCTGGAGCAGGCCGACCCGGAGCCGGAGATTCCGCGGATCATGGAAGCGTACGAGCCCGAACCGGCGGAGATCGAATCACAGGAGATGGAGCCAGCGATAAGGCCACCTCTGCAAGGCCAGCAGATGGAGCTGCTGCCCAGCTTTTCCGATATCCGGCTGGAACCGAAGGAATCGCGCCTCGACCTTGAGGTGATTCCGCGGCCTGCGCCGTTGAGCCAGCGTTTCGTCTCCGGGCTGGCGGATGCCGGAATCGTTTTTGCCGCTACCGGAGCCTTTGCGCTGACTTTTGCCGAGCTCGCGGAAGAGATGCCGCAGTCAAGGATGACGCTGGTATGCATGCTGGCGGCGGGAGGAATCTTCTGGCTGCTCTTTCAATACATGTTTCTGGTTTACCGCCGGGCCACTCCGGGGATGAACATGGCCCAGCTTGAGCTCTGCACCTTTGAAGGGAAGGCTACAACCATGTTCGACCGCCAATGCCGCGCCGCAGCCAGCGCTCTCTCAGGCTTTTCGATAGGGCTGGGCTACGCCTGGGCCCTGGTGGATGAAGACCGGCTAGGCTGGCATGACCGCATTAGCAGGACGCACTTGAGGGCTTTCTCTGCAATCCCGACCCTGACCTTACCGAAGGGGAGGGAACCCTATTACTACGATGATCTCAAGGGCTAACGCACGACAATCGGATGTGAATGGACGCGAATGATCCTGATTCGCTTTCGTTCGCGTTGATTCGCGCCAAAGAGTTTGGCGGCGATAGGAGTCCCTCGCTTCGCTTCGGGATAAAGAAAAAAAATCACGCCGCCAACTGCTCGGGCGCTTCTGTCGACGTCACGACAGCAGGAGACGTGGCATCGCCTGACAGCAGGGGCCAGCCTTTGCGAAGCACAAATTCCAACCACGCGCCCGCGGCTTGCGACGTAAGCACGGCCACAAGAACCAGTGTGGTATAAAACGCGGCGCTGATGATCCCAGCCTCAAACGCAACGCTGGCCAATACAATTCCTGGACCGCCGCGAGCGTTGGTTGCGACAGCAAGGTTCGTAATATCCAGGCCGCGGAAGCCAGCAAGACGCGCTCCCAGCGCAACTGCAAGAAGCTTTAATACGCAAGCTCCAGCCAGGAACGCCACCAGCATGGAAATGGAAAAAGCTTTTCCGAAAATCAGGCTGTAGCCCACCAGCGCGAAATAGACCGGAATGAATAGGGCAAAGGAGAAACCGGAGATCGTAGCCAGCGCGTCGCCCAGGCGCTTGCGCGAAACGGCGAAGCCAGCAAGGAAAGCGGCGAAGACCAGGTTTACGTCGAGCAACCCGGCCACTGCCACGTAAGCGAACGCAATCAGCAGCGTAAACGTCACTGGCGAATTAATAGCAAGAAGATTGAACCGCGATTTCGAAATGCGTTTGGTCGCGCGTGGAAACAGAACCAGACCAAGGATGAAGTAAGCCAGCGTGATCCCAATGTGCAGCGCAATCTTGCGCGCGGGAAGGCCGGATGAGTCGGCAATAGCCGTAGCGATGGCCAGAACAGCCCACAGAACTATATCTTCAAGCACTGCTATGCCCAGCACCAGCCGGGCAAAGCGCGTGTGCAGAATCTTAAGATCGAAGAAGATGCGCGAGATCACGGGAATCGAAGTCACCGCGACAGCAATGCTCATCACCAGCAGCAGAGAAGCACGGCTGGACTTCGCGCCCATAAACCAGCCCAGCGGCAGCACCGATCCGAGCGCCAGCATGATGAAAAAGGGTAGCGCCGTTCCAACGGCGGCCAGCCAGCCGATTTGCTTGCGTTCATGTTTCTGAAAGAGCGTCTTGGTTTCCGCGCCAGAAAGAAACATCAGCATCAGCAGGCCAAGGTAATAGAGTAGGTCGAGCGCGGCCTTTTTCTGCGTTGCGGCTACGTCAAGCTGAAGGAAGTGCGTGTAGGCGGCCCATCGCCCCAGCACGAACGGCCCAAGGATGCAACCTGCCAGAATCTCTCCAATCACGCGCGGCTGCCGCAGGCGGGCAAACAGATAGCCGAGCAGATGAGCGCCGGTCAGCAGGATGGCAAGAAAGAGGATGAGTGGGCCGATGGCGCTGGAAGGCATGAGTTGGGAATCCCGAGCTGCTTTCAACAGGTTGAGATGAAATTCCAGCGCGCGACGTTGGCCGCCAGCGCACGATTTGCTTTTGTTACCATGGATATACATGGCACAGAGCGATAAAGTTCGCGTCCGTTTTGCCCCGTCGCCCACGGGTCAGTTGCACATTGGGAACGTCCGCACAGCACTGTTTAACTGGCTGTTTGCCCGCCAGAAGGGCGGAACGTTCATCCTTAGGATTGAAGACACCGACTTGGAGCGCAGTGAAGCTCGTTACGAAATCCAGCTCATGGAAGACCTGAAGTGGCTGGGGATCGATTGGGACGAGGGGCCTGACGTAGGCGGACCTTATCCGCCGTACCGGCAGTCGGACAAGATGGATGTTTACCGAGGCTATGCTGAAAGGCTCATCAAGGAGCAGAAGGCGTATTACTGTTTTTGCACCGCCGAAGAACTGGAGCGCGATCGTCAGCAGGCAATGGCGGAGCAGCGGCAGCCCAACTACTCCGGCAAGTGCAGGAACCTTGACCCAGCCGAGGCTGAGCGGCGTCGAGCGGCGGACGAGCCTGCGGCGATACGGCTGCAGATTCCTGAGCATCCGATCCGCTTCCATGACATCGTGCGCGGCAATGTGGAATTCTCGAATGAAGTAGTAAGCGATCCCATCATCGTCCGGTCAAGCGGCATGCCGGTTTACAACTATGTGGTGGTGATTGACGACGCGGATATGAAAATCACGCACGTGATTCGCGGCGACGATCACATTTCCAACACGCCCAAGCAGGTCGCCGTCTATGAAGCGCTGGGGCTGCCAGTGCCGGAGTTCGCGCATCTTTCGACGATACTTGGCCCGGATCGCGAGCGATTGTCCAAGCGGCACGGAGCAACATCGGTGGCAAACTTCCGCGAGATGGGAATCCTGCCCGAGGCGCTGATGAATTACCTGGCACTGCTGGGCTGGGCGCCGAGCGGCGGCGATCGCGAAATTTTTTCCAAGGACGAATTGATCAAAGAGTTCTCTTTGGAGCGCGTCAATGCGGCGCCTGCGATTTTTGACTTCACCAAGCTCTACTGGATCAACCGGCATTACATCAAGCAGAGCCCCCCGGAGCGCATTCATCAGATGGGCACAGAGACGTTACAGCGTGCGGGACTGCTGCCGGCCAGCGTGAATGGAAACGTCAGCGGCTGGACCAAGGATCTGATTGATCTGCTGACGCCATACGTCGATCAACTTGACCAGCTGCCGGAAAAGGCAAAGATCATCTTCAACCATGATGCTGCCGCCGCGCTTGCGCTGCCGGAGAATGCTGAAGTATTTGCCAACAAGGCGAAAGCTGTGATGCAGGCGTTTTCCAGGCGCGCCGCGAACGAATCGCCGCTGACGCCGGAGCGGTTTAAGTCGATCATGGATGAGATCAAGGCCGAGACAGGTGCGAAGGGCAAAGATCTGTTTCATCCGGTGCGGATCATGTTGATCGGATCGCATTCAGGGCCGGACTTCAACAGGCTGATTCCAGTGATTGAAGACGGCAGTAAGCTGGAACTTCCAGTCCATGTGAAGAGTGTGCGTGAGAGGGTGACGGAATTTCTGGCGATGCTTTGATCTTTTGATTTGTTTTGAGACCGCAGGTTGGATAGGAATGTGGCTCGCGCGACGCGGTAGCGGAGCAGATCCCTCACACGCTCTGCCTCGGCAAGCCTCGGCAGAGACGGTTCGGGATGGCGTTTTCGGTGGATAAAAGCATTCAAGGTGTACCGCCCAGATTGAACATTTAATCGTCTCAGCTGATGGATTTGGCAGCGGTCGATCACTGCAAGAAGAGGGCTAATGAAACAGCACTTCCGTTTTGACTTCACGTTTCCACGTCACTATGAAGTCAGAATGCTGGAAGCTGCCCCGCCGGTCCATCCGGTTGAAAAGCTGTATCACTATCCCGTGGAACTTGAGGAAGGCGACCGCAGCGGCGCGTACCTGCGCGTTACTCCGCAGAGCGGGCCCACGTGGGTAGGATTTTTTGCTCTCGGCTTTGACTCAGACCAGGTAGTCAGCGCGGTCTGCTCAACCCCCGATCCGGATTCCTTTTGCGTAGTGGTGGGCGGTTACGCCTACGTGGTGAAGGCCGGGAGTCCGGCACAGTGGCTGCGGGTGCAGCAGAGCCCGGTGGTGGATCTCCGGGTGCTTTCACAAGTCGGCCTGTTGCTCTTTGCGGGGTTTACGTCGATTACGGCGGTCGGTAACTCAGGCATTGCGTGGACTACGGAGCGGCTTACCTGGGAAGGGCTGACGATTACGGAGATCGAGGGGGATAGACTGCTAGGCCACGGCTGGGACGCACTGGCCGACAAGGAAGTGGCGTTTGAGGTCAGCCTGAAGACCGGGAAACATACGGGCGGGGCGAGGCCGTAAGGAGGATTTTCTGAAATGAACGTACGCCAGCTTCGCGCGGTGCAGATCTTTTGTCTTGTGTTGGCCTTATCGGCATGTTGGCTGGTCGCGCATTCGGGAAAGCCTAAGAACAACGGCGAGATGGGTCCGATTCAATGGATAATCGTTTTCGCGGCAACGTACTGCGCCGTGTCGGGTTTCACATTTCAGCGCTATATCCCCAAAGAGCATTCTCCATCTCACCGAGCAAGAACTACCCCCTTTCGACGGTGGAGTTTGGGGCACTTAATGAGGCTCGCCTCTGGGTGCTCAGTTGCTATGTGGGGGCCCCTCATAGCCATCTACAAAGGGCCCTTATGGCTGGCTTACGCTCTCTGTGCCGTCGGGGTCCTCTTACTGCTGATATGGAGTCCGGGTACTTCTCCCCCAAATAACTCCCCGGAACCCGCCTGAGTGTCGAAGCGCGAACGCCGCATTTTTTCAGGATATAATTGAACATGGCGACAAACCCGCAGCCCGCTTCGCAAAAAGAGCTGAAGCTGCTTACGGCCAAGTACCAGCAATTGCTGGCCAAGGTCGCCGAAAACCGCCCTACGGACGATCTGGAAATCATCCGCAAGGCCTACGATTTCTCTCTCAAACATCATCAGGGACAAACGCGCGCTTCGGGCGAGCCATACCTGATTCATCCGCTGGAAGTGTCACTGGTGCTGGCGGACATGAAGCTGGATTCCACGGCCATCTCCGCCGGGCTGCTGCATGACGCCATTGAAGACACGGGCGTGACGCACGAAGACGTGCGTCGCGAATTTGGCGACCAGGTGGTGCACATTGTTGAAGGCGTCACCAAGATTGACAAAATCAATCTGGCCAGCCGGGAAGAGCGCCAGGCGGAAAACGTGCGCAAGATGGTTTTGGCCATGGTGGATGATATCCGCGTGGTGCTGATCAAGCTGGCCGACCGACTGCACAATATGCGCACGTTGAAGCACCTGCCGGAAGAGCGCCGGCAGCAGGTGGCGAAAGAGACGCTGGAAATTTACGCTCCGCTGGCCCATCGCCTGGGCATGGGCAAGGTGCGCGGCGAGCTGGAAGACCTTTCGTTCCGTTACGTTGATCCCATTGGCTATGACCAGGTGCGGACGGCTGTGGATCAGCGCCGCAAGGCCGGCGAGGCATTCCTGGCCAAGCTGGTGAAGATACTGCAAGGCAAGCTTAAGGAAAACGGCGTTGATGCCAAGGTCGAGAGCAGGATCAAGCGGCTCTACAGTATTCATCAGAAATTATTGCGGCAGCGCATCACCGTCGATCAGGTTTATGACCTGCTGGCCGTGCGCATCATCACAAAATCAGTGAAGGATTGTTACACCGTGCTGGGCGCGATCCACCAGATGTGGCGGCCGGTGCCGGGGCGAATCAAAGATTTCATTGCAATGCCGCGGCCGAACCTTTACCAGTCGCTGCACACCACGGTAATCACTGAAGACGGCCACCAGTTTGAAGTGCAGATTCGCACGGAAGAAATGCACAAGATGGCGGAAGAAGGCATTGCCGCGCACTGGAAATACAAAGACGGCAGCCCGGTCAGCGCCAAGGACGAGCAGCGGCTGGCATGGCTGCGGCAGGTTGTGGAGTGGCAGCAGGACGTAAAAGATCCCAACGAATTTCTTTCCACGCTGAAGGTCGATCTTTATCCCGAAGAGGTTTACTGCTTTACGCCGATGGGCAAGGTGGTGATCCTGCCTCGCGACGCCAGCGCGATTGATTTTGCCTATGCCATTCATACTGAGGTGGGGCATTCCTGCGTCGGGGCCAAGGTGAATGGACGCATAGTGCCGCTGCGGAACAAGCTGCGCAACGGCGACGTGGTGGAGATCATGACGCAGCCGGGACACAATCCCAGCCGTGACTGGCTGGGGTTTGCCAAGTCCACGCGCGCCCGCAACAAGATACGGCACTGGCTCAACATCCACCAGCGCGAGCGGGCCATTGAGATCGGCAAGAAGCTGCTGGAGAAACAGGCGCGCAAATACCGCCTGGCATTGAAAGATTTCAACGATAAGGCAATGGACGCGATCGCCAAGGAATATGGCCTGGGCGGCGGACAGGACCTGCTGGCGGGGATCGGCTACGGAAAGTTTTCTGCGCGCCAGGTGCTGGCCAAGCTCTCGCCGGAAATTTCAGAGCAGACGCCGGCGGAAGAACCCTCAAAGGCCGGGAGCACGCTGGGCACGGTGATACGGCGCGTGTTTGGACAGAGCGCAGACACCGGAGCGATCAAGGTAAAAGGCTACAATGACCTGCTGGTCTACCGCGCGCGCTGCTGCAACCCGATTCGCGGAGAAGCGATTGTCGGTTACGTGACTCGGGGCAAAGGCGTGGCCGTGCATGCGGTGAGCTGCCCGAACGTAAACAACCTGATGTATGAGGCCGACCGGCGCATTGCCGTGGAGTGGGCCAAGCCTCCGAAGGTGGATAAGACTGACGGCCGCGGAACGTATCCGGTGAAGCTGACAGTTTTTTGCGACGACCGGCCGGCGATGCTGAAACAGCTCACGGCCGTAATCTCCGACGATAACACCAACATCCGCAACATTGAAGCCCGCACCGCCGACAGTCAGGCGACGATCGACATTGTGATCGATATTGAAGACGTAAAGCACCTGGAGCGGGTGATCGGCGGGCTGAGAAAAATTCCGGGGATACACGATGTGCAGAGGCTGAATAAAGTGTGATTTCGCCGCAGATTTTCGCAGATCCACGCAGATAAAAGATTGGGCCGCGAATCGACACGAATGAACACGAATCGAAAAGAGCCGGGATCAGGCTCAGCAATTAGCAGTCAGTGCTTAGCCAAAGCAATTTACCGCGAAGGGCGCAAAGAACTTCTTGCCGCAGATTTGCGCAGATAAATGCAGATGAAAAATACCATTCATCGGTTTGCGTAGTTCCGT
>DASXCL010000112.1:0-49288 GCA_036491195.1 Candidatus Angelobacter sp.
GCCTGCGCTCAAGGCCAGGCGATTAACCGAAGAGCAAGCTGCATTCGCGCCAAGACCGCCGGTCACCAAAGGCGAGCCAGCCAAGGCCGTGAGAGTTCCGTCTACGGCCACCGAGTAGCCAGCGATGCTGTTGCCGGCTGCAGCCTGATTGTTGACGAACACGAAGTTGGCCGTCGGGGCCGCGTTCACCGTCAGCGTGCCATTGGTGGACGTGACTGTGTAATTGCCGAGCTTGGCGGCAGGATCAACCAGCGCCGGAGTAATCGGATACGTTCCGGCGGGGCTGGTAGCAATTGCCGTCGTCGAATAAGTTGCAGTGATCGGGTCGCCGTTCTTGATTCCCGTGATGATCCCGCTAAATGGCGGATTAGGAGTTCCGAACAGGCGGCTGGCATTGGCTGCAGTCACGCTCAAGGGAGCAGGATTGACAGTCAACGTGCCGTTGTTGATGGTCACGGCGTAATTGCCGAGTTTATTTGTCGGGTCGATCAGAGTTGCCACGATCGGATACGTTCCAATTGGGCTCGTGGGATCAGCCGTAGTGCTTACGCTGGCCGTGATCGGGTCGCCATTCTTGATTCCGGCAATCGTCACGCTCAGCGCGGGGTTGGCGTCGCCATAGAGGCGGCTCACGCTGATTGCAGTAACCGTCAGTGGCGCAGGATTTACGGTGAGGATTCCGTTGTTGCTTACCACAGCATAGTTCGCAAGCGCGCCGGTGCCGTTATCTGACAGCGTGGGCACGATTGCATACGTTCCCACCGGGCTGGTTGGATCAGCGACGCTTGAGTAAGTTGCGGTGATGTTATCGCCGTTCTGGATTCCCTGGATGGTTCCGGTGAAGAGCGGATTCTGGTCGCCATAGAAACGGCTAGCGTTATTTGCCGTGACCGTCAAAATTGCAGTCGTCACGGTGAGCGTGCCGTTATTGATAGTCACTGTGTAGTTGCCCAGCTTGCCGGTCGGGTCCACCAGAGCAGGAATAATCGGATAAGTTCCCGCCGGGCTGTTGGCAGTGGCCGGAGTGGAATAGGTTGCGGTGATGTTGTCGCCGTTCTTGATGCCGACGATTGTTCCGGTGAAAGTCGGATTCGGTGCGCCAAAAGCGCGGGTTGCGTTGTCAGCCGTTACAGTCAACGGAGCAGGGCTGACCGTGAGCGAGCCGTTATTCAGCGTAACAACATAATTTGCCAGTGCGCCGGTGCCGTTGTCGCTGGGCGAAGGAATGATTGGGTACGTTCCAATCGGGCTTGCCGGGGTTGCGGGCGTTGTGTAAATCGCGGTGATGTTGTCGCCATTCTTGATGCCGGCGATAGTGCCGCTGAAGGCCGGATTCGGATCGCCATAGAGACGCGCCGCATTATCGGCCGTGATCACCAGGGCTGCCGGAGTGATCGTCAGCGTTCCGTTATTGATGGTGACGGTGTAATTGCCCAAAACGCTATTCGGATCAACCAGCGTTGCCGTGATCGGATACGTTCCAACCGGGCTGAGCTGCGTTGCGGTGGTGGTGTAATTTGCGGTGATCACATCGCCATTCTTCAGACCGGTGATTGTTCCCGTGAATGTGGGATTCGGATCGCCATAGGCGCGCGATACGCTGTCCACGTTCACGGTCAATGGCGCTGGATTGATCGTCAGCGTGCCGGGGACGAATGCGAAGACATAATTCTGGGCCGAAAGCGTGCCAACGGCGCAAGTGATGGGATAAGAGCCAACCGGGCTTGCCTGGGTCGCGGTGCTGGTGCAATCTGCCGCGCCGCTTACCACAGAGATATCGTCGCCATTAACAAAACCGGTAATCACATAGGTGAAAGTCGGATTTGGATCGCCATAGAGCCTGGACTGATTGTCGGCTGTGACGGTCAACTGCGCCTTGGTTACGATCAAGTCGCCCAGTGCGCTGCTGGCAGCAAAGCTGGCGTCGCCGCCAAAAGTCACGGTGAAGGCTTGTGGGTGCGTGCCGACTGTGGTGAAGCCCAGCGGGACGATAGCGGTGGCTACGCCGTTGCCGTCCGTTACAGCGTTGTAGTTGCTATTGTTCTGGTTGAAGTTGAATCCAATTGTTTCATTGGGAACCGGTGTGCCGCTGCTGGTTTTCAGCGTGGCAGTCACGGTCGCATTTCCGCCGAAAGGACCAGTTGCTGTGGGAACGGTAAGGGTTGTCCCCGTCTGCGTGCCAATCGTGATCGTTGCGCTGGGAGAATTGTTGGATGGATCAGGATCAACTGTGGACTTATTGGTGATGTTCGCTGTGTTGGTGATAACGGTCTCGTTGGTCAAATTGCTTTTCGTCGTCGCATTCAGATTGAAGGTGCGTACGTCGGACGGAGCCAGGGAGGGGAACGTGATCAACTGGGCCTGCGTAGCGGGCACGCTCACGCTGCCGCCGCCGCTGATTGCATTGGCCGCGGTCTGCTTATACGTGAATGTCGTGGGAGTAGGGACCGAAACTACCGTGAACACTCCGTTGAAAGTGGTGTTGGCGACGCCGCTGATGGTGGCGGACTGTCCGGCAAAAATCTGGTGCGGCGCAGTGGTGGTGATGGTTACCACGTTGCCGGAGCGATTTGCGCCTGTGTTCGCCACAATGACTGGGCGCGGAGCGAAGTTCGCAAAGCTGCAAGTGCCGTTTCCTTGGGTCACAAGGCAAGTTGCGCTATTAGCGGTTCCGCCGCCGGCTGTATCAGACTTCGGTACGTTGGTAGGAGCGGTGGCAGTTCCGCCGCCGCTTACAGCATCTGAACCAGCCTGCGCGTAGGTAAATTTTGTCGGCGCAATTTGGGTGACTGGTACCTGGACCCCACCTGTGTTGAAACTTGAATTGGCCACGTTGGAGATTGCCAACGTCTGCTGCGGGCTAGCCGGGAACTGGAACGGCTGTGTCGTCGTGATTGTGACCGTGCCATTCAAACGCTGCGCGCCGTTGGTCGCGACGATTGCAAGAGTCGGCGACGGAAACGAAGAGACTGAAAGCTTCTGCTGCAGATAGGTGAAAGTATTGGCGGTGACCGGCGGTATAACTTGATACACGCCGGTAAACGTGGGATCGCTCAGGAAAAATCCAGGCTGAATTGGGTTCGGCGTTGTTGGCGCGGGCACGGAACTGATCGTCACCGTCTGCCCGGGTGCAAGCAGGTGTGGAACCGTCGTCGTGATCGTCACCGTATAGACATTGTTGGTAACATCGTTTTGGCGCGATGCGCCCGCTGGATTCACGATAGGCGCACTGCCGCCTGCACTGAGTGTCGGCGGGAACGTGTCCCCCACCACTGCGGATGAAATCGTGTCGGTGCTGTTGTTCGTGATCTTGAGGTTGAATTGGACCGGCGCACCTGCAGGGGCCGTTGGCGAGAGGGCCGTCATTTCCAGCTTAAGGTCTGCGGTGGTGCAACTGCGCGCGGGATACGCTACAAGGTCCTGAATTTCACCTGGGCGGTTGATGGCAAGATCGCTCAATGCTGCCAGCACGCCGCCATTACCGATCCTGAACACCGCGACTCCAAAAGCATCGTCCGCTACATAAAGAAACGTGCCGGTAGCATCCGTTGCCATTCCGGCGGGCGTGTGGACCTGGGCGGTTGTGCCGAATTTTCCAACGTTCAGCAGGCTGCCATCAGGATTTATCGTGAAAGAGTTGACGCTGTTGGTGAACTGATTGCTCTGGAAAAGCAAACTATTGTCCGGACTAGATAAGACCAGGTTGGAATTGTTGCCGGATGAAGTGAATGGCGTTCCCGGAACCGGAGTAAGAACGCCCGAAGTAGCGGTGCCCACTGAGTTGTCAACAGTCCAGGCGTCTGCAAGAGCGGGACTGCCGGTGGCTTCACCGCCATAGAGACGGTCCGCGGCACAACTGAAATCCAGGCCGGAAAGACTTCCCGAACCTGTCTTGGCAAATGGCGAACCCTGAACCTGCGCTAATACGCCTGCAGTGATGGTAAACATCGATACGCTGGTTTGATTTGAGATTGCCAGAAACTGGCCATTGGGAGAAATCACCATGCCGGCATTGGGCGAGCAGCAGGGCGGAGTAAAGATGCTACCGAGCTGTGCCAGAGTACCGCCGGCGCCTATGGTGAAAGTTTCAATCTGGCCATTGCTCGATGCAAACAGGTAATTGCCGTCAGGCGTGGCCGCCAGCGAGATGCCCTGGCAGGTATCCAGAGTAAGCGCGGTGGCAAACGGCGAGCCCGCGGCGCGCGTGAGCACACCGCTGGCGGGGTTGATCTGGAATGCCGTGATACTGCGGTCACCGGTATTGGCGACAAACAAAAGATTATTTACCGGACTGAGAACGATCCGGCTGAGGCCGTAACACACCACGTTCGCGCCCACTCCACCGGTGGAAAATGGCGATCCGCTCAATTGCGTAAGCGCGCCCGTGGTGGAGACTGAATAACCAGAGACCGTGTTAGCCGCCGCCTGGTTATTCACATAAACATAATTCCCCTGGGCCTGCGCGGCCAGAGGAGACAGGAGCGCCATCACCAGCAGCAACATGGCGAAGAGCCGGAGCAATCCGGCAGGCTTTGATCCTGTATTAACTCGCGTGGAAATTTGGGCGCGCATGGGTGTTGCCTCCAAAGGGGGTGCTTAGAACTGAATGAATGACTGAACGGGATTGCCTTTTGCGTCGTTGTACGCAACGCTCATGGCGGGACTGCTGCCTTTTTGCCAGGAGTCGTAAAGGGCCTGGGGTACGCGGAACGAACCGCTGATGTGTGTAGAACCGCCGGGCGCAAGCGACAGTCCGGCCAGCTGTCCGTAAACAATGCGGCCTGCCTGTGGCTCATGCAGCGAGATGATGGCGTTGCTGATGCTGGAGGAAGTGTTGTTGGCGACGGTCAGCATGATCGTGAGCTGTACGTCTTTTCCCGCTGCTGCCGCAGCGCCCAGGGTGTATGTGCCGCTGAAGTCACTTGCGGGCGCAGCAAACGCGCTCAACGCGAGCGCAAGCAATATAAGGACGGAGATTCGCAGGGATGTACGTGCGGAAATCATGGGAATTCCTCCATTGGCTTCAGCCGTAGCTGAAACCAAAAAAATGAAAGCCTTTTCAAATGTCTTTAGGGATCGGAGCCCGGAAGGGTCTCTCTTCTCTTACCCTGATACTTCGTGTTGCGATACTCGTAAGGCGATACTTAATATCGAAGGCATTAAGGGCAGCTTGAAGATGAATTAAATTTTCAAATGTTGCTGATTCACCGCGCCAGTCCTGCCAACGCTTTATTTTGCCGAGCGCCTTGCAAGCCAATGGGCAGTTGCCGCATTGAATTGCCCGACATTCCTGTCTTCTCGAGAGACATATCGCCGCAAAATAAAAACAACTCAACAAAAAGAGGGTTTTGAGACCGGAAGGGAATGCCGCTATCTCTTCCCTCAAAAAAAATCAGACTTGCAGTGTTTGGGTCCAGCCCGGAAGGAGCTGGAACCTGAATTTCGTACTACGAGACATGCCAAGAGTAGGCAGGCGGGATTAAGCAGCTCTTAAGGACGTATTAAAAATTCAAAAGATTCTGCTGCGGTCTTGCGCGGAGATCGCAGGAAGACAACGAAGGGTTCGCGATCAGGATTTTTGATATGTTTTCAGCGGGTCTTTCCCATCGCTTCCGGACACCAATTCACTTCTCCGGTGGGAGCGGGCCGTTTGGCGGCGCGGCGCTGGATATCCTGGAGCATGCATTCCAGCTCGACCAGCGCTTTAGGATAGGCAGGACGTTGTGTGTTCAGCAGGGGATAGAAATTCTTGATGGCTATGGTCTGCCGGGAAGGGCCATGCTGGATATTCAGTTGCGCCTCCCAGTCAAAATCTAAAACTCGGATCTGAGAACCGATCTCCGCGGGCACCGCGAGTAGTTCCTTGCTGTTGAGCAGCAGAGTCAACCGTTGCAGCTTCTGGACAGTCAGTTTTGTGGCGAAGGTTGCTTCCTTGCGGTCATTGCCGGCTTCCCGATAACTTACTCGCCCATCCGGATATATCTCCAGGTCTTCGGTGTGAGTATTCCCGATGATGGGCCCCTTGATGTCGTTGTGTGAAACCAGGATTGGCTTCGGAGCGTCCTTGGCGAAAACAAATAGGGCGGACAAACAGATAATGGCAAGAAATTGGAATCGCATACGTAGAAGTTTACCCCACACGCAACGCCGATGGCAGATCGGTGATGATGCCGCCGGGCCGCTGCTCATGAAAAAGGGCTGGCGATATTCCGCCAGCCCTGGTTGAAGGTTTAAGTCTTACGGGACGATGAACACGTGTCCCTGGCCATGCACCGGCCCGGTAATGGGCGGAAAGATCTTGCTCTTTTGCAGCGTCTGGTCAGTAACGGTCAGACCCGGATCGTCCGCAATGGCAAGGTTAGCCCTGGAATCGGTCTGGCTATTGAAGGCCAATGCCGTAACAGGACCAAGATCCACGTTGATGCTCAGGAGCGGGTCAAGCGCTCCCTGGGCCACCCAATCGATCATCGTGGTGCAGATGGATCCGTACTGTGCCACTTCAGGCGGCTGGGCAAGCCCGCCGCTTACTGCGCTTGCCGGTGGAAGCCCAAGGCCGCCAATGTAAAGGCCAGGAGCGGTTCCAGGATCGGCCGGTACCCGGGGTGAAAGCACTACACCAGGCGGCGGCAGGCACGCTTCCCTGTCACCCACGGGACCTACGACAAGCGCCGCCGGATTTACGAAGAGCTGCGGGCTAGTGGGGTTCGTGGGATCAGGGCTTTGCAGCCTGGAGATCGGCTTGGCTATCTCTCGAGCGCTGCCTCGTTGCAGGTCAGGCGACGCCGCAGCAAGCAAAGTTATCTGGCTGCCTTTGACCAACTGTCCGTTGGCATTCGCCGGCGGTCCAAGCTCGGCCAGATACAGATCGTTCCCCATAAAGGCCAAGCTGAGTACGCCGACGCCGCGGCTGAGTCCACCCACCGCGATCGGTGCGGTTGGCGCCGTTGCCGGCTTTTGGATCTTGTTGATTGAACCGATGTTGTAATAGCCGATGTAAACCGCTCCATCGTTGAACGGGCCGGTTGGAATTGCTACCGCTGACGGCACACCTTTGCCAGAGTTCAGAAGGCCCGTTTGTGAGACGGTACCGCCGGTGCCATCGGGGATAAAGACGAGCCGCGCGATGCTGCCAGTCTGAGAGCAAGGCTGAATATTGCAGCCCGAAGAATCCGGGACATATACATTCTGGTGGCCGAGCTTATCAGGGGCGGAAGCCGCAGGCTGACCAGGCACGAAGAAGCCCAATGGGTCTCCAGGCACCGCTGGTCTGAAGCAATGAGTCATGGATGCCGCGCCGGTGATCGGGTTCTGATCAATGCGGCAGAAACCATGGTCCTCGTCAGAAACCCACCAGTTGGTTTGCAGCCAGAGCAAGCCTCTGGGGTGAGTGACGCCGGCCAGCAGCAGGACCGCGCGCCGGTTCGCATTTTGCGACGGCGAGCCGACCGGAGGATTGTTGTCGCCGAGTTGGCTGTTCACGCAAGGAGGAGGATTGGGAAAGGTAGCTTTGCAGGGCTCGTCAACAAGAGTCGTCGAAGCCTGATACAACCACGTCCGTCCCGTCTTAGGCAGGGTTCCAGCCACCGCCGGCGGCGGAGCTTCAATGATCGGGTCAGTGGTGACGGTCATGTCTTCAATGTAGGACGTGGTGTGATCAGCATTAGGCATCAGAGTGAGCGGAGTTGGAGTCGCCGTCTGTATAAAGTTCAAACCCATGATGAGCGAATATTCCTGCGGAATTGGCGGCACTTTTGCGCCCAGGGGACAGGGCAGACCAGTACCGGCGCAAACCGCGCCGCTCTGGTTCCACACCTGATCGATGTCTTTGCTAAACGTGTCAAGGCGAACCACGCGGTTGCCATTGCCCCAATACAGCCAGCGTCCGTTCGGATTTCGGGAGAAGAACTGGTCAGAGGCCATGCCTTCCTGCGTTTGCAGCAGACCGAACTCAAGGACGGCTCCGCACTTGGGCAAGGTGTAATTGCACAGGTCGGCGTTCTGGATCAGGTTAAGGAAACCAGCCTGTGCCATCCACAGGTCATGCCCTACCCACGCGATACTCAGCAGTGTGCTGCCGCCAAAAGAAATGCCGACCCTTTCGACTGAGTTGCCAGCCGGAGTAAAAGTAGGCGAAAGAGGATTGCGGACACGCCAGATGTCTCCATTGCCCTGGAAGATGATGTAGAGCTTGCCATCGGGGCCGAGCTTGGCCGACGTAATAAAGCGGGCTGCCCCCGTTGGCGCGCCGTTGGTAAAGACGGAAGAAATATTAAAGATCGCTACCTGCTTGCCCGGATCCTGGTTGATAACGGTCCTTGTCGAATCGTTCGGATCAACCTTAAATTCGATCCGTGTGACTTCTTTGACGCCAGCGACGAACACGTAGCCGTTGGAGCCATTGACGCCGAAGGTTTCCACCTGGTAATCCACTGGTTCAAAAACAGCCGGCAGATAGCAGGTGCTCAGGTTCAGAATTCCGTTCGACGGATGGTTATCCGCGCCGACATTATCAAGGCGGCAGAATCCAGACGCGCCATCAGAGACCCAATAATCGTGCAGGGCTTTCGTAGGATCGTTGGGAAATGCCGGGTTAGGGACTGTGGAACGGACCATCCCGCGGGGACGGAACATTTGTTGGTTACCGACTTGCACGCCAGATCCGGCATACGCGCTGGCCATCGAAATCAAGGTCACAACCGCGATAGCCAGGAGGCGCGTCCAAGAACGGCGGGATAGCAAGGTTTTCTCGCTTAACAGCCGAGCTATGTCCTTGCTGGGCGTCGGGGAAAGGTTCGAATTCATTTTGGTTCCTCTCTTCTGTTTAATGCTTTGTTGTGTCCCGCTTCTTCGAGCCCGATGCGGGGGAAGTTTCTTTTGCTTTAGGGCTGCCGGGCCGAAGCCCGGCAGCCCTGGTCCGATTTATCTCAGGAACGTAATGCCCGAGCTTGCTATTCCACCTCCGTCCGAAGTGATCGTCACGATGTTCGGCGGCGGTATGTTGCTGAAGCGGATCGAGAACACGCCCTGAGCGAACGGGATGATTGGTCCCATCACGCCCGAGAACTGTTGTCCGGTTGCGGGATTGATAATGTCTAGAGTCGCAGTCAGGGTTACGCCCGGCGTAAAGTCGCTGACGTTTACGATCAGACGGCCCTTGGTGCGGCGATAGACCACGTTGCTGATCACAATGACATCCGTCACCGGCTGCACAATTACGGTCACGGTCACAGGCGCGCTGGTCAAATTCGGCGCCACGCTGCTTGTTGCCGTCACCTGGAAGGTGAAGGTTTGCGCAGGCGTCAGATCCGGCACCGTCGGCGCGGTGAAGGTTACAGGTGAGCCGACGTTCGACGACAAAGTGATATCGGCAGGCGCTGTCCAGTTGAAAGTGGACGTGCACAGCGTATTCGGCGCTTGAGCAGGATCAACACAGGTTGCGTTCAGCGATACAAACGCACCGCTGGCAACTGTGATGGTCGTGCCGGTCACGGTTGGCGGAGGCGGAGGCAGATTCGGATCCACAGGAGCGGGATTCGGACCGGTCGCCGTGGCGCTGACGGCCGGCGGAGTATTCGGCGGAGCTACCACGATCGGTACGATCAAGGTTGCTAACGCTGAAGGCGGAACGCTGCTGCCATTCACGCCATTGTTGCCTATCAGCAGCGAGAAGGTCAGGTTCTGCGGTCCGGCCACCGCTGGTGCCACAAAGGTCGGCTTTGCCGCATTTGCGTCACTCAGGACAACTTGCGGATCGCCGGGATTGAGTACCTGCGCCCAGGTAAACGGACCGGTTGGCGGAGTGCTGCCAGTCCCGTCCAGTGTGACAGTGACTCCTGGGAATGGCGGGTTCGGAGTTGAACTGAACTTCGGCACAGCCACCGTGCTAAGCGTGCCCGGCACACAGGTGAGCGGAGGCAGTGTTCTATCTGGGAACGGATTCAGCTGCCCTTGCAGCTGGTTGGGATAGAACGGAATCGGCTGCTGACCCAATTGGATTTGAGTGCTGTCAAAAACGTCGCTGACCATGGGTAGCGGGCCCAGGCCGTTATCCAGGAATGCAATATCGCTGAAGTTGCCACGGGGCGGCGGGGTTCCCGGCAATACGTTCTCCGGCAAGATGAATTCGCCGCTGGGCAGTTGATATTCGGAGTAAGTGAGACCGCTCTTCATTTTGCCGGGCACACTTCCGCTTATACGAGCGCCCACGTTCTGAACTGCGGGCAGGAAATCGCCGCCCTGGGGGAAACGCATGCGCCAGCGGCCTTTTACGCCGATGCCGGGAATGCCGGGCTCAACCGGGAAATTGGCCGCCCATGCCGGCTCGCGGAAGGTGAGATTGCCGTTGCAATCAATGTCAATGGCGGAGACGTCGACCGTCCGGAACGGATCAGTAGACATACCTTCCACCCTGGTCCGCACACCGACTTCCTGCGGGAAGAACGGAGAAGGAACGCCGCCGGTACCTTGTATAACCACGTCAATCGTCAGGTAAGCAGGATCTGTGCTGGGCCAAGTAGAAGGACCAACACTCGTGGCGTCAACGTCAGTTACGGTTATGTAGGGACCCTGATCATCGACCTCCAGCGTGCCGATCATCATTACGAAATCGCCCACTTCAAATGGCGCTTCCAGGTATGGATCTTGCGGAAACGGATTGTCCGGCGATGGCGCAGCGCCCGGCGCGTTCATGACGTAAATGTTCATCAATGCTGTGTTGGTTACTGCATCACGCGGCCGGTTGATTTCCGGGCATTGCGGATCGTCCATCCCGGTATAGGTCAAACCCGGAGGAGCAACCAGAACATAAGAGTCAGGAACTCCGGGAATTCCGAGTTCGCCGTTGTAAGTGCCCGGAGGCACCACCGGTATGCACATGGGATAGCCATTTTGCGCATGCACCGTGGGATTGTTCTGGTCCACCGCAAAACGCATGTCAGGAGTCTGTCCAGCGCTATACCGGCCTTTCGTTAATACTGTCGGATTGCCGCCGCCATCGAGAAGAGGCGTGCCATCCGGATTAGGAATGGTGAATGTGATTGGCGGATCATCGAGTTGAAACCTCTGGCCATTCACCCACAGGATGCCCTTGGTGTAATCAATCCTCTCAATGAATCCCTGAAAGAAGTTCGCAGGGTCCTGCGAGATGTAGATAATCCCGGCAATATACTGACCATTGATAATGTTGCCCTGCACGTGGACTTGGTATGTTCCCGGAAAGCGCGGTGTGTCAGCCATGGCCAGGCCGGTCTGGAAGACCGGATCGGTCTGATGGGTATTCGGGTTCTGCTCGAATACTTCTTCCCAAGTGATGAGCACATTAGGAAAGAACACGACCACGTTCTGAGGGACGCGAACAACGGTATTGTTGAGTTCGACCCAGCCGCCGGTGATCTTGCACTGCGCCGGCAATGGGGGGTTGGCCGGCGTTGGCGTTGGATTATCGTCTTTGTTGCACAGTCCGGGAGTTGGGTCCAGGGAGGCGTACTGGATGAATCCCGTGATGTCAAACCCGGTAGGCTCGTTATCGGCCCTGACAGGCACTATGGCTGGAGGGGCCGGAACCGCGGCCGGTGTGGGCCACGGAATTGGATTAAGGCTCTGGGCCGACGCGCTCACGCCCAGCCCTATGACCAGCAGCAGCAGTACAACTCCCGCTACTTTAAAACGTTTTAGTTGCTCAAATCCCCGCATTTTGAAGCTCCTTCCGTCGTCGTACTGCTTTTCGAACTGCACTGCCTTGCTGATGTGTTCCCTCGATTGTGTTGTCCCCTGCCAGGTCAAACTCTCTCTCAAGCGGGAACGCGTATCTAAACTGGTTGGGCTGAACATTAGTGCGCCCCCAACAGGTTTTCGAGGAAAGTGGGAAGCGGTTTGCCGCCTTTGGCTCCAACCGCCGGAATTTCCAGTAATTGATCAGTCGCCCGGTCCGGATGTTTTGGATCCGGCGTGATTGGGTATCCATTGCTGCCTGCAGGATGACCGTTCGGCGCGAACAATTGCGGATGGTCAAACGGCGCCGCCTGGGCCACCGTCCGTGGGTCCGTCAGGGCATTACGCAGGAAGTCCACCAGGTCCGTTTTGTCCTGCAAGGTAAGACCCAGTATCTCGATGTCCGGATCCATGTACTTGACTTCTTCAACCGTATTGAAATCGCCGCCGCGGTTGTAGAACTCCACCACCTGCTCCAGCGTCAACTGGCTGCCATTGTGGAAATAAGGTGCGGTCAGGCCCACGTTACGCAGCTGCGGGGCTTTGAAAAACCCGCCGCGGGCAACGTCGTCATTGCAATTCATTGGCGAGGGCGCGATGCCGTCACCGCGGCGTCCTGGGACGATTACCGTTTCATAGCCGCCGTCACAAACGTGCTGGCGCAGGATCTCTGCCTGCGACAAAGGAAGATTCGCTACCGGATCATTGCCCGCCAGGCCCACATCTTCCGCCGTGGGACGGACACCGATATGGTAGTAGCCCGTGTCATAGACGCGCGCGCTGTCGTCTTCCATGATCATCCGTTCCACGGGGAATCCGCTCACGGTTCCAACCGCCGCGTTGGAAAATTCAGGCCCGCCGTGGCACACAATGCAGCCTGCTTTGGTCTGGAAAAGGTTGAGCCCGCGAAGCTGCCCGGTCGTCAGCGGGACCGCTCCAACCGAGTAACCGATCTGGACAGGCACCAGCGAAACCGGCGGATCTCCGAACAAAACCGTCAATGTACCGCTGGCATAATCTATAGTGCCGCCGTTAACGCCGACGCCGCGAATGCTGCCCTGACCATCGTCAAACGCATACATGTCCTGGTCGCTGGCATCCAGAGTGGGGTTCAATCCGATAATGGAGACCGTATAGGGCGTAACGCCGGGCTTCAACTGAATCGTGTATCCATTCTTCAGGTTGTCGCCAATCAGCGTGTAGGTCTGCTGCTGCTCCATGTATTTATCGAATGGAGTCTGGTCGGCTACCAGCGTGCTCTCGTACATTTGCACGGCCACTCCCCAGAAGAGGGAGAAGTTGTATTCCATCAGGCTGTAGTCGGTCGTGCCGGCAGGGCAAGTCTCAAATTTGACCGGATCCACCGTTGCAGATGTACTGCCATCAGCCCCTTCACAGATGTGGCGTGAGAACTGCCACCACTCCGGCTGAAATGCCTTCTGGATGAGGGCCGAATAAGTAGTGTTCAATCCCTTGTTGGGCGAATTGGAAAACGTTCCTAAAACGCTGTCTGTGGGGTCCACGATTTGCTTTGACAATGGCACCCGGGCCAGCAGCTTTTTGCCAACCTGGTGGAAGTTACGTCCGTCCGCAGACATTTCAGTGCTGCTGAGAATCGGCCCCAGGGATTGCGAGCAAAGCGCCGAATTCACCATGTTTACCTGGGTCGGTCCCAATTTGCCGTCAATAGCATCCACCACCAGCAGATGATTCTGCTTGTCGCGGGCGCCGAATGGATTTGCGCCGTTACACACGTTCTGCGCACGGCCATCCCAGAAATTGCGGAAATTGAAGACAGCGTCCACCGCGCTGGGAGTGTTGCGTGGAGTCACGCGGCGCGTGTTCACCAGTTTGGCCGGGTCCTTTGGATCCGGGTAAGAGAAGACTGGATCAGGGACCGGAGTCGTCAATTCGACGCTGTTGGTGTTGACGGGAGCGCCGGTGGTGCCGCCTTTATCTCCCCGCGATTGTGAGTTGCCTCCGCCACTCCCGCTGCCTGCATTCCGTCCGGCGTTGAGTTTCCGCGTGGGCAATGAGGGGGTGTCCTTCCCATAAGTGAAGCCCTCGCCATTCCCATCACCGAGCCCTTGAAGGTTCCCGCTACCGCCCTGGCCCTGACTTTGATCAGGATCGTTGGGGCTGTTCGAATCCGGATCCCGGCTCACGTCTACAGTGATCTTGTCGTTGGTCAGCCCAAATTGCCCCTGGGAGCCAGAGACATCATTGACGTCAGCAACTACGCTGAAGCGGTCATTGACGTCGGCCAGCTTGCGAAACGGAAAATCTCCGTCGTGGTATCCGCCGAAACCGGCATCCGAGCTGCCCGCGCTGTAGTGATAGTCCGGGCCTTTTCCGTTGTTGAATGGAACGCCCAGTTGGAAGGTGTTATCGCCGCCAGCCTGGCCAGGGTTTACTTCGTTGTTGGCGCGACTGTCTGCTCCGGCATTGAAATGGCAGCTGGCGCAGGCCTGAATATCATCGCTGCCTGCCTGCATGTCCCAGAACAGGGTTTTTCCCAGCTCAATCGCTGCAGTCTTGTCGGCAAGAATTCCATCCATGCCAAAGACTGGGGGAATAGGAACGCTTGAAAGCGGCGCCAGGGGCCGCAACGGGACTCTCACGGAGCCCGTACCGCTCGGATCCAGATTCGAGTCAGTAGCCTGGGCTCGAACGTGGCCGTAATACCCTACCGCAAATACGATTGCAATTACCGATACGAAAATGCGCAGGAACAGTAGCGTCCCGGAAGACCGTTTCATCGTTTTTCTCCTAAATCGCTCGGTGCCACCGGTTTCGATACAGTCCTGTCCGGGGTGCAACGCAATGCACATTCTGGGGCGTGGGGATTAAGGTTTCATTGGCTGTGTATTAAAACCTTTAATTTCCATGGGAGAGATTTCTTCTCTTCCAAACCCGCACTAAATATCATGGAAACAGACACTTACGGGGGACACGCCGCGACTGCTACCGCCCTCGATATAGTAGATTGTTAGGGGAATATTAGACGAAAGTACATGTACCAATTAACTTTGGACGATTGGCCTTAAGCAAAAAAACTATTGGTCCTTTGTTAACCAAGAGCGAAATGGATAGCAGCGGGGGATGCGGGCGGCTTTCTTACCTGAGGCTTGGTTCTTCCTGCTTGGCTATGGCCAATGAACCTGGCTGTGGGCGCTTTTCGATCACTCACAGATCACTCACAAATGGGACGGAGACGACCATATATTGACGGAGACGACCATATATTAAGGTCATGCCGCGAGGATTCGCCGCAATAGACGACTTTACCCTGGATACAAAATCCAAAAAGATACAAGATCCAAAAAATCAGTCGTCTCAGCGGGTACGTCTCGAACGCACCGGTCTTTGGCAAAAAGAAGCGAACAAGCGCCGCGGGAGCCCGATTGAGTACGCGCTCTGCCGCGGCGTTTTCAAGTTCACGCTACCTGGGAGGTTTGCTGAACCTGCCCCAGGAAATGGAGCAATTCCTGGTTGACTTGGTCTTTTAGCGTAGAACAAAGACCGTGAGGCGCTCCCGGATAAACTTTCAAGATTGAGCCCTTCACGATCTTCGATGAAAGCATTGCCGACGCGCCGATCGGTACAATCTGGTCGTCGTCGCCATGGATGATTAGTGTCGGCACGTCGAACTTCTTGAGATCTTCGGTGAAATCGGTCTCAGAAAAAGCCTTGATACAGTCGATGACGGCATTGAAACCCGCCATCATTCCTTGCAGCCAGAACGAGTCCCGCAGACCTTGCGATATCTTTTCCCCTGGCCTGTTAGCGCCGTAGAACGGCGCGCTCAAGTCTGCGAAAAATTGTGACCGATCGGCCAGTACAGCCGAACGGATCTGGTTAAAAACGTCAATTGGTAATCCACCAGGATTGGCGGCTGTCTTCAGCATCAGCGGAGGCACAGCGCCTATAAGTACGGCTTTCGCCACACGTTTTGTCCCGTGCCGCCCTATATACCGCGCCACCTCGCCGCCACCCGTGGAATGGCCAACATGGATGGCATTTTTCAGATCAAGTTTTTCCACCAGCGCCGCAAGATCGTCGGCATATGTGTCCATGTCGTTGCCGTTCCAGGGCTGGCTTGACCGGCCATGGCCGCGGCGGTCATGGGCGATACAACGATAGCCTCGTGAAGCAAGAAATACCATCTGGTCTTCCCATGCGTCCGCGCTCAGGGGCCACCCGTGGCTGAAAACAATGGGCTGTCCTTTGCCCCAATCCTTGTAATAAATCTGTGTTCCGTCTTTAGTCGTAATCGTCGTCATAAAACGTCTCCTTATTTAAAGGTTGTGGGAATGCCAGGGCGAATTTGGTCTTAATGTCCGCGCTCGGCGGTTAAATATCGTTTTATGCTCGCGAAGGATTCACCTTCGGTTGGGATCAACTGCGGGGTTCTAGTAGGAAGAAAGTCAGCCTTTAACGATACTCCTATTTCCAGCTCACGAAATGCACAGGGCAATGCCGATACTTAAAGATCGGCATAAGAGATCAGCTTTATCTTAAGATGAGCAAGCACTTCTCGCGTCTCAATGGCAGTGAGCGCCGAAAGTTCAACTTCTCTCGATTGAGTAAGCCGGGTTCCAGATGCCTGAAGATCGGCGTCGGAGTACCCTGGATGGCACACCAATTCCCATGTGCCTTCCGGCAAGGCCCTGAGAATCCGCAAGAGTTTTTGCTGGTCCAGCAGCCCGGTCGCCGCAATGCCCACCGTGCCGTCCGTCGAAACCATTCCCTGTTCCTTTAACGCCCGGCGGAATTCCGATGCAAACATCTGGAACGCCAGCACGCCGCCTGAACGCAGCCACAATCCGGGATTGCTGAACACCATGCTGCCCGGCCAGCTCCGTACCGGCTCAAACGGATTTCTCACGGCGCGAATCCCGCATGCCCGCGCCGCCCGCAGTACGGGACGCAACACATGCGGAAACATATGTGTGTGCTTGTGGCTATCGACGTGGGTAAGCGTGATGCCTCCCGATTGGATTTTGCGGATCTGAGCTTCCGTTTCACGCTGAATTTCGTCAGTCGCAATCTGCTTGCGGAAAGCGGCCAAGGCAAACTGTTTCAGGCTGTCACGAAAGCGCGGCGAGCCATTCGCCAGCGAAGGCAAATTCGCCGCCAGCGGAACACCATCTATCAGTACCACGTGGCATCCGGTCTTAAGTTTTGGCTGCGCTCTGGCTAGATACATGGCTGCTTCAGTAGCTCGCGCATTGGCCATAAGCGTAGCCGAGGTGATCACGCCGTCGCGATTGCCTTCAAGAATCGCCCGGTTCACACCTGCAGTCAGTCCAAAATCATCTGCGTTGACGATAAGACGGCGCACTAGGTGAGTCTAACAAAACCATTCACCACAAAAGACACAAAGGAACACCACGGAAGAAATGTCCTTTGAATTTGCCTTGCCCTGTGACCAGCCAGGCAGAAGCTCAAAAACTCAAGTTCGGAAATGTAGAAAGAAGGTGCGGAATTAACCAAGCCATAAGCACACGAAGAACAGCGACCTTTGTGTTCCTTCGTGTCCTTTGTGGTTGATCCTAAGCCGTCTTTACTTCTTGCGGACGCGGCTCTCGATCTCCCAGAAACATCTTGATCTTTTCCAGGAGCGCCGGGAAGAGGTCTTCTTTTTGCAGGCATGCGGCAACGTCTTTGCCGCCGTCAATCGGGCCATAGCCGGTGACAATAATTACCGGAACGTCGGGGTTTTTCTCGTGCACTCTTTTGGCCAGTTCCACGCCATTCATCCCATCCATGCGGAAATCGGTCACCAGGATGTCGAAATCTTCTTCGTCGAACTTTTTCAGGGCTTCTGCCCCGTTGTAAGCGCTTACTGCACGATATCCCTGCATCTCCAGGATTTCGCAACTCAATCTTGCCAGCACTTCATGATCGTCAACGAAAAGGATCGCTCGCATGAAAGACTCCTTAAGCAACAAACAACGGATAGGAGCAATTTCGGCACGGCCTCGGGCCTCAGTTCTTTGTTTCATGATACGCCTGAAAAGATGCCTCTTGAGCACACTATTTTTAGGCCAATACTGCACCCTTGGACCTTTAACATGCTCCAAACACAAGGGGTTACTGGGTTTCCGGTGGCAAATACAGCGCCGGGATGTTACTGCTCTTCATGGCTTCATTGAAGGCCGGGACATTCGCGGACATCAGTTGCTTCCACGCCGCCAGCTGCTGGTCAAGCTGGCCACGCAACATTTTGAAAACTTCATACTGCTGCTGTGACGGAGCGCCATCGCCGGCCTGCACGATTCCGCTGAACGAATCGAATTCTTCATTCAGCATGTTGGGGAAGGCCAGGTTAGCCTCTGATCCCTTCATGTTGACCTGAATCAGATGCTCTTCCACCGGGGCCATCTTCTTATCCAGCGCGCCTGCCTGTTCAAGTATAGGTTTCATCTTGGCGTCATTATCGAAACGTTGCTGCATGGCCTTAATTTCGGCCCGCATGGTGCGAATCTGGTTCACCGCTCGATGCAGCTCAGTATTGGCATTGTTCACCTGCATGGCCAACTCAAACTGCTTGCGCAGATCGTCAGCATTCACGCTCTTGGTCCGCGGATCCACCACGATCTCCAGCGTTTGTGACTGGTTCTGGTTCCCTGCCGTGAGCTTCAACGTATATTGGCCCGGCTGTGCCAGCGGCCCTTGCGGACCGATCCCGCTGTAAAACGCTCCGGGAATTTTTACCGGCGGCTCCCAGCGCAGGTTCCAGGCATAACGATTCATGCCTGCCGCGGCAGGTATCGTAGTGACTTCCTTCACCTGATCGGGCCATTCCGGCGGTTGTTCCTCGCCCTTCTTTTCCCGGCTGGAAAGTGTGCGGACTACCTTGCCGCTTGAATCCAGAATCTCAAGTTTTACTTCACTTTTTGGAGCCGACTTAAAGTAATAGTCGATGATCGCGCCGGGCGGCGGATTGTCCCCTACCGGTCCACGCCGCTCAATGTCCGTGGGCAAATGCAAGCGGAGAGCCGTTTGCGGTTTGAACAACACCATCTCCGCCGTTGCCGATGCCGCATCTACTTGCCGCAACGGCGTAATGTCATCCAGCACCCAGAATGCCCGCCCGTGGGTTGCCGCAATCAGGTCGTCACCGTGAATTTCCAGATCGTGGACCGGGACCGTCGGCAGGTTCAGCTTCAAAGGCTGCCAGTGTCCTCCATCGTCCACGGAGAAGTAAACGCCGGTTTCCGTCCCGGCATAGAGCAGCCCCTTGCGTTTGGGATCTTCGCGAACCGAACGGACATAAGAGCCTTCGGGGATGCCGTTGGCTGTCAGAATCCAATTCTTTCCGTTATCGCGCGTACGGAAAATCAGCGGACGGAAATCGTCAAGCTTGTGCCGATCCACGGCCACATATGCCGTGTTGGCATCATGATGTGACGCCTCAAGGATGCTGATCATGCTCCATTCCGGCATATCTTTGGGCGTGACGTTGGCCCAGTGCTGGCCGCCATCGGTGGTGAGCTGAATCAAGCCGTCGTCGGTCCCGGCCCAGATCGTGTCTTTCTTGAGCGGCGACTCCGCCAGCGCGAAGATCGTGTCATAGTACTCCACGCTGGTAATGTCCAGCGTAATCGGCCCGCCGGATGGTTTCTGCTTGGATTTGTCATTGCGTGTCAGGTCGCCGCTGATCGCCGTCCAGCTCTGCCCTCCGTTGGTGGACTTAAAAACCATCTCCATCGCGGTATACAGCGTGTTGGGATCGTGCGGTGAAATCATCAGTGGCGATGTCCAGTTGAATCGGTGTAGCAATTTCTCCGCGCCATTGCCCGAGACATCGAGCGGCCATACTGAGACATCCACCAACTGCTCGGTACGCTTGTCGAACCGTGATGTAAATGCCTCCCCGTTCGCAAACGTGATATTCGGATCCGGTGGATATGGTGCGATATAACCGCTCTCGCCCCCGCCCACCGCGTACCAATCCTGGCGGCCTATCACGCCATCGTCGTCATAGCTCTTGATCGCGATTGTCGAGTTGTCCTGCTGCGCGCCGTAAATGTAATAGGGCCAGCGATTGTCGGTAATAACGTGATAGAACTGGGCCGTCGGTTGGTTATATTGCGTGGACCAGGTACGTCCACCGTCAAGCGAAACCGTCGTGCCGCCGTCGTTGCCGTTAATCAGATGGTCCGGATTGTCCGGATCAATCCACAAACCGTGGTGGTCACCATGCGGCGCGGGCAGAAGCCCGAACGTGCGGCCGCCGTCTGTGGACCGGAACATGCCGGTATTCAGGACGTAAACCGTGTCAGCTGACTTGGGATCGGCAAAGATATGGCTGAAGTACCATGCGCGCTGGCGCAGGCGGCCGTCTTCATTCATGCGGATCCAGTTATCGCCGCCATCGTCCGACCGATAAAGACCGCCCTCTTTTGATTCCACCATGGCGTACACTTTGTTTGAGTCCGCGCCGGAAACCGAGATCCCGATCCGGCCCATGATTCCCGCCGGCAAGCCATGCCCTTCAATGTGCGTCCAGGTAGCGCCGCCGTCGGTGGATTTGTAGATCCCGCTTCCCGGGCCGCCGCTGTTCAGGCTCCAGGGATTGCGATACACCTCCCAAAGTGACGCAAACAGAGTGCTGGAATTGTTGGGATCAAATACCACGTCAATCGCGCCGGTTTTGTTGTCCTTATATAGGACCTTCTGCCAGGTTGCGCCGCCGTCCGTCGTGCGGAAGACGCCTCTTTCGTCATTCGATCCATACGCATGGCCCAGCGCGGCCACAAAAACGATATTCGGATTCCTGGGGTCGATAATCAAAGCGCCGATATGCTGCGTATCTTTCAGCCCGACGTTCTTCCACGTCTTGCCCGCGTCCACTGACTTATACACGCCATTGCCGTAAGAGATGTTGCCGCGGATACAGGCCTCGCCCGTGCCGACATAAATAACGTTGTGGTCGGATTGCGCCACGGCAATCGCTCCAATCGACGCAATGGGCTGCTTATCAAAAAGCGGCTGCCAATTGGTGCCTGCATCCGTGCTCTTCCACACGCCGCTGGAAGCTCCCCCAAAATAAAAGACGTTTGGTTCTCCGGGAACGCCGGTCACAGCCAGCACGCGTCCGCCCCGGAACGGGCCAACTTGCCGCCAGCGCATAGCGCCGAAAACTTTTTCGTCAATCTGTCCAGGTGCGGGCGGCGGAGTCTGTGCCGGGGTCACTGTTTTAGTAGAGGGCTTTTTGGCTGGGGCGCCGGGCTTCTTGCCCTGCTTGTCTTCAGATGTCTGAGGGTTCTTGGGTGACTGCGCAAACGCGGTGGAGAAAAAACAGATCAACGACAAAATAAATACACGACTCCTGAAGATCATAGCGGGACGTTGCTCCTTGATGTAGGCCAAGCGGGTAATCATACGAGTGTGGGAGAGCAACTTGCAATTCTGCGCCTATGACAGATCCCTAAAACATCGGGGATGCGTCGGCCAAAAACCGGCTAAAAATATTAATCATCTAGTAAACTTTTGCCTACCCCCACCCCCCTTCGTTCGGCTTTGTTGCAAACAAAAGGCGAACCGCTATTCGACAGGACTGTTGACAGGACTGTCGAAGTCCTTTTTCGCGTTCTTTTGACCCTCGAATCGCGTTCAATTTTTTCAGCCGTCCCGTTGCCAAATTTACTCTCTGGTTAATAGGCAAGACGCTCTTGATTTGCTCGCTCTGATAACTGAATTTGCTGGTTTTCAAAGACTGGTTTTCAAAGAAATGTTTCCGCCGCCCGGGCGGCCGGACTTACTCTTCCGCACAAAACTACATCCTGTAATAATATCGTTTTTTATTCGCCTTGTCAAGATCGGGTAGCGTTAGCTTGCCGGAATGTCGCATACCCTGTCATCCTGAGCGCCGCGCGAGTCTCGGCAAGCCGGGATGAGCGGAAGTCGAAGGATTCCGAGGGCGTGTCCCCTGCCATACAGCTTCAGGGAGTTCTCTTGAAAACATTTCCTGCTGAACAGGAAAGTTCGGGATGGCGGGCATGCAAGTCCGGCTTGACCGCTGTGCGAGTTGAACAAAGCCGAGGAAGTTCTCAATGTGGTACTCCCATCGCGTGGCGATACGGCGGAAGTTATGCATCCAGGCGAAGAGCCGTTCCACTTTCCACCGCCGACGGTAACAACGCAGCTTCTGTCCATCCTTCAATCTCACATGGATAACCAGAAAGTATTGCAGTCTCTACTTATTTTCCCGTAAACCGCACCAACCCGTCGCGGTAGTTGATCGTCAATTTCATGTTTTCCATGGCGCAGAAGCCGATCTGTCCGGACACTTCAACCCCCAGGTCCTTGCTGACCGAGTGCAGATCGAGCGTGCTGATGCGTTCGCCGGTGCGGTTCATTTTGGCAAATCGCAGCATTGCGTCGTCGGCGATAAAAGCGCTGTTCACCACTCCGCTTGCCCCGGACATGGGCGCATTGAAAGCCCGCATCTCCGGCATCAGCCTGGCCAGTTCGGGTGAGATGGTGTTGGCATTTGCCCCGGTATCGATCACGAACAGCCCGCTGGCTTTTTTCCCGACCTCAGTGGACAGCAGCAGAAAATGCCCAAAGCTGAAGGTCTGGGTGAACGCGTCCATCTGCTCGGGCATAGCGCTCTCCGCGCGGCGTGGCAGAGGCTCCAGACGCAGCTTGCGTCCGGGCAGATCCAGAGTGATCAGATATTTCGAGAACACATCGGTCCCAATAGTTCCGTCCACCTGCGCGATTTCGTGCGGCGTCGCGTGAACAAAGCAATCGTGAAATTCAAGGTCGCCGATCACAACCTTGTCGAGCCATGCTTTGTAGCCTGCGGTCGCCCCTGATTTGCCGACGCCCTCCAACCTTTGCTCTGAGAGCTTGCTCGCGCCGATTTTTTCCGCCAGCTTGCGCGTGATCGTCACTCCTGAAGATCCGGTATCGAGCAGCAATGTCACGGTAGCGCGGTCATTGAGCCGGACGCGCAGGCCGTAACCGCGACGCGCCATGCCGGGCCCAATCGTCAACACTTCCATCTTTATCTCTGTGCGTTCAACGTCGTGTGCCGGCACCCAGACTTTGCGTCCGGCCAGCGCCTTCACAAACTCTTTGTATTCGCGCTCATGCCGTTCGTCTTCCGGATCGTTGTGAAACTCGGCGAGATGCCGTTCCAGCGCCGTAACATTTTCCGGATAAGGCAGGCGGATGGCCCATTCATAAAACGCGTCGCTGTCCTCGGGATCAAGTTCATGCGCTTTCCCGATCGCAGCTTTCGCCTTGGCATGGCGGACATATACCGCGTCAATCTTTCCCTGCCCCAGCCACGCGCGGGCAGATTGCTTGTCCAGCTTGATAGCGGCTCGGTATTCGTCTTCGGCCTGGGGAATCATGCCGCGACGAAAGCAAACGTCGCCACGGGCCGCGTGGACCGACGCTGATTCAGGCAGCGCAGCCAGCGCTTTCTGCGAACTCTCGTCCGCGGATTTGACGTCGTCTGCTTTCAGCAAGCTCCGCACCAGCCCGGAGTAAGCTTCGGCGGAAGGCTGGGCTTCAATGATCTTGCGGAACGTGGTGGCTGCGCCGCGAAAATCAGCCTGGCGAAAGAGCTGGCGTGCATTCGCCAGTGCGCCATCGCCCGCAGGCAACACAATTTGCGCCCCGAGAGACGGCGCGAACACAAGTATCAGCAGCAGGGACCAGAGCGCGGGCACAACCACAGAACGCATCACCAGAGAATACTTGCAACCCGCCTGCGTCTGCAAAAACATCCTTCGCGGACGGCAAATTGCAAGGTTCGAAGCCAAGACAAAAAAGGCGCCGTAGCGCCTTTACCTTGTTCGTCCCCCATGCCGGTCAATCCATCTTCGTGGCGGTTACCTCAATCTGCATGCGCTTGGCGCTGTTGATGTCGTCGACGGTGGTGAGAACAGCAGGCTTGCCCAGTGTGAGAAGCGCCCAGGAAGAAGTCCGTGTCGTGCGCAGAACGGGCGCCGACGGACCGCCTGTTCCGCTGCCGGCAAGCTGTTCCGGACGAATAAAGCTACTTATCTCATTTTCGCATTGGAGCTGCAATCTCTTGTCCGCTTGTTCTCTGATGAAGCAGCGAATTATCAATCCGGCATCAATATACGTTATCTTCCTTACTTCCTTGTCTTCCTTTTCTTCCGTATATATAGGGACCCGCGTAGAAACCCGTATGCTCGAAGGCTGGTTATCGGTTTTCCCAATCATCATGTAGTCGCGCTGATTGGTTCGCTTGCCATCGTCAAGCTCGTACATCACGAAGGCGAGCTTGAAAAGGCTTTCTGTCATGCCTTCGCGGCCTGCCAGGACCTCTTTCTTTTGCGGTTGGTCCTTGGCTGGCTGCTCGGCTGTATCTTTTGCCGGCTGCTGTGCCAGGAGTGTGCCGCCAAGCGCAAGAACGAACAATATGCGGGTAAAAATCTTCATGGTTCTCTCCTTATCGAGTATTGCCGACTTTCTGAGGAATATGCATCACGCCGGGTATGGCTTCCGTCTGGTCTGGATCGCCTACCACTGGCGGTTCATCAGGATGGCTCTGCGCGATCACTTCTTCGCGCGGAGTGCCGCTGTAATACTGCAAGAGCAGCCGCTCCTGTTCAGACAATGGCGTGGGCGTGGGGAAAACCGCAGGACGTCGATTCCATGCCAGCGTCACATTTTGCTGCGCACCCGGCGCCAAAGTTTTGTGTCGATGGTGGATTGCCGACGTTGCGCCAACCGTCGGAGGTACGTTGCTTTGCATCGTGGGTTGATGAACAATGGGCTGCTGAACGGCAGGTTGCCCAGTCTGCACCATCGTGTTCGACGGCGGAGCAACATGGCGCTTTCCGCGGACCAGCACGCCGACGACGATCACGGCAGCCAGCACCGCGCCTGCCCACAACCATTTAAAACCCCACCAACCACGCACCGCTTCCCTGCTCTCGGCATCGCGGGGGGTCGCTAATATAAGGTTCGTCAGTATTCTGGTTTCCAGGCCGGGGCGAGGCTCGACCGAGGAATAGTTGGCGAGCAGGGAGTCCAGCATTGCATCCATTTGCATCTGCTTGTCTTTTTCCTGGTCAGCCATGTCGTTTACCCTCCAGCACGATCGCCAATTTCTCTTTAAGCTGCTTGCGCGCCCGAAACAACCGTGTTCGCACCGAGCCTTCCGGTATCTTCATCACCTCGGCGATTTCCGCCGAGTTCAACTCGTATACAGTGGAAAGCTCCAGCGTTTGGCCCAGTTCGTCCGGCAAGCCTGCAATCAACCGCTGCAATAGCTGCTGTTTTTGCTGTTGAGCAAGTTGCTCATCCGCCGCCGGCCTCGCATCCGAAAGCGATTCCATCCAATCCGCGCCTGTCTCCGAATCGTTCAGTGAGAGCATCTTGCGGCCGGAGCGCCGCTTATCCAGCGCCGTTGTCCAGGCAACGCGCGCCAGCCACGTCTTCGCGTTACTCACTTGGTGCAGACGGTCTTTATGCTTCCATACTCTGAGAAAGCATTCCTGTACTGCATCTTCCGCATCATGATGGTTGCGCAGAATGGAGTAGGCGATGCGAAAGACCATTCTGGAATAGCTGGCTACCAGACTTTCTACTGTCGGTGCCTCCGCTTCCATGGCCATCGTCGATTTCAGGACCGTCTCTTCCAGAATTGCCTGCCCTGCCATTTCGCCTTCCCTATAAGCAAAGACAGCAGGAGAACGGAAAGTGTTCTGATATTTTGCGATTATTTTGTGACGATGAGCGCTCTACCGAGGTTCAACGCTGCTCTGCCGCTAAAAAAGGCGAATAGGAGTGGCAAATCGCGATAGCTACCGATACCAGCGAAATGTTTGAACCTGCTTTTTCTGGGACAATCTGGAAATTACACTGCTCGGGGCTGGGTTATTTTCCGGCGAGTGCCGCATCGCCTACGCGCGAAGCCGATTCTATCGGCAGTTCCAGGAGAATACGCGCTCCGTTGGGTTCAAGGTTTTCCGCGCGAATTTCTCCGCCGTGTTCCTTCACAATGCCGTAACAAATGCTCAGGCCCAGGCCCGTGCCTTTGCCCACCGGCTTAGTGGTAAAGAAAGGATCAAATACCCGATTCACGTCGCTGAAACCTGGGCCGTTGTCGTCGAAACTAAGCAACATCCGGCCGTGGCTGCAACCCGCCTGAATGCGTATTCTTTTGCCTTGATTTCCCTCCAGCGCATCAATGGAATTGTTCAGCAGGTTCAACAGGATCTGCTTGAACTGGTCTTCGTCCAGCGCCACGTGCGGCAAGTCAGGTTCAACTTGCACCTGGACCTCGATGCCGTGGTTATGCAGATGGTATTCACGCAGCGCCAGGACATCTTGCAAAAGTATTTCCAGGTTCGCGGATTTTTTCTCCAGACTGTTCTGCCGGGCAAAGCGCAGCAGGTTTTCGATGATGCGCTTCATGCGCTGGGCTTCACGCAGCATTTTGTCCAGCCGCTGGCGCACAGGCCCGGATGGGATATCGTCGCTGATCAGTTCGGAATAGCCGACAATCGAGGTGAGCGGGTTATTCAGCTCGTGGGCCACGCCGGCCACCAGCTGGCCGATGGCTGCCAGCTTCTCCGCGCGCGCCAGTTGCCGGTGCAGCGCCGCATTGTCCACGGTTACGGCCAGATCGCCTGCCAGCAATTCGATCTTTGTCATCTCCTCGGCATTCACTCGAGTGACGTTACGTGGGTCGGTCAGAGCGATGCAGCCCACATGGGCGCCTCGCATGGACTGCAACGGCACCAGCACATGATTGCCCTTCTTCCAGTATGGCGACGCTTCGTAGCGCTTCGGGCTGGGCACCTGGCCGTATTTTTCCATCTGCTCCGGCCGCAGCAGGACGGATCTTTCCCCCAGCTTGTCACCCACGGTACATGCTTCCACCAGGTCATCAAACTTCCATACTTCATTGCACTTGTATTCGAGCTGGGTTTTGGCTTCGCCTTCATAACCGCAGTACCCCGCGGCATACAGGTTCCGGCCGTCAGGGCTAAGGATAATGGTCACTCGATCGAATGTGCTGGTTTCCCGGATGGCCGCTGCCATTTCCTTGCACACCACATCCACGTCCACGCCATTCAGCAAACGCGATGTGATCCTGGAAAATTTCTGCAGCTGGTAATTCAGTTTCTGCTCGCGTCGTCCGGCAGACCGCAGAAACTCGGATTTATCTTCCAGCAGCGTCAGGATCATCCCGAACGCCACAAAAAACTTTGGCGTGTTCCACAGCTCCGGATTCACCTTCAAAGTGGGCGCCCAGGCGTCCATCATGGCGCCAATGGGAAAGACCGATCCCCACAGCAGGAAGCCACCGGCGCTGGTGACCACGCCGGGCGACCAGCGCGGGTAACGACGGAAAAACAGTATTCCCGGCAGACCGAAACCAAGCGTGAGCACTGCAAAGAGGCCAAAATTGAAATGGTGATGCCAGGCGCGCACAATGGCGACAGTGCCGGTGATCACGACGATCGGCGACCACAGAAAGAAATCGAGGATCAGTTTACGCCGGAGCGCCACGAATAATGGTGATCCATAGAATAGGATGACGCCGCAGGAGATATAAAGCCATCGCCAATCCAATTCATAGGCCAGGCCGGCAGTGTAAGCCAAGGTCGGGATGCCTGTAAGAACAATCAGGCATAAAGTGAGTTTCGTATTCTCAAAAAATGTGGTCAGCGAAGCGATGAAAAACAGCGCCGAAAGCTGCAGGCAGCCCAGATCGATCATGAACGTCACGGGCGTCGGGTTGCCGTCAACCGGCTCAAACAACTGAACGAAAAAATGACCAAAAATCAATACCCAGGCGGTAATCCACAGGTGCAGCCGGGCCGACTTCACGTGCCGGCGAAGAGCCACAAAAATGCCCACCATGACCGCCAACACTAGGATGGTGGGAAGTTTGTCGAACAAGATGGCCATTGGGTGTAACTTCCTGTCTGGAGTGCTGAATCTATCACGGACGCCAGCCAGACAGACTACGACTTTAAATAAATTCGAGTAACCTCGGTAACACCCGATTACTGCTGTCTGATTCAGATTGAGAAGATGGTTTTTTTGACCCGGTTCCGGCGCAGCCGCTATACTGCAAAACAGCCCCAGGCCGCGCCATATCAAGCCACATGCGCACGGGCGATTAGCTCAGCTGGTTAGAGCGCCTGCCTTACAAGCAGGAGGTCCACGGTTCGAGTCCGTGATCGCCCACCATATAACTCTTTTCAACTCATCACATTCAGAGAATACAGGCGCTGGCCTGTCAGCCCCGCGAGCGACTCCTATGAGCATAACTCACGTTTCATTGTCATAACTCGACCGTCTGTCTTTGAATCGGCGGCCTCGAGTTACGATCCGATGGTTGTCGTCCCCGCTTTTGACACGGCCCGCCGTGACGCGTCGCCCGATCCTTGTTTGGAGGTTGACGGCCAGTGTTCTTTTGGTCAAGGCCCTGGGCGGAGCGGCAAACGCCGATATGTAGGCGACCCCAACACTAAACCCATCTGCCTTGGGCAGAAGGGCGTTGCGGTCTGAACAGAAAGAACTGCCTAAATCGAAAGAGCGGTTCACATAACGCTCGGCGCTTCAATCCCCATTAGTTCCAGGCTCTGGATCAATGCGCGACGCACCACCGCAGCGGTCGAGAGCAGGAAACCCTTTCTGGCTTGATCGGTTTCCGTGAGGATGTGGTGCTTGTGATAAAAATTGTTAAACTGCTGCGCCATTTGAAATGCATATTTGGCTGCATAAGCCGGTTCCGTGGTCGCGATGCACTGCTCGACGATACTCGAAAGCTGGCCGGCACGGAGCCACAGTTCCCACAGTTCATCGTCCTCTTTTAGAAAACGCAAATCCGTCTGGGCGGCAAGAATATCCTCTCCGCTCAGACCGGCTTTGCGGAAAATATTTGTTGCCCGGACAATCGCATACTGCACATAGGGTCCGGTCTCACCCTCAAAGCTGAGGGCTTCTTTAAAGTCGAAGGCGATCACTGAATTCTTGGTGAATTTAAGCATGAAGTACCGCAGCGCGCCAATGGCGATCTGCTGAGCAATTCCACGCCTCTCCGGCTCGCTCATCTCCGGGTGCCGCAAATCTACTTCTTTCTGCGCTGCTGTAATGAGCGAATCCAGCAGATCGTCCGCCTTCACGCCGAAGCCCTTGCGTCCTGAAACTTCAATGTAAGACCGCTTTTGATCATCCTCGGATACGTCATAGCCCAGGTCCATGGCACAGCGCGGTGTGAGCGCCACCATTTCATAAGAGAAATGGTGGTAATCTTCCGCCTGCTCGGTATAGCCAAGTCCGCGAATCGCTTCAATCACATTGTTCTGCGGATCAGCCTGGCGTGAGTCGATGACGTTATAAATCGCGTTCACGCCGCCAAAATGAGGATGGTCGGCCTCACCCGACTCCGCCGATATCCAGACCTGTCGGCCATTGGGATAACGATAGAACCGCTGGTACCCGAAATCACGTCCGAGCAAGCCGAACTTCCACAGATGGTAAGCAATGTCTTTGCCGACATAAGTCACCGTCCCGTTGGAGCGCACAATCACCTTGGCGTCTTCGTCGGGACCGTCTTTGGCTTCAGGAGCATCATTGCCTTCGGCTGCAGCTTGCCGTTTAGCGGTTTGCGAAGAGGAAGCGCGCTTCATCACCCAGCAATCCTTATTCTTGCCTTCAGTTTCCAGATAGAGGACGCCCTTATTCTTCAACTGCGTGAATGCCGACTCCCAGAAATGCAGGTGAAGGATTTCGCTTTCCTGCGGCAGGAAATCGTATTCGATGCCCAAACGCTGCATGGTTTCCAAATGGCGGCGGATAATCGAGTTTGAAATCAGCCGGGCGATCTCCGCAGCCTGAGTTCCGCCATGCTCAATGTCATGGAGCGTTTGCAGGCGAAGCTTCAGGTTATCCTTGTTCTCTTCATACCATTGCGAAACGCGCGCATAGAGGTCCCAGCAGTAATAATCGAACGAATGCGGCGGCTGTCCGGCAGCCGCGATCAGCTTCTCAATCTCGCTCTTCCCTTTTTTCTCCAGATACAAAAAGCCCACCACCACGTCCGCCACCTGGACGCCTGTGTTGTCGATATAGTTCTGCACGTCCACCCGTGCTCCAGCCGCCTGAAGCAAGCGGACAAAGCTATCGCCAAGAATGGCATTACGCAGATGGCCGATGTGGGCCGCTTTGTTGGGATTGATGCTGGTGTGCTCGACCAGGATCTTTTTGCCGCTGGCGGAACCTGCTTGTGCTGCTTTGGGATCGAGCAACAGCCGTGCCGCCTCCTCGCGATTGATCCGGGCATTGATGTAGCCAGCGCCGGCGACTTCAAATCTGTCAAAGCCCGGCACCTGTCCGAGCGCAGCAACAACTTCTTCCGCGATCTTGCGCGGCGGTTTGCGCAGCTTCTTGGCCAGTTCAAAGCTAAGCGGCAGCGCATATTCACCCAGGCCGACATTGGGCGGCTGGTCAATCACGATGCGAGGCAATTCAACATCGTATTGCCGCTTCAGAAGGTCCCGAACGCGATGGATAAGCTGCTGCTGTAGTTGCAGGTACAAGTGTTTGCCTTTGCCTGGTTGAGATTTAGCGGCCGGGGCTCATCAGGCCGTAAGTTGCTGATGAAAAAGGCGATTATAGCAAACTCGAAGAGAACGTTTTTTCGGGACCAAATAGAAAACTATGGGACCGTTTTCCGTTTCTCAATGTCCATGACAGGAGCAACTACCCAGAAGCTGGTTTATGGAGAGAAATCACCGGACCGCCGCCAGTAGACTTTGAATATGTCGTCGATGCACAGCCGCTGAGGATGTACGTCAGTCCAGATCAGACGGCGAGTACCTTGGTTGCAAGGCAATGCGATACTCTAATTACTGGTCGAAGCTACTGTCTCGATGTTCGCTGGATCCAGTTCGCACAATCTATCACTTGCCGCGTTTGGCGTTGAAAGCCACGTCGACCTGTTGTCCGCCGACTCTTGCTTTTTCGTTCATTCGGTCCGAGGTTGTCCCTTACGAAGGCGCAAACTGAACATTTATAGTAGATCAATATGCGCAAACTCAAAATCATCGTGCATATCTCGCTCGATGGCGTCACCCAGATGACCAGCGGTCCGGAGGACGATTTCCCATACGGCGACTGGACCGCGCCGTATCGCTCGCCTGCCGGGTTACAGATAGTAGACGAGATGTACGGCAAGACCTGCGACCTGTTGTTTGGCCGCCGAACCTACGACTTGCTGGCGAGTTTCTGGCCGAAAGCGCCGAAAAGTCCGATGGCGGACCGCCTGAATGCGGCGACAAAGTTCGTCGTAACTCACAGACCGGAGAGTCTGGAATGGGGTCCATTCGAGGCCATTGGATCGGACCTAGTGGATAGCGTTCGACGTATTAAGGCCAGGATCGGCCCGGTCTTGATCGTCACGGGCAGCTCGACGCTGACTTCCGTGCTGCTCGATCACGGACTGGCGGACGAGGTGGTTCTGCTGGTCAATCCTATTGTGCTGGGCAAAGGCAAACGCTTTTTCGAGGGCGGATCACTGCCACGCGGATTTGCCCTGGGCAGCACCAGGGCTTTGCCGTCAGGCATACTCGTCAACGTCTACAAGCTTATTCCCACGCTGGCCGAGGAGGCCGTGTCGCGCGCCAAGCTGGAACGCGAATTCGAGATTGCCCGCGAGGTGCAAGAGCGCTTGTTCCCGCAGACGTTGCCCAACATTGCGGGCGTAGAGATGGCCGCGCACTGCAGACCCGCCCAGGCGGTCGGCGGCGACTACTACGACCTCATCGACATCCGTGATGGCTCGCCGGCCGAAGCAAGGCATGCGCCCGGCGAAAACATCTCTTCCGCCAGCGGAACAACGGCGCACGGCTGCGACCGCCTGGGTATCGCGATTGGCGACATCAGTGGCAAGGGCATGTCCGCCGCCCTGTTGATGGCAAGCCTTCACGCCAGCCTGCGCGGGCAAGTGCTGAGTGGCGCCGGCGATCTGGGGACCAAGATGGCCAATGTCAACCGCCTTCTCTACGACGCGTCCGACTCCAACCGCTACGCCACGTGCTTCTACGCCGAACTGGACTGCGCTGCGCGCATGTTGCACTACGTCAATGGCGGACACAATCCTCCTGCGGTGCTGCGCAAAGAAGACGGCGCTTGGCGGGTGTTTCGCCTGGGAGACGGCGGCCCCGCCATCGGACTGCTTGCCGGCGCGGTCTACAAGGAGCAGATGCTTCACCTACTTCCCGGCGATATTCTGCTGGCCTTTACTGACGGCATCAGCGAAGCCATGAACGCCTCAGAGGACGAGTGGGGGGAAGCCCGAATGATCGCCGAGGCGCAAGCGCACGCGGACCTGCACGCCGAGGAACTGCTGCAGCGCTTGTTTCGTGCGGCCGACGCCTTTGCCGCCGGCGCGCCGCAGCACGATGACATGACAATCGTCGTACTGCGACTCTGAGTGTGAGATTCGACCCGTTGATCTTCGGGATCATCCAATTCGTGGGATTGCGTGCAGCGGTGACGGCGGCCACGATATCGGGAGCGGCAAAACCTCATCTCCATCGCTTCGATCGCATTGTCCATTGGCGCGGCCAATGTGGGAGTTTACATCGTGTTCTTCAAATTCAATCGGACGAATCTTGGCAGATCGTAGCCAGCGAACTAGTCTTGTTGGCTGTGTGGTGCGCCACGGCTTCTTGGTTCGGTCGTGGCACCGTTTGGGTTCATCGGACTTAGGCCTCCACATTTTGGTACGTTGACCGACTTCGGTTGCTCCTGCCATGGCTCAAGGAAAAGTCCTTACAAGTCGGCTTCTGGGAAGTCGCGCTTCAGGATTGTGATCAGATGACGAGCAAAGCGGAAGTTACGAGCGGCGGTATGCAAACTGCCTGGAGTGGATTTGTATTCAGCAGATGAACTGACAAAATGCATCGGTGCCTCCGCGCCAAAAGGCAACTTGACAACAGCGAATAAAATACGATACAAAGAAACCTGTGCTCTGGCAGGCAAAGGGCGAGTTCTTTGAAAACCGAATAGGTGCATAAGGAGGTGGGATTGCGTCCCTCTGCAGATGCTTGGGTGCCATTGGGTGACCTTGGGTGAAATTGGGTGTACATAGGGGGTAGGGGAGGGGGTCGGGGATTTATCGGGCTGGATTGTTGAAACCACAGGCTTTAACGCCGCAGAGAGCGTGAAAATCGACCCAATATTCCGCTGAAAATCATCCTAAATCACGCTCGATATATGGAAACAAGCAGAGGGTTGCTGCCCTGGCACAACCGGATTGCCGTTCAACCAGACTGGCCTATTCTCCTCTTGCGCTGGTTTGACGCGGCCCACGGCTAAACCTATGATGAATGTTTGCGTCAATGAATGTTCGCGCCGCTTGGGGGCGCCAGCCTTGAGTACTGCTTAAATCATTGGTTATATGCGTATTGTCTACCTAGAGTGTTTTTCCGGGATCAGTGGCGACATGTTTCTTGGCGCCCTGCTGGATGCCGGAGTTCCGCCTGAAGTCTTTACCAGGACGGTGGAAGCTCTAGGCGTGGACGCGCGGCTGGAAATTTCCCGTGTGGACCGCAGCGGGATCAGCGCCACGAAGCTTGACGTGATTGCCGCCGGCGAAAAAGAACTTCCTCGGGAAGAATTCTGGGAAAAAGCACTCAGCACTCAGCAGTCAGCAGTCAACCCCGCAAAACATTCGTCTGCGGCGCATGCGCGTGATCACGAACAGGAACACGCCCACGCCGATTCCCGCTCCCAAGGTTCCCATAGCCACGATCACGAGCACTCGCATAGCCATGGTGAGGAAGCTTCGCGCGACCACGAACACTCGCATGGCGATGGGGAATCACACAGCCATTCGCACGAGCACAGTCACGGCGTTACACACCCGCATGAGCACAGCCATTCGCACGAGCATATTAGCGACCATGGAATGAAGCCCTCGCACTCGCATCGCGGACTGAAAGAGATTCGCCAGATCATTCAAGCTGCGGGCATCAGTCAATCGGCAAAAGAACGAGCTATCAGGATCTTTGAAGCGCTGGGAGCGGCAGAAGCAAAAGTTCACAACACGGACATTGAGAAGATCCATTTTCATGAAGTCGGCGCGATTGACGCCATTGTGGATATCGTATGCGCGTCGGTGGGCGCGGAGGCGCTTGGGGTCGATGAATGGGTGTGTTCTCCGCTGAACGTTGGCGGCGGAACCGTGGTCTGCGCGCACGGCGCGTTTCCCATTCCCGCTCCGGCGACGCTCGAACTGTTGAAGAATGCTCCAGTTTATTCCGGCGAAATCCAGAAGGAACTGGTTACGCCAACGGGCGCCGCTATTGTCAACGTTCTGGCGTCGCGCTTTTCGCACTTCCCTGCCATGAAGACCGAGAAGATCGGCTATGGCGCGGGCACACGCAATTTCAAGAATTCACCCAACGTCTTGCGGCTCACGGTGGGTGAAAGCAATACGCTTCACGAGTCACCATTCCCGACGGAAGAAATTATGGTACTCGAAGCTAGTGTCGATGACATGACGCCCCAGATTTTTGGCTACGTGATGGAGCAAGCCCTTCAGGGGGGAGCGCTGGATGCATTCGGCACTCCGGTGCAGATGAAGAAGAGCCGCCCCGGCATGCTGCTAACCGTGCTTTGCCGAACAGAAGACAGCCAGCGCCTGACCAAACTGATTTTGACGGAGACCACGACGCTCGGCGTCCGCATCCGGCGCGAAACCCGGGCAGCGCTTACGCGCCGGCACGTGAAAGTCAGCACCCGGTGGGGCGATGTTCGCATGAAGCTGGCCAACCTGAACGGCAGTATCAGCAACTACGCTCCTGAGTATGAAGATTGCCGCCAGATCGCTAAAGAGCAGAAAGTGCCATTAAAAACAGTCATGCAGGAAGCAATCAAAGTTTATCTGGAAAATGCCAATGGATAAGGGCCGCCAGAAGTTCTACATCACGACGCCCATTTACTACGTGAATGCTCGCCCGCATATCGGGCACGCATACACCACGCTGGTGTGTGATGCCATTGCCCGCCGCAAACGCATGCTGGGATTTGACACCTACTTCCTGACTGGGACTGACGAGCACGGCCAGAAGATTGAGCGCTCGGCCCAGTCCGCGGGCAAGACGCCCAAGCAGTTTGCCGACGAAGTCTCAGAGCTGTTCCGTTCGCTTTTTGGGAAGATGAACATCTCGAACGACGATTTCATACGCACCACGGAGCCGCGCCATAAAGCCGGCGCGCAGGAGATGTTCCGACGGCTCCAGGAAAATAAACACATCTATAAGGGCACCTACACCGGCCAATATTGCGTGTTTGACGAACTTTATGTTGACGTGGTGGGGGCCGGCGCTCCATGCCCTGAGTGCGGCCGGCCGACCGAAACCGTGAGCGAGGAGAATTATTACTTCAAGCTTTCCGCCTTCGCCGACCAGTTGCTGGCGCACTACCAGCAGAATCCGGGCTTTATCCGCCCGGAGACGCGCCGCAATGAAGTGATTGCGTTTGTGAAAAGCGGCTTGCGTGATCTTTCCATTAGCCGCAGCACGTTCAAGTGGGGCGTTCCTGTGCCGGACGATCCCAAGCACGTGATGTATGTGTGGCTGGACGCCTTGAGCAACTACTGCACAGCCGTTGGGTTGGGATCGAAAGACCCAGCAGAACAGAAGAAGTTTGAGCGTTACTGGCCCGCCGATGTGCACATGATCGGCAAAGAAATTATCCGCTTCCATTGCGTTTACTGGCCGGCATTCCTGCTGGCTGCTGGCCTGCCGCTGCCCAAGTCAGTGATTGCACATGGCTGGCTGCTGTTTGAAGAGAGCAAGATGTCGAAGTCGCGCGGGAACATCGTGCGCGCGGAAACCGTGATTGACGTGATGGGCAATGACGCGCTCCGCTATTTCCTGCTGCGGGAGATCGTTTTTGGACAGGACGGGTCCTTCAGCTTTGACGCCTTGGTGCAACGCTACAACTCTGATCTGGCAAATGATCTGGGCAATCTTTCAAGCCGTACATTAACAATGATCAACCGTTACTTTAACGGTTCAGTGCCCTATCCTTCGCCCACCGTCGCGCGCAAGCACACGGATGACGTGATCAAAGTGCATGCGCTGGCGGTGATTCGTGAATTCGGCGAATTGTTTGACGACTATCAATTCTCTCGCGCGCTGGAATCGGCGTGGTCATTGATAGGCGCGGTCAATAAGTATCTGGTCGATGAAGAACCGTGGATCGTAGCCGAAAAAGAGGGCGAAGAGAACAAGTCGCGTCTGGCGACCATTCTTTATACGGCAGCAGAAGCGCTGCGCATTGTTACCGCGCTGGCGCATCCCGTTCTGCCGGAGTCGACGGCAAAAATCTGGAACCAGCTCGGCCTCGGGGAGATCAGCAAGTTCAATCTTGCCGAGCTCAAGTGGGCGCAGTTACCTCTGGGCGGCAAGCTGGGCAAGGTAGAACCGGTGTTTCCGCGCGCCGACAAGACTTCAATCGAGAGGATGCAACAGATGGAACAGGAGCGCGCAGCTCAGGCTGCCTCCACTGTATCGTCATCAACCGCCGCAACACTGGCGCCCGCTGGTGAAGGTGCGCGTGCGGGACAACCGGCGACACAGGCCGCACATGGGCCCACTGAAGCTGCGCCGGCGCCTAAGGCCGCGCCGTCTGCTGCTGCGCCCGCAGCCGACGGAAAAATCTCTATCGACGACTTCATGAAGGTGGAGCTGCGCGTCGGTCAGGTAAAAGCCGCTGAAAAAGTAAAAGGCGCGGACAAACTGCTGCGCCTGGAAGTCGATATAGGAACCGAAGTGCGCCAGTTGGTGGCTGGGATCGCTCTTGCTTACAAGCCGGAAGATTTGATCGGGCGCAAGGTAGTGATCGTGGCCAATCTTCAGCCGCGCAAACTGCGGGGGTTGGAATCAAACGGCATGATTGTTGCTGCATCCGTCGGCGAAGACGGCAAACCGGTGCTGGCAGGATTTTTGGAAGATGTGCCGGTCGGGGCAAAACTGAAATAGCGTGCCGGGCGTCATAACCCGGCAAAATTCTTAAAGCATTCAGCTCAGTGCGGAAATGCCGGCAATGGCGGAGCTGTGCTCTTCGGTACCGCAGTTCGCGTTCCGTTCAAAACCATCGCCAGAAACGTGTAATAGCCGTTGACGCCGATCAGATCAATGATTCCCTGCTCGCCGAACCTCGCTAATACTCGTGCATACGTAGCGTCACTCACGCTTTGATTCTGATGCAGCTCAGTGGAGAACTCGTAGATCATCTCTTCATCGGGGGACATGCCTTGCGGACGGCGGCCTTCAGCAAGGGCCTGCGTAATCTCCGTTTTCAAACCGGCCTTCACGGCGATGGGCTGATGCAAAGCCCATTCGTACTCCTGCGTCCAGTGGCGAGCGGTGATCAGGATGGCAAACTCATTGAGTTGCGGCGGCAGCACGCTTTTATAGCGAAGATAGTCGCCCATGGCCTTGGCGCGCAGCATCACTTCCGGACTTCGCAGTAGCGGAACAAACGGACCGAATACAGGCGTCTTGCGTTCCGCAGCGAAATCGTCAGAAGCCTTCTTCTGTTCCGGCGTCAGCTTGTCTGCGGGAATCGGCGGCATGCGGTCGGCAAGGGCCGCGTTGGATTGCGGAGTGGACGCCACAGGGCTGAGCGGTCTGGGCCCTGATCGCGGTTGCTCCTGCCGCTAAGGTGCATGCGCTTCCTACACCGGTCTTGATGAAGTCTCTTCGCGATACGGCCATGTCGTCCCTCCTGTTTGCTTCTGGATCATCTTGTTTCTGGATCAGTCCGATACATGCGTGATATTTATAAATAACGAGGCAAGTTTTGTACATCGATTCCCACGCCCATCTTGAAGGCCACAAATTCGATTCTGACCGCCCGGAGATACTCATGCGCGCCCGCGATGCCGGACTGGAGCGCATCCTCGCAATCGGCAGCGGCACTGGCCCGGGAACATACGATTGCGCGCTGAAGATCGCCGAGCAGCATGACTGGATCTTCGCCAGTACCGGGCTGCATCCGCACGAAGCCAGTGTGGCAACAGAGGCTGACTATGCCGAGATGGAGGGCCTGGCGAAACATCCGAAGCTCATTGCCTGGGGCGAGATTGGCCTGGACTATTTCTACGACCATTCGCCGCGCGATGTGCAGAAAGAAGTCTTCCGCCGCCAGATGGAACTGGCGCAAGCAGCCAGGCTGCCGATCATCATTCACTGCCGTCCCAGCAACAACAGTGAGAACGCCTGGGACGACACCCTGGAAATTCTTCGCGATCATTGGGCCCTGAGCGGTCTGCCGGGGATACTGCACTGCTTTACCGGGGAGTGGAAACACGCGCAGGCCGCGCTGGACATTGGCTTCTACATTTCTTTTGCCGGCAATGTCAGCTTCCCCAAGGCGGATAACATTCGCGAAGCCGCAAAACAGGTCCCGCTTGACCGTATGCTGATTGAGACCGATTCGCCTTATCTTGCGCCGGTGCCCCATCGCGGCAAGCGCAACGAACCAGGCTTTGTGGTGAATACGGCAGAAGCAATTGCACAGTTGCGCGGGATGAACAAAGAAGGGATCGGACAGCAGACGGGGGAGAACTTCTACCGCCTGTTTCCGCAGACTCGCTAACGCGCAGAGCCGGTTACAGCCAGTTCTGGACGAAGGGAGTCATCCTCCAATCGCTTCTTGGCGATCCGCCGAATTAGGAATACCAGCGGTAGAAACGACAGGCCGGCGCAAAGATGTTTCAGCGTATGTCCGCTGACAATTCCGCCGAAGACATAAATCTGCTTGTCCAGAAGTTCGAAAACCTTGGCCGCGACATTTCCTGCCACAGCGATCACGAACGCCGTTGTAGCGATATTCCGTGAAGGAAAGAGCAACAGCAGCAGCGCACTCGCCAGAATAATCAGCCCTTCATACAGCGCATACCAGCGCAGGTCCCCGCGGCCGAGTTGTTCGCTTACGGTCCACTGATGAACGGTCCACAAACCTGTCGCGATCAGCGCGGCGACAATCCACGCGGTCGAACCACCGAAGCGATCTGTAATCACGGCGCCAAGGCAGCCGGCCATCGCAATGATCATCGGCAGGCGATCAAACACGAGGCGTGCGTTGTCAGGAGCTACGTGGTAGTAGGCAGAGCCAATGCTGGTCAGGCAAAGTCCAACGAAGAGTGTAGCGAAGGCCCAACGCGTACCTGCGTCCAACGCTCTGCTTCGGGAGATATAAAAGAGACCGAGAACACCAGACACCGGGAATGCCAGGTTCGATAACACATCCAGGCCATGCGCAATGCCGAAGAACGTGCGCTGGTCGGCGAAGTGATGATAGGCCTGCGGTTGCGGAATGGCAGGCAGAAGCGCGGTCGTAATAACAGCCACCACACAGACACCGCCCAGGATGCCCCAGCGTATTGTTGGGCTTACGTACATAACTGGTGTCGTATTGAAAATGTTACTTCCCTGCCGCATTCCTGTCGGCATCGCTTACAGGAGTTGGGACTTTCTTTGTGCCCGCCAGCTCAGCCGCAGTCTGCGTAATGTTGCGCCTGGAGAACGGCCCGAAGAATCCCCAGCATGTTGCCGTAGGAGGCGGTGCGGGCGTGGAAGGCGGCGTTGGACAATCGCCATATTTTTCCTTCAACTGCGGAAGCACGGCGTCGATCAAGGCCTGGTCGGTCTTGCCTGCCGCCTGGGCCTTGGCCACGGCGTCACGCAGAGCAACAAGATAATCGCGGAAATCGCGAACATCGGCGGGGGCGGCGACATCGCCATGCCCGGAAACAAATATTGCCGACGGATGGTCGGCTAGCAGCTTTTCCAGAGTTTTCACCCAATCGCTGGTGCTAGCGTCAATCAGGTTGGGCAAATGTTTCTGCCAGACCAGGTCGCCGGCAAAGACGATATTGGCATCCGGCACGGTAACGACGGAGTCGCCGCCGGTGTGGCCTAGCATGTAGCGGACTTGAACTTGCCTCGCCCCTAAATAGATATCAACCGCGTCGCTATAAGTTTCGTCCGGCAACACCAGCGCTTCCACCATGGCTTTTTGTTCCGGCTTGGGATTGGGACCAAAAAATTTGAGATTTTCCGTGCGCAGCCACCCACGCAAGTTGCGTTGCGCCAGTATGGTGGCTCCCGCCTGGGCAAACACGGCGTTGCCGCCGGTATGGTCAAGGTGGTAATGCGTATTGACGACAAACCGTATAGGCAGGTTCGTGATCTTGCGGATCTCTGCCAGCAGGTCTCTCGCCGGAGCCACATCCTCGAACGTATCAATAACGACAACGCCATTGCTTCCGATGACGAAACCGGCATTGCTGCCGGCTTTACCGCCATCAGCGCCGATGGCGGCATAAACGCCTTCACCAATCTTCTTCACCGTAAAATCGGCGGTGTCAGCCCAAAGCGCCAGTGAAAACGAAAACAGGAAAGTCAGCAGGAAAGCAGTCGTTCTTGTCCGCATTCCGCTGATAGTAACATCAATCTCGGCTGCGCTCCAGAAATCCATAGTACCCCCTGAAGGCCGGCTCATATCGTCATTTCGGGGCTGCACCGTTTTGGGGTTTGCTCTACTCGCCGTGCGAAAACAGATTTGTTACGATGGAGTTGTGGACACCGCTGCCTGATTTCCGGGCCCAGATGCAATCCAAAAAACGCTGGGATTCGTACTCCTAAGAAAGCGAGAGAATGCGCGTGAGTGGCACGCAAGCGCCCAACCATAAAGACGACGCGGCCCTGATCGCCTGCATTCGCGCCGGAGACCAGAGCGCCATGGCAGATATTTACGACCGCTACGCCGGAGTGGTGTATGGTGTCGCATTGCGTGTGCTGGCAAGTACCACAGCAGCCGAAGACGTGGTGCAGGAGGTTTTCCTCCAGTTGTGGCGCAACCCACAGGCTTTTGACGCGGACCGAGGACGCTTGGCGCCCTGGCTGGCGGTAATTGCGCGCAATCGGGCCATTGACTCTCTGCGGAAGCGTCCCCCCGAAGATGATATAGCTGAAATGCCGATCTCGACCGGCGTGAGTCTGGAAGACGAGTCATCCCAGCGGCTCGCAGTGGAAAAGGTTCGGGGCGTATTGGTGCAGCTTCCACAGGACCAGCGCAAGGTTCTGGAGATGGCATTTTTTGAAGGCATGACCCACACAGAAATCGCAGGCAAGACAGGAGAGCCGCTGGGAACGATTAAGACCCGCATCCGTACTGGCTTACTGGCTTTGAGAAAAGTATTTGCATGAACGCGCATCCACAATACGCTGAAGCGCTGGCACTCTACGCCATGGGCGCGCTCGATGATCCGCATGACATTGCCGCGCTGCAGGACCATCTGGGAACATGCGGCGATTGCCGCCACGAACTGGAAGCCTTGCGCGCGGACACGGCGTTGCTGGCCCTCTCCGCAATTGGACCTCAGCCTCCCGCACGATCGCGCGAGCGTTTACTCAGCGCCGTTGCCGTGGAGCCGCATCCTGAGCGGCGGTCCCAGAAGCCCTACGCGGTGGGCCGGTTGCGTCCGCGCTGGTTTACCTTTGCGCCGGTCATGGTCATGCTGTTGCTGGCGGTCTTCAGCATTTTATTGTGGCGCGATCTCCGCAATACCCGGCGCGAATTGAGGCACGCTCACGGAGAGATGGAACAGATGCGGGCCGATTTAACGCTCAAGGACAAAGAATTGGCCGACGCCAAGATGGTCAGGGACCTGCTGCACGCTCCCGACGCGTGGCCGCTGACCCTGGTCAGCCAGAAGCGACCGCCGCAGCCGCAGATCAAGACGGTCTATTCAAAACAACAGGGATCGTTGCTGCTGATGGCCAGCAATCTGACCCCATTGCCCGAGGACAAGATCTATCAACTCTGGCTGCTGCCCGCTGACGGCAGCGCACCCATGCCTGCCGGCTGGTTCAAGCCCGACGGCAAAGGCAACGGCATGATGTTCCACAAAATGTCAGCGGCCGGAATTATCGCCAAGAGTTTTGCGATTACCATTGAGCCGGCTGGCGGAAGCCAGACGCCGACCATGCCGATCGTGATGGAACCGGCAGGGTAAAACCGCAACCAACAAAACTAGACCTGGCCTTGCAGTTAGTATCTTGGCTCCTCAACTTCCCGCAAATTTTTGTGTTGACACATCCATGCCGTGCGATGCATATTTATACATACGCTTGCATAATTATTCGGTATGACGAAATTGGCCAGACAGCAATTGATTGTCGAACTCGTGCACGAAGGCCCGCTGCCCAACCAGCAGGAACTGGTCAGGGTGCTTGCGCGCCGGGGCTTCCCGGTGACACAGGCCACGCTATCGCGCGACATCAATGAGCTGCGCCTGGTGCGGACGCCCGAGGGCTACACGCTGCCTAACGGCGATGCCGGCGCCGAGCCAGCGCCTGGAGTTTCGCGCGTAGTGCGGGAGTTCGTGGTGGAAGTCCGGCGGGCGCAGAATCTGCTGGTCATCAAAACCGTTTCCGGCGCAGCGCAGCCTGTCGCGCTGGGCGTGGATTCTGAAGGCTGGGACGAAGTTGTGGGCACGGTCGCTGGCGACGACACAGTCCTAATCATTACATCTGACAATAAAAGTGCAAAGAAGCTGCAAACGCGCCTTGAGGACATGCGCGCCTGATGCCGCAAACAATCCAGCCTGCGGTTGTTGGTGCAACCGGCTACGCCGGTTTTGAATTGGCGCGTCTGCTCGCCCGGCATCCTTACGCCAAAAAACCTGTGCTCTTCACTCGCAACGGCGAGGCCGGCACAACGGCCAAGCTCGATGAGTTGTATCCACATGTCAGCGGCAACGGCGGATATCCGCTTGAGCCTTTCCGCTGGGAGACTCTCAAGGCAAAAGGCGTGGACGTGCTGTTTCTGGCGACGCCGCATGAAGTGTCGCGCGAGTGGGTTCCGGAAGCGGTCAAGCAAGGCATTCACGTGATCGACCTGAGCGGCGCGTGGCGGCTGGAAACGCCTGAATATCGCGCGATCTACGATTTTAAAGACGAGAACCCGGCGCTGGCTGACAAAGTCATGGCGCAGGCAGTGTACGGAATCCCGGAGCTGCATCGCAGCCAGTTAAAGAAAGCCGCGCTGGTGGCGAATGCCGGCTGTTACGCCACGTCGATCATCCTGGCGCTTGCGCCGCTGGTTCGCGCGGGACTGATTGACCTGAATCACGGGGTCGTGTGCGATTCCAAGTCCGGCGTATCCGGCGCGGGCAAACAGCCCACGCAAAAAACTCATTTCGTGGAAGTGGCGGAGAATCTTTCCGTCTACTCGGTCTTCAATCATCGGCACACCGGAGAAATTCTGGAGCAGCTTGGCATACTGCCGGAACAGTTGATCTTCACGCCGCACCTGCTGCCGATTCCCCGGGGGATTTTGTCAACAATTTATGTGCGCTTGAATTCTGTAATGACCGCTGAGGCCGTGGAAGCCTGCATGAAGCATTTTTATGCTGACTCTGCCTTTGTGCGCGTCTTCCCTACCGGCAAGCTGCCGCAGATCCAGTATTCGCTGCACACCAACTATTGCGACGTTGGTTTTACGCTGGCGCCGGACGGCAAGCGGCTGGTCATCGTCTCCTGTCTCGACAATCTTATAAAAGGCGCAGCAGGACAGGCGGTGCAGAACATGAACGTGATGTTTGGCTGGAATGAAGAGGAGGGCCTGATATGAAGATCGTGGTCAAGCTCGGCGGGGCCACCCTGGAAGATGCCGCGCTGCTGCAACGCGCCGTGCTTGCGGTGAAACAACTGGCCGCGGAGCACCAGGTCGCCGTGGTTCACGGCGGCGGCGCTGCTCTTACCCGCATGCTGGCCCAGATGGGCAAGCAGAGCGAGTTCATTGACGGCCTGCGCGTCACCGATGCCGAAACCCGCGACTTCGCCGTGATGGTCCTGGCGGGGCACATGAACAAAAAACTTGTCGCCGCGCTGGGCAGTGTAGGCCAGTCAGCGATGGGTCTTTGCGGTGGCGATGGCCACGCATTCCGAGCACGTAAGAAGATGACGAACGGCCACGATCTGGGATTTGTCGGCGAAATCTGCTCGGTCGATCCGCGCTGGATCGAGACCATATGGCAGCAGGGCTGCATTCCCGTCATCTCCAGCGTCGCGCTGGGGAGCGACGGTCAGTATTACAACATCAATGCCGATCAGATGGCGTCTGCGTGCGCGGTGGCCTGCCACGCTAATGCGCTGATCTTTCTCACCGATGTGCCGGGCGTGAAGGACGCTGACGGGCTGGTGATTCGCTGGCTCAACCTTGCCTCGGCCGCAGCCCTGACGCAAAAAGCCGTCATCGCAGGCGGCATGTTGCCCAAGTTGCAAGCATGCAAAGACGCACTGCTGCACGGCGTGAATCGTGTGCGTATATTGCCCGCGGCGGAAGTGGAAGCGCTGCCGGAATTTTATTTCGCCAAGATTGACTCAGGGACGGAGGTGCTGGTCGCGTGAACCTGGAGCAGGTAAGCAAACTGGAATCCAAACTGCTGGTCGCGACCTACGACCGCTATCCCATCCTGCTGCATAAAGGCCGCGGCGTGTACTTGTATGACAACAAGGGCCGCAAATACCTTGATCTGCTCAGCGGCATTGGCGTGAATGCGCTGGGCTATGCCCATCCAGCGCTGACAAAGGTGATCGCGAAGCAGGCGAAGCTATTGGTGCATACTTCGAACCTCTTTTACCACGAATATCAGGGACGGCTGGCCGCGGCGCTTACGAAGATTTCCGGCATGGACCGGGCGTTTTTCACCAACAGCGGCACAGAAGCTTGGGAAGGCGCGCTCAAGCTGGCGCGCGCTTACGCCAAGGCTAATTGCGCCGAAGGTAAAGAACCGAAATGGCGGATTCTGGCACTGGAACATGCTTTCCACGGCAGGACGTTCGGCGCGCTGGCGACCACCCACAAAGAAAAATATCGCGCGCCCTTTGCGCCGGTTGTGCCGGGAGTTGAGTTTGTCCGCTTCAATGACGTTGCCGATCTGGAAAGCAAGTTTGATTCCACCGTCTGCGCCATTGGATTTGAGTTTGTGCAGGGTGAGGGCGGCATCCGCCCCGTAAGCCAACCATTTGCCGATGCGGCGTACAAGCTTGCGCGCAAGCACAACGCACTACTAATCGCCGATGAAATCCAGAGTGGTATGGGACGCACCGGCCGCTGGTTCGCCTACCAGAATTATGGAATCCAGCCTGACCTGGTAACAGTAGCCAAGCCGATTGCCGGCGGTCTTCCGCTGGGCGCGCTGCTGGCGACTGAAAAAGTATCCGAATGCATTCATCCCGGCATGCACGGTACAACATTTGGCGGTGGCCCGTTGGCCTGCGCCGTCGCGCTGCAACTGATCGCGGTGCTGGAAAAAGAGAAGATGCTGAAACACATCCTGAAAGTCGGCGATTACTTCATGGAGCAGCTCCAAAAATTGCAGAAGAAACACCATGCCATTGTTGCCGTGCGCGGGCAAGGGCTGATGATCGGCATGGAGCTTGAGTCGGTCGACATGGCCAAGCAAGTTTTTCAACAAATGCTAAAGCTCGGCACCATCGTGAACCGTACGGACGAGACGGTCATACGGTTCCTGCCGCCTTTCATCGTCAAAAAACACCACATCGACACAGCCATACAGCAACTGGATCAGGTATTGGCAAAAAGCAAAATGACAGCGGCCACAGCCGGGAGGAATAAATAAATGATGCCAGCAAGGATGTACGACCTCAGCGCCATGAAGGTGCCCGTGGAACAGCCGGTACTTTGCCGAGACCTGGTCTCGGCGCAGGACTTTTCTCCTGAAGAGACGAAGTCAATGTTTGAGCTGACGCACATCATCAAGCACCGTCCAGCTGATTTTCGCGGCGCGCTGGCGGGCAAGCAACTGGTATTGTTCTTTGAGAAAGCGTCTTTGCGTACACGCCTTACATTTGAGGCCGGCATGGCCAGCCTGGGCGGCACGTCTCTGTTCATGGACCAGACACGCTCCCTGCTGGGCGAGCGCGAGCCGGTCTCTGACATTGCACGCAACGTGGAGCGCTGGGTGGACGCCGTCGTGCTTCGCACCTTTGAGCACAAGACCATCGTAGAGATGGCGCGCCACACCTGCATCCCCGTGATTAACGCGCTGAGTGATTTGGAACATCCCTGCCAGGCGTTTGCCGACTTCTTTACTCTGGAAGAAAAGTTTGGCGATCTGAGCAATGTGCATCTCGCGTATGTCGGCGACGGCAACAACGTGGCACATTCGCTCATGCTGGCTGCGGCTGCACTGGGCACAAGCATTTCTGTAGCGACCCCGAAAGGTTACGAGCCTTTGCCTGAGGTGACCGCAGCCGCCAAGAAAATTGGCCGCGGCACCGGCGCGATTATCGACATTACGAACGATGCTGTGAAAGCGGTTACGGGCGCCAATGCCATTTACACCGACGTGTGGGCCAGCATGGGGCAGGAAAAAGAAGCAGCCGCGCGCGCCAAGATCTTCGCGCCTTACCAGGTGAATGAAAAGCTGTTCTCCCACGCGGCGCCGCATGGTGTCTTTATGCATTGCCTGCCCGCGCATCGCGGAGAAGAGGTAACAGCGGGCGTGATCGATTCGCCACGGTCCATCGTGTTTGACCAGGCGGAAAACCGCATGCACATTCAGAAAGCAATTTTACTTTTACTGCTGGGCAGCGGCATGCGCACCTCGCCCATAAGGAGCAATCATGCGTGAGAAAGTAGTACTGGCATATTCCGGGGGGCTCGATACCTCAATCATTATTCCGTGGCTCAAGGAAAACTATAACTGTGACGTAATTGCCATGATCGCGGATGTGGGCCAGGGCGAAGACATCGAGGCCGTGGTTGCAAAAGCCCATAAGACCGGCGCGGCAAAAGTGATCGTAAAAGATCTCCGCGACGAATTCCTGCGCGATTACGTCTTTCCCGCGCTGCGCGCGGGCGCGGAGTATGAACACAAATATCTTTTGGGGACGTCGCTCGCCCGCCCCGTAATCGCGAAGCACCAAGTGGAAGTGGCTTTAAAAGAGAATGCCACCGCCTTGGCTCATGGTTGCACCGGCAAGGGCAATGACCAGGTCAGATTCGAGCACGCATTCCAGGCTTTGGCGCCAGATTTGAAAGTGATTGCGCCGTGGCGCGAATGGACATTGAAGTCACGCGAGGACTGCCTCGATTATGCCGAAGCGCGCGGCATCTCTGTGACGGCAAGCCGCGAAAAGATTCACAGCCGCGATCGCAACATATGGCACCTGAGCCATGAAGGCGGCGAGCTGGAAGATCCGGCCAACGCGCCGTTTGAATCCACCTGGCAGCTCACGCGCTCACCCCAGGAGGCTCCAGATCGCGAGGAGACGGTCACGATCGGCTATGAGGCTGGCACGCCGATTTCTGTGAATGGGCAAAAGCTTGATCCCGTGGCACTGGTGGAACTGCTAAACGAAATTGGAGGGCGCAACGCTATCGGCCGCATTGATCTCGTAGAAAACCGCTTTGTCGGCATCAAGTCGCGCGGCTGCTATGAGACGCCGGGCGGCACGCTGCTGCTGGCGGCGCATCGTGAACTGGAAGCGCTTTGTTTGGAGCGCGAACTCATGCACTTCAAGCAGCTGATGGCGCTCAAGTACGCCGAGATCGTCTATTACGGGCTGTGGTTCACGCCGCTGCGCGAAGCATTGGATGCCTTTGTCGATCAGACGCAGAAAGAGATCACCGGCACGGTGATCCTGAAGCTCTACAAAGGCAACGTCGCCATTGCTGGACGCGAGTCGGAATTTTCGCTTTACCGAACCGACCTTTCATCGTTCACCATGAGCGAAAGCTATGACCAAAAGGACGCGGAAGGATTCATCCGCATTCTTGGACTGCCGGCGCGGTCGCGGGCACGGCTGAAGCAAAAACAAGAGGAGATAACGAAGTGAAGATGTGGTCAGGCCGTTTCCGGCAGCCGTTGGACCCGCATTTCGAAGAGTGGCAGCGGTCATTTCCCTTCGACCAGAAGCTGTTGCGCTACGAACTTGCGGCCAGCCGCGCACACGCCCAGGCGCTGAAGGCAGCGGGCATCGTTACGCCTGCGGAGTTTGGGTTGATTGTGGCAGCGCTGGAAGAGATCGGCAAGACCAGTGAGCGGCAGAGCGGGTATTTCGACGATCCTGAAGCCGAAGACGTTCATCACTTCGTGGAAAAAAAGCTGGTGGCGCTGATCGGCGAGACCGGCAAGAAGCTGCACAGCGGCCGCAGCCGGAATGAGCAGATCGCCACCGACCTGCGGCTGTTCGTGCGCGATTCCATCGATTCCCTTCGCAGACTGCTGGGTGACCTGCTGGAAGCGTTGCTGGACCGTGCCGTGGAAGCCAAGACGCTGGCGATGCCGGCGTACACGCATTTGCAACGGGCGGAGCCGGTGCTGACGTCACATTGGCTGCTGGCATATTTTGAAATGTTTTTTCGAGATGGCGAACGACTACTGGATTGCCGTGAACGCGTGAACGAATGCCCTTTGGGCTCGGGCGCAGTTACCGGAGCGACACTGCCGCTGGACCGTGAGCTGGTGAGTCGAACGTTGGGATTCACGCGCCCCACGGCCAACAGCATGGACGCCACCTGCGATCGCGATTTTGCTTTGGAACTAGTCAACGCGCTTTCCTTGCTGGGTATCCATCTCAGCCGCTGGGCGGAGGAGTTTATTCTTTTTGCCACGCAGGAATATGCATTTATCACGCTGCCGGAGGCCTACTCCACCGGCAGCAGCGCCATGCCGCAGAAACAGAACCCGGATGCGCTGGAGCTGATACGCGGCAAGTCGGCGAGGTTGATCGGCAACCAGGTTGCACTACTCACGACGATCAAAGGCTTGCCCCTTGCTTACAACAAAGACATGCAGGAGACGCAGGAACCGCTGTTTGAAGCGGTAGCCACTGCAGGACATTGCTTAAAGGTGGCGGCTGGTTTTATGCGCCAGGTCAAGTTCAACCAGGAACGCATGAAAGCTGCCTGCGAAAGTGGATTCATGAACGCCATGGCCGCTGCCACATATCTGGCAAAGCGCGGCGTACCGTTCCGGCAGGCGCATGAGATTGTCGCCAAAGCCGTGCAGAAGTGCGTTTTGCAGGGTTGCGAACTGGAACAGCTCTCGCTCTACGAATTGCGCGAATTCAGCCCGGCATTCGATGCAGATGTTTACGATCAGCTTACGGTGGAAAATGTTCTGGCCTGCCATGATGTTCCCGGCGGAACGGCCGCGCACCGGGTGCAGCAGGCGCTTAAAGCGGCCCGGGAAAAGCTGGCTACCATGCAGGAGGCCCATGGTACGCACGCGTAACGCCATCCTGCCCGACGTGGAGCAAATTCATGCGATCATCCGCGCGTATTCCGGAAACGGCACGCTGCTGCCGCGTACGCTGGCGGAGTTGCGGGAAAATGTGCGGGACTTCGTCGTGGCAGAAGATGACGGCAAGATCGTCGGTTGCGGCGCGTTGCATCTTTACGGAATGCATCTGGCAGAAATTCGTTCCATCGCCGTAACGCCCTCAACCAAAGGCCTGGGCGCGGGACGCAAGCTGGTGGAATCGCTCCTCAGGGAAGC
>DASXCL010000113.1:0-45410 GCA_036491195.1 Candidatus Angelobacter sp.
GCGCTTGACGCTGGAACTCGGCGGCAAGTCGCCGAACATCATTCTGGACGACGCCGATTTCTCCACTGCCATTCCGATGGCTGTCGCAGCCTGTTACCTGAACAACGGTCAAGCCTGCATCGCGGCTTCGCGCCTGATCGTGCCGGAAGACCGGCTGGACGAAGTGAAGAGATTGACCAAAGCGGCTGTCGAAAAAATTAAAATGGGCGATCCCAGGAACAAGGATGTTACCCTCGGCCCATTGGCGAGCGTAAAACAGTACAAGCGCGTTCAGGACTACATCAAATCAGGCATTGAGGAAGGTGCGGAGCTCGTTATCGGCGGCGAAGGTCATCCTTCCGGACTTGAAAGCGGGAATTTCGTGAAGCCGACCGTGTTCGCCAATGTGACCCGCGATATGCGCATCGCGAAGGAAGAAATCTTCGGACCCGTCTTGTCGATACTGACATACAAGACGGAAGCCGAAGCTATTGAGATGGCCAATGCCACGGAATTCGGGCTGATCGCTTACGTAAGCTCAGCGAACGCCGAAAGGGCAAACGGCGTGGCACGCAAACTTGCCGCCGGCCGGGTCCTGATCAATACAATAGGCCACGATCCGTTTGCTCCCTTCGGCGGGTTTAAACAATCGGGAATTGGGCGAGAAGGCGGGATCTTTGGGCTGCAGGAATACCTGGAACCTAAAGCGATCATCAGCTAATCGAGAAATGTCCTGATGGCAATGTCATTGAAACGGTCTGGTGCTTTTTAGGGTCATCTTTCTCTCACTGCTGATTTCGCCTGGGAACTGACTGCTTCAGAGCTGATTACTGAATGCTGATTGCTGAATGCTTGCTGAATGCTGATTGCTGATTGCTGATTGCCAGATGCTAAAATGAATTGTTAGCCCATCCTCATGGACCGCGCACACATCCGCAATTTTGCCATCATCGCCCACATCGATCATGGCAAATCCACGCTTTCAGACCGCCTGCTGGAGCTGACCGGAGCCTTGTCCATGCGCGAAATGCAGGAGCAGGTGCTGGACGCGATGGACCTGGAGCGCGAGCGCGGTATCACCATCAAGGCCCACGCCGTCCGCATGAAATACACTGCCAAAGATGGGCAGGAATATCAGCTCAATCTGATCGACACGCCCGGCCACGTGGATTTTTCTTATGAAGTCTCTCGCGCGCTGGCATCCTGCGAAGGCGCGCTGCTTGTGGTCGATGCCTCTCAGGGCGTGGAAGCCCAGACGCTGGCCAACGCTTACCTGGCGATCAATCATGGGTTGGAAATTATTCCGGTGATCAACAAGATCGATCTGCCCAGCGCCGATATCCCCCGCGCCAAGGAAATGATCGAGCAGACCGTAGGTCTTGATACCAAAGATGCCATGCTGGTGAGCGCCAAGAGCGGACTCGGCGTGCCGGAGCTGCTGGAAGCCATCGTCAAGCGCCTGCCTCCGCCCAAGGGCGATCCCGACAATGCGTTGCAGGCCCTGATCTTCGATTCATGGTTCGACCCTTATCGCGGCGTCATCGTTCTGGCCCGGCTTTTTCAGGGGACTCTCCGCAAGGGCATGAAAGTGCGCTTGTGGTGGAACGGAAAAACGCTGGATGTGGAAACTCTGGGCGTACTGACGCCCAAGCCGGTGGAAATTGACGAGCTGGTGGCGGGCGAAGTCGGCTTTATGATCGCCAACAACAAAACCGTTTCCGATACCAAAATCGGGGATACCATCACCGACGACACGCGCCCCGCCATCGAGCCGCTTCCCGGCTTTGAAGAGCTCAAGCCGATGGTCTTTGCCGGTCTCTATACAGTGGACGCGCATGAGCATACGGCATTGCGTGAAGCGCTGGAAAAGCTGCGGCTCAACGATTCGTCTTTTTTCTTCGAGCCGGAAAGCTCCGCCGCGCTAGGCTTCGGCTTTCGCTGCGGCTTTCTCGGCTTGCTGCACATGGAGATTATCCAGGAACGTCTGGAGCGCGAGTTTGGCCTGGAACTGATCACCACGGCGCCCGGCGTGCGCTATGACATTACCAAGACCGACGGAGAGAAAGTTCAGGTGGATAATCCATCGCGCTGGCCCAATCAGAGCGAGATCGCGAAGATTGAAGAGCCCGTGATCCTGGCCACGATCCTGACCAATGAGGAGTATGTTGGCGGGATTCTCAAGCTGGTGGAAGATAAGCGCGGCAAACAAAAGGGCTTTGAGTATGTGAGCGCCAGCCGCGTAATGTTGACCTACGAACTGCCGCTGAATGAGATCGTGCTGGATTTCTATGACCGGCTGAAGACCATTTCGCGCGGCTACGCGTCACTGGATTATCACCTTGCCGGGCACTGGGAGTCGCCCATGGTGAAGCTCGATATCCTGGTAGCAGGCGATCCCGTGGATGCGCTCTCCATCATCGTGCACCGCGACTTCGCTTATGATCGCGGGCGTGCTCTGGTGTCGAAGATGCGCGAACTCATTCCGCGGCAGATGTTTGAGGTCGCCATCCAGGCGTCGATTGGCGCCAAGATTATTGCCCGCGAAACCGTAGTGGCCATTCGCAAAAACGTGCTGGCCAAATGCTACGGCGGTGACATCTCGCGCAAACGCAAGCTACTGGAGAAACAAAAGGAAGGCAAAAAACGCATGAAGCGCATCGGTAAAGTGGACATTCCGCAGGAGGCATTCCTGGCCGTTCTCAAAGTGGGTGATAACGCGTGATGCAGCAGGGTAAGGAAAAGTTGCGGGGGCGAAAATGTGCAAATCCCCTCTTTTTTGCATTAGTCCATACTCATTTATTGTGCAATCTCGCTGGCTCTCCTGCTGCACCATGTAACTGATTGATTGTGAATGTCTTACAAAGTGCAGCAGGACTTGGGCAAATCTCTTAAGTCATTGAAAAATCATTGAGCTACTCTGCTGGTCCGGGTAAATTTGCACAAACTTTTCCACAGATAAAATGTGCAGACAAGTACAGTTTTTCTAGTGGAAATCCCTTCTGAAGTTCACCGTGATAAACGTCTCTACTTCAACCTTTTCACCGTTCAAAACATAGGGCCGGTATCGCCACTGCTCCACCGCTTCAATAGCAGCGCGCACCAGCAGCGGAGGGCCGCTGATGGCATTCAAGCTCTGAATCGATCCATCGCGGGCAATGATGGCGTGCAACTTAACCTGTCCTTGAATCCCGCTGACAGAGGCGATGTGCGGGTAAAGGGGTTCCACACGCCTTAGCAACTGCGCTTCTGTCAGCTGCGAGATAATGCGCGTCGGTTCGCCGGGTTTTACATTCGGTTTGCCGTTTCCGACGCGAGTCAGGTCGTTGGGAAGATTATTTTTCGGGCCAACCCATCCTGACTTTACCAGCTCTGGATTCTCTGTGGTTTCTGTTTCATGTCCTAAAAAAATAGTGTTCTGATTGTTGCTAAGAAGAACCACCTTGTTCGATCTTGGCGTTGAGGCCGGCCCTGTGGCTGTTGTATGATCCGGGCGAACCCGTTCCGCTGGCTCAAGAGGCGCAGATTTTATCGGTGTATAGATTGGCGGTCGCGCCGAGATCGGTATGACTCCGGTTGAGAGTAGTGGAACTATTACAACAATGGCAGTCACGATTGTTTCCACCGTGAAAGCGGTTGCCATGGGCCACCGTTTGTTTTTGTGCGCAACGGACGAAGATTCAAGCAGGGTATCTCCAAACATTTTTCTCGCCCTCCAATGAAAAGATTTGACACCGGAGAGCCAAGGCGAAGGTCGCTTATGCAGAAAATAAAAAGGCCGCCTGCGCAGGCGGCCTGTGTGTTTCTCAGGAACAATTACGGTTTCTTCGGTGTCGGAGCAGGTGTCGCGGGACGCGGAGGGGCGGTTGCGGGGCGCGTGCCTGTAGCGCCGGCTGGCTTGGTTGCGGGAGCACTTGCGCCTGAGGGGTTTTCTTTATCGTAGGCATCAACCAGTTCTTTGGTGATGACGGTACCTTGCGTGGCCCACAGCACCGATGAGTTTTGCGGATTGGAGACGTCCATCACCAACGCATAACCATTGGCAGTGGCGTACTTTTCCAGCACCGTAAGCATTTTGGCTCCGATGCGGTTGACCACGTCCTGTTCACCCTGCTGAAATTCCGCCTGCGCATCTTCATAGTTGCGCTGCAGGGCCTTTTGTTTCGTGTCGATGGTCTTGGCGCGGCTGTTCTTCTCTTCGTCGCTAAGCTTGGCTGCCTGCGTCTGGTATTGCTGCTTCATGCTTTCCAGATCGTCACTCAGGCCTTTCAGTTCCGCCTGTTTGGGAGTGAACTTCTGCTGTAGCCCATCCAGCTCCTTCTTGCCTTCGCCGCATTCGGCAATGGCTTGCTGAATATTGACTACGCCGATCTTGGTAGGTACCGGTCCCTGGCTCGCTGCAGGAGCTGCAGGAGCTGCCGAAGCGGCCGCTCCTTGGGCAAAGGCGGCGCCGCCAAAAGCGCTGCTCAAGCCCAGTCCCAGTGCCAGAATTCTGAATCTCGCCATGCTCATGAGTTTTTCGTGCTCCTTGGATTCGTTGCGCTCGGCTTGCTAAAAAACAGAAAGCCTACGGCTTCTTAGGTGTTGTGGCGCCGGCTGCCGGCGGACGCGTAGCCGCTGACCCGGACGGGCGTGGACTCGTCGTTGCCGGTTTAGGCGACGGAGCTGCCGGTGATTCTGCGTTGAAGGCTTCGATCAATGGCTTGGTGATGTTTGTGCCCGGGTTAGCGTAGAGCACCGGAGTCTGCGGATTGGAAACGTCCATCACTACGGAGTAGCCGTTTTCTTTGGCGTATTTTTCCAGCACATCCAGCATCTTCTTGCCCAGCCGGTTCAGGATCTCTTGTTCCGCGGTTTGGACTTCATTCTGAAAATCCTCACCGTTGCGCTGAAGGGCTTTCTGCTTCTCTGTGACGGCCCGGATGCGGTTATTCCGCTCCTCCTCACTAAGCTTGTCGCCCTGCGCCTGAAGCTGTTTCTTCAGGTTCTCCACTTCTTCACCCTGGGTCTGCAATGCGGTCTGCCTGGGGGCAAATTTTTGTTGCAGGGCTTCCAGTTCCTTCTTGCCTTGGTTGGTATTCGCGATAGCGTCTTGAATGCTGACAATGCCTACTTTGGTCACGCCGGTGGAGGCGGCAGCAGCCGGCGCCTGTGCGCGGGCGGTGGCAGACATGCCCAGGGCCAGGGCCATTGTCAAAGTAAGGACGCGGGGGTTGATGTGACTTGCCATGAAATATTGAACTCCTTAGTGGTAAACGGTAACTATTCGTCGCGATGCACGTTTCCGGTACTGCCGATGAAATGCGTGAAATCTGCGGTGGGAACGGGTACTGAAATTATAGGTTGTGCCCTCCGGCAGCGTCAAACAAAGGCTTTCTCCCTAAAAAGTCGTGCTGATGGTGAATCGAAACGTCTTTCGCGGCTCTTGCAAGCGGAAATCCGGCGCCAGCGTTGAGATCGCCTGTTGGAACGTAAAATCGCCCGCGGCCCCGGCCGGGAACATGCTCCGATTAATCGGGCTCGGTGACCGTACCAGGGTATTCAGCGTCAGCGGATTATACGCATAGTAAATACGGAAGGGCTGCTGCACGATCGGCAACAGCACCTGTAATTCCAGCCCTGTCGACATCCGAGGCACATAGTTGGTCCCCGCCACCGGCTTAAGGTCTCCGCTGAACGTCACAGGCGCCCCGCCCGCGCACTGGAACCCGACGATGGCCGGACAGCCAAAGATCGTACTGTTCAGCTGGGTGAGTGAATCTCCGCTGATTTTAAGTTGCGAGTCGCGCGTAACAAAGTCCATGCCCAAATCGGCAAAGGGCGCCAGCGTGACCGGGCCGACAACGTGAATGCGGTACTCCAAATTGCCCACAAATTGCGTGTCACCGCCGGGCAGGGTGATGTTGTTCACCGGCAGCGGCACCTGCACGTTTCCACGCCGGGGATTGCTTGGATCAATTGGCACCGCGCTCCCGTCAGGATTGGTAACGGGGAAGTTCTGTACCGTGCTTACGAAGACATAGGGTGAAACCGTGCGCACGTCAAAACCGCGCAAGTCGTTCTCTCCACCCATATAGAAACGCTGGTACGGAGGCGCTTCCGAACCTCCAAAGCCGTTAATGAAGCTGGCCTGCAGGCGCACGCCCAGCGTGTTCTGGTGATACAGCGGTTTCCATTCCGTAAAAGCAACCAGAGGACGGTAGAACTTTACGTTGCCCCCAAGCCCGGCAATCTCATTGGAGATGAAGAGGCTCTTGCCACGATGCGGCCGGATCGGGCTGTCAATGGTGCTGAAGCCGAAGGAAGGCGTAACCGAGCTGGTCACGATTCCCTTCAACGCATCAGGTCCGGAAATATTGCGGAAATTCAGCGTCTGAAACAGGTTGCGTGAAGCATCGCTGAACGTGTTGATCGTCGTGTTGTCCAGCGAGTAGGTAAGCCCCACGCGCTTGAAGGAATGTCCCAGAAGATAGCTGGAAGAGGCCGTGAAACCGGTGCTGGATTGGTTGTAATTCAACAGCTGGTTCAGCACGGATTGGGGCAGGTTCAAGTTCTGGCCGGCAATGATCGACGCCTGTTGGGCCTGGTTGAAATCGAATCTCCGGCTGTACACCGTAAAGCCAAGTGTCAGCGGGCGATCAAACATGTACGGTTCGGTGAAACCGAACAGCAGCACGCGTGACAAGCTGCCGACGTTCCCCTGGAGTTGCAGCGTCTCTCCCAGTCCAAGGAAGTTGTTTGTCTCATAATTCAGGCCGATGAACGATCCCTCCAGCCCGCTCACTCCGCCCGTAAGGCCGATGCTGTTCTTGCCCTTCTCTCTGACCTTCACCGTCAGATCCACGGTACCGTTCTTGGTGTCAAGTTTGCGTTCCGTGTCGTCTTCGGGTTTAAGGGCGTCAAAATAATTCAACTGGTTTAGGCGAAGGATGCTGATGTCCCAAAGCCGGCTGTTGAAGACCTGGCCTTCCTGTACCAGCAACTCACGGCGAATCACGCGATCACGAGTGGTGGTATTCCCCTGGAACTCAATGCGTCGCACAAAATACGGCTTCCCTTCGTCCACTTCAATGTTCAGCGTAATCAGCTTCTTCTCATCGTCGATGTCCGTGGTAGGTACGGGCGTAAAGTCGATATAGCCGATTTCCCCGTAGGCCTTGCGCAGATTGTCCAATCCTTTGCCGATCAGCTGCTTATTGAAGGTGTCCCCGTCTTTGATCGGAAACAGGCTGCGCAGGAGCTGTGTGTTCAGGATTGCCTTGTTGTTGGTGAAGTTGATCGCTTTGAGCTTGAACTTATCGCCTTCCTCAATAGGGACGGTGATATCCATCACCTTGCCCTCGCCTTTTTGCACCAGCGGTAGGTGGAGCTTGCTCTTGGTATCGCGCAGTTTTATTTTGGGATCGTCCACCACGGCCTTGAAATAGCCGTAGGTCTGCAGCGCTTCGCGGACGCGTTCCGCATCCTCTTCCAGCTTGGAAGCGTCAAATGTCTTGGCAAAAACGCCTTCCAGGAAAATCGACCGGGGAATCCCGATGGGATGCAGGTTCTTCATGGCCGCACGCAATGTGCGGCTGCTCACGTGTTTGTTGCCCTGGAATTTGATCTTTCCAACCTTGATCTTCGGTCCTTCCTTCACATTGAAAATGACCGACACTGAAGCCGGCGGCACCTGCTGGACCTGCACGGTGATCGCGGCAAATTGCCGCCCGTGTTCGGACAGAAGTTGTTGCAACACAACCTTAGCTTTGATCACCTTGGTTGGATCGTAGGGGCTGTCCACCGTCAAAGGAACTTTGACTTTTTTATAGCGCTCCAGAACGTCGCTTTGCGAGACCGAGTTCAGCCCGTGGTACTCGATCGTGCGGATCGTCGGCTTTTCCCGGACATAAATGTGGATTCGCCAGCCTTTGGGCGACTGTTCGCGTTCCATGCGCACGTCTTCGAAATAGCCGCTGTTCCACACGGATCGCAGGTCGCGCTGCAGCGCGGCCTCGTCATATACATCGCCTACCCGCGTATAAATGCGGGACTTGACGGTTTCTGTCGGAATGCGCCGGTTGCCACTGACATCGATATCCTCAATGAGTTGGCCCGCCTGCGGCGTGGCAAAGACCTTTGGAACCAATCCAAGGAGCAAAAGGCCAAGGATCAGCGCCAAGGGCCCGATCCGCGCGACATGCTTAGGACTGGTTTCCTGAAATAACGACGAAGCTATATGACTACCCTCAGAGCAAGGTGGGAAAAGCCAGATTATACGGGAGTTATCGCTGAAGTGCCACTTCGACATGTCCCTCACCTTAAAACTCCCAACCAACCGCACTGTTTTCCAGTTTTGATCTTCCTGACATCCAGCCGAAGCCTTTCGTTTCACCAGATGTAAATCGTCCCGGGCCGTCGCCGTCTTTTCTGGTTGTGATTACCGATGAAAAGCGTCTGGCAGTTTTTTGGACGGTCTACTCCCCGGTATCTGGAACGCGCCAGATCGGGAAACTTGCAAAGTTTTTTATCAGGAAACTTGAACGTGGAACCTCAGGGCCTCGGCTCACTTTTTAACTTGCGCTGCTCTGCAATCGGCTCGACCTCCACCAGGCAGGAATAAAATGTGGCTCCGCCGCCAATATCCGTCAGCGTTTCCGATGTCAGCACGTTGATGCTGTTTCCATCGGGGGCGAACCGCGCAGCGTTCAGCCGTGCCGCTACCACTCCCTGCTGCACTGCGCCGTTCACGTGCGCCCGCAACCGCACTTCACCGCGCTGGTTGAAGACGCGCACCCAGTCGCCTTCATGAATATTGCGGGGTTTGGCGTCCGCGTCGCAGATTTCCAGCAATTCCGGCTGCTCCATCTTCTGCAAGGAAGGAATATTGGTGAACGAGCTGTTAAGAAAGTTGTCTGCCTTGCGCGAAAGCAGTTCCAGCGGAAATACCTTTGCTCCCTCTGACAGGCGCGATTCCTCAGGGGGGACAAATGAAACCACCGGGTCCATTCCCTGGGCCGCCAGGCCTTCGCTGTACAACTCCGCCTTGCCGCTGGCTGTGGCAAATCCGCCCTCGGCGAAAGGCAGAAACGGCCCGTCGCCCAGGTTCAATCGGACGTGCCCTTCTTTTTCCAGCCGCTCACGCGTCATGCCTTCCATCCACCGCTCCCAGCCATTCGGAATGCGCTGATTTTCGGATTTGGCCAGCGTGGCGTCGATCACGTCATCCGTGCTCTGCTGGAAACAGTCATCCGTGAATCCCATACGCTGTGCCAGATCGCGGAACATGTCCGTGTTGGAACGCGACTCGCCCAGCGGCCCAATGGCCTGGTTCGATATCTGGAGATACGTGTGACCGTACGCTTTATTCAGGTCCTTATGCTCCAGAAACGTGGTGGCAGGCAGAACGATGTCGGCATAGCTGGTGGTATCGGTGAAAAACTGGTCATGGACCACCGTAAAAAGATCTTTGCGACTGAAGCCGCGCACCACGTCATTATGGTTGGGCGCGACCACTGCAGGGTTGGAGTTGTATACAAAGATTGCCTTTACCGGGGGACCGCTCAATGTGTTCAGCGCTTTGCCCAGCTCTGACATGTTGACGACACGCGCCACACGTCCAAGTGGACTCTTCTGCATCAGGTCTGGACGTTCCAGCGCATGCATGTTCAGGTAAAATGCGCCGCTGGTGGAAAGCTGCAAGCCACCGCCCGCTTCTGCCCAGGAACCGGTGATGCATGGCAGCATTGCGATGGCCCGCATCGCGGAACCGCCATTTTGCGATCGTTGGACGCCATAGTTCACGCGGATGACAGCCGGTCGCACCGTGGCATATTCGCGCGCCAGCTTGCGAATGTCTGGCGCAGAAATCCCCGTCCACGCGGCAACTTTCTCAGGCGGATACTCCTGCACGCGCTGCCGTAATTGCTCAAAGCCCAGCGTGTACTTGCCGACGTAATCGGCGTTGTAAAGGTTCTCCGTGATGATCACGTTCATCATGGCCAGTGCCAGTGATACGTCGGTACCCGGGTTGATGGGCAGATACCAGTCAGCGCTTTTCGCCGTGCGCGTCCTGTAAGGATCAATCACTACCAGCTTGGCGCCATTGCGCCGCGCCTCGGCAATGAACGGCCACAGGTGAACGTTAGTGGCATGGATATTCGCGCCCCAGGCAATGATGTACCTGGAATCGCGGAACTGCTGCGGTTCCGTTCCCACGTTGCGGCCGGTCACTGTCAACATGCCGGCTCCGCCCGCGGACGCGCAAATCGTGCGGTCCAGTTGCGACGCTCCCAGGCGGTAGAAGAATCGATGCGCCATCCCCGAATAACTCAGCACCCCCATGTTGCCGGCATAGGAGTAAGGAAGGATAGCTTCAGGCCCAAACTCATCGGAAATCTTTTTGAAGCGGGCACTGGTTTCGTCCAGCGCTTCATCCCAGGAAATCTGCGTGAAATCGCTTGCATCGCCCTTGCCTTCTCCCTTGGGTGTCGTGCGCCGCATGGGATGAAGCACACGGCCGGGCGAATACACACGATCAAGATATTTCGTGACTTTCGCGCACAGAAAGCCGCGCGTGACTGGATGCGCGGGGTCGCCTTGCACCCGCGTGGCACGGCCATCGTCGACAGTGACCAGGATTCCGCAGGCGTCCGGACAGTCGTGTGAGCAAACGGCATGAACGACCTTCTTCATGCAACCATTATAAGACGCGCATGTATAAGGCGTGCATGCTTGTGTATTGTCACTGTTTCTGGTTGCCGAAATGGAAGGCCCGGTCAAAATACAAAACAGGCCGCCTCCCGGTGGAAGCGGCCCCAGTTTACGGTTCAGGTTAGAACAGCTTGAATTTATCAACCCACATGGTGTAACCGGGCGGGTTGGTTCCTCCCTCGCCAACTGTTCTGATCCGGAACGTAGAGGTGGTTCCGGAACCGGCGATTGCAGCATAGGTCAGGCCTAGGTTAAACGGGAAGAATTGGCCGTTGACGGTCAGACCCGTGTAATACAAATGGTTGGTGTTATCGCGCCAGAAGGCAAGGGTGAAGTGGTTCCAGCCGCTACCAAAGACGGAGCAGCCCCTGCCGCTGTTGGCCCACGATCCGCCCGCTGCGGGATTCCAGACGCGCCATAACTTGGTGCCCTGGAAATCGCACTGGTGCTGGAAGGCGAACTGGAACCCTCCTACGTTCTGGATCATCGAGAACTCGACGGCCGAAGAGTTTGCAGGGATTGAGATATTGGCCCAGAAATCCAAGGCGTAATTTGTCTTGGCGCTTAGGTCTATCGCAGGAGTTGTGTCTCCGAGCAAGGCCGCGAACGCGGTACCACCGGGAGTGAAATCCGCTCTCAACGACTGTCCGTCGAGCTGCGTTACGGTATCATGGCCTAACGTGCCGAAGCACTGGCCGCTGACACAGGTGAAGTTCATGTCATCGATAAGGTCCACCGTCGGTGTCGGGGCGGTACCAAAAAAGTCCCCCATATCCCGGGCTGTGGCTGCCGCTCCCGGGAAGGTGGTGATTCCAAGCGCTTCCAAAGTGCTTCTGAGCAGGTTCTCATGCCTGTATGGGGTGCTGGAGAGCGTATGTGGCACTACTTTCGGGCCGATGATCGTGGTATAGACCGAGGCATCGCAGCCGCCATTCGTGCCGCCGCCGCACTCGTCAAAGGTTATATAGAGCTGCCCATCGCCCCCCGCCTGAAAATAGCTCTTGGAGAGTAGAGGCCCGAAGATATTGTTTTGCAGCCAGGTGTCGGCCGCCCCAAGAGTGCCGTCGTGCGCATCGTCGTTTCCGTTAGGAACAATAATGACGTAACGAGGCAAAGCGTTGTTTGCCAGATCCGTAGCGAACTGGGAAAAATTCACAATCTTAGACTGGTCGTTGTTTACGTTGTTGAGAATCTGCGCATACCACGTAGCGCCATTGTGCCGACGGTAATAAGGAGGATTGTCGGGGCTGGTGACAGTCCCAGGATAACTTTCCGCGTACACTTTCCAAGAAATGCCGGCATTATCCAGAAGCTGGAAGATGTTGGGATCAGTGATCGCCGAGGTACAGTCATTCCCATTGCACCCGAAGCTGTTGGTATTCGATGGCAGGTTTGTAGGCGCGCAGGTGCCGTTGACTGCATGGCAGCTTCCAGATGCAATCCACAGGTAGTTCATCAATGACCCGCTGGAATTGGATATATAGTTAGTCGCATAACCGTTTGCGTTTCCCTGGCTTACAAGGTTCGGCATTTGTGCGAGCACGGCGCTGAACCCGTGGTTCTCTTCCATGATGACAACAACGTGTGACGATGTCGGTACGGCTGCGGCAAAGGACGGGACAGTCGCACAGATAAGCAGCGCGGCGATTGAGCACAAGAGCCTGGATATTGCGGTAAAGGGGTTTCTTCGAAGAGACATTTGAGGATTTTCTTCCTTTCGTGGTTGGGCAGCTTCATTGATGGTGACCCGCTTCAGCCTGGATCCAGCACGCGCCAGCTAACGGGCATACTTCACCCTGCACCGCGGAGCGGCGTATCGATTGGTCGCGCCAAAAGCTAAATCAGGAGTTTGCTAGCCAAAGGAAAGTCAGGGGTTACTTTCCGTAATGTAGATAAGCAATTACTAACCCAACCTTGTCCTCAATTACTATGAACAACATACGCGAGAGGGAGCAGCTCACAACGAGAGTAGCCAACCAGAGTTGAGCAGAATTGAGGATAAACTATGCAATCGTCTTCCTACTGGAAATCGATTCGTTCGACGAGCTAATAGCTCCATTTTGGAACCGGGAAGAGTTAATAGCTATTGTGTAGCCTTAATAGTTGTTGCCTACTGCTTTGCCGCGAGTTTCGCCGCCTTCGTCTTCAATGCCCGCAGGTCAAGCTTCCCGGTGCCCAGATATGGCAGCATGTCCACGTGAAAAAACTGGTCTTTCTTTGGTTTCCACAGCGCAGGCAGGTCGGAGTCAGCGAACTTCGCCAGCACCGCAGCCAGTTCTTCATCGGTCAGCGTGTGTAGCACAATCAGGCGTTCGCCCTTTTTCTCGTCCGGCACGGCTGAGACGGAGAAGCTCTGCTCGGTCGTCCCGGCTAGTTCGTTCAGCTTTTCTTCAATCCTGATGTGCGGCACCATTTCGCCGCCGATCTTGCTGAACCGGCTCAGCCGGTCTGTGATGGTAAGAAAGCCGTCTTCTTCCATGGTGGCGATGTCGCCGGTGGTGTACCAGCCGTCTTTGAGCACCTCTGCCGTCTTCTCCGCACGCCCCAGATATCCCTTCATCACGTTTGGCCCTTTCACCAGCAGCATGCCGGCCTTGTTCAGCGGCAGCGTCTCCAGTGTCTCGGGATCGACGATGCGCACGCTTACTCCCGGCAGCGGGTGGCCGATCGTCCCGCGCCGGGCCCCCACCTGGCGAAAACCCGGCGCGCGGAAGTCTCGTCCATTCACCGCGACCACTGGCGCGCATTCCGTACAGCCATACCCTTCGAGCGGGCGGATTCCAAAGACATCCTCGAATGCCAGCGCCGTGCGCTCTGGCAACTTCTCGGCGCCCACCAGCACATATTGCAGGCTGCCAAAGTGTTCGGGCGAGCAGCGCCGCATATAAGCTTGCAGAAACGTTGGAGTCGCAACGAGGAATGTGACGCGGTATTTCGACACCAGCTCGCTGATCGAGGTTGCATCCAGCGGGTTGGGATGAAATACCACGCCAATTCCGTGTACCGCCGGCAGCCATAGTCCCACGGTGAAGCCGAACGAATGAAAGAAAGGCAGGATGCCCAGTACCTTGTCGGAGCCGTCCAGCATGAACACCTGCGTGACTTGGCGGATGTTGGCTACGATGTTCTTGTGGGTGAGCATTACGCCTTTGGGATCGCCGGTGCTGCCGCTGGAAAAAATTACCGTCGCCAGATCCTCGTCGGTACGCTGCAACGATCCCAACGCCGCCTTAAGCAGGCGATAAGGCAACAGCCATCCGATCGTTAATGCCGCCAGTTTTTCCGCCCAGCGTGGCTTCTCCAGCACATCTTCCAGCAGCAGGGTCCGGCCCGGAATTTCGATCTTGGGGAAGCGCTCCAGAAAAGCTTTTGACGTTACTGTCGTCTGCAGATTGCACTGCTTTCCGCAAGACGCGATCACTTCATTATTCGCCGTGTAGTTCAGATTAACGGGAATGCGCCCGAGCAGCGTGGCGGCGTGGTTTACCAGTGCTCCGCCAACGGACGGCGGAAGCAGGATTCCCACCATCTCCTGGTCTCTCCACAAGGGTTTCATTCGTCGCGCAATGAAAAGGGCCTTTACCAGCGCGCTGCCAAAACGCAGTTTCGGGACGCGTCCATCGGCCATGGCAAAGCGCCAGAAGTAGCGGCGCGCGCTGCGCACAAAAGCGCGGTCAAGCGTGAGCTTGCGATTACGGTCGGCGACAAACGCCGTGCTTTGCAATTCCTGAACTGCCTGGCGCACTTCCGCCGGCGCGCTTGTCGGCGGCAAACCTTGGCCAAAACTGACGGTTACCGGATAAGGAATGCGCCGAGGCACCTTCCAAAGAAAACGGTTGCGCTCAAAGCTGAAAACGCTGCCCCACACGCCGTGCAGGTTTACCGGAACAATCGGCGCATCCACGCCTTTGATGATGCGCTCCATGCCGCGGCGGAATGGCAGTAACTGGCCCGTGCGCGTGATCTGCCCCTCGGCAAAGATGCAGACAATTTCTCCGTCGCGGATCGCGTCGCTCGCCGTGCGCAGCGACCGGATCATATCGCGGGGCCGCAATTCAGACGAAATCGGGATAGCCTTCATCATCCGCGCAAACGGCTTCACGATGGGCTTGTCGTAAATTCCCTGGAACATCAGGAAGCGGATCGGCCGGTCGGTGGAAGCCAGAAGCAGCAGCACGTCGACGAACGACATGTGGTTCGATACAAATAGCGCGCCGCCTTTTTCCGGAATGTTGTCGCGCCCGATCACTTTGATGCGATACAGCGTATGCGTCAGGAAAAAGAGCAGCAGTCGCAGGAACCAGTCCGGCAGCAGGTACAGAACGTAAACGGTCCCCGCCAGGGTCAACACCGAGCCGGCCACGAAGACACCCCGTGGATTCAGGTGTCCAAAGCGCGTCAGTATGAAATAAACGCCTGAAGCTGCGGCTCCCGCAATGAAGGAAAGAAGGTTGGCGGCGGCGATGACACCGCCCTTCTTGTCCGCGGCTGGGCGATGTTGAATCAACGCGTTCACCGGCACCGCAAAGAAACCGCCAAAAATGCCAAGCGCTGCAAGAGTGACGCCGGCCGACACAAACGTATGCGGCATGGCGCCCACGAGTGCAGCCATGATCGTCATTCCAAACGCGCCCAGCGGCATGAATCCGTACTCGATTTTGTTCCCGGAAAGATAGCCCGCCAGAAGACTGCCAACGCCGATGCCCAGGGCAAGGGCCGCATCCAGAAGTGCAATTCGTGCCGGAGTCAGCCGCAGGATCTGGTCTCCGTAAACCAGCACGGTTTGCAGAAACAAGGTTCCCAGAAACCAGAAATAGGTATTGCCGATCACCGCCAGCCACAGCGGGCGGTCAGGTTGCATGAGCTTGATCTGTTCCCAGAGGCCTGCCACGAAATTTGCGCGAAACGTCTTTTGCGGGGCCGCGGCGGGAACTTTGCCAATGGCCAGACTGCTCAGCAGACCTAATCCAGAGAATCCCGCCAGCAGGACGCCGACCTGCCACTCACGTCCGGCGAAAACCTGGGCGAACCAGCCCGCTGCCATTGCGCCGGAGATAATTGCAAGAAATGTTCCGAGTTCGATCACGCCGTTGCCCCAGGAGAGCCATTTCTCCGGCAGCAGCTCCGGCAGCAGTCCATATTTAGAAGGACCGAACAAAGCTGCCTGGGTAGCCGCAATGAAAAGCACAACCAGGGCAAGGGGAAAATGGGCAAGAAGCAACTGCGGATGGCGCCACAGATCCACCACACGGCCTAGATTCTGCTGCTGTGCAGAAGACAACGCAAAGATTGCCACCACCATGGCGACAATTTCAATCGCCTTTGTGGCGATAGTGACCTGGCGTTTGCTGAAGCGGTCGGCCAGGTAACCGCCGGCCATGCTGAATAAGACCAGCGGAATAAAAAACAGCATCGTGATCAGCGAGACCAGAGTGTCACTGTGCGCGTGGGGTAAGACTTCCCCCATCACCATGAACGTGAGCAGATAACGGAGCACGTTCAGGCTGAACGCTCCCTGGAACTGCGTAACGATAAGCGCCCAGAAACTCCGGCGCCATTTTTCCTGCGCAACCTGCCAGACAGGTATTGAACTTGGGCTGGAACCAGGGGCCTTGGTCGAAGGCAAATCCACAGCGGGAGTCGGAACGGTTTCAGGCATATCTTTTTGCTTTGCTTGTGGGCCGGGACATTCTGGCATCAGTCTGGCCGGATGTAAATTGACAAAAGAGGAATCGGCCCCCGGTAAAAGCGGCCGTCAACCTTGTTACTTTAGTTTTGCCCGCCTATATCAAAACCCTGCCTGAATTACCTTAGTGATCTTCAGGACCATGCCCTTTTGGACGATACTGCGCCTACAAGATGTACCAAGGTAGACGGAGAAAACAACATGAAATTTGCAAAACAAACTGTTCGAGGTATCGGCCTGCTGTTTGCGGCCATAGTAGTTTTATCAATCTCAATGGCAGCACAACAGGAAGTCAGCCCTGACCATTTCGACGACAATCCGATCGTCGCCAGGAAACCTAAAGCGCATGCCTCGGCCAAACAGGTTGCGGCCCGCAAGCCCGGCCCTGTCACTCATGCGGTGAATAAGCCGAAAACCGCTCCCGTGCAGCATCAGTCCGCGCAAGCTGAGCCGGCCACGCCGTTGCAGACAGCGTCCAACAGTCGCTAAAAGAGACTACTATCAGTGAAAGGCCGCCCTGGGCGGCCCGGAACACGAATGCCGGCAATGACTTTGCCTGGCGTGCGACGGTTCCATGGGGCTGTCCCAGGCAGCGAGAGCGCTGCATGGCGTCCCAGAAAAGGTGCTGTATGAAAATGTTTTTGCGCAAGCCGGCAATCGTGTTTGCTATCGTGGCCGTGGCTTCCATCGCCGCCCAGGCACAAAAAGCCCCGGGCGTGAGTGAGAATCAAATCCTGATCGGCTCCTGTTCCGCGCTGGATGGTCCCGCCAGATTCCTGGGCTTGCAGACTATCGTTGGCGCGACGACCTATCTCAACCACATAAATGCTGAAGGCGGAGTGTTTGGCCGCAAGATCCAGCTTCTGGCCTTCGATGACGGTTACGAGCCTGCCAACGCGGAAAACTGTTTTAAGCGTTTACAGAAGGAAGGCATTTTCAGCGCGGGGTTTTTTGTAGGCACGCCAACCGCCGCCAAATACGTCCCACTGGCCGAAGCAAATAAAGTACCCGTGGTCGGGCTCTTCACCGGCGCAGAAATGCTCTACACGCCCTTGAAACACTATGTGATGAATGTTCGGGCGTCTTATTACGATGAGACGCGCGAGCAAGTCGACAATCTCTGGAACGTGCTGAGGGTCCACAAGATCGGCGTCATCTACCAGGATGACGCTTTTGGCCAGGCCGTGCTTAGCGGGCTGCAACTGGCCCTGAAGAAGCATAACGCCGCGCCCGTGGGCATGGGCACCTTTCCGCGCAACACGCTCGATGTCGAAAAAGGGCTGAACGCCGTTAGGCCGATGAATCCGGGAGCGGTTTTGATCGTGGGACCATACGCTCCGGTGGCGGAAATCATCAAGAAAGCCCATGCGACGGGATGGCACCCGATTTTCCTGACCGTCTCTTTTGTGGGCACGGAGAAATTCATCACTGAAGCCGGCAAGGATGCGGAAGGCACCATCATCACCCAGGTTGTGCCGCCTTATACGCGCCTGGATTTTCCCACCGTGGCGCTGTATCGCGAATCTTTGAAAACGTATTATCCTGCCGAGCAGCCCAGCTTCGTGAGCCTGGAAGGCTTTGTTGACGCCATGGTGCTGGTGGAAGGACTGAAACGGGCCGGAAAAGACCTGACGCGGGAAAAGCTGATTACCGCGCTGGAGTCCATCCAGAACAAAGACGTGGGCCTGGGACCAAAGCTGACCCTGAAGTACAGCGCCACGCGGCACAAGGGCTTTGACCAGATCTATACCACGGTTGTCCGCGACGGCAAGCCGGAAATTCTGGACGACTGGAAAAACCTGCCGCACTAACAGATGGCCGTTCGGAAGCGATAAAAAGAAAGGTTTCGAACCAGATCTAGACCGTCATCAATTCTTTTTCTTTAGCTGCGGCCATCTCTTCCATTTTCTTGATCTCAACATCGGTGAGTTTCTGGACCTCGTCCAGCGCCTTCTTTTCTTCGTCCTCGGAGATCTTTTTGTCTTTCATGGTCTTCTTAATCGCTTCATTACCGTCGCGACGAACGTTGCGAATTGCCGTGCGGTGATCTTCCAGAATCTTGTGCAGATGTTTGACCATCTCCTTGCGGCGTTCTTCCGTGAGCGGCGGCACCGGAATGCGGATCAGCTTGCCGTCATTCTGCGGATTGAGTCCCAGCCCGGCGGAACGAATGGCCTTCTCAATGTCGGCAATAATTCCGGGATCATAAGGCTGTACGGTAAGCAGTTGCGATTCCGGCGAGTGCACCGTGGCCACCTGGTTGATTGGCATCTCTGATCCGTAATAAGGCACACGGACCGGGTCCAGCATGTTTACAGTGGCGCGTCCTGTACGCGCCGCGGCCAGATTGGCGCGGAAGTCTTCCACCGCTTTGTCCATGCGCGTTTTAAGGTGCGTATAAACTTCTTTCAATGCGGGTATAGCCGCGATGCCTGAGATTGCCATTGCACAAAGCCTCAAAAAAAGAGAGTTGCGGACGCTCGATTATACAGCTACGACCGCGGCGGGAAGTAAGGCGGCCCGTCGAACGTTATGCGCTACTCTTCTGCCCCGTCCTGCGATAAAGCATCCACGTGTGCCAGAGAATCCGCAGCGCGGCCAGCACCGGGATGGAAAGAAAAACGCCGATCACGCCCGCCAATTCTCCTCCGGCAAACACGCCGAACAGAACGGTAAGCGGATGCAGTTCCAGCGTTTTGCCCATGATGCGGGGCGATGTCACATAGTCCTGAATGCATCGCCAGGCGAGCAGGAAAATCAACAACCACCAAAAGTGGTTGTATCCGGAAAGGAGAGCGACAGCGAGCACCACTAACCCGCCCACCAATGGTCCAACCACCGGAATAAATTCCATGGCTCCGGCTGCGGGCCCAAGCGCGAACGCATAAGGTACGCGCATGATCGAGAGAAAAAAGGTCACCACCACCATGGCCAGCGCCGCAAGGCTCAGCTGGGCGCGGATGAAATGTCCCAGCATGGAGTCCATCTCCTGCACCGTCTCTGCGACCATCCGGCGGTTGCGTAGGTCCTCTACCGAATTAATGACGCGCTGGCTTAGCTGATGCCCGTCTTTGAGGAAAAAGATGGCAAAAATCGGGACCAGCACCAGCCACCACATGCCCTGAATCGTCTTAACGGCGCGGACTATGAAATTCTGCGTAGCTGCAATCATCTCGCCTTTATGGTTATCCAGGTAATGATTGATCCAGTCCGTGGTTGCGCCATTCCAGCCATGTTTGGCCCCAAGCTGTTGCAGCAAGGTGCCGGAGCTGAGCTTTTTCTCCAGTTCCGGGGCTTGCCGCATGAGCGTCTGCGCTTCGTCCATTACCGGCGGACCAAGTAGAGAAAAACTGACAATCAGCACTCCGGCAAACAGCAGGTACACCACGGCGATGGCCGCCGACCGTGAACCCTTCAACCAGATTTGCAGCCTGGAAACCGGAGCTTCAAGGATATAAGCAAAGAAAATTGCGAAAAGAAAAGTGATGATCGCCCGCCAGGCGACATAAAGGAACATCAGCGCCAGGGCAAACACCAATGTGGTGAGAAGGGCTTGAGCAGTTTTTTTATCGAAGAGTTTCAAACGCCTCCCGATCCCGCCTGCTCCATTGTAACTGCTGTGGGCTTGCTCTTCGCTTCATAGCGCCAATTCCCGTCCGGAACGCCGCCGCAGACGTCCAACTAGAAATTTCCCAGGGCTAGTTCATGAGATGATTGATTTAAGATGCCGGAGCTACCAGAGGTCGAAACCATTGCAAACGGGCTCAACAAGCGGGTGGCCGGTGACCGCATTGACTCGGTCTGGCTGGGCAGCAAACCAGAACCGCTCAAATCATCGGCCGCTGAAATTTCGGGGGCACTGGAAGGCGCAAAAGTAGAACGCGTGCGGCGGGTAGGGAAGCACATTGTTTTCGATCTTGCCTCAGGCAGGGAACCCGGCGAGCGGCAGTGGATTGTCCACCTGGGGATGACTGGAAGAATGCTTGTAGTCCCGCCTGAAGCCGAGCTACTCAAACACACACACCTAGTAGCCAGGCTGGCTTCCGGACGAGAGCTACGCTTCGTCGATCCGCGGCGTTTCGGGCGGCTGGAAGTACAGCACAGCGGCTTCAGCGGACCGGGGGCCGAGCCGCTCCAGATCGGGGCAGATGATTTCGCCAAGCTGTTTCATGGCAGCAAAGCCCCAATTAAAGCAGCTCTCCTGAACCAGAAGCTGCTGCACGGCGTGGGGAACATTTATGCCGACGAAGCGTTGTTTCGCGCCCACATCCGACCCCGGCGGCGGGCCAACACGCTGACGAAAGCCGAGTTGCGCAAGCTGCTTGCCGCGCTGCAAAAAGTCCTGCAACTGGCGATTGCCGCTGGCGGGTCTTCCATCTCTGACTATGTGGATGCCGATGGCGAGGCCGGCTTTTTTCAGATCCAGCACCGCGCCTATGGCCGCGAAGGCAAACCCTGCGTAAAGTGCAAGACTCCGATCAAGAAAATCATTGTCGGTGGGCGCGGAACGCACTATTGCCCGAAGTGCCAGAAGTAGGTTTTCTGGAATCACGAGCGTTAGCGAGGGAACCTATAGCTACTATGAACTTGAAGACGTTTCGGGTGCTGATGCCCCTTACCCCTTTGTCGTGTTCAGCACTCAGCGAATCGCGGGCTTAGCCCGAATCCTACTGTCTAGTCGCTTTGCTATTGAATGCCATCTCCGCCTGCAGCATCTTTCTCATGCTGCGGATCCAGCGGTCATAGTCAGTGGCCTTGTTATGGAAATACTTGCCCGCTTCAGGGTGGGGCAGGATCAGGAATTTTTCCTCGACCATGGCTTTCACCACGTCGTCCGCAACCTGGTCCGGATCAATTGCGCCCTCCATTAAGAACTTTGCCCCAACGAATTCTTCTCCCAGAAGCATGTTGGTGCGGACGCCCTGTGGGCAGAGAGCGGAAACGCGGACACCCTTGTCGCCATAATTGATGGAGAGCCACTCGGCAAAGCCCAGCGCGGCATGCTTGGTGACCGAGTAAGGCGCCGATCCAACCTGCGTCAGTAGCCCTGCCGCAGAAATCGTTTGCAGAAGGTACCCTTCGTTGCGGGCGAGCATCTGAGGAAGCACGGCGCGGGCGGCGTAAACGTGCGCCATCATGTTAATGTCCCAGCTGCGTTTCCAGTCGCGGTTCGGCGCTTCCGGCCCGCCGGTGGTTCCGATGCCGGCATTGGAGCAGAAAATATCGATCTTGCCGGTCGCGCCAGTGACCGTATCAACTAGGAATTTGACCTGATCTTCCTTGGAGACGTCGCAGGCGAAAAAGGCCCCACGGCCTTCTTCAATCTCCTGAAGCACCTTGAATCCGTTATCCTCATCGATATCGGCGCAGGCCACAAGACGCGCGCCCTCTTGGGCGAACCTGAGACATAACGCCCGGCCAATTCCGTTCGCTCCGCCGGTGACTACCACGGTTTTTCCCTTGATTTGCATGCCGGAAACGATAGCCTTTTCGCCGGGAATCTTCAACGCCGGCATAACGGAACTCGCAATCGCCGCGGCAAGATATTAAGCTGAAACGGGCGCTATATGCGCCAGCAGAGGAGCGAGAATCCGTATGACGACATACGCCATCGGCGTTGATCTTGGCGGCACCAATCTACGCATTGCTGCGGTGGACAACGCCGGCAAGATGCTGGAAAAAATCACCACCAGCACTGAAGTCGCGCGCGGACGCGACGTGGTGATTGACGATATGTGCGCCGCGATCCAGCAGGTGGTCGCCAGGCGGCGCGGCAGCGGCGAACTGGCAGGGATTGGGATCGGCGTGCCGGGAATCATTGAAATGCAGACCGGCATGCTGCGGGAGTCGCCGAATCTTCCCGGCTGGCACAACTATCCGGTGCGGGACGAAATTGAGCGCCGCCTGCAAACCACAGTTGTGTTGGAAAACGACGCCAACGCAGCTGCGCTGGGCGAAAAATGGACCGGGGCCGCCGCGGCCGTGGATGATATGTGCATGTTTACCCTGGGCACAGGCGTGGGCGGCGGCGTGGTTATGCAAGGCCGAATCTGGCACGGCATGACTGGAATGGCCGGCGAACTGGGCCATATTAACGTGGAACCAGAAGGCCATCCCTGCGGTTGTGGCAGCCGCGGTTGCCTGGAACAATATGCTTCCGCGACCGCGGTGAAGCGCATGGCGAATGAAGTTATTGCCGCAGGCACTGCACCTCAACTGGCGCTGGCGGTGAAGGCTGACCCGGAGTTCACCGCAAAGGTGATCTACGAACTGGCGATGCGGGGAGACGCGCCGGCCCGCGAGATTTTTCGTCGCGTTGGCAATGCACTGGGAATTGTCATTGCTGACATGGTCAACATTTTCAACTTTCCCATGTATGTCATCGGCGGCGGAGTAGCCAGCGCGTGGGACGCGTTTGCACCTGCCATGATGGAGACCGTGCGCAGGAATTCTTTCGTCTATAGAGCGACCAATCCGGCAGCGACACCCGCAACCGCGCCGGCCGAGCCGAGCCGCACCACTGTGGTTACGCATGCGCTGCTCGGCAGCGATGCGGGGCTGATAGGCGCTTCGCGCTTGCCGATGGTTGCCAAAGAACCCGACGCTGCGACACCGGAATTCCGGACCGCCTGAAGCGACTAAAACCAGGTGTAGCGTCAGCTTCGCGCGCAGTTCTTCCGGCGGGGACCTTATAGCGGATGAAGCTTAATATTATCCAGAGTGAATTTGTGTGGAGAGGAGTCGACTTTCCCATGCCCATCCGTATCCGTCCGGCGGGCCGTGCCGATCTTCCGCGACTCACGGAAATCTACAATCACTACGTGATTCACACGCCGGTCACGTTCGATATCGAGCCGTACACGGCGGAGCGGCGGGTGGCGTGGTTTGAGCAGTTTGCTTTAACGGGCCGATACCGGTTGGTGGTGGCCGAGGATGATGGACTTGTGGTGGGCTATGCCGGAACAACCCGCTTCCGCGCGAAGCCGGCCTATGACACCACAGTAGAAACCACGATCTATAGCAGCCATGAAACGGTGGGCAAGGGAATCGGCAGGCAACTATACGCCGGATTATTCGAGACACTGTCGGGCGAAAATATTCACCGCATCGTTGGAGGTTACACGCTGCCGAACGCCGGCTCGGCGAAGCTCCATGAGATGTTCGGCTTCAAGAGCGTGGGCATTTTTACCGAGGTGGGTTACAAGTTCGGGAAATACTGGGACGTTGCCTGGACAGAACGCCCATTGCGTCTGCCCTGATAGCTGCGGTTAATTACTGAGCAATTGATGGGCGACCGAACAATACAGGTCAACGGCTTGATGAAGCTGCTTCTTGGAAATATATTCGCGCTCGGTATGGGCCACGTGGATGGACCCCGGCCCCAGCAGCACCGGAGTGCCCCATCTGGTGAGCGCGGGAATGTCGGTAGTGAACTTGGCCACCATACTTTCCACGCCGTCGACGGTGCGCAGTTTCATGAACGGAATTTCCAGTACGAATTCTGCTTCGACCAGGTCTTCCACCTGCTTTGTGATTTGCTGGCGCAGAGCTTCAGCAGGCCCGACAAGGCGGTACAGCAACTGCGCCCGGGCATGATCGGCAATCACGTTTGTTGCGCGCCCGCCTTCAATCATGCCGATATTCAGCGTGCACGGCCCGACTTCAGAATTGACCGGCAGTTCCATGGCGCGCAGTCGCTCAAGCGCCGTCAGCAGTTTGTCGATGGCTGATTCACCCAGTTCGGGATAGGCCGAGTGCGCCATCTTCCCTTTGGCCGTGAGCAGAAGCCGAAGCACGCCTTTGGATGAAGTTGCGATCTTATTTTCCGTTGGCTCGCCGTTGATCAGAAACCTGTTGCCCAGCGGACTTTGATTTGCCACCTTTGCGCCCTGGCTGTCGCGCTCTTCGCCGACGAGAAACAACATGCCCACGGCCACGCCTTCTTTGCGCAAACGCTGGCAGGCAGCAATCTGCGCGGCAATGATTCCCTTGGCGTCGCACGCGCCGCGCCCGTAAATGTTGTCCTGGTCTTCTGATGAAGAGATGAACGGCGGCACGGTATCCATGTGGGTAGAAAAAACTATCTCCGGTGGCTTGTCATCGAGGGTGGCGACTACGTTGAATCTCTCATGGGCTACGGGCATTTTGTGCGTGGTGTAACCCAGGTTGAACAGCACTTCATACAGCTCTGCGCCCACGGCCCCTTCGTTGCCGGAGATGGATTCAATGTCGATGAGCCTGCGGGTTAGATGGATGGGGTCCATGCGTAACAAACAGAATAAATGGTGGACGTGAGAAAAGCATGCCCCGGTCATCCAGAACAGATCCACCGCAAAGAGCGCAAAGTACGCAACGGAGGTGAAAGCCAATGACTCCAAACGCTTTGCACCCTTCGCTTCCGTTGCGGTTGAGCCCTACTGAAGTCTGCTGATGACTGAGCGCTGTGGTAAAAGAATAATGTGGCCAACGGAATCAAATCCTTCTTCTTAGACGGGCCGGCCGGGCGGCTGGAGGCCCTGTTGAATGAGGGCCAGTCCGACGCGACGCACGCCGCTCTGGTCTGCCATCCCCATCCTTTATTTGGCGGCACCATGCATAACAAGGTGGTCTATCACGCCATGAAAACCCTGAGCGGCTTCGGGTTTCCGGTGCTGCGCTTCAACTTTCGTGGGGCCGGCATGAGCGAAGGCGAGCACGACCGCGGCCACGGCGAGCAGGAAGATGTCCGCGCGGCGCTCAACTGGATAGAGTCAGCGTTTTCTCTGCCCATCATCTTCTGCGGATTTTCCTTTGGCGCTGCGACCGGCCTGCGGGTCGCTTGCGCTGACGCGCGCGTGGCCGGACTGATATCGCTGGGGACGCCTGTGGGCGTGGAAGGCCGGGCCTACGCATATCCATTTCTTAAGGACTGCACGCGTCCCAAACTGTTTGTCAGCGGCGCGCGCGACCAATACGGCCCGCCGGATGCCCTGAAAGAAGTGGTTGCAGCCGCGCCGGAGCCGAAAGAGATGATGGTGGTGGAAGGCGGAGACCATTTCTTTGAAGGGCATCTGGCGGAAATGCAGGCGGCAATCCGCGATTGGGTTACCAGGCTCTTCAAACCAGGACGGCAGGCGGAAGCCAGCTGATGTCTATTGCCCACAGCATGCGTTCTGCGGCGCGAGAAATTTTTCTCCACGCTTTATCCGAGGCCAGCATTGAGAAGGCTTTTGACCGGCATGTGCACTACCAGCGCGGCGTACTGCGCGTGTGCGACGACCTCTACGATCTGAAATCTTACAGCCGCGTGGCCGCGATTTCCTTTGGCAAAGCGGCGCACCGCATGGCGGAAATCCTGGCCCGCCAGGTCGGGGCCGCCGTGGAAGGCATCATTGTCGATCCCAATCGGCATCCCTACCAGCTTCCCGGCTATCGTTACTTTGCCGGCGGACATCCCCAGCCGAATGAAGAGTCCGTGCGCGGGGCGGAGGCAATCCTGAAAACGCTGGGCACATTGAACCCACAATCGCTCGCTATTTTTCTGGTAAGCGGCGGCGGATCGGCGGCGGTGGAGAAGCCCGCGGATCCGGAGATTTCTCTGCCAGATCTCATCGCCACATACAAAGCGCTGGTAAACTCCGGCGCTCCCATCGCGCAGATCAATGCGATTCGCAAGCATCTCTCGGCCATTAAAGGCGGACGCATGGCCCAGGCCGCCAACGGAGCCCAGCAGGTCTCCATCATGGTTTCTGACGTGCCGGAGAATGCGCTGGACTCGCTTTCCTCCGGGCCCACCATGCCCGATTCCTCGACGGTGGAAGATTGTTACCGCATTGCGCATGAGCACAACATGCTGCCGGATTTTCCCGCGCCCGTGCGTGAGTTGTTTGAACGCCGCGCGCTGGAAGAAACGCCGAAACAGGATGACGCAGCCTTTGTCCGCTCACGCTGGTGGAAAGTGCTCTCCAATGAGACGGCGGAAAAAGCCGCCGCAGCAGCAGCGGCTCGGCACGGGTTTGCGGTAGAGATTGACCATAGCTGCGACGATTGGGACTACGCGCGCGCGGCTGACTATCTGCTTGACCGTCTGCGCACATTGAAACGCGGCGTGGCAAAAGCCTGCATCATTTCTGGCGGTGAGGTCACGGTAAAAGTCCCGGCAAATGCCGGCGTAGGCGGACGCAACCAGCATTTCGCGCTTTACTGCGCACAAAAAATTGCAGGCGAGAACATGGCGGTGCTCAGCGCGGGGACGGATGGAATCGACGGCGCCAGTCCCGCGGCGGGCGCTGTGACCGACGGCACTACGATGGAGCGAGCGCAGAAGGCTGGGATGGATGTGGCCATCCACTTCAATGGCTTCAATTCATTTCCGCTGTTTGAGAAGCTGGGCGATGCGATCCAGACAGGGCCGACGGGAAACAATGTGAGGGATGTGAGAGTGCTGCTGGCGTACTAACTCTCGCTGACAAGAGCTGCCACATATTTCATTACTTGCTCCTGGCCAACTGCAGCACCACATACAGATGATGCGCTTCATGCACCAGAAAGAACTCCAGCCAGAGTGAAAGGCTCATTGCGCCGAATTTGGGATGAACGCCGGTGCGGTCAAAATCTTCATCACTCAAAGACCGCAGCCGGGCCATGAGCTTGGTCCGCATGGAAGAGATTCGTACCAGAACTTGTGGCGTGGGCAAGCTCGTCCAGGCGGGCCATTCCGGATCGTCTTCCGCGCGATACCGAGGGAATTCCGGGGCCTGCTCGGCCAATATGCGTTCGATACGCTGAAGGAATATCTGGTGGTAACGCGCGAGATGAGCGAGTTGTTCATGGGCGGACCACTTGCCGGGCACCGAGTTCGAACATAGTGTATCGAGGGAAATGCCGCTCAGGGCAATGGCCAGAAAATCCTGGAGTTGGGTTTCACAGCGCTGGAGTCGGGATTGGGAGGAGCTGGTCACGGAAAAGAGAAATTAACCCTTATCTCATCAGTTTAGTTGGTCCCCGGTGGGGAGTTGCACGTATTGATCAATGTTTTCGTTGTAAGCCGTGACACACCGGCAAAAGCATGTAGTGGGTAACTTGAGAATCTCATTCCCATTTTGGTCCAGTCTCAAGCAGAACACGTCTTGTTTCATGTGCGCAAACTCACTCTTCAGGTAAAATTGGCCCGCGAAACTTTGCGAGGTGCAGGAATGTTCCAAGTAAGAACCACCCTCCTGATACTGGCGTGCGTCTCCATGTGTTGCGGCCAGGAATCCGTTCCTCAACACAAAGGTTCCATCAAACACACGGCTGCCGTTACGGCCTGCGACACAACAACTACACCTCCTCCGATTTCCAATTTCCCCAAGGGCTTCGACTACCCGCAGCAAGTCCAAAGCTGGGTGCGTCAAGGTAATGGCGACCGCATGCGCTTGCACGGATGGTGCCTTTTCGCCGGGTTGAATCAGGTTTTCAAACCCAACGGGCCGCTCCACTGGCAGACATGGAGCACCTCCACGCAGGCTTTTCCCTTCCAGTACAATCCCTGGAAAGGCACTAACGGCGTCGCGCTGCCCCAGCGGCCTTCTCCGCTGAATGCCAGAAACCTTGCTCACGCCAGAGTCGGCGGCGCCAACGCTATCAATAATCCAGCGCCTAAGTATCCGATCAACGCTGCGGTCGCCAAGAAATATCCGGGTTGCACCGAGTCGATGGGACTCAAGAACCATCCTGACTGGTATCAACTTAAAGACGGCGTTCACATGGAGAGCAACGGGGACATCATGGTGGCCGGCGTGATCTACAACCCTGCCGCCATAAAGAATATTCTGGGAACAAACCTTTACAACGCAGTCAACCTCAATAACCAGTTGCCCAAGGACAAGACCAGCCCCCCGAACGCCATTCCCTGGTTCCCGTCTTCTTCCATTGCGCTCAAGCCGATGTTCTGGCCGGTACAGAAAGGCGGCTTCACGGCCCTGCCCGTTTGGGATTGGGACGCTCATAAACCCGGCTCTGCGGCTGATGGCAAATACGCGGGCTATGAAATACAGTCGCTCTGGACCCGCGCCGTCGCTATTACCGATCTGCCAAACCCAAAGGCGCCCCCGATCATCCGCTATCTCTATGGCGTCTATGATAGCGATGGCAATAGCCAGATAGGGCCGGTCACTTATAACAACACCACACAGATTTCACCGCCGGCCTTCCAGGTGGTCTCAGTCAATGACTTCTACCACCGCCAGTTGAACGCTGCGGACCTGAGCGCGCTTTCCACTTGTGACCGCGCCTTGCTCGATGCATCCGCTTACTGGGCCTATAACCGGGCTTTTCAACCCGGCGACTATATCGTCCTTGTCGCCATGCACATCATGACCAAAGAGCAGCAGGACTGGACTTTTCAATCGCTGTGGTATCACCCCGACGCCGATAAGTCAGATTCGTGCCGTTACTGCCAGAGCCGGCCCACCAACCTCACAGATAAGACATTCCGGCATTACCTGCTTACCACTACGTACGGCACGACCCAGGACTCAACCCACAACAACTACTATTCTCCGCCCAATACAAAACCGGGCGCGCCCATCTGGCCCGTGGCTTACAATCCTTATATTGAGCTGGCCGCGTCGCATCCTATCACCACCAACTGCATGAACTGCCATCACCGGGCCGCCTGGCCGCCGTTCTTGCCCGGCAAGCCCGACGAGGGCCGCCAATCCTCTTACCTGCAGCAGTCGCCGCCCAATCCGAATCCGCTGGAGGTCTTTCAGGGAAATAACCCGATCTTTAACGGCTTGCTTACCGTCGACTCAATGTGGGCCGTGAGTGACCGCGGCGGCTATCCGCTGAGCACAAAAAAAGGCTCAACAAAAAAGAAATAACCAGCCGGCTAGGAGGCCGGCCCCCCGGGTCGGCTTTACCCGCGGTCAACTCCAATCCATCCCAGATTGGCGCAGGTTTGATGGTTCTTCCTCCGTGTTCCTTCGTGTCCTTTGTGGTGAAAGGTTTTGGTTCTCCGATCACGGCGATGTCGGCGATTCCGGCGATCCCTACCCCACCCCTCCCCCCATCCGTCAACTAGGATTCGAAAGCACTTACACTGGCCCATCCCAGTCATCCCAGTTTGGCGTGGGTTTAAAGCATTAAGGTAGAGATTGGCGTATGGTTCAAGGGTTCCCTTCGTTTCCCGCAGCCTGCTCTGAGCGAGCCTTGCGAGTCGAACGGGGGTCCTCCGTGGTAAAGGTTTTTTGGGTTTTCCCGCTAGCGGCCAGTAGCTAGGAGCTAGCAGCTTCGGTTGTCAAAGATCATAGCCCCAGGGCACACTTCAACCTAGGACCGAATACAGCAGTCTACCATTTGTTCGCCCATGAGTCAATGAAAAAGCGAGCAGCCAGTGCCTTTCCAAGACACCTCTACCAGAGTTCGGTTTTCCGTGCCCATCAAAGCGGCTTCAGAAATTCGGACTCAAGATCGGAAACCAGCTTTTTCCTGTAGTCCTTAAAATCAGCGCGTAAAAGTATTGATGCTCGCTTGGGATTCGAGAGATCGGAATAAGAGTTATATTGGCGCAGTACGGAGCTTCCGAATCCAGCTTTTTCAAAGGGGGCATTGTTCCGTCGAAGACAGCGCTTCTCAGCAGCTCTGCCACTTTCAGCAGAACTCTGTCCCTCGAGCACAGAACAGTTAATTGATTTGCCTTTGTTTGCGCCTTGATTTTCTCGTACCATGCGGTGATGTAGACAAGATCCCACGCAGCATTCTTGACGCCTGCGAGCGCACTTTTCCGATCTGCTGAACCAATATTTTTGAAGAGGCCCTTCTGTGGGTTGTGCGACAAAGCCTGTATTGCTAAAAGTGTTGCTGGTGCGCTGAACCGCCAACAATAGTACATCCAGTCCAGCAACTCGATCATTTTCTTGTCAGACCTTCCTCCCACCCTGCTAATCGTTGCCATCTTCAGTACTGTCGGGTACACACGGCCGTAGAACCGTAGCCTCATAGTTGGGTCAAAACTTTGGGTACGGCTGGATTGAAGACGCTTGCCCGGAATACGGCGATCAAACCGCTCGGCAAATCCGAGAGCCAATGCAGTCCAGTTCGCAGGGTGGATATTATCTGCCCGATGAAAGAGCTCTAAATCACGTTTCCAAGCCCGGCGAGCGCCGGAGGCCGAACCTTCATAAAGGGCAAGATTAGGCTCAATCTGAACGTTTGCGCATGAGGCAAATGCCATGATGGCGGCAGCGTAGCGAGACTTCTCGGTCACCCGGCTCCCCTTAGCAAGTGCAACCACCTGTGAATACAGGTTGCGATCGAATAGTAAGGTGGTTTCGGTCTGCTTCTCGCGTATTGGGCGATGTATGTCTCAACAGAGTAGGCATCAGCACCAACAAACGACGGAACGAAGCAGTTGGATTCACGGAGAAGGTCTTCCAAGGCTGCCACGTCTCCGAGAAGGAGGGGACTATGGTAGATGAGTTGATCGTCGTCTAGAATTATGAACGTCACGTCTGAACCGAGCCCTTATTAAACATCCAATCGAGAATGTAGCACCAGCCATTGGCTAGCGGCAAGATGCGGCGGATTCAGCTTTGCTTTCGATGGCTGACGATGACAGCGGGCGGCCCACTTCCAGTTCCTTCGTCAACTACACGACGGGAGCATACCATCCCTGAGGCACCCGCCAACCAACGCGACCTTAGAGCTACTGCAATTGACCGCGCCTATTTTATGTTAACGATTGTTTTCAGTTGACGATGCCCTTGGAAATGCGAAAGTATCCACAAAGGAGGCAATGCATGCTGGACCACACGAGTGATGCTGACCATGAGCAGTGGCTCTCGGAATTTGGAGAGAGATTTCAAGAATTGCTAACAACAGGTCGGTTTCATATAAGGGAGAATACTCTATTAAAAAGAGCATATGCATCGGAGCGCTTGGTTGCGCTTTCAAGCGGGCTGATGCGGGAGGAAAGAAGTGTTGGTCGGACAAGAACTCGGTTTAAATTTAGAATTGAGCTTCTTGATCGTCCTGATCAACTCAAGCTTCGGCGTATGTTCGGGGCAACTGTTGAATGGATTGATACAGTGCAGATTAGGGCAGCAACCGGTATTAGCCGCAGCACTGCTGCCCGGAGATGTGAGCGAACGGCCGCAATGCTAATCGCTGCCCGAAACACGATGCGGATAATTAAAGGAGAAGTCGCATATTCCAAGGACTGGTTGATAAGTGTTAGCAACTCAGAAGCACAGCAGCGTATACGCGAGTACTGCGAGTCCGCTCAAAGCATGCAGCGATAATAGCCTGTTTTTGCATTTAGAATAACGATAGTTTGCCGATTATGCCTAACGACCCAATACTGCAATTCAAAGAGCGCATTGTTCCGTTCAGCAACGCTTTCGACCAGTTATGCGTAAGCTGCGCCGCAATCAGAATCGAAGATAAATGGGTGTCAATCTACACATGTTTGACACTTAACAACTCTGCCGATGCTGGAGTTTTTCAGACGCGGACCATCGAGGCCGGAGCAGAATTCCTTGCATTTTTCGTCAAACACCCAACCAACGCATTTGACAGTCTATTAAGGGAATTTGAGGCGGGTGGCTTAACGCTAACACTCAAAGGTGAGAACTATCAGATTTTTTTGACCCGGAGTGCGGCCGGCCTGACAAGCCAGAGCACTAGCATGTTGAAAGAGCGGTTTGGAGGCCTTTGGAGACCGCAACGGGAATGGGTCGACAACAAAGCGCCATATCGTCCAAGCATTCAATTGAAGGCCACTGGCGATAATTTTTACGAATTAATTTCTCGTGACGCTGGTGAGCGGATTTCACGGCAGCTTTTAGCACATACGTCACCCTACAATGGCTTAGATGGGTTGCTTAAATACATGGGGAGCGTAAACCGCCCGGACAGCACTGGTAATGAAGCGCTTGTTGAGATTAAAGCGCTCTTACCATTTGACATTAGGGCTCAAGAAGACCAAGTGATCGTGGAGTGTCCAGAGCCTCTCGTTTCAAGGTTGTCGGTATTATTCTTCTTTAGCGTTCACGAATCGGTGACCGTGCCTTGTTCAATAGAATCTGCCATCGCAAGTCGCTCGAATTGCGCAATTGTTCCGTTTCGTATTCCGTGGCCCGCGACAGTACCCCAAGCCGAAGCTCACGTTCGTTACAACGGGGAAGAATTGGAAAGAATCACCATCAGGCATTGGGCAACTGGGGCAAACTGGCGTGTCATGGTGGATTCATATTTTGATCCCGGCTCAAAACTTCTCAAGCAGGCGCTTCGTGATGATATTCAGGGGCAGAAAGAAGAAAAGCGAAGTGAAGCCTTTGAACAAGCGATCGCTAGGCTGCTAAACCTCGGAGGCATAGCTGCAACCTGGCATGGTTCCTTAAGGCACAGTGGTAAACCAGATTTAGCTGGCTATTGCGAGGTTTCTGGCCGAAGGATTGCGTTGATTGGAGAATGTACCTTAGAAAAACCAAACGTAAAATTATCAACCCTCAAATCGAGGATAAGCAAGTTGCGCGAATCAATTGCACAATCTGCTGAAGTGCTTGCAGTGGTCTTTACGGCCTGCGATCCGGTCGAATCCGATTACGCCGAAGCAGCCAAGGCCAATATCGCCCTTATTGGATGCAATGAAATAGCAAGAATTGAGGAACTGGTTGAAGGTAATGCAGGTGCGGCTGCAATTATAAAACAGATAGAGAATACGATGTCGCATCACGATTTTCCAATGATCGCCCGCTGGGCGCCCAGATATGAATTGTAATGCCCATCCCAGTCTTCCTTAATAACTCACCATCCCCGTGGGCGACTTATCCTTCGCCGCTTTTGCGAAGGGTGGGTAAGAAAAGCGCGGGGAGCCTCGTCACTCCCCGCGCCTCAGGCGGCTCCTTATTCGGCGTTCACCGTTAGCGGAGCGGTGAGCACGCCTCCTTGAGCTCTATTGCGCGCACTCCAGGACATCTCCTCCAACGCCTCAAGGAAGTCGATAAACTCCCCGTTTGTAAGAGACCGAGAACAAGACCCTGAATCCATCGCGCGAATAAAGCTCCCGCCATCTGGAACGAGGCAGTTCATCGCCTCTCGGACACTCGGATGAAGGTGTCCACACGAATAAACGCCGTCGTCCTCGGTAAAACAGGCCACGTAGAAGATCATTGGACGGGGAGATTATGACAGATATACAATGTCAATGTATATCGGTGTAGAAAGATTTTATGGTAAGCCGCAAGATTCTTAATTCGTGGATTCCCGCTCACCTTTCGGCGAACGCTTGCGTGCCATCCGCACGGAGCGCCGCCTGTCCCAAGAGCAGCTTGGCAAGTTGATAAAGGTGAACCGTAATTTCGTCGGCGAAGTGGAACGGGGTAAACAGAATATTTGCCTCGACAATATCCTGCAGCTCGCCCGCGCTCTCAAAGTCAATCCCCGCGATTTCTTTGACGGCTACAAGAGATAAAAAAGCAGTCTTGAGCCGCTTTGCGGGCATCCGAGCCCGCAGGCGAAATCCTGAGCGAGCAGCGCGAGTCGAAGGACCTCTAGCTTCCAGAATCTATCAAGTAAAGGTGGTGCCGGGAGGGGGAGTTGAACCCCCACGAGGGGTGACCCTCGGCAGATTTTGAGTCTGCTGCGTCTGCCAGTTCCGCCATCCCGGCTTAGGTTGGAAGAACATTGATAGAGTAGCACAAATGCCCGTATTGATTGATCTTACGGGCATTTTTCATTCCTGCCTGTGTTCCCCAAACTTGAGCACGGATTAGTACCCGTTAGCACGGTTATTGCACACTACTGCACACGGATTTTGGCGCTCTGGGATTTCCGAGTTCACTGGTAGACTCCCGGACCCTCAAGGAGGGCACATGGCCAAACAACCCAAAGCCAATACTTACTGAACTCTCTACCGTCTTAATTGGGCTTTCGATTTCATCACCGAACAACTCCCACTATTGACCCAAGCTGGCCTGTTAAGCAGAAAGAGGCTGCGGATTTGAAGCCTTCACACAGGAGTTGCAAGCCGATATTAACGGTCAAGTGTTGGGTGATTTGCAGAGTATTGAAGAAAGGGATTTGGCTGAGTTCGGGAAGGTGAGAAGCAAACTCGAAAAGGAAGCCAGGAAGGTGCTCCGGTAATCTTTTCCCGGTGGCTGCCGGTACCAAATGCGCGGTGCTATGATTTTGCACTGCTGGCAAGTCCTTCGAACTTGCTCAAGTTTCTCGCGTCTCCGATGGAGGATTAATGCTTACAGAATCGGAAAGCGGCCATTCGCACCACCACAGTACCGGCATCCATTGGGTCGATTTGATCGTGGCGTCGAGTGCCATTTTCATCTCAATCGTATCGCTTGCTGTCTCCATAGGGCATGGGCGAGTGATGGAGCAGTTGGTTAAGGAAAATCAAAAGATGGTGGCAGGCAGCACAATGCCTTTTCTGACCGAGTTCGGTAGCCAATTCGACTCCGTCACAGGTCAACATAGGCTCCGGCTGATCTTGAAGAATGGGGGAGTTGGCCCAGCAAGGATCGAGTGGTTTGAAGTCCGTTATAAAGGAGTGCCGTATAGTTCTGAAGACGCACTATTACATGCTTGCTGCTTGTCGGCGTTGCCGAAGGGCAACCTTAACTCGGATGCACTTCAATCGTCCGGCGTCTCGGGAACTATGCTCCCGCAACGGGAGAGTATTGATTTCATTGATCTCCGGCCTGGAACTGGTCTGGATCTGATGAATGCCTTGGATGCGGCGAGGCGCGATATCACTTACAATGCCTGTTACTGTTCGGTTCTGGATGAATGCTGGCAGACCGATTTCTCTTCAAGCCACCCCAAGCGAGTGGAAGAATGTCATGCACCGCCGGATAACACACTGTGGTAAGCAGGGCCAATGGGAAAAATTTGAACGCAAAACAAAATCCCCGGCACATGCAACGAAGCCGGGGGGCCTTGTTCTCCGCTGCTAGTGCCAACGGAACCAAGGAACCCGAAGGCTTCGCATCGGGTCTATTGCTTGACCCACATCGCTTCAATGCTCTGAATAGGATCGGTGTCGGTTCCCATCCCGTCACAGGTGAAAGGCGCCTGAGTGACGGAACCGTTCTGCGCTTTGTTGAAAATCTTTAGATGAGCTGTCCAGATAGGCAGCGGTGAACGAATTGTCGACAATCGCAAGAGTCCCCGTAAGATCACGGCACTGATATGAGGTTCCGGTAGCACATTTCCCAATCGATGAATTTGCTTATGCGGTCATCGTCGGCTAATGATTGCCCTGTCGCCGCGTCGTGCTGCGGCAGCAGCTTTCCTGAGTCGGCGCTTCATATTTTGGGTGACCATGTTCTAATAGACATTGCGGGATTGCTGGCAGACTGCGGTCACATCGCGCTCACAGCGTAAGCAGGGGAACTTATGGGATGGTTATCTTCTATATTGCGCATGCTTGCGCCAATCGCGGTGGAGCACGGCGGACAAGTATTGCGCGATTCGCTCAAGTCCCGCGCCGCCCAGGGACAAACTCAGGCGGGCGCGTCTTCCCGCCCTGATCCGGTGCAACTGCTCGCCGCCGATGTTGACCAGCTCAAAGGCTACGTGCTGCAACTTAAGTCTGACCTGGAAATGCTGAACAACGTGGCCGCCGGACGCGAAGAGCGTTTGCGCCGCTGGCTTCTGGCGCTGCTGGTCTGGAACATTGTGATGACGCTCGGCCTGGTCGTGCTCGCGGTGTTTGCTCTGCGCCGCTAGCGTGCCTGTATTTTTCAGCGATTGGGCGAAGATGATCATCGGTGCATCAAAACTGCGCTCTCATAGCATTGCCCAAAAATTGCATTTATCACTGATTTACACTGATAAACACTGATCAACCATGCATGGATCTACTGACAAACTGGCTTTTCCTTATCAGTGTGATCAGTGTTCATCAGTGGTGAGAATTGCTTTTTTTGGGCAAAGCACGCTCTCATAGGTGGGCGACCTTAACGGGCTACGGATCGTAGCGCCGGGCTCTCCGCTTGCTTTGCGTCCTTCGCGCCCTTTGCGGTAAAAGCTTTTCCTGGCCACTTCTTATGCAAAGTTTCGATGTAGTCATTCTCGGCGCTGGAGCAGCCGGCCTGATGTGCGCCATTGAAGCAGGCAAGCGCGGGCGGCGCGTGGTGGTGCTGGAGCGGGCCGAGTGTATCGGCAAAAAAATCCTGATCTCAGGCGGCGGGCGCTGCAACTTCACCAACCTGCATTGTCGTCCGGAAAACTTCATTTCCGCCAACCCTCACTTTGCCAAGTCCGCGCTGGCCCGCTATACGCCTGCTGACTTTATTGCGCTGGTGGAAAAACACGGCATTGCCTACCACGAGAAAACGCTGGGACAGATGTTTTGCGATGGCTCGGCACAACAGATTGTGACCATGCTGGTAGCGGAGTGCCGTTCCGCCGGCGTGCGGATTCAGACCAATGTGAACGTGGAGCAGGTATCGCGGGAAAATGGCTTTGTGCTCCACGCCCAGGACGACGAGTTTCATGCCGAATCGCTTGTCGTGGCCACCGGCGGGCTCTCCATTCCCAAGATGGGCGCTACAGGATTTGGATACGATCTGGCACGGCAGTTTGGGCTGAAGATCGTGGGGCCCAGGCCCGCGCTGGTTCCGCTTACTTTCAATAAGGACGACGCCACGCATTTTTGCGATCTTGCCGGAGTATCGGCGGAAGTGGTGGCGTCGATTGGGGCGCAGCAGTTTCGCGAAAAGATGCTGATCACGCATCGAGGCCTGAGCGGGCCGGCGATCCTGCAAATCTCTTCGTACTGGAAACCCGGCCAGCCCATTTCGCTTGACCTGGCGCCAGAGCAAGAGCTGACCGGTTCTCTGCGAGATCCCAAAGCGCGGCGCGACCTGGCTTCAGCCAAAGAAGCATTCCGCTCCGTGCTGCCGAACCGCCTGGCCGACCGCTGGCTTGACATGAATCCACCAGACGGCTGGAGCAATCATGCGCTTGACGAACTTGAGCGCCGCGCGCACAACTGGCAGATCATGCCGGCAGGCACCGAGGGCTACGCGAAAGCCGAAGTCACCGCGGGTGGCGTGGATACGAATGAACTCTTGGCCAGGACCATGGAGAGCCGCAAAGTGCCTGGGCTGTACTTCATTGGTGAAGTGGTGGACGTGACCGGCCACCTGGGCGGCTTTAACTTCCAATGGGCCTGGGCATCAGGGTTCAGCGCGGGGCAGGCGGCGTAGTCCCAAACCCCACCACTGAGAACACTGATCGGAATAGCAATTGGCAACTATCCGCTCCGACAGACAAACGACTGTGACCTGGTTGACGTGCCGCAGTCGCCCCTTGCGCTGCAGTCAACTCGAGGCCACACTCACGCAGTTTTTTCCCCACATGGTTGAACAGATTGTCGCGATTATACGCGTCTGCTCAGCATTGCCAAGAAAAAAATTAAGAAATGTAAAGCTGTCTAATGTGAGACATGCGTGAATGTGAAAGTCTTTTCCGCATCGATGAAAAGCGCACTTTGCGTAAAGAAGTTTCCGTTTTTTCGGCATATATAATGTGCCGTTGTGGTCTCTGATCGCATGGAAATGGTTTTTGCGATTGATGCAGGGTAAAATCTCACGGGAGCGAAGCATGAAGATTGGAATCCTGGGAGCAGGAAACATTGGAGCAACGGCTGCGCGGCTGTTTGTGGCCGCCGGACATGACGTGGCCATCAGCAACTCACGCGGGCCGGAGACCCTGCGTGAGCTGATCAAGGAACTGGGTCCCCAGGCGCATGCCATGACCATCCGTGAGGCGGCGCGGTTCGGTGAAGCGGTGTTGCTCGCGGTCCCCTGGCGCACGCCTGAAGCGTTGCCGGAGCCAGAGCTGCTGCGCGGCAAGATCGTGATCGATGCCATGAACCCATACCGGCCCGATGGCGGATTCTACGATCTGCAGGGGTCCACGTCTTCTGAGATCGTGCTGGAACGGCTGCCCGGATCGCGACTGGTGAAGGCCTTCAATACCATTTATTACGTGCATCTGGCCGGCCGCGGTCGCAAGGACCTGCCGCTGGAAGAGCGCCACACGATCTATGTTGCCGGGGACGATGCAGAGGCGAAAAGCGTTGTCGCACGCCTGATCGAGGAAATCGGCTTCGCCGCGATCGATACCGGATCGCTCCGCGAAGGCGGACGCTTACAACAACCCGACTCGCCCATCTACAACAAGACTTACAACGCGCGCGAGGCACGGGATTTTCTCTCAATACTTGAAGAAAAAAGAGCATGAAACTCCGGCTGCTGCTGTGCCTGGGATTGCTCTCTTTGCCTGCCGCCAGCATGCCGGCCCAGAAAGAGCAGGAGAAGGTCATCTCCATCGGGCAGGCTGCCGATCACGCGCTTGACCAAAGCAAGCTCACGGTAGCCAACGGCATCCCATTCCATTTGAAAGCGCACATTTTTAATGCCGCCAATACAGGCGCCACAAACCCCGCCAATGCGGACGCGCCTCCAGCGGAGTATTCCGCCGACGTGGAAGAGTACTGGGTTTCTCCTGAAAAATGGCGGCGCACGGTGCAATCCGCCGGTTTTTCCCAGACGCTGGTCGCGAACGGCGGCAGGATTTCCGAGACCACTTCCGGCGACTACTATCCATTCTGGCTGCATGACCTGGTTACTGCGTTGTTTGATCCGCTGCCCATGGCCGGCCAGTTAAGAACCATGCGCGGAGTATTGGAGATTCCAGAGGATTCGGCCAAGTCAAACTCATGCCTGAATATGCAGGTAAAAGCGGGAATCGCCCCGGCGCAAAATGCTATTACCTACTCTTTTTGTTTTGGCGGCAAGGGCGGGCTGATTCAGGCAGTGAGCACTCCTGGATATAAGGCGCAGTTCGGCGACTATCGGCTTTTCAAAAAGAAGATGGTGGCGCGGAGCATTAAGGCTGATTTTGCGCCGGGCGTCTCAATCATGGCGCGAATCACGGAGATCACCGAGCTTACCAGCCCGGATGAGGCGCTGTTCGCAGTGGAAAAGCCCACGGCCGCGTCCGAGCAGATGAAAACCATTCAGGTAGGCGAGGATTCCGCGCGCGCCCTGGCCGTGAACACGCCGGCGATCGTGTGGCCTGCGGTGCGTGAAGGCAAGACATCAGGAGTAATGAGCCTGTATATTTCGAATGATCGGACCGGGCATGTGCGCGAGGCGTGGCCGGTGGCCTCGGGCAATCCGGCGCTGGACGAGGCTGCGCGAGAACAAGTCCTGCAATGGCAGTACAAGCCCTACACCAACGGCGGCCCTTCACAGATGGAAGCATTGCTGACGTTCACGTTCGCCACCAGGATTGAAAACCCTATACGGGTCCTCAATGATGCCGAAGCCCGCAAGCAGGCGACGCGAGTGATGGAACCGGTAATCGCCCCGGGCAAGGCACGCAAAGATGCCAGATTCACTCTGCGTGCATCCGTGGATGAAGCTGGAAAAGTGCAGGCGGTCCAGAACCCGAACAACGCGTCGCAAGCGCTTTATGCGGCCGGAGCCGCGGCCCTGAAAAAATGGATCTTTCGGCCCTACATTAACCAGGGCAAGGCAGACCGCTTTTACGCCGACATCACTTTCCGCGCGCGGTGAGCTCCCGGTCAAGAAAAACCTCAGACAGCAGATCGGCAATGAGGCAGGCGTTGCTTTCTGCTGAGAGGGCGCCTCAACTGGCAGGACCGTCTTCCTCATCGAGCACGGGAAGGCTATAAAGGGAAACACTGCCACGGCGTTCGCGGGCCAGTTCCGGCAGGGTGCGAACCAGTTCAAACCGGACTTCCTGGTGACACTTGGCGCAAGGCGGAAAGGTCTGGCCGGCAATCAACGTCACCTCATGAGGCAGGCGATGCTGCGCGTGAATCACGCGGTAGATCCCGCTCTCCGGGATGGTTTCCGCGCTTTTATAGACTTCAGCCATACAGGTTTTCCGTCCCGCAAGAAACACCGACCGGAATTTTGTGGACTCAAGGCTAATCGATGCAATCGCCATCGATGGAGTTGGTAGGTCATTCAAAGCTGCCGAATGCCATTTGACTGTCAGGCCGTACCGTAGTTCTCTTCAGCCGTGCTTGCAATGGGAAGACTTTAGCCCGATCGCACAACCTGCCTGACGATGAAGATGGGTGTGATGCCACGGCCCGCTCCCTCAAGTGCATTCTTTTTCTTCATTTTGCAAAGAATAATACAGCGCACAGGCCGCCTGCGGCATACCCGGTGGCGGACACTTGAAAATGCGGGATTATTGCAGCAGCTTCTCCGTTTAAATGCTTTGAACCGCCTCGAAAATCGGATAAGATGACTGCCGTGTCCACCTCCCTGAAGTGCGTGATTTCGCTGGCGATTGTGTTCGGCATCCTTTATGTGCTGATTTCACCTCTGCCCGAAATAAATGCCGCCTATTCAGGAAAATCTGCTCTCAGTTATTTCATCCTTGTAACGCACGCTTTCTTAGGTTTGTTCTTTTTTACTGTTTTGGTGCGTTTCCGTCCTGTTGAATGGACCGCCGCCGCGCATGATGACGTTCTTGAAATGATCTGCGTCCGGCTCTGTTAGTTTTCCTTTTTTTTTGGACGGCCTACAACCGGATGCGGGAAGCGCCGGGATTCCGATGCGTGCCATGGCGAAGGTTGAATCATGATTGCGGCGTGTGTCTTGATGCCGGGTGCTCACAAGTATCACGCTTTCGCTCGGCATAGGGCGTATGTAAGAAAACAGGCGAACGGCGTAAGCCAATTTGGAAGGTGCAGTGATGAGCTATCTCAGGGAACTGATCAAATCAACCGCGGCTTTACCGTTTGGTGGTCCATCGGCACGCCGGGAGCGCAAGCTGCGCGGGGACCTTGCCCATTTCGGCAAGATGCTCCACAGCATGGGCTTTGTTGCCGCGACGGATGGGAACCTTTCTGTCCGCCTGGATGAAGACCGGGTGCTGGTCACGCCTACCGGCTTCAGCAAAGGCATGATGCGCCCGGAAGACATGGTGGTAGTCGATCTCCACGGCAAAAAGCTCAGCGGTACCTACAATCCATCGAGCGAAATCGTGATGCACCTCACTATCTACCGCATGCGTCCGGACGTGGGCGCAGTGGTCCACGCCCACCCCTGCACCGCCACCGGCTTTGCTTCCGCCGGCATTGCGCTGGACGAACCGCTTTGCTCGGAAATTGTGATCACTCTCGGCGCCGTTCCGCTGGCGCCGTATGCCACCACCGGAACCATGGAGCTGAGCGATTCTCTGCGCCCTTTTATTCCCTTCCATGACGCCATCCTCATGGCGAACCATGGCGTGGTCACCTATGGCGAAGATCTCTGCCGGGCTTACATGCGGATGGAAGCCGTGGAGCACTACGCCAAGATCGTCATGGCCACCCGCCAGCTCGGGACTGCTCGCTCGCTGGGCAGCCGGGAGCTGGAAAAGCTTTTCGAAGTGCGGTCCCAGTACACCAAGAACGGACACTAGGGATTGCATCCAGCGGTCGTCATGGACTGCTGATTTCGGCGATTCCGCGCGATCTCGGCGATTATTCGATTGTCAAAGAACGTCGCTACTACACCTTTTTGTATCCGCATCAGCCCAACCTGGATCGCGTTGGCGTCCTCCGGTGGCGGCAGCAGCAACAACAGCGTCCTGGCCTCCGCCATCTGTTTGTGGGCAAAACAGTAGATGTGCTGTTTCATTTGCGGTGACCGGCAACTCGTTCCGTCCTGTCTCACCCAGCGGCAGCGCGGAGTCATGTCCGCCAGCTTCAGCCGCTGTTTCAGCTTCTGGTAAACCTTGTCTTCCTTGGCCTCGCCCTCCGTTATCTGCCGCTTCACCGCCGGATTCCGCTCCAGCAGCCTCGTCAGCTCTTCATAGGTCTGCGCCAGCTTTAAAGCCAGTGCCTGCGCCTGCTGCTGTACCTCTTCCTGCTGCTCAAATTGCTGCTGTTGATATTCCTGGTTTTCATTGTCCATCAATGGTTTACCGTTCTCGATTCCATGAGTCATGGCGCTTTTCCTGCTTTCCCGGTGAAGTCCAGTTTGAACCTTCCCCCAAACAAAACCCGTCATCCCGACGGCCGTAAGCGAGCGCGCGCAATCACCAGCGCGCGAGTAGGACGGAGGGACCTTGTGTTTTGGTATTTAAGGAGACGTTTCGACTGTCTGCTACCGCTTTCTCTTCCGACGTAGGAAGTTCTATTCTCGGAACTTTTGGGCAGACTTCCACAATCATACTTTAGCCCAATGTTCGCCAACGAATCAATTGCGAAATAGGCCATTGGCCATGTCCGATAACAATTTGCGTTGTGAAAGAATGTAAGCAGCAGACCTGAAAAGACTTACAAGCACGCCATCCGCAGATTCGCAATCGGCTGAGTGCAGCTCAAGTGCGTATTATCGGCCCTGGCGAAAATCGCCGCGATCTTGGACATGTACCGCAACTTTTTCTCCATGCTCGTGTGGTACACCGGGTAGCCCCACCATTCCGATTGATTTCTACCCGACTGATTGCGCTGCCGCTTGTTCCAGGGTCAACCTGTCGAATCACCAGCAAAGGCTGGTCGCAGGAAATGAAAGGATGTGCTTCTTCACGGGCGCTTGCGTTTGTTGGCCGCGTCTATCCGCGCAGCAGCCTTGATTCTAGCAACATGGATGAGAGAGAAACCGCCCGCCTCTGTCGTGCAGTTTTCGCGAGGCTTTGACCTGCAAAAGGGACACGTCAGAGTGATCGGGCTAACGGGCAGCACGTCCAACGCACGTTTAGATTTTGGCATCCCTCATATCCTTCTTTCTCCTTCTTTCGAAGCAGCCACTCACGAGTGCCACGACGCAGGTCATGACGGTCAAGTAGGAGGATGCGTTAGGCCTTTTTGGGGCGTGGCACTCGTAAAATTTGTCTTAATCCGCGCCAGTCAGCAACTCAAGCTTATTCGGACTTCTGCGTTTTAAAATCGGGGTCTTCGTCAAGCCCTGGCACAGCGCGTTGCAGGAGATACTCGCCACCACCAATGCACTCGGCGCAGGCTGGCAATCGCCATCCACGTAGGGCTACCCCCTCTTGCGCGGGACGCGAACATGTGTGCTGAAAAATGTAAATGCCAGTTTGTGGTACGCGCGACCCGGCCGCGTATTGGACGGGGGAAGTCGCTGCATCTGCGTTCTCAGAATGAACTGCGTTTTCCTTTTGTGATTTCTCGCTGGCTCTCATAAGCTAGGTCGTCGCTCCCGATGGAAGTTGTACGCCTTTGGCGGCAATCGAGGTTTTCTTCTTCCGCCGCGTTGTTATCTGTTGCCGTGCCAGAAGAGACTCAATTTGTTCCAGGAGCTCCGGCAGATTCGTAGGCTTTATCCAAAGGCTTTCGGCTCCCTGTTCCTTCCAATCGCTGCCAAGATCGGGGTAAGCAGTCAGGATTGCGACGGCGGGACGATACGGCTGTTCCCTCGCGAACCGTACAACGTCGAAACCGGAAGTCTCCTTCTCCATATTCAAGTCGGTGATAACCAGGTGATAGTTGTCCGCTTGGAGCCGGATCTTGGCTTCAGCAGATGAAGCGGCGGTGACGACCTCAAAGCCGTTCATCTCCAAAATCGCTTTCAGAGTGAGCTGGATTGCCGGCTCATCATCCACCAAGAGTATTCGCTTGCTCATGAATTCCTCCGAACCTGCTCCTGTCGGCTTTATAGGCACAAGAGCCACGCAACGCAGCCCTCGCGAAGCCGACGAAGCTTTTGCCTCTAATAACGTCAACGATCAAATCTTGGATTTTGCGCTCTGCAAGAAATTTTCTTTTGGCCGGGACATTTTGTTGTTTCCATTCAAATCCGGCGGCAGGCTTTTGACGTTTTATTCTCATATAGGTGAAACGCTACACGGTGCATGCGAGGAATATAAGTTCATGGTCGGTTTCCGGGCCTCTTGACTGGCAGAAATGCGTTGTGCACAATCTCCGTGTGGCTGCGCTGGATAAGAAGACGCTCGGGGATATTCTCTATGCCGATAAGGCAAAGCTTCGCGTCTCCGAGGATGAGTGGCTGCGGCTCGTCCAGGCGGTCGCCGGCGGTGACCAGCGTGCACTGCATTCACTTTACGAGCAAACGCATCGAATTGTTTTTACTTTGATCGTGCGGATAACCATGAATCGAGAAACTGCCGAAGAGGTCACTCTCGATGTGTTCTATGATGTGTGGCGAAAAGCTTCGACCTATGATCCCGCTAACGGTTCGGTCGTCGGTTGGATCATGAATCAGGCGCGCAGCAGGGCGATTGACCGCCTGCGTTTCGATCAGAGAAAAAAACGAGTGAACACGTATCCCCATAGCTTGGGGCCGACAACGGACATGGTAGATCCACAACAAGCCTATCTGTTTGAGGAGCAGGGCCGTTTGTTGCGGAATGCGCTTGAGGTACTGACTCCAGAAGAACGCAAGGCGATCGAAAGCGCATTTTTCTCTGAATTGACCTATGAGGAAGCATCAAAGAAATTGAACCAACCTCTCGGAACCGTGAAAACGCGAATCCGCTCCGGACTAGGGAAACTTCGAGAGGCGCTGGGAAGGAAATTGAACGGACAATGAACTCAAGACCAGGCACACACAGTCAAGAGCATCTGGATCTCGTGTTCCTGTTTGCATTGCAGGCGCTTTCTCCGCGCGAGATGGCTTCGGTTGAAGCTCAAATCTCGTCATGCGAGGATTGCCGGCAGGAGATCGAGACGCTCCGGCCCATAGTCCGCTCGTTTGTCGGCTGGTCCAGCGATGTGTTGCGCCCCGCAGAATCGCTATGGGGCCGGCTCGCGAAGCGAATCGCCAGTGAAGGGGCTACGGGATCGTTCGTACCTCCTTTGGAAGCGCCGGTTAAACCAGAGTGGGAAGAAGCAGCGCCAGGTATCCACGTCAAAATACTCGCCAGGAACGCGGAAAATGACAGCGTGAGCATGTTGGTCCGGCTGGATCCGGGAACCGATTATCCCGGACACACGCATGCGGGCGTTGAAGAACTGCATCTCCTCCACGGCATACTCAAGGTCGATGACAGAACACTCTATCCCGGCGATTTCATCCACAGCGAGGCGGACACCGTCGATCATCGTGTGTGGAGT
>DASXCL010000114.1:0-27718 GCA_036491195.1 Candidatus Angelobacter sp.
TTGTTCGCAGTCGGCGATGTTCGGCATGGCTCAGTCAAGCGCGTGGCTTCAGGCGTGGGTGAAGGTTCGGTTGCCGTGCAGTTTATCCATCAGTACTTGAGCAAGGTATAAACCATGTTTGAAAAATCCGAACTGCTCCGCGTTCCGGTCTTTGCTGATTTGCCGGACGATCAGATTGATTGGTTCGTCAGCCAATGCGAGGAACTTTCGATCAAGGCAGGCGAGACTTATTTGCATCAGGGCGACCCCGCGGATTCAATGTTTGTGGTTCTTGAAGGACAGTTGCAGGGCCGCGGCGAATTCGGCGGCGAGACCCTTTTCTTCACCAGCAAAACTGGCGACATCGGAGGTGTGCTGCCTTTTTCCAGAATGAAATTCTACACGGTGAGTGGACGTGCGATTACTGATGCTCGCCTGCTGCGTTTTCCAGTGACGGCTTTCCCACAGCTCATACAGAAAATGCCTGACCTTACGCAGCGGCTTGTGGGCCTCATGTCAGACCGCATCCGCGAAGCCACACGCGTGGAGCAGCAGCGTGACCGGCTGGCCGGATTGGGCAAGCTTTCCGCAGGGTTGGCGCATGAGCTCAACAATCCTGCATCGGCGGCCAAGCGCGCAACCAGCCAGCTCCGCACCACCATGAAACGCATCAAGGACGCAAGCCACGCCCTGGGTGCACGTGAGCTGACCGCGGCACAAAGAGCCGAAATCGAAAAACTGGAAGCGTCGCTCGTGCAGCAGGATGGCCCGCCGCCGGATACGCTCACCATCAGTACGCTTGAAGAACAGATCGATTCCTGGCTGCGCGCTCACGGGCAAGACGACCTGTGGCAACTGGCTTCCGATCTGGCGCACAAGAACGTTCAACCTGAGGCGCTGGAACGCTTGTTCGCCACCTTGGACGCAGACACCGCTCGCGCTGCCCTGGTAAGAATTGCTGCCTCTCTGGAGATTGCGAACCTGCTCAACGAAATTGAAAGCAGCACGTCGCGTATCTCTGACCTGGTCCGCGCCATCAAGGAATATACGTTCATGGACCAGTCGCCGGTGCAAAACGTTGACATCGTCAAAAGCCTTGAGACCACGCTTACCATTTTGAATCACAAACTCAAGCGCGGCGTCACGGTGCAGCGCGACTATCAGCGCGTTCCTTTTCTGGTGAATTCGTTCGGAAGCGAACTCAACCAGGTTTGGACCAACATCATCGATAACGCCATAGACGCGATGAGCGGCAATGGCGAGCTTCGCGTCCGCACGTACCGTGAGGACAGCTGCGTGGTGGTGGAAATAGCCGACAATGGCCCGGGGATTTCGGCAAAAGTGCTGCCCCACATCTTTGAACCGTTTTTTACCACCAAAGGGGTCGGCCAGGGTACGGGCCTGGGTCTGGATACCGCTCAACGCATCGTACGGAAGCACCGCGGGCAGATCCAGGTAACCTCAAAGCCGGGTGAAACCCGCTTTCAGATATGGCTCCCGCTGGCTGAGGCTCCCGCCAATTAGCTTTTGCGCTTCGCTTGTCTGCCGGTGATTTCCGCATAGCGAAAACATGAGACCAGATGATCGTTGACCATTCCAACCGCCTGCATGAACGCGTAGCAGATTGTTGGGCCTACGAACTTGAATCCACGTTTTAACAAGTCGCGGCTCATCTTGTCCGATTCATCGGTTCGCGCGGGTAACTGTCCTGACGCAGTGAGCGAATTGACGATCGGCGCTCCGCCTACAAATTGCCAGATATATGAATCAAAGCTGCCGTATTCCTTCTGCACGTTTAGAAACGCTCGTGCGTTCTGCACGGCTGCCGCAATTTTCAGGCGGTTGCGAACAATGCCCGCATCCGCCATCAACCGCTTTAGCTTGCGCGAGTCATAGCGCGCTATGTTTTTAGGATTGAAGTTGCTGAACGCACGCCGGTAGGCTTCACGCTTCGCCAGTATCGTCGACCAGCTCAACCCGGCCTGCGCGCCCTCCAGGATCAGAAATTCAAACAACACCCGATCGTCGTGCTGAGGCACGCCCCATTCCGCGTCATGATAAGCGATCATTGGCGGCGTGGTCGCCCAGAAACAACGGATTTTGGCGGTCGAAGCCGTCGCCTTCAACGTATCCTTAGTTGCCATGCCTGGCTACCTGGCCTGGCCCGCGTAAACGCGCGTTTTGACCGCGATCATCTGCACTTCCACGCCGCTGAGCACGGCGTTGCCGGAAAGCGGATCGCGGCGGTTCTCGTCCATCAGCGCGTTCAGGTTGCCGCCAGGATTGGCGCCGGCGACGCTAAGTTGAGACCCCGGCTGATCATGGCCCCAGCCATGCGGCAGGCTCACGACGCCCGGCATCATCTCGTCGGAAATTTCTACCTCCACTTCGATGGCGCGGCCATCGTGCGCAATACGCGCGCTGCCGCCGTCTTCCAGCCCAAGCCGCACGGCGTCCGTGGGATTGACCAGAGCAATACACTGGGCCGCCCCTTTTGCCAGGACCGGGAGGTTGTGCATCCAGCTGTTATTTCCGTGGAGTTGCCGGCGGCCCACGATCACAAGTTCCGGCGCGGACCGCTGCATATCTGCGGCGGCGCGATTGAGATCGTCGATCAGCATCGCCGGCGCAATCTCAATCTTCCCCGATTGCGTGCGCAGTACTTCGGGAACGCGGGGTTCGAGCGCGCCCAGATCGATGCCGCCTTCCGCGGCCTGGACCTTATCCAGGTTCAATCCTTCCGGCTTTGCGCCAAACTGGTCGCCATAGGGTCCGGTGCGCAGGCCCATGTCCAGGAGCCGATCAACTCCGCGCTGGTGCGAGACTGCCTTGAAAATCCCAGCAGCATATGGTCCTGCGGTGCGGCGGAGGTCCTCCATCAGCAGCTCATCGTCGATGCGGTCAATGTCCGCTGCGGCGCCCTTTCCCTGAATAATGCCGATCAGCCGCAGCACCACCTGCCATTCCTCGGGCTGTCCCGCACTGCGCGTAAACACTGGCTGACTGTAACGCGCATGATTGCGATAGGAGAGCTGCGAGAACGCAACGTCGTAATGCGAATCTTCCAGCGGCGATGTCCCGGGCAGGATAACGTCGGCATGGCGCGTGGTCTCATTCAGGTAAATGTCAATGCTCACCATGAATTCCAATTGGTCCAGCGCGGCTGAAAGGCGCGGACCATTGGGTGACGAGAGTGCCGGATTGCTCGATACCGAAATCAGCGCCTTCACCTGGCCTTCACCCGGCGTCTGGATCTCTTCCGCCAGGCAGCTCATGGGAAATTCGCCTAACACTTCAGACGCACCAGAAACGCGGCTCTTGCGCCGCCCTGTGACAATTCCCTTGCCCGTTCCCGGAGTGCCCATCGTATTCGATTGCAACGCTGCCGCTTTGGGAAACATAGCCCCGCCAGGCTCGTCGAAGTGGCCGGTGAGAATGTTTAAGACGTCGACCAGCCAGTTGCACAGAGTCCCGTACTCCTGGGTGCAGGTGCCCACCCGTCCATAGACCACGGCCCGTTTGGCCGCCGCCAGTGAGCGTGCCAGGGTACGAATGGTCTGGGCAGGAATTCCGCAACGGGCCGAAACTTTTTCCGGAGCAAAGCCGGCAACCGCGTGCTCCACGGCTTCTGTTCCTGCAATATGATCTGCCAGCCGGCCGAGGCGAACGAGTTTTTCCGCAAACAACGTGTGCACCATGCCAAGCAGCAGAAATACATCGCCGCTGGGACGGATGAAAATATGCTCGTCCGCAACCTTCGCGGTCTCGGTACGCCGTGGATCGACGACGACCAGCTTCCCGCCTCTCGCGCGCAAAGCTTTGGCCTTGTCACGGAAGTTCGGTACGGTCCAGAGACTTCCGTTGGAAACCATGGGATTGGCGCCCAGCATCAGCAGAAAATCTGTGCGCTCGATGTCCGGCACGGGAATGGAGAGAAAGTCGCCAAACATCAGGCCCGAAGAAAGGTGCTTGGGCATTTGATCGAGCGTTGAAGCGGAGAAGACATTCTTCGATCCCAGGGCTCGGCCCAGGCGCGGCGCATATAGCAAGAGCGCGGCTTTATGGACGATGGGATTTCCCAATGTGAGCGCGACTGAATCGGGACCATTCTTCGCGATAATCGGCGGCAGGCGGCGCTCGATTTCCGCAAACGCTTCATCCCATGTGGCTTCAACGAAACGACCGTCACGCTTGATCAGCGGTTGGCGCAAGCGATCTGGGTCCTCGTGCAGGTCCTTGAGCGCAACCCCTTTGGGGCAGAGATACCCTCCACTAAAGACATCAGCCGCGTGTCCGCGAATGCGTTTGACGCGTCCATCCGCCACGGTGATTTCCAGGCCGCAACAAGCCTCGCAGAAAGGGCATATACGGTGGTGAATGGTTTCTTTGCCTGACATTCGAGTCCACTCCTCAGGTAACCGTGCCGGCGCGAAGTCCGCATATCACCGCATCGGCCAGATCAACATCTCCAAGGTAAAGACTTTGTCGCCTGTTGTAAACCGTTCTGGGGCTCTGGATGACCCAGGGCTTATGGCGGTACTATCGGAGATTGCGATTATGAATTCGAGTCCCAAAATAGTTTGCTCAGGCCTGTGGCAATGGCTTCAGGGTACCGGCTTGGAGCGGTTTGAGTTTGTGCGCGCGTCTGACGAGTGGGTCCTTCGCGGGACCATCCTGACTTTGGTCGAGGGTGCCGCTGTGGAGGCCCGATATGAGATCGTCTGTGATCGCTCGTTTCAAACCCGGCGGGCCAACGTTTCTGTCCGCGATCGAGGGGGCGAACGCTCGCTGCACATCGGAGCGGAAAGCGGCCGCTGGCATGTAAATGGGAAAGAGAACGAAACGGTGAAAGGCGCAATTGACATTGATCTGGGCTGGAGTCCTTCCACCAACACGCTGCCGATCCGGCGGTTGGACCTGGAAGTTGGCGGGGCAAGCGGCGAATTGGTTGCGGCATGGGTCCGCTTTCCCGATCTTACCTTGCAGCCGCTTCCGCAGGAGTATCTTCGCCTGGCCGACAACCAATATCGCTACTCCAGTCGCGGTGGAGCGTTCGTGGCGAAACTGCAGGTAGACGAAAATGGCCTGGTGATGGATTATGAAGGTTTCTGGCGGCGAGCAACTGCTGGTCCGGTATAAATCGATTTGATGGCAGCTATCACGTCTTTTAATTGGTCGTGACTAACGGTGGCGCGATATGCTAAAAAAGTTAATACTGCTTGCACGAATCCGCATTGGCCCATTAATCCAAGAGTTCAGGCTTGAAGGAGCTTCATGGCAAACGAACTGCGCAATTTTCTCGCTCTCTCCTATGACGAACTGGAAGACATGAATCTGAAGGCCAAAGAGCAGCGCAGGAACCGCGTTGCCGCGCACAAGATCCAGGAAGATCGGCTGAAATACCTGACCGATGAAAAGCGAATTAAAGCTGTAACCGTCCTGTTCAGCGATCTTGAAGGGCGACTGCACATGCTGGATTACGACAAAAAGTTCTTGCTCAAAAGCTGGGACAACCTGACGTTTGACGGCTCGTCCATTCGCGGCTTTACCGCCCAGCGTGAGAGCGATCTTCGCCTTGGGCTGGATTGGAGCTCTTTTTACTGGGCGCCTTCAGATGTGTTCGGTTCCGGAAAGGTTCTGGTTTTCGGTGACGTGATCGACAAAGGGGGAACGCCCTACAGCGCCGATATTCGCGGCAACCTCAAGGTTTTCGCCAGCGAAATGCACAAGAAAGAGGGCTATACGCTCAACGCGGCCAATGAGATTGAAGGCTTCCTATTTCAGGGCGCGGACGCCGAGCGCCGTTATCATGAGACCGGCAAATTCGATTATGTGAATACCGGCGGCTATTATCACTCGCTGCCTGGCGATCCGTTGCGCACATTCATTGACACTACGGCTGAAGTCCAGCGTGCCATGGGGTTCCAGAATGAAAAGGACCATCCTGAGGTGGCGCCGTCGCAATTTGAAATCAATTACAGTTATGGCGAAGTGGTGGCAGCCGCAGACCAGATCCAGCTCTACAAGCTGATCTGCCGCCAGGTCGCCACCAGAATGGGACTGACCGCATGCTTCCTGCCAAAACCGGTGGTCGGCGTAAATGGCAACGGCATGCATACCAACGTTTCCATCAGCAAGGACGGCAAGAACCTGTTCTGGGACCCCAAGGGCGAAGAGAAGCTGAGCAAGCTGGGCTGGGCGTTTGTGGACCGCATTCTTACGCACGGCAACGATATCTGTCTTATGCTCAACGCCAGCGTAAATGCGTATCGCCGTCTTGATCCTCACTTTGAAGCGCCTAACCAGATAAAGGCGTCAGCGGTGGACCGCGGCTCCATGGTCCGTATCCCCATCGGAAACGAAAAGAGCATGCGGGTTGAGGTGCGCTCCGTCGCACCCGATGCAAATCCTTACATGGTGATGATGGCCGTTTTCAAAACCGGAATCGCCGGTGAGACTTCAAAGATCAAGAACCTGCGCCAGGCCGAACGGTACCTGCCGGACAACATCTATACAGCGATGGAGAACTTCCGCTCCGCGGATTGGACCAACGAACTGATGGGCGGTGAAGATGTAAAGACGCGCTATGCCGATCTGAAACAGGCGTCGGCGGACCGCTGCCCGAGACTGCTTGGAACCTTCGTGAAGGCCCCCGAAGTCCAGTACCACCACGACGTTTATAACCAGTTCCTGTGGAACATGTTCTAGATTTTTTGCTTGTCCCGACCGTAGGGAGGGAACCTTAAGGAACTTTGGCCTTCCCTCGGGTACACCTGCTAATTTTGTTTTGGTTTTTTGTCGAAGTTGTGACCGAAATCGTAGAGTCTCATACGCCCTGCAGTAACTTCGATATTGTTATTTTGAATCCGTCGGCCAGCGTTTCAAGCATCGGAAGAGACGGGCAGACCTTGGCGTTTTCCCACTCTGATATGTTTCCCCTGTCAATTCCAAACCGATGCGCCATCTCGCCCTGGCTCAATCCTGCTTGTTCCCGCAAAGAACGGAGCCGCTTGCCGACCCTAACCGTGATGTTTTCCCTTGACACCCTTAGATTGTCGCCTGTAGGATTCCTCCGACCTATCGGTTACTTCCGACAGGCTGCCGAAGTGACTACATGCAAAAGATGAAATTCCCAGAAGTGCAGGGCAAGATAATTCAAACAATAGAACTCTTTGTTTCTCCCGACGAATGCATAATCGACATTGGCTTTCAGGACAGGACTTCACTCACCTTCGATGTCGAGCCGTGCGTTGTAATCATGCCCGAATTGGCAAACTGGAAAACTGGCGAATATAAACCGCTCAAGCGATGGCGACCTGTTCACAGCAGATCGTCTCGCCCATAAATCACCCGCCGCAAGGCGGGCTTCTATTTGGTGGAAATCGTGCCGCGGTTAGTCCGGCGGCCATGTAGGCTGGTGGACGGCATCATCTCAATTACTGCCTGGCAGAGGTTTCTGCCGGCAAATCCTTCTTGCTCCATTCAAAAAACGAAGCGTCATACATACTGGGCTCGTATCCCAGATATTTCGCCACGAAGTAATCGAAGGAAGACTGCATTCCCGTGCGGCAGTAAGTAACGAGCGGCTGATCGGCCCTGGCATTCAAGGCGGAGTACATGCGCCGCAATTCCGTTTCGGATTTCAGCACAGGATTCTGGCGGCTAACGAGCATGTCCATCCAGTACAGGCCTTTGGCTCCGGGAATGTGGCCGGCTTTGGCAACATCTTCTGAGCGTTGTTCGCCAGTAAACTCTTTCAACGGTCGTGCGTCCACCAGAGTCACGCTTCCTGGCTTCTTTTGCGACAACTCCCGCATGGTTTTTGTATCGACCAGAATTTCCGGTCGCGGTGAAATCGCCAGAGTTGCGGCTTTGGCCTGTGCTATTTCCGTCGAAAGAAGGCGTCGTTCGGCAGTCCATTTTTCCAGGCCGCCATCAAGGAGCGCAACCCGTGCCGCCACGCCAAGATAGTCCAGGGTAAAGTAAGCTCGCGCAGCCAACAGGTTGAACCGCTCTCCATATAAGACGACGCGGGATGAGTTACTCACCCCGGCAGTTTCAAAAACGTGCTGCAAAGTCTCTACCGGCGGCAGTTCATTCGGAATACCGTCACGTGTAACGGCAATGTCCTCCAGCTTAATCTGCCTTGCGCCGGGGATGTGCCCTTTGTTGTAAAACTCAGGCGTGGAATCGATGCAGAGCACTATGACATCGGGCTCGCTCAGGTTTTCCGACAACCATCCGGTTGAGACAAGCATTTCCGGCCGCAACTTTGGCTCTGCATTGCCTTGCGATGCCAGCAGCAACCCTGGCATGAATGTCAACGCTGCGAGAATAAGTTTTCTAAACATCGCGTTCGCTCCTACCGCAGCGACGTGCCCGCGACCACCGGCAGGTTGTTCATGTGACTCCACTGATGAATAGATCCATCAAACATGGCCGCGTCGTAACCCAGGTATTTGGCAATGAAGTAATCGTGCGAAGCCTGCAAACCGATCTCGCAATACGTGACGAGCTTATGCCCCGGCGTGATGCCCCTGGCGGCAAATAGCGCTTTTAGCTTGTCGGGCGGAAGGAAGACCGGATTGTTCTTCGCATCGACCAGCGTCTCCTGCCAGTAAATATGGATTGCTCCAGCAATGTGTCCATCGGTATAGCGCTTGTCCGGCCGCGAATCCACCAGGACAGCGGTCTTCGCCGGCTGCTCGGAGAGCTTTTTCACTTCCTCCATCATGGCGCGAACCTCAAGATGTACGTGTGGGGTGAAACTGCCTCGGACAATTTTGGGCGCATCGTGGGAGAGCTGCCGATTTTCCTTCCGCCACTCGTCAATACCGCCATCCAGCAATGCTGTGTGATCGCCGTGGCCCAGATAGTCCAGCGTATAGTAGGCGCGCCCGGCCATTGGATACCAGGAGGTGGTGTAAATCACGACGCGCGAATCATCGCTCACTCCAACTTTTTCAAATGCGGCTTTGAGCTTTTCTGTGGACGGGAGTTCGGCGTCTTCGCCTTCAATGAAATCATCGAGCGCCAGAAAGCGCGCGCCGGGAATATGCCCGCCATCGTATTCCGAGCGCTTGTCTGCCACGTGCAGGACGATCACTTTGGGATCGTTGAGGTGCTTGCTCAACCATTGCGCGGAAACGATCATCTCCGGATGAACAACTCCATCGGCAGGGGCTGCGGTGGCGGGAGAGGAGAAAATGCCGGCTACTAAGGCGCTGGCTGCCAGGACTCGAAACATTTGGCTGAACATTTAGTTTGGCCTCCGATGGTCATCTTTCAGGTGAACGGGGTACGCGGTCTAGGACAAATGAAAGGTCGAGCGCATAATGTAAAGGTTTTGACGGGGTACCTGCTTCGCCGTTAGCCGCGGATGCATCACATTTCTGACTATTTGCCAGGGCCAAATGAACAAGAAGTATCTGGTTTTTGCCATTGTGAGCACATTATTGATCTCCGTTGGGAGTTTGGCGCAGTCTCCATTGGACGACCTGCGCAAGAGGGCCGAGGAAGCGCTGGGCAACAAGCGCGGCCCCAGCGATGACCGCATCGCCGCCGGGTTGAAAGAAGCCCTGACCGTGAGCACGCGCAAAGCTGTTGCTTCCACCGGCCGCGTGGATGGCTTTCTAAAGAATGCGGCCATCAAGATCCTGCTGCCGGAAAAATTGCAGAGCGTGGGCAAAGGCATGCGCCTCATGGGAATGGGACAGCAGGTGGATTCGCTGGAAGTCGGGATGAATCGCGCGGCGGAACAGGCCGCGCCTGCCGCAAGACAAATCTTTGTCGACGCCGTAACCAAGATGACGATTGCCGACGCACGCAAGATTCTCTCCGGCGGCGACACGGCGGCAACAGATTACTTCAAAAGTGCCAGCACGGAGCAATTGACCGCGGCCTTTTCGCCGATCGTGCACCGGGCCATGGAAAATGTTGGAGTCGTCAAGCAATACGATCAGTTAATGCAGAATCCCATGGCCGCACGGCTGGCGGGGAACCAGGATTTCAGCCTGGACAAATACGTGGTCGGCAAAACCATGGATGGGCTTTTCTACGTGATGGGAGAAGAGGAACGGAAGATTCGCAAGGACCCCGCGGCGCAAACAACGGCTCTGCTGCGTGAGATATTCGGCAAGAAGCAGTAACCGTCAGTTTACCTACCATCCCATTATTTGACCGTCCTCATGCGGGTGTAGAATCTCCGGTATAAAAGCCCGCAACCCAACTGAGGAGAAATCGTCATGAAACTCCTGAAATGCGTTCTGGTCGCGTTTGTGCTTAGCGGATCGATCGCCGCACAGCAGCACTCCATGCCCAGTCAGCCTGCCGCTAAGAAAGCCACTCTGATGACCGGGCTGGGCGATCTGCACCATCCTGTTTCAACCGGCAATCCTGAAGCACAGAAATTTTTTGACCAGGGAATGCGGCTGATTTATGCCTTCAATCATGAAGAGGCTGCGGGATCTTTCCAGCGCGCTGCTGAACTCGATCCCAAACTGGCCATGGCGTATTGGGGGATAGCGGAGGCCGTGGGGCCGAACTACAACGATCCGGCTGACCCTGGCCGTTTTAAGCAGGCGCATGAAGCCATCGCGAAAGCCAGCGAGCTGGCCGGTAACGCCTCTCCCGCCGAGAAAGCTTATATCGCTGCGATGGCGCTCAGGTTCCCCGCCGACCCCGCCGCGGACCACCGCCTGGCCGCGGAGCGCTACCGCAATGCCATGAGTGACGTGGTGAAACAATTCCCTGATGACCTGGACGCCGCCACATTGTTTGCGGAAGCTGGCATGGATCTTCATCCCTGGGGTTTGTGGCATCCGGATGGCACTCCGGAAGGCGGGACGGAGGACATCATTGCGGCTCTGGAATCAGTGATAAAACGCGATCCGAACCATATGGGCGCGATTCATTATTACATTCATGCCGTGGAGGCTTCTCCGAACCCGGAGCGCGCTTTGGCGGCCGCCAACCGCCTGGCGGCGCTGGCGCCGGCAGCCGGGCATCTTGTGCACATGCCCGGACATATTTACATTCGCACCGGCGATTTTGAAGCTGCCGTCAAGACCAACCATCTGGCCGCAGCGGCCGATCGCGATTACATGAAGGCAAACGGCGCAGGCGGCATGTATGGCGCTATGTATTACAGCCACAATCTGCATTTCATTGCGGCCTGCTCCAGCATGAACGGCAATTACGCAGATGCCCGCAAAGCCGCAGAGATGCTGGCAGCGCACGTTGGTCCGCACGTAAAAGATCTACCGCCTCTTGAAGGGTTTATGACGGTGCCCATCGCAGTCGAAGTTCGCTTCCAGAAATGGGAACAGATCCTCGCGATGCCGCAACCTGAAACGGCCATGCAGACCACAACCGTCTTCTGGCACTTTGCCCGCGGCATGGCGCTGGCCGCCAAAGGTAAAGTGACGGAGGCTGAGGCAGAGCACCTCATCGTGAGTGAAGCGGCGGACAAGACGCCGCCAGACCAGATTTTCGCCATGCCGGTAAACAATAAGGCAAAAGATGTGTTGACCATTGCAGCGAACGTGCTTGGGGCCAAGATCGCTCTGGCAAAACATGATTCGGCGAATGCACGCTCCATGCTGCGCCGCGCCGTCGCCGTACAGGACACGTTGAAATATGACGAGCCGCCAGACTGGTTTTACCCTGTGCGCGAATCGCTGGGCGCGGTGCTGCTGCTGGATGGGAATGCTGTTGAAGCGGAAAAAGTGTTTCGCGAGGACCTGGAGCGCAATCCGCGTAATCCGCGATCTCTCTTCGGCCTGGGCGAGGCGTTGCGGGCGCAAGACCGCGCCTATGACGCGCAGTTCGTCGACAAGCAATTTCAATCCAACTGGAAGAGCGCGGAAATCAAGTTGAAGATTGCCGACCTTACCTAGAAACACAGGCCGGTTCAAGATTCATTTCACGGCGACGGCAATATTTACCGTCGCCGTAAATTTTATGTTCGTGCCGTCATGGTGCCGGGCATGGCCCGCAACACTGGCCCGGCAGGTTCTTGCCCTTTCTAAAAGTCGTGTGCTTGGCGCTGCGCCGCCTGGAATCCTTCATCATCCTCTCGCGCGTCTGCAGCTTGATCAGGGCTTCCTGGAAAGCAAGCTGATGATAGGTTTCGTCGCGACGGATCTCTTCAAAGCGGCACGCTACCTGGTCATCGCCGTCTTCACGGGCCTCTTCGGAAAAACGCTTATAAAGCGTATCAATCTCGAAGGACTCTCCGGCAATGCTGCTGATTTACATCCTGTTCGTCGGTTCCGGCAACTCTCAGCAGGGCTGCCTGCTCGGCGAAATGTTCCAGGTATTCTTCTTCGCCTGTGTTCTCAAACATGCCGGCCAATTCAGTGTTCCCGCGTTCGCGGGCTTGATTGGCAAAAATTTTGTATTTCGCAAAGGCAAAAGCTTCGCCGTGCATGGCATCCAACAAATTCTTGCGACTGCGCGCGGAGATGGCTTGTTCAGCAAGATTTTTCTCTGTCATAATGTCCCCAGTGAGGCAGTATCTTCTGGCACTGACTTCCGGGAACGTGCCCATCGCCATGCTTGATTGTGATTCATCTCACGCTTGACGACCGCGCGGCAGGCGCAAATTTGTTGCAGGAGAATGTTATGAATGCGGAAAACCTATCACGGATTGGAACACAGGTAAAAGACAATGTGGCCGAGATCGCCGACAAGGCAAAGGACCTGTCAGCCAAGGTAAAAGAGCGGCTGGATGAGACCTATCATGACCTGGGCCGCACGGTGCGGCGCGCAAAAGCCGCGACGGAAGACCGGCTGGACGATGTCCGCAACCACGTAAAAAAACGCCCACTCGCGTCTGTAGCAACGGTTGCCGCTGGTGCATTCGCCGTGGGAATTCTTACGGGATGGCTATTGGGACGCAAAACCAGGTCATAGAAAACTCCGCAATGCCCTCCCATTGACCAAGGTTGAAACAGTCCTGGCATTCCGCCAAAGCAGCTTTAGTGATGTCCCAGGACCTGATGCGGCACATAGACGGATTCAAGCCGTGTTATCTCCTCCGGCGTAAGCTTCACCGTGACCGCGGCCACCGCATCCTGCAGGTGGTGCGGCTTGGATGCGCCCACAATCGGCGCCGTGACTTCAGGCTTGTGCAGCAGCCAGGCCAGGGCAACCTGCGCCGGCGGCACACCTCGATTCTTCGCCAACAAGGCCACCGTCTCTACCACGCGATCGTCCGCTTCCTGCGTGTACAACTTTTTCGTGTAGTCATCTTCCTGGGATCGAAGCGTGCCGGCTTTGCGATTACCGGCGAGCACGCCGCGCGCCAGCGGACTCCACGGCACCAGGCCCACGCCTTCCGAACGGCACAATGGGATCATTTCTCGTTCTTCTTCACGGTAGACCAGGTTGTAATGGTTTTGCATGGTTACAAAACGCGTGAGCCCAAGGCGATCAGAGGTGTGCAGCATGCGCGCAAACTGCCAGGCGAACATTGACGATCCGCCGATGTATCGCGCCTTGCCCGCCTTTACCACGTCATGCAACGCAGTAAGGGTCTCTTCGATGGGCGTTTCATAATCGAACCGGTGAATCTGGTAGAGGTCCACATAATCGGTTCCCAGGCGGCGCAGGCTGTCGTCAATGGCGTGCATGATGTGCTTGCGTGAGAGGCCTTTCTGGTTGGGATCGTCGCCCATGGGAAAAAAGACCTTGGTGGCGATGACCAGCTTGTCGCGCGACGGCCCAAAGTCCTTCAGCGCCCGGCCAAGAACCTGCTCGCTTGCGCCGATGGAATACATGTCCGCGGTGTCAAAGAAATTGATGCCAAATTCGAGCGCCTGTTTGATGAATGGCCGGCCCTCTTCTTCTTCCAGTACCCACTGGCGCCACTTTTTTGTCCCGTAGGTCATGCAGCCCAGACAAATGCGAGAAACTTTTACGCCCGTAGAACCGAGATTGGTATATTCCATTTTCGCCTTTCGTCAGTTGATTTGATTACCACATCAGGATGCGGTACAACCGCGGTTCGATTCGCAATTTTCGGAAATCCGTTTAATCCACTTCGACCTTCTCAAAGCCCATCCCCAGGAGCAGACTGGTCACCGTTGCCCGTGCATTATCGCGCGCGTTGGCCATGATTCCGCCGACGGCCGCTTCCTGCAGCAGCTCACCCTCGGCTTCCTGACGGACCTGCGATTCAAGATTGGGATCAACGCGGACAAGGATGCCCGTATTGCGGGAATAGACTTTGGTGCGCGCGTTGTCCAGCCGGGTAATCAAAATCTGGGGATTCGGAAGATGGATGCGAACTTCCTTGCCCTGGATCTTGATGTCGCTATTCTTCAGGCGCGTGAAATCAATACCGGCAACGACTTGTCCATGGACGATCATCAGCAACCGGTCGCCGGCGATAAAGTCAGGCAGGATCGGGTTGTCCTTCTCCCCGGTTACGATCTTATCCATATTGAAGACCACGGTTTCCAGCCTTTGCAGCTTTTGTATTCGCTCGATCACGCTGCCTTCGCTGATGATGCGCGTGTTGCGTCCAGCTAAGGCCGACCACAGCGCCGCCAGCGGGCCTGACTGCACGCGAGCCATGATCACGGCAAGAAGAAGCGCGATGAAACCGCCCAGCAGCAAACCGGGAATCATCCCCAAGCGCCGCACACGCGGGGCTGTTGATATGGAAGTCTCTGTCATGGCACCCATTGTAAGTTGGTGCGCCCAGTCTCAGGCATAACCAAAGGCCGATCTTTCTGGCGCTGTTCGGCCTAATGTGCCTGCCGCTGGAGCTTGTGACTCTCAAGCTGCTTGTAGTAGGCCGCCGCATTGTCCTTGAACGTGGCCTCATATTGGGGAAATTGGCGAAAGTCTTTGTAGGCGCTTAGAACAAGAGACTTCTGCACCTTTTCCAATGACAGGCCGTTGTTGCGCATGCGCGCAACCTGGTCGCGCAGATCAGCCAGGTAATTGCGAAAACGCTGCAATTCGTTTTTCGTGGCCAGCTCAAAATGTCCAGGGACAACTTGCTCCAGAGGCAACGCGAGCATCTGGTCGAGCGCGACAATCCAGTTCTCCATGTCGCCATCATCCATGGCGGGACATGAGTTGGTAAGAAACAGATCTCCGGTGGCAATGGCGCGTTGGTCAGGAAAGTAAACCACAAGATCGCCACGGGTGTGCGCCGGTCCAGGATGGTAAATGCGGACTCCATGTTCACCGACGTAAAGCACAACGCCGCTTGGCCCGACCGTCTCATTCACGCTGTCACGATACGTTGAACCCGCGAGCTGCGCGCGCGTAAACGCAGTACTGATAATGACCGCATCCGGCCCCACAACGCTATTTCCGCCGCGATGGTCGGGATGGTAGTGCGTGTTCACGATCCAGCGCACCGGGGCTTGCGAGATTTTGCGGATCTCATCCAGCAGCTTACGGCCTTCCTGCGTGTTCAAACCGGTGTCGACAACGAGGATTCCACGCTCGCTGACCAGAAAAGTCGAATTCGCGCTGGCATCGTTGTCTGAGATATAGGCGTAGAGGTCAGGGCCGATCTTGTGGACAGAAGCGGCGAACCCAACTGACGGCCAGCAGAGCAACAAAAAAATCATCGCCGGTAAAAAAACTGTCTTATTGGGAATCATGTCTCACCGATAGGCCACGATAAACATCCGCCGGAATGGAAAAAGAACTTTGCCCTGATCGTTAGGCCGGTAGGCTTCCTGGAATCCTTCCAGGCATAGCTGCTCGAAGAGCTGGCGCTGCTCGGGATCGGGCAGGTGGTCAAGATAGGGGCGCATGCCGGTGCCGGTCATCCAGTCGAAAATCGCCTTGGGACCATCCATGATGTGCTGATATTCGGTCTCCCAAATATCGACGCGGCTGCTGTTCTTGCGGAGAACATCGTAGTAAAAAGCGGCAGGCTGCACAGTGAAGGTGCCTCTCACACCAGGCAGCGTCTTGGCCCAGCGAGGGTCTCCGCTAAGCGCGACCTCCTCCATTACCTTGTGCGCGGGAGAATGAAAATTGTTTGGCATCTGCGCCGCCAGAGCGCCCCCGGGAGCCACGCCGTTGATCATGCTGCGAAAGAGCGTGGCATGACTGGCTATCCAGTGAAATGCTGCGTTGGAAAAAATCAGATCGACAGCCGGTTCGGGTTTCCAGCCTTCAATATCGCCCAGCACCCATTGCCAGTCCGGATGCCTGGCCCTGGCCTGGGCCAGCATTTCAGATGAGTTGTCCACGCCGGTGATGGCGGCGTCCGGCCAGCGTCGGCGCAGCTGCTCCGTACTGTTGCCCGGGCCACAGCCCAGGTCAATGATACGAGCGGGAGCCTCAAGGTGGATTTGCGCAATCAGGTCGGACGCGGGCCGCGTGCGCTCATTGGCATATTTCAGATATAGGTTGGGATCCCAGATGGGCATCTGTTCAAGACTTTAATCGCGAGTAGCAGAAAGAATCAAGGGCTAGACGGTAACGACCTTCGCCTTCTCGATCGCCGCCAGCATGGCGTTATCTTCAGCGAATTTGAACCAGAGGGCGCCGCGCTTCTGTGCTTCCTTTTCTTCGGCGCGGGCTAGGCTTTCAAGGTCGGCCTTGTTCACCACGCGAAGCCCCTTGCGTTCCAGGAAGTTCTGGATCTCTGCCGCGCCAAAGTTGCTTTCGCGGGCGGTCTCAAGATATTTCAGCACATGCACCGCGCCTACTTCAGCGTCATGCCGGGCGATGCCCACAAGACCGTCACTGGCTTTGCGGGCCCAGCCTACGGCGTACATTCCATCGAGCACTTTGTTCCCTTGTGGGTCAAACAGTTCATAAGCCGCGCGCTTGGGATCCGTCTGATCGGGGTTGATGACATAGCTATCGCGGTGGTACGGCAAGCCGACCCCCGGATCGGCAACGTCGCCGATGGCAAAGATCATGGTGTCCACATCAAGGTCTGCTGTCTTCTCTGTGGCCTTGCAAGCGATGCTGCCATCACGTTCAAAGAGAACATTCTCAGCGACGGTTAGGCGGTCAATGCGTCCGGTGGCGTCCGAATGGATGGCCTGGGGCGAGCACAGGAAGCGGAAGCGCAGCCGCGCTTTGCCTTCGGGATGTTCCGCGGCAGGCGTCGCCAGCACAGGGAAAGTTTCTTCAGCCAGCTTGTTGATGTCCTGGCCAATGGCGGAAAGTTGCGGCTGGATGCGGCGCAGCTCTTCGTCAAAGGCTTTGCGGTCCAGAAATTCTTCGATATAGTCGAATTCTTTTTTATCGAACTTGGCTTCAAATGGGCCGCGCCGCGCCACCACGACGACCTCTTCAGCCGTCTTGACCGGCGAATCGATCAGCAGCCAGCGAGCAATATCCACCATCACGTTGCCCATGCCGACGATCGCTACGCGCTTTCCCGTGGAAAAATCGCGCGAGGTAAACGGCGGCAGCAGGTTGTAGCTGTAAACGAAATCCTTTGCGGCGTAAACTCCCCCAACCTCTTCGCCGGGCAGGCCCAGCTTCTTCGTTCCCTGCGCGCCGATGGCGAAGACAATGGCTGAAGGACCAAACTGTTGAAGGTCCGCTATTGAAACCGGGGACCGGCTGCTTACGGGCACGTGGCCGAAGTAATGCACGTTGGGCAGGCTCAGCACCTTGGCAAACTGCTTGCGCAACCCAATCTTCATTTTGTCTTTGGTGGGATAGATGCCGTACTCAGCCAGGCCGCCAGGCTTGATGTCGCGGTTCAGTATGATGACGTCATGGCCACCCTGTGCGATCTTCTGAGCGGCAAACATGCCTGCCGGTCCAGCGCCAACCATAAAGACGGTTTTCAAGTGTTTTCCTCCAAATGATCCGGGCACCAGCTAAGAGCGCAGAGCGGGCAGTCCCTGGCGATGGCTCAAATGCTTTTTAACTGAGGACGGCCTTCTTTTATTATCCCTTACCATTCACGCCCATGCTCGCCCAAGTTTCATACATTTTCCAGCGGGCAAAAGGAGGGATGAATCAGCTTTTCACTGGTTCGGCGGGTTGCTCTTCCGTCCTGATGGTAGGGCCGGCTGAAACTTGCAGACGCAGGCTCGGATCACGCTCAAGCGCATCCAGAATCTCGCGCGTCACGCGATTGTCGATTTCGCCGGCATGCTCAAGATCCACGGGATAGCGGATCACCACTTCCAGAGATGTTTGCGTAAGATGCAGACGGCTTTCCGGAGAAAACGCGGAGATCGTGGAATTCAGCGACCGCTCCACGTTGCGCCTTTGTATTTCCATTTTGTCCCGATATTCGGCGAAAACCTTGTTCACCGCTTCCATCATGCGCTGCTCCACCTCGCGGTAGTGGCTCTTGGGATCAAGCGTGAGAATAATCTCATGCCAGAGAAAGTTTGTGCCGGGAATCTGCTTGAACATTCCGGAACTGGCCTGAAACACAACAGCATTGGAAAAGGCGACCACGCGTCCGGTGGGAAGAGGCGCCGGGCCGCCGGTGATTTCCATCAACTGCAGGCGCACCAGGCCTATATCCACCACGTCACCCGTGACGCCGGCAATGTTGACGCGGTCACCCACGCGAACACCGTACTTGCCGATCAGGAAGAAATAGCCGGCAATCGAGAGAATGACGTTTTGCAGGGCCACGGCGATGCCCGCGGTCATGAGTCCGGCAAAGGTAGTAATCGCGCCCAGTTCGCTGGCAAAGGCAGCCGCCACAATGATGGCAGTCAAACACCAGAGGACGATGCGGCGTATCAGCATGAACTGGTAACGCCTGCGGGTGTCAGTGACGTAACGGAATGTTGCCCGTTTCCAGAGTTCTGAAACGCCCAGCACCACGCCCAGAATCAGCCCCAGGCCGCCCAATCGCAATAACAATCCCTTGAGCTCAGCCTGATACTGGTCCTGCACGGCATTGCGCCAATTGGTGGTGGTACGCTTGTAAACATCAAGCAGGATTGACTGCTTCCCCAGCGGAAGCAGGCTGGCTGAGACCTGCTTGAATTGTGCGGTAAGTGCGTCGAGATCTTTGCGCTGCTGGGCCAGCACTTTGGGGTCCTGGGAGTCAGGCTGACCCGCCACATCGTCACCTTTCTGCGTAAGGTCCCGGATTTTTGCCGTCAACGGAGTGCGCAGATTCTTGGAAGTTTGCGCCAGGGCGTCAGTCTGCCGCAGGTTGTCATCCAGGGCCTTCAGCTTGTGTCGCAGCGCAAAAAGGTCCGTGGCAAGGGCAAGGATACCGTTTGGCGCTTCCTTGCGTTCCCTGGAGACCAAAGCGGAGGTCGAATTCGAATTGCTGGTTGCATTGCTCCCGGCAGTATCTTTGTTGTTCTCAGCCGCAGCAGGCACAGTGCGCGCCAACTCTTCCACCTGAGAGATCAGGCTGCCCGAACCCAGTCCGCTCGACGCCGTTCCAGTGGCAAACTGAAGCATGTTGCGCAATGTGTCGCGGCGCGTCTGGAACAGTTCAAGCTCGCCTTGGGTTTCCGAAATAACTGCCTGAAGGGTGGCGCGTTTGCGGCCCGTGGCCGTGAGCAGTTGCTGATGGAATCCATTCAACTCCTGTTCCAGCGATTTCACCTGCTGGTCAGCTTTATTGGCGGAATCGGTCAATCTCTGGTATTGCGAATTCGCCGTGGCCGGCGCGCCGCCGGCATTCTGGCTGGCAAGGGCTTGGGCGCGTGCCCGGCCAAATTCAAAAGCCAATCGAACGACCTGCTCGGCAATCTGGCGGCTGTCATTAAGAAACAAGGCATCACTCGGCTCGTTGATCAGCCCTTGCTCTGTACTCAACTGTCTTGACCACACAATGGTCTGATTGAGAAAAGGAACGATATCTTCCGCGCCGCCGGACGCAACGGTCTTTGATGCAGCCTGGTCCAACTGCCCCTGGCCGGAGACCGAGCACAGAATAAGGATGACAAAGACGACCAGAGCTTGCTTTCGAATTTTGAGGAGTGCTGACCGGCTCATCGCGAACATATCTTGAAATTGTATTTGATGGTCTGGCGTTTTGCGCGCACGCGCACACGAAAAAGCGGTCCAGCGACAGAAGGAATCGCGAAAAGATAGATGTAATAATTAGAGTAGGGCGGAAACGGAAAGGTTGGAGCAAGGCCGATTCGCCATCGCGCTGAATCTGGCGATATGACTTACAAGACGGGAAAAACAATAAAAAAAGGGTGTTCCGATGAACACCCGTCATAACTATTTTCCCTTGTGAAAAATCACGGAGACTTGGCTCCGCAAATCTGCTACTTTTTCTTCTTTTTCTTGGCTGCTTTTTTCTTGGTTGCCATGAGTTGAATGCCTCCTTAGAAGATTTAAGTTGCCTGGAAACCCGATCTAGCGTTTTCTAAACCCAACGAGTTGTATCGTTGCGGGCTTACACACAAGATATTGAGGTACTGTTGTAGCGTTGTCAACAAAAAAATGCACATGCGACCCGGTTTGGTATTCGAGTTGGTTTGCGCCAACCGGACGAGTTCAAGTTTTTACTTGGGCGCCGGCGCGGCTGATCCGGAGAAAGCCGTGTTCTTGTCGAAGCAGAAATTTACGAATTCCGGCGTATACCGCTTCCGGACCGCCGGTGGAGTATCGGCGTCCTTGATCTCTTCAAACTTGAAGTCAATCGTGCCGTCGTTGTGAACGGTCGCTAACAGAAAGCCGTAGACCTTGGTGCGTGCTTCTTTGGCCCGGGGCGCGTCCGGCGGCAAAGCATAACGGACAGCGCCTGCGGTCCCCACGATCCAGCCCGGCAACTCGCCGCCGTTGGCGTTCCAGTAGTCGGAGTTGAAAATGCCGCTCATGTAAAAGTGCGAGTGGCTGGCCAGGAGGTAAACATTCTTATGCGTCTTCTTTTTGAACTTCAACAGGTCGGTATAGACGCGGCGCCCGCTCTCAGCGCCCACCAGCCAATCGTTCATGCTGTGGCCGCTCGCGACGCTATCCGGCAGAGCCGCATGCATTCCTATCACCAGAGAGCGGACTTCCTGGTTCGATGACGCGCGTTCCACCAGCGCCTCCAGCCAACTCACCTGTTCGGCAGAAAACTCATCATGGGTCGCGTTATCAAGGTAGACAAAGTCCACGCCATCCTGGATCCAGTGAAAATATGTCCTTGGCCCCGGGTCCTTAGGCCCGTCGGCCAGGCGCTGCTTCTTAAGAGTTGGAGAATCCAGCCATTTGGCGAAGGTTGCGGCAAACTCGTCGCGCGTTTTGGGCGGGATGGTTTCATGATTGCCGATGCCAACAAAGACCGGCATGGCGCCAAAGGGGCCGAGTTGGTTCTGGATGAAATCTTTCCAGGCGTCCTTCAGGTAAGCAACTTTGTCGATGACCTTCCCACGATGCTCAGGAGCGTTCCGATAATCCTCATCTGCGCCGTAAATGGCGCGCAAGTCGCCCAGGTGCCAGTAGAAGGCGGCATTATCTTTCGCCGCACGTGCAGCGATCGAGGGCATGACCACATCTCCGCAGTTGCGTGAATCGCCCGAGACGGCGAAGGTCCAATCAGCTTTGCTCTGCTGTGCGGAGGGTGCCTGCGCGAATGCAGCAGAAACAAGCAGTGCTGCCAGGACTGTGATCATTTTCATCGAGGGTCCTCAGGGCCGGAGCCGGAAATTTTTTAAGAACGCAGCTTCAAATCTAACCGCAGCTTCCAGCGATGCGCAACCTGCCCCACTTGGATGAATTGAGAAATCGAGAAAAGTAGCACCTAAGGATTGATGGCTGACCCAGCAAGGATTGCCGGGTTGCGGCGGGACCGCGAAGCAGTCTGCTGGGTAAAGCGATATTCAAGGTCGCGCGATTCCATCACATACCTGCCCTTGAAGCGAACATTGGCTACGGCGTGGGTAAAGGTACGCAGCCACATGCCATCGACCTCAGCAAAGCTCATAAGGATGTGAAGATCATGGATCCACCAGGAGGGATTCTTCGCCGGGGTGCCTTCAACGCGCCGGATATTGAAGCTTTCCGCGTCCACCCAGATTTTGCCCCGCAGCAGGTCCTTCTCTTCGCGCCTGGGATTCAAACCCAGAAGGAAGCAGCGGCGGCCATCGATAGTGTCTTCACCCAGAAGCTGAAAGTCATAATTCTCAAGAGAGAGTTCCTTCCGCTGGGCATCCCGGGAGGACTCAGTCTCTTTGCTGAGAACGTCTCGAAGAACTTTCTCTCCCATTCCGCCGCTGCTGCTCTCAATGTTGTATTGCTTGCTGTCAGGGGGCAAAACGGAGATATTGGCAACGACCTGGGCTTTCTGCTGGTCCTGCTTGTCAAGGAGAAGATAGCCGCGCTTGACGGTGAACGGGTGAACGCGCGCTTTGTTTTCCTGCTGCACTCGCAACATCCGGTCCACGATGTTCCGCGTGCCGGGAGTGCCGGCCGTCTGTGCGCGCGCAATCACGGCCAGCAGGCACACTAAACTCGCGAAAAATGTGATTCGAATTGCCACTTGAATTCGCCAAATCCTTCTGGGGACTTAGAAGCACTTTACGGCTAAAAGGAGGGCTGAGGACAACGATGATTGCACAAATACCATATATCGTACGTTACACTTTCTTCATGCTTGCTCCATATGCGTTGCGGGCGGAAGAGAGCCGGGGACGGCGCTACGCTGAAGAGCGACACGCGTACCGCAACGACTTCCAGCGCGATCGCGACCGCGTGGTGCACTCGCGGGCCTTCCGCCGGCTGGAGAACAAGACGCAGGTTTTTACCAGCCGGCGCTCCGACCATTTCCGCAACCGGCTGACCCACACGATTGAAGTGGCGCAGATTTCCCGCACGATTGCCGCCGAGCTGCAACTGAATGAAGACCTGGTGGAGGCGCTGGCGCTGGTGCATGACGTGGGGCATCCGCCTTTTGGACATGCAGGAGAGCGCATTCTGGATATGGCCATGCGCGAGTACGGCGACTCTTTTGACCACAACCTGCATGCGTTGCGCACGGTGGAACAGTTTGAACATCGTTACGCGGAATTTCCCGGGCTGAACCTGACGTTTGAAGTGCGCGAAGGAATCATCAAGCATTCACGGGACTACGATGCCGCCGAGTATCCGCAGCTTGCGGAGTACCTGCTGGACCAGCGCCCGCCGCTGGAAGCACAGCTGATCGACCTGACCGACGAGATTGCCTACTCAACCGCGGACCTGGACGATGGCGTGGAAGCGAAGATCCTGACGCGCGAACAGGTGAGGGCCGGCGTGCCGTTGTTTGCGCAGTTGCATGCGGAAGTGGAAGAGCGATATCCCGCGGCCCCAGAAAAGCTCCAGTTCAATGAGACGCTGAAGCGCGTGCTCGACCGGCTGGTGAGCGACCTGATCAGCAACGGCCGGAAGCTGATCGGCGAGGCGGGCGTGGGATCAGTGGAAGATGTACGGCGACATCAGCAGCGGCTGTTCGCGTTCAGCCCCGCAGTGGATAAAGAACGGCGGCAGATCAAAGAGTTTCTCTATCAGAACGTTTATTTCAGCCCGGCGCTGCAACGCGATAAAAAGCAGGCGGAGCAGGTGATTGCCGAGATGTTCGCGTTTTTTATCAAGTCGCCAAGGGAGCTGCCGGCAGGCTACCAGGAGAAGACGCGGAGCGAGCCGCTGCACAGGGTTGTCTGCGATTATGTGGCGGGAATGACGGATAGTTATATCTTCGAGCAACACCGGCGGTTCTGCGGGGCAAAGAAGAGGATTGGGGCATAGGAGGATTGCCAAAATCGCCGGGATTGCCAAAATTGACCATTTAAATGTGCATGGCCGGGCGGTTAAATTTTCGAATAACAACGCAAGGTCCGTCCTACCTCGCGCGCTGATGACTTCGCGCGCTCGCTTAACGGCCGTCGGGATGACGAGCAAGGCGGAAAACCGTTTGGGTATCCCCAAATTGGGGTAACTTCGCGACGCGCCTGCCGGCGCTGGGAGTGTTCAGCAAAAGATGCCGTCAACAGCATGACTCTCCGTCGATTCCCATTTAAGATATTGCAACGGAACTTGAGTGCCTGGGACGGCGGCCGGAATTTTCCGCTGTGAGTGAATGCGATGGACAAGGCGAGAATAGCGAAATTTCAAGACATCCTCACGAAGAAACGCGAGGAACTGCGGCAGAACCTGAGTCGCGCGCAGGAAGAACACGCGGCCCACGATTTTGGGCGCGACGAAGGCGACCGGGCGACGGCGTCGCTCTCAAAGGAAATGACGTTCCGGCAAAAGGCGCAGGAACGCGGATTGCTGCAACTGGTGGAAGCGGCCATTGGCCGGATCAATAACGGCACGTTTGGCGAATGCCTGCATTGCGGCCAGGACATCAACGTAAATCGATTGACGGCGGTCCCGTGGAGCCGGTATTGCATTACCTGCCAGGAGCTGATTGTGGAGCAGGGCTAGGGAAGAGATTGCCAGAATTGCCAAAATTGGGTCATCGCCAAAATTTGAAGAAAGAATCTTTCCTCGCGGCGCTTCGCCTCGGTGCCGCTGGCCCGCACCCATCGAAGCGGAGCGACTGGTCACTGATCAAAGCGGTGAGGCGCAGAATTTCGAATCCCACTCTTCGCAAAGAACGCGAAGGATGGGAGCCCAGTCCCAGTGAACTTCACACGAACCACCTATGGCAGGAGATGCACCAGGTATTTGTCGGTCCAGATTTGGCTCGATCCGTGGCTGCTCTCGAGATCAAGCTGCAACGATTGTGAATTGCCTTCGGTGCCAAAGCAGTCCCCTGTAATCGTGGGGACGCTGGTACTCGGCTCGCCCGAGACCGAGGTAATCGCCACAGCATGAATCGGATCGGGATCAGTATCTGCGCATGGCGCGGTGGTGCACTCGCCCATCTGGATGAGGTCAACTGCCGTACGCTCATTGCCGCCACTATCGGTAAAGGGATGGCCAACCAGGAAGAGCCGTTTGAACTCAGTAGTGGGGATTGGCGCCTGGGTAAGCGTTACATTGGTTGAGTGCCAGGCATTACCTGCGGGATCATAAGCTCGCCAGACGCCGTCGGCGTAATCAGCCTGGAATGCCATACGGTAGTTGCGGCCTCCAAACCACTGCGTAAAGCCAAACTCAAAAGCGCGCGGCGTGGAGCCTTCTTCCACGTTGACGTTGACCATGTAATGACCGGCTTTCCGGCCAATCACTGCGCTTCCGCCACACCGCTTCTCATAGAAGAAGACATCCTGGAAACTGCCTCCACCTGAGTGCAGCGAGGCTGAGAACTCGCGCGACTGTCCGTCTGTGGATTTCTGCGTGTCCAGGAGAGTGTCAAAATCTGGAGTGGTGCAAGGCGAACTGCACCCCGGAGTCTGCTCCCAGTTCGGGTTAGTGTTGGTAAACGGATCGTCATCGACATTGTTTGCGTCATACAGGTTGTTGGTAACCGTGATGGTGATCAAATTGTCATGGGTGGTGCCGTCGTTGTACTGGCAATTCATGGTGTATGTGCCGTTGGGCAGGAAATAAACAAAAGCCAGACGGTTGGTGTTGTGCACAGTCCAAATTGAGGTGCTGCTTCCGTTGATCCAGAGCTTCATGTAGTTGGCCGTCGCCGGAGCGGAGCAATCGAACAATGTAGGATTTCCGACTGTCGCGCCGTCCTGGGGATAATTCCAGACGGATGCCGATGAACTACTAACCGACAAAATAAGTGTTGCAGCAAGGAATAGAAAACGCTTCATGGTGGGAATAACCTTTCAGGTTTTTCCAGGGGACAACGCAGAAGATGTCCGATGCGGACGGCAGGGTTGCCCCTGCCACATCGTGCGAAACTAAATTCATGCAGGGGTTTACGGGAGCTTTTGCTTAGTTCCAAGTTGCGCAATTTGCGTAGCGCAAAAATGGAACAGTAGCACTGAAGTGATTGAAGAAGCTGGCTGTGATGGAATCCCAGCCTTTGCAAATGACGAGAAGGATGAGGGACAGGCTGAGAAAAACATCGGAATACGTCCCGTCTGTCCCCGGATATCCAGCCCGCCGAACTTTGATGACCTCAAAGGTTCTTGAAAGTCTACGAGGCTTGAACGACTAATCACTTGAGGCTGCTCCACTCAAGGATGATCTCGGGGCACCGATCGCCGTGCAACCCGCGATTGTATTCAGGGATGAGCGCCTGCCACACGTCGGGGATAGCGCGACCACGCTCCGTGGCTTCGAAGACGAGACCAGCCGCAACCAAGGCTTCTAGCCTGACAATTTGCACTTTAGGCCCAATGGCTGCAAGTTGCTGCAACTGGTGAGCCCAATGGATCGCATATTCCGGCACAACAAGAACGGGGTGGCGCTTTCGGTGGAGAGCTTCTTTGCAGGCACGCAAGTGCCGAGAAGCCGGAGCATCAGTTACATGGTAAGAAGCGCGCCCGACAATCAATGCGCCAGGGCAGCCGGATAAAAGGGCCCTGCTTTTGGTTTCCGACCTGCGATTGCGGCGAACGAAGTCGAAACAGCGCTTGGACCAGTCTTAATGCCACAGACTGGCGTAGGGTCGCCGGAATTGTTTGCAAGATCGTCGAAACCCAGTTCGCCACGCTAAATGAGGGGTCACAACGAACTTTTATGGCGCTTTGAGGCGGGAGTGTCATCGCAGAGGCTTTTAGTTATTGTCGATAAATGATGGCTATATATATGAGGTGGACATAAAAAGAGCCTACTCGCAAAATCTTGTCGATGCAAGCCTTCGATTATCGCAGGCGTCTGGGGGACAGAATCCGCAGACTCAGAGACAAGAAGGGATGGTCTCAAGAGGAGTTTGCGCATTCCTGTGAAGTCAATCGGAGTTACATGGGAAGAATCGAGCGCGGTGAGCTCAATCTCACTCTGGAGACCGCAAGGAAGGTGGCCAGGGGGTTGGGTATTAGTGTATCGGCGCTCTTAAAGGGGATCGCGTAGGCACGCAAAAGCGGATAATGGACTGTAGTGACAAAGAACTCTTAGCGTGCTTTCGGATGCCCGGTGGATTCACGATCACTGGGCGCACAACCAGCATCCGGAATGTCTTCGTCGCTGCCATCATCCCAGTGATTCGTCCCAGTGCCGATGAAATAAGAACAGTCTTGGAGATCCTGGGGTTAAATCCGCGGGACTTAAGGTGCTCCTACTGCGGTGACGCATTCACAGAATGGGACCATCTACGACCACTCGTAAAAGACGGGAAACCGACCGGTTACCCGTCGTCCATCCGCAATCTAGTGCCATCATGCGGCAAATGCAACCAGTCAAAGGGTAAGAGCGACTGGAAGACCTGGATGTTGGGAGTAGCGCCACGTGCGCCCTCGATCCGCAAAATTCCTGACCTGGCACAGCGGATTGCTAGACTAGAAGCATTTGAGTCGTGGAGCAAGTGTGTCCCCCTGAAAGTGGAACAACTTGTGTCGCCACACCTTTGGCAACAATATTACGCTCTCCAAGATGACATACTGCGGAAGATGAGAGACGCTCAAAAACTGGCCACAGAGATCGCGCGGGAAATCAAGTTGCGCGAGCTGGATATTGATTCCGAACACAAGTGAGAGTACTTGCGAGAGCGTCGGCGGCTCCCTGTCCAGGGATCGAAAACGACACTGCGCTTGCAAAATCGACGACTGGACGAGTTTCAATCATAAACGGCTGGGTGCTGGGGCTTTTCTGGGCGCGCTCCGCTTCGCTGCGCGCGGGCCTGCGGCGCGAGGAAGGGAGATTCCAAGCCTGCTTACCGCAGGCATAAATGCCTGCTCCACCCCGTTGTTCTCGAGATTTCTGAAGATCCTGGCGGACGAAAATAAGAAGGGGATGAAGCCTGAACAAGAGATCAGTGTGCGTCACT
>DASXCL010000115.1:0-5558 GCA_036491195.1 Candidatus Angelobacter sp.
TGGGCGCCGCAACCAACGAGGACGGTCGAACGGTCACCGTGCCGCTTGATTTTCTCGAGAGCGGCATGCGCTACGAAGCGACGATGTATCTCGATGGCGATGATGCCGACTATCGTACCAACCCCACGGGGTACAAGATTGAGCATAGGACGATCATGTCGCGCGATCTGTTGACGCTGAAACTAGCACCGGGCGGCGGTGCGGCTGTTCGTTTCAAGAAAATGGATTGACAGCGAAATCTGTGAATAATCCCGTAACCATGGTCAAGCCTCGCTCCAGGTCTTGGTCGATACGTTCGTACGATGGATTCGTCTTAGTGCTTCTGCCACTGTCCTCTGTTCGGATTCCCAGTCCAATTGTTTATCGGAATTGGAGTCGTCAATGAGCAGCGTACAAATCGAGCAGAAGAGCTATGAGATGCCCCCGCGAGAGGGGATGAGCATCGCGCATTTTCTCACCGTCGCCGACATTGAGCGATCGGCTCGCTACTATGAAAAGGTCTTCGGCGCTCGCATTCTGAGCCTGGGTGACGGCAATGCGCCTGCGTACCTTCAGCTTGCGAATATCTGGATGATTCTGAACGTTGGGGGCGGGCCGACTCCGGATAAGCCGACGGTAACGCTCACCGTCCCTGACCCGAATCACATCAACAGCTTTATGAATTTCCGCGTTGCGGATATTCAAGCGTGCTATGCATTATGGAAAAGTCGAGGAGCTGAGTTCATCACGGAGCCGATCCCCAAGTACGGCGAGACGCGCTGTTACATCCGGGATCCTGACGGATATATTATCGAGGTCGGACAAAGCACCGACGTGACATACGGTTAACGCTGGCGGACGGGATACGGATAAATACTTGCGGAACTCCGCTTGGCGCAGCCATTGGAGCGAACGACACAACACCGCTCGGGCCGCGGTCAGCAGAGAAGCCGGAATTTGCACGATACGGGGGTACGCTAGAGCACATCCTCGGAGGGAGTTGGAGAGATGGATTGGAAACGGTTGGTTCAGTTTGCGCTGCTGGGTAGCAGTGACTTGGAACAATATGCCATCCTGCTGGTACGCGTTTCGCTCGGGCTGTTCTTCGCCATCTCCGGGGCCAACAAATTGTTTGTCGCCGGCGGCACGAATCCTGTTTACGATACGCTCGTTAAGGCCAAAGTCCCGTTTCCCCGCCTTACGGCTTATTTCGTATCGGGTGTCGAGTTCGTTTGCGGATCCTTGCTGGCCGTCGGCTTGCTTTCGAGCCTGGCCTCCGTGGCTTTATTGATCGACATGATTGTCGCCACCCTGACCAGCGCGGTTTCCACCCTGCCTAAAGGACTTTCACATCTTAACTGGCTCGACGATTTCCTCTACCTTCCGGAATCCCTGTATGTGCTCTTCTTTATCTGGCTGATCTGCTCTGGTCCGGGAGTGTTCAGTGTGGATCACTGGCTCGCCGGCAAGTTATGGCGGTGATTCATCGGCGAAGCAACTTGTTGCCGCGCCTGCCTTGCTCACGACTTCGTTCTGGGAGTCAGTGACTCCCGAACTAAGCAATTGCACCGACAATCGTTCCTCGATCGATAAGAGGAATGCCACCCATGCTTTGGGAAGGCATACAGTCAGCAAGATCCAGGCGGGCATCCCGTGGGGAAATCCATAATCCGAACCTGAGCAATGGGTGCGACATAATTTTCCTTTGAATAACTACTCAGCGAGTTGGTCCACGGATCAGAAGCGGTCAACATCGACGATCGCTTTGCTGAAAGCCTCAGGTGCCTCTTGCGGCAGATTGTGCCCGACACCACCGTCGATGGTCCGGTGCTCATATCTGCCCGAGAATTTATTGCGATAGGCCGCGGGTTCCAGATGAGGCGCGCCATTGGCATCGCCTTCCATCGTAATCGCGGGAACAGTGATAGCCGGTCCCTGGGCAAGTTTCTTTTCCAGGTCGTCAAATTTCGGCTCGCCTTCAGCGAGTCCAAGCCGCCAACGATAGTTGTGGACCACAATGGCAACATGATCAGGGTTGTTGAAGGATTCTGCGCTGCGATCCAAAGTGGCGTCAGTAAAAGACCATTTTGGCGAAGCAAGCTGCCAGATGAGTTTGGCAAAGTCACGCCTGTATTTGTCATAGCCCGCGCGCCCGCGCTCGGTTGCAAAATAATATTGGTACCACCACTGCAGTTCCGCGTTTGGTGGCAAGGGCGTCTTGCCGGCTTCCTGGTTCCGATCAGATAGCCGCTCACAGAGACGAGTGCCTTGCATCGTTCTGGCCAGATTGCCGCAACGATATCGGCAGTCCGCGCTCCCCAATCAAAACCGGCAATGACGGCCTTTTCAATTTTGAGCGCATCCATCAAAGCGATGGCATCGACGGCGAGCGCCCCCTGTTGTCCGTTTCTAACCGCGTCATTCGAAAGAAAACGCGTGGGACCATAGCCCCGCAGATACGGGACAATCACTCTGTATCCAGCAGATGCCAGCAGAGGTGCTACATCGACAAAACTGTAAATATCGTAAGGCCAGCCGTGCAGCAGAATTACCGCGCGCCCGTTAGCAGGACCGGCTTCCGCGTAGCTGACATTCAGCGCACCGGCATCGATCTGCTTCAGCGGTCCGAACGATGCGTTCTTTGCGCTGGTTGCGGAATTCACCATAGCCGGCGTAATCCGCTGGCAGCTGCAAAGAGTGAAGGCTGGGCAAGTAGCGTCGCTCCCGCGGAAAAGCCGGCAATGGTCAACAGTCCACGGCGCGATATCTTATTTGTAAGCTTCATTACCAGCCTCCTCAAGGATTGGCGAAACTGTCATCCCATATATTCGTAACTGATCTCACATAGTCAGGACGACCCTGAACTCCGCCTGCCCGCTCATCATTCGAGCGTAGGCTTCAGCAGCCTTTTCAAGCGGATACTTTTCAATCATGGCGCGAACGCCGGTCATCTCCGCAAAGCGGAGCGTATCTTCAGAATCAGTTGGGATTCCCGCAGACCACCCGTGGATTCGCTTCCTGCCAAATATCAGCTGGGCAGCCGCCATCTCGATGGGGTCGGATGGAGCTCCTACCACCATAAGCGTGCCATTTACTCCCAAGCCGCCGATCAGGGCCGACATCGATTTACCGCTGGGTGCAGTCGCCAGAATCGCGCTTGCGCCGCCTAGTTTCTGCAATTCAACTGCCGGATCTCCCGCGGCGCTGTCGATATAAATATCTGCGCCGAGTTTTTTCGCCAGTGTCGCGTTACCTGGGCCGCGACCTATGGCAGCCACGCGGTATCCAAATTTTTTGGCGAACTGAACTCCCAGATGGCCAAGCCCGCCAATCCCCTGGATGGCAACCAGGTCGCTCGGCAATGCACCGCTGTGCCGAAGAGCATTGAAGGTTGTAATGCCGGCGCACATCAGCGGGGCGGCTTCTGCGGCGTCAAAAGATTCGGGCATGTGGGCCAGGGCTTCCACGGGCGCCACCATGAATTCCTGGTAGCCACCGTCATAACTGACTCCGCAAATCTGCACATTCGCGCAATTCACGAAATCCCCTCTTCTGCATGCAAGACAAGTTCCGTCCTGGCCGCCGTGCCAGCCGACTCCAACGCGCTGGCCTTTCTTCCAGACTTGAACACCTGCCCCAAGTGCATCGATGACGCCAGCCACTTCATGACCGGGTACACGCGGATAGGAAATCGGAAATACGCCTTCTTTGGTGATTACGTCGCTGTGGCACACTCCGCAGGCTTGAACGCGAATCCTCACCTGCCCTGGACCGGGTTCTGGAATTTCCCGCTCGACAATTTCAAAGTCAGCTCCGGGTTTTGGGACCTGCACTGCTTTCATCTTGGGCATAACCGTCCTCCTGAATTGATCTGCTTTGCGTCAACTAAGCTGCCGCTACTTCATGAATCCGCGAACGAGCTGTGCAATTTCATCTGCCGCAGTATCGAGTGCGAAATGGCCCGCGTCAAGAACGTGAACTTCAGCCTTCGGCACATCCTTACGATATGCTTCAGGTTCTGACAGATCAAATGAGAGGTCATGCTTGCCCCAGATCACCAGCAGGTGCGGCTGTTTCTCGCGCATCCAGGCCTGCCACTTGGGATAGGAGTCAACGTTCGTTCGATAGTCGTAGAACAGGTCGCTCTGAATTTCTGCCTGGCCGGGCTGGTTGAGAAAATAGAATTCGTCAGTCCAGAGATCAGGATTATAGCGATCGAGGTTAGGATCGTCGCCGACGTGGCGTGTCCGTGTAGTTGGCAGGGAAAGTAGATTCGTGCGCAGCGCGCTTTCATTGGCGGCGCGGTCAGCCCAGAATGCACGGCGCGCCTTCCAATTCGCACCCAGGCCCTCATTGTGTGAGACAGCATCCTGAACGATGAGAGCTACAACGCGCTCTGGATGCGCCAATACCATGCGGAATCCCACGGGGCCGCCGTAATCCTGCATGTAAAGTGTATAGTGCGAAAGCCCAAGGGCCTTAGTGAAGTGATTCATGACCTCGGCGTAGTGGTCAAAGGTGTATGCAAATTTCTTCGGGTCTGGCCAGTCGCTATGTCCAAAGCCAGGGTAGTCCGGAGCGATGAGGTGGTAGCGGTCAGAAAGCCGGTCAAACAGAGGCTCGAACATCCGCGATGAAGAGGGAAGTCCATGCAGCAGGAGGAGTGTGGGCGCATCTTTCGGGCCGGCTTCGCGGTAGAAAATAGAGACTCCGTCTATTTGTATGGTGCGATAGAAAGTCTTCTGCGGCACAGGAAATTCCTTTCTCTGAGTTTGGGCCTGCGCGAGCAGCAGATGGCCCAGCAATAAGAATGATGCGAACATCAGAGAAGCCGACAATAGTTTGCGCGCGTGATAATGGTAATTCACTGCGGCAGCTCTTCGCCGGACTGCTCGCGTACCAGGTACTCGGCATACCAGTCAGGCCAGTTCGGGTCGGCTGCGCCGATGCGTTTTTCATGGTTGCCGTGGGCGGCGGCTGCACGACGTAGTGCGCTCGCCAGGTCCCTTGGGGAGCCGAACGAAGTCGCGCCAGAATCGACACGTCCAGGAAACCGTTTCGTGACTTCTTGCAGGAGCCAGCCGTTGCCATCCGGATCGCTGAAGCTGACGAACGATCCGTAACTGCCACGTTCAGGGCTCAGGCCGCTGATCCGTCCATCATTGCCGGCAAATCTGCAAGCCAAATCCTCGGCACAGTGGAACACCTCGCTTGCGGCGACTCCGCGGGCGATGAGTTCATTGCGCGCGGCCTCAATGTCAGAGACGATCAGATACAGGCCCTGGGCCGAACCGGGGCCGCCTGACGCAATGCTCTTGCCAAATAAATTCTTGCCGAATTGGATGGAGCATCCGGAGCCGGGAGGCGTGAACTGGATCAAGCGGGAATCGCGGCCAAAGACAAGGTCTGCGTCGAGTCTCCACCCGAGCCTCGCGTAGAACTCCTTTGCGCAATCAACATCCGAAACAGGAATGACGACGACTTCCAGTTTCATGTCAACTTTCACCACGCTCGCATCCTTGGCGTCGTTATTCTGGATTTCATCCTTCAGGTTTGCCATTTTTATATTCTAATCAGGA
>DASXCL010000116.1:0-12695 GCA_036491195.1 Candidatus Angelobacter sp.
AAAAAAAGTAATCGCATCCGGAATGACCGAAGCCGAAGCGATTGACAGAGCCAAGGGCGGTGACGCTGAAGCTTTTGAAGGCCTGTATGGGCTGCATAAGCGTCGTGTGTATTCGCTGTGCCTGCGCATGACCGGCAACACCGCGGAAGCCGAAGACCTTACGCAGGAAGCTTTCTTGCAGCTCTATCGCAAGATTGCCACGTTCAGGGGGGAGTCAGCGTTTTCAACGTGGCTGCACCGGCTGGCAGTGAACGTAGTGCTGATGCATCTGAGAAAGAAAGGCCTGCCGGAGATATCGCTGGATGAGGCGTTGGAGCCTCAGCATGAAGATGGGCCAAAGAAAGACATCGGAGCCAGGGACAACGTGCTGGCGGGGTCGATTGATCGGGTGAACCTGGAGCGGGCGATTGAAAGCCTGCCGCCGGGATACAGAATCATTTTCGTCCTGCATGACGTTGAAGGCTATGAGCACAACGAGATTGCGGAAATGATGGGATGTTCGATTGGGAACAGTAAGTCGCAATTGCACAAGGCGCGCATGAAGCTGCGCGACCTGCTGAAACTCAGTAGAGCCGAAAAGGCCGCCCGCAGATAACACACTGCGGCTGAGAAGAAAAATCCGGGAGTCCATTGGCGCGTGCGAGGCGGCCAGGCTCACGGAGAAAGAAAGTTGTAAGGGAGTCTCAACAAGCGTTTGGGTTCCCATGCAGCAAGTTGGGAGAGGATGAAGAAAATGAATTGCCAGCAGTTTCAGGAAACACTGCCCTACATAATTGAAAGCGGCGGTAGCGGTGAGGATGAAGCCCACCTGCGAACGTGCCAGTCTTGCGCGGCGCTGGTGCAGGACCTGCGCTACATTGCCGAACAAGCAAAACTGCTTTTACCCATGCACGATCCGAATCCGCGTGTCTGGAACAATATTGAGAAGTCCCTGCAACGTGAGGGATTTCTCTCGGAGGATCGAATGCCCCCGCTGGGGCATATAACGAAAAACCCGACCTCCCAGGAACAAGCGAAAAGCTGGACGCCCCTAGGCTGGGCGCTGGCCCTTACAGCGTTGGTGCTTTTCAGCGCCGTACTTATCAACTATAAGCCGCACCAGTTGCCGCAAAGCCAGTTGTCGGTGCAAAATGGGCCTGCAGAACCAGAACAGTTTAATAACGATGACCGGCAACTGATCAGCCAGCTATCGCAACAGTCCCCGGACGCGCGTGGCGTTTACGAAAACAGCCTGCGCGACGTGAACGCTTATATCGTTGACGCCCAGCAGGCGGCCGACCGCGATCCCCAGGACGCGACCGCGCACGAGTTGCTGCAGGACGCTTACGCGCAGAAAGAAATGCTCTACCAGATGGCGACCGCCCGTTCGTTACCCTGAACGGATGAGGAGTGGATAAAACGGCCCATGATAATCACGAGTAGCTCCTACACCGCAACACGGGCACGACGTGCTTTTCTACTCTCCGCCACGGCCAGCCTCACTCTTACCATTTTCATTTCCGCCGCGCAGGCCGCCGAAACCCGCAAAGAAGCGAAAATTGATATCGCGCCGGGCGGCACGGTGAACGTCGTCAACGGGGCTGGATCGGTTACTCTGCATTCCGGCAGCGGCCGCCAGGTGCTGGCCACTTATATCGTCCATTCAGACAAAGTGGAAGTTGACCAGAATTTAAGCGCGGACAAGCAGCGCGTGGAACTCCGCACCCACGCTCTTCCCGGCCAGCAGCCCACCGCCGACGAAGCCCGCGTTGATTACGATGTAACTGTTCCTGCCGGCATCTCCGTGAACGTGGAAACAACTTCGGCTCCGATCACCGCCGAGGGCGTCAACGGCGATATTGGCTTTTCTTCTGAAACCGGACAGATCAGCGTTCACAATGCATCGAAGTCCCATGTGCGTGTGCGCAGCATGACCGCGCCGGTAATTTTGAGCGATGTGTCCCTGACGCGGGTTGATATTCAATCCGCGGGCGGCGCCGTTCACCTTAAAAACGTCACGGGACAGCGCGTTTCCGCCGCCACAACCAGCGGCAATATTGAATACCGCGGCGACTGCTCCGGCGGCGGCGATTACCTTTTCACCACGCATAGCGGAGCGATCGACGTCACGCTTCCTCCCATTGCGTCCGTTGACCTTACGGCCCGTTCCACCAACGGCACGGTCGAAAACGATTTTCCTTTACAGGAAAAAACTCATAATTCCTTCGTCCCCAGGCAGGGACGTTCCTTCGCAGGTACCTCCAATTCCGGCTCATCTTCGGTTGAGCTCCAGTCTTTCAGTGGTAAAATCCGCGTGAAGAAGCAATAACAACACACAGCCGTAAGAAAAAGTTTATGCACGGAAGAGCAGACGCAGCCCGGCTGCACGCGAAGCCCATGCGGGAAACCGCATAACGGAAATGCGTTGCGTCGTCCTCATCGGGTTTATGGGAGCGGGAAAAACCACGGTCGGACGCACGCTGGCACAACGGTTGCGCTGGAATTTTCTGGATCTGGATGACCTGATCGAACAGCGCGAACAGAAGACCGTGGCTGAGATCTTTGCTGCTTCGGGCGAACCAGGGTTTCGACGCCTGGAAACCGCGGCCCTGAACTCTTTGCTGCAAGATCGCACGATCGGCAACGATCTTGTATTAGCGCTTGGCGGCGGGGCTTTTGTCCAGCAGCAGAATCGCGAAGCGCTGGCCCAGGCGGGCGCGATCACCGTGCTGCTGGAAGCGCCGGTGGAAGAATTACGCAGGCGGTGTGCGGGCGAACGCAAGGTGCGTCCTCTGGCGCACGACACGGCGCGATTTGAAGAATTGTTTGCCGCCCGGCGCGCGGATTACTCGCTGGCCCGCTTCAGGGTGCAGACCCTGGACAAGCCGGTAAGCCAGGTTACAACTGAGATCGAACAACTGTTGCAGGCAGCGAAAGCGGAGGTAGAAAAGTGAAAGCAGTAAAGCTGGCTATTCTCTTGAGCGCGGTGCTCGCCACGTCCATCAGTCTCAACGCGGCCGATCAGGCGCATCAGAAGGAGAAAGCCGGCTCCAAGGTGGCGGATTCCGGCAGCTTCGGTATTTTCATGAATGGCAAGCGCGTGGGCACTGAGACGTTCAACATCACTGAAACCATGAACAGCGAACACAATCCCTCCTATTCCACCGCAACCTCGGAAATCAAGTTCGACGATGGGCATTTCAAGGCCGCTCAGTCGGCTGAGATGCAGGTCTCTTCCCGCGGAGAACTGCGTTCTTACATGTGGCACTCCACCGTCCCGCAGAAAGAAGAAGCCTCCGTCGAGCCCAAAGACCAGCTTCTGGTGGAGCATATTGTGCCTGCCGACCAGAAAAAGCTCGATGTCCCGCACATGCTCCCGCTCTCCACGGTTATCCTGGACGACAATTTCTTTTCCCAGCGTGAAGTGCTGTTGTGGTGGTATCTGGCCACCGGTTGCCGCCGCCAGGATAATGGCCTGCTTTGTGGCACCGGCAAGTTCGTCATCCTGGTCCCGCGCCAGCACCTCTCCGGCAACGCCACCCTGGAACTCATGGGGCAGGACAAAGTAATGGTGAAAGGCGTTGAGCGTGAGCTGAATAAGGTTAAGCTGGATACCAACGGCCCCCAGTCGCTTACCTGGCTCAACGATCAAAGCCATGAGTCTGACGCCGCACAATGGGTCCTCTGGGTCGACGATCAATACCGCGTCATCAAAATGACGGTGGCGGGAAGCAATGTTGAGGTAATCAGAGATTAAGCCAGGATCGGGAGATCGGGACATCGGGTGATCGGGTAATCTGTTGATCCGATCCGGAATCTGACGTGGTTCTCCGATGACCAATGCTGAAAGAAAATTAGCTGGACCAATGTTTCCGGAACAAACGCAAGATCACCCGATTTCCCGATCACCCGATCTCCCGACGTTTCGCGCCTCCCAAGGTTTTAGTACTTCCGGTCGATCTACAGCGCGCGAACTGGGTTACACTCTGCTCAACGCAACATGGCGAACAACCACCGGTCTGACATTCTTTTCTTTTTCGGCGTAATCCTCGCTTTATGGGTCGCCTACAGCGTCCGGGATGTGCTCATGCTCATATACGTGAGCGCGCTGTTTGCCGTGGTGCTGTCGCCCGCCATCGGCGTGATCCAGAAAATACGGATTGGCAGCTGGCGCGCCGGACGCGGTTTCGCCATCGTCTTTCTCATCCTGATCCTCGCGCTGGCGGGTACGCTCTTCTCGGTGTTTGCCCTGCCCCCGGTCTATCGCGACGGCCGCAACTTCTCTGCTGACTGGCCCCGCCACCTGGCTGAACTCACTGAAGGCATCAAGCATCTTTCTTTTGCCTCCAAGATCGATCCTGCCGGCCTGCAAAAGTACGCGGCGGAAATTGCCGGCGACGCCGGCGGACTCTTTCTGAACCTGGCCGGCGGAATCTTTGGGCTCTTTACCGCCGTTGTTCTCACCGCCTACTTCATCATCGATGGCGACCGCACCATGCAATGGGCGGTCTCTATGTTTCCATACAACCAGCAGCACCGGCTCAACTCTACGCTGCTGCGCGCCAAGGCCCGCATGCGCAACTGGCTCATCGGCCAGTCGATGCTCATGTTGAGCCTCGGAGTCTGCAGCCTGATCGTTTACTGGGCTCTCGGCCTAAAATATTTTTACCTGCTGGCAATGTTCGCCGGCATTGCCAATATCCTGCCGATTGCCGGCCCCATCAGCGCCGTGGTGCTGGCCTCCGCGGTCGCCATACTGGATTCGCCGCAGAAACTTGTCGGCGTAATCGTTTTCTTTGCCGTTTACTTTCAGGTTGAAAGCGTCTTCCTTTCTCCACGCATCATGCGGCATACGTTGAATCTTTCTCCACTCACTGTCATTATCGCGCTCTCTCTGGGAGGAGCGCTGGCAGGCGTTGTGGGCGCGTTGGTTTCCGTTCCCACCGCCGCGCTGGTGATGGTCCTGGCGGATGAATACCTGGTCAAGCGCAAGCCTGCCGAGCCGGCCAAAGCCGCAGCCGCTGATTGAATCGCTTCACCGCAAAGGACGCCAAGTTCGCAACGTAATTTGATTGTCCGGCACCGTGCAAGCCGTGGTTTTCCTCTAACTTCTTTGATTTCTTGTTTCGCGTCCTTTGCGATCTTTGCGGTAAATCCCCCGGCTGTTCTCCGTGCCTCCGTGTCTCCGTGGTGAGATTCTCTCCGAATGCTAAAATCTAAAACTTAGAGTCCAATGACCAGCAAAATTCCAGTCGGCATTCTCGGCGCTACCGGGACCGTCGGGCAGCGGTTCATCCAGTTGCTCCACGAACACCCGTGGTTTGAAATCACCTGGCTTGCAGCTTCCGACCGTTCCGCCGGCAAAGCATACGCAGAAGCCGCCAAGTGGAACCTGGCGACGCCGATTCCCGCCAACATCGCGGCCATGAAAGTTTCCGCCGCCGCCCCGGATAAAACCACGCCCAAGCTGGTCTTTGCCGCCCTTGACGCCACTGCCGCGCAGCAGATCGAACCCGCCTTTGCCGAAGCTGGCCATGCCGTGATCTCCAACTCTAGCGCCTTTCGCATGGCGGAAGACGTTCCCCTCATCATCCCTGAGGTCAATGGCGACCACGTTCCGCTGATCAAGACGCAAAAGTGGTACAAGCAGAACGGCGGCTTCATGGTGACCAACCCCAACTGCTCAGCCATTGGACTGGTGCTGGCCCTGGCTCCGCTGCACCGCCGCTTCGGCATCGACAAAATCTTCGTCGCCACCATGCAGGCCATCAGCGGCGCGGGCTATCCCGGCGTACCTTCTATGGACATCCTGGGCAATGTGATTCCCTACATCGCCAAAGAAGAGGACAAGATGGAGGCGGAGACGCGCAAGCTGCTGGGATCGCTCAACGGCTCCCGCATTACCGACGCCGATCTGCTGCTCAGCGCGCACTGTAACCGCGTGGCCGTGGAAGATGGGCACACCGAATCCGTCTCGCTCAAGCTGCGCAAGCCCGCGCGGGCGGAAGAAATCATCGAATCCTGGAACGAGTTTCGCTGCCTGCCGCAGAAGCTCAAGCTGCCTACCGCGCCGGAACAGCCGGTGATCTATGAGACCGCGCCCGACCGACCGCAACCTCGGCTCGACCGTGACCGCGGACGCGGCATGTCGGCGGTCGTCGGCCGGCTGCGTCCCTGCAATATTTTCGACTGGAAATTCACCGTGCTCTCGCACAACACCATCCGCGGCGCCGCCGGTGCGGCGGTCCTGAACGGCGAGCTGCTTAAAGCACAGGGATATCTGAGTTGAAGTTTCTTGAGCGCAAAAACCGTCGTGTTGTCATACTGACCGGGATTCTTGTGCTGCTGGTGGTTATCGCGTTCTGTATGTTCCTTCCACCCAGCAGGGCATTCAGGACTGATCGACACGAGCGGGAGCTTGAACGGAAGCTCGAAGCGATTAAGCCGCCTGCCGGAGTGCGGATCTTACGCATCGCTACCCACCATGACCAGGACGGCGTGTGGGGTACAGCTTCCTATACGACGACTACCGGATTTGAAGAGACAAAGGCATACTACGCCAAAGAATTCACCCGGAACGGCTTTGTCTATAAGAGTGAAGAAGCGCAGAAATTATTGTCGGTTCGCTTCTGCTCGCCGGACTACGGTGCTGTGCTCAATCCGATAATGAAGTCAGACGGGTCGCCATCGCTCTCCCTCATAACAATGACTTGGAAAGATGCAAAGTGCTGATCAATGCCGATCTGTTGTCACGCGCTGCAATAGAGGCTTGCCGATGATCGTGATGAAATTCGGCGGCACCTCCGTGCAGGACGCGCAGGCCATCGATCGCGTCGCCGCCATCGTCCGCGAACGCCTCCATGAGCGGCCGGTGGTCGTCGTAAGCGCGCTGGCCAAAATCACCGATCAGCTTCTCGCCATGGCCGCCGCCGCCGGCGCCGGCCAGCGTGAAAAAGCTCTTGAGCTCTCCCGCGCCGCCCGCGAGCGCCATTACAACTGCGCCTGTGATCTTCTGGGAACGCACGCGTTTGAGCAGATCGCGCCTGAACTGGAAGCCGACTTTGACGGCCTGGACGAACTTCTGCGCGGCGTTGTCGCCGTCGGCGAACTAACCCTGCGGACCACGGACACCATCTCCGGCTTCGGCGAGCGCGTATCTTCCAAGATCGCTGCCGCTGCGTTCTCCCAGCGCAACATTGCCGCCGCGCATGTGGATTCGCGTAAATGCATCGTCACGGACTCGAACTTTGGTAAGGCCATCCCGCAATTTGAAGAGACAGATGAGCGCCTTAAGGAGACGCTCAAGCCATTGCTCGACCAGCAGCGCGTGCCCGTAATGGGCGGGTATATCGCGTCAACGCGCGAAGGCATTCCTACCACGCTGGGCCGCGGCGGTTCCGATTTCAGCGCCGCCATTGTGGGCGCAGGCCTGAATGCCACGCGGATTGAGATATGGACTGACGTTGACGGCATGATGACCACCGATCCCAATCTCTGCCCCGAAGCGCGCCGCATCAAGAACATCAGCTTTGAGGAAGCCGCCGAGTTGGCCTATTTCGGCGCCAAGGTCCTGCATCCGGCCACGCTGCTGCCGGCCATCCAGAAGAATATTCCTGTCCTGATCCTGAATTCGCGCAACCCGAAGAACGAAGGCACCCGCATTACGGCCACGGCGCCCAAGAGCAAAAACATCTTCAAGGCCATCGCCGCGAAAAAGCGCATCACCGTGGTGGACGTGGTGGCTACCCGCATGCTCATGGCCCACGGTTTTCTCAAGAGCATCTTCGAAGTGTTCGCCAACCATCGCTGCCCGGTGGACATGGTTTCCACCTCTGAGGTAAGCGTCTCAGTCACCGTGGATTCCAACGCATCCGTCGCCGCCATTGCCGCCGACCTGGCTAAACTCGCGGATGTAAAGTATGAAGGCCGCAAAGCCATCGTCTGCCTGGTCGGCGAGAACATCAAGAGCACGCCCGGTATCGCCGCCAAAGTTTTCAGCGCTATCCCTGACGCCAATATTCACATGATCTCCCAGGGCGCATCGGAGATTAACATCAGTTTTGTGATTGATGAGGAAGCCGTGCCTGATGTAGTCTCGCGCCTGCATCGCACGTTCTTCTCACAGGTCGATCCTGAGGTGTTTGCTTGAAGATATTAGTTCTCGGACGCGGCAAGACCGGCGCACTGGTGGCCGAGATAGCGCAGGAGCGCCATCACGAAGTCCGCTCGCTGGCCAGCCAGGAAAATCAGGATGGCCGCGCTCTCACGCCCGCCACCTTGCAGGGAATCGATTCCGTCATCGATTTCACCACGCCACACGCCGTCATCCCCAACGTCATTCGCTGCGTGGAAGCCGGCGTTCCCATGGTGGTGGGCACCACTGGCTGGTACCAGCACATGGAAAAAGTCCGCGAGCTGGTGGCCGAGCGCAAAGGCGCCGTGCTCTACGGCTCCAATTTTTCCATCGGGATGAATTTTTTCTTCAAGGCCGTGCAGGCCGTTGCGCCCGTTCTGAAACACCATTATCGCGGTAGCATCGTGGAACGCCACCACGTCCATAAAAAAGACAAACCCTCGGGCTCGGCCGTGACCATCCAGAAACTGCTGGAGTCCGGCTCCGGAGAAAAAGTTGAAGTTGCCTCCGTTCGCGAAGGCGAAACCGTGGGCATGCACCTGGTCATGCTTGACTCGGCCAATGACACGATTCTCTTTACCCACGACGCCAAGTCGCGCGTTGGCTTTGCCGAGGGCGCCGTCCGCGCCGCCGAATGGATCAAAGGCAAGACAGGGTTTTATGAATTCCCCGAGATCGTCGATCAGCTTTAGAAAAGCGGTTAACCACAAAGGACACGAAGGGACACCAAGGAAGACCAGCCGCATCTTATCCCTATTGCATTCTCCCTGTCTCCTTTGAAATCTTCTATCTCTCCAGCCGTCCTTTGTGTTCCTTCGTGTCCTTTGTGGTTAAGTTTTTGTTATCCTAATTTGACCATGAACCTCCAAGGCTGCGGCACCGCGCTCATCACCCCGTTCAATCAGGACCAGAGTATCGACGAGAAAGCCCTTCGCTCGCTGGTCGAATGGCAGATCACCTCCGGCATCCATTTCCTTGTCCCCTGCGGGACCACGGGCGAAACGCCGACGCTGACCAAGGACGAATGGCTGCGCATGATCGACATCACTATCGACGTTGCGGGCGGCCGCGTGCCGATCGTCGCCGGCGCCACCTCCAATTGCACCGCTGAAGCCGTGGAAAAAGCGCGCGAACTTAACCGCCGCAAAGGCGTCGACGCCATCCTGACCGCGTCGCCGTATTACAACAAGCCGACGCAGGAAGGCCAGTACCAGCACTTCAAGGCCATCGCGGAAGCCGTTGACAAGCCGCTGGTGCTCTACAGCGTTCAGGGACGCACCGCCGCCAATATCGAGCCGGCGACGCTGGGCCGTTTGGCCAAAATTCCCAACATCATTGCCGTGAAAGAAGCCAGCGGCAACATCTCGCAGATCGCTGAAGTCTTCAACCACGTGCCGGAAAGCTTCCTCGTCTTCTCCGGCGACGACGCCATCACCATTCCCGTGATCGCGCTGGGCGGCGTAGGCATTATTTCCGTCTGCTCGAATGAGATTCCTAAAGAGATGTCAGAGCTCACGGCAGCGGCGCTCAACAATGATTGGAAGAAAGCCCGCCGCATCCAACGCCAGTTCCTGCGCCTGATGCAAGCCAACTTCATGGAATCGAACCCCATGCCGGTCAAGGCCGTGTTGGCGATGATGGGCCGGATTGAAGAAGTTCTGCGCCTGCCCATGCTGCCGGTCAAGCCGGAAACGCGCTCCAAACTTGAAAAGATCGCCGCTGAAGTCGGCTTGCTGCAGGTGCATGCGTCGGTCTCAGACCTCTAGATAAAGTAAGACTGGGACCACAGCCGCCCTCGGCTGTGGCAAACAAAAACGAGCGACCACGCCGGTTAGCGCAGCCGCTCTGGCACCACCTCCGGACACGGCCGTCGAGGGAACAGTTCAATTCTTTGCCCGACGTCCGTGTCCAGAGGGCTTACCCACCTAGGAGAACATCCCTCATTGGAAGATCGCCGCCGGGAAATTTTCTTGCACGGATTTTTTCGCGCACAGGTCGACGAAACATTTCTTAACTTGAGAAGAGGGTTGAGAGACAAACAAATCTTGTCTCAGGCGACGCCTAGCCAAATTCTTGCCTCAGGCGACGCCCAGCGCTCTCTCAGAGCGGATTAGCTGCTGGTAAAGCCACGAATATCTCTCAGCCATTTTTACCGCGCTGAAATTTTCTCGCGCGTGTTGCACACAAGCTACCCCGCCGATGCTTGAGACTCTCTGCAATGCCGCCACAGCTTCATTAACGCCGTCCACAACAAATCCCGTCACGCCTTCTTTTACCAGCTCCGGCAGCGCTCCTTTGCGGAACGCGATCACCGCCGTGCCTGATGCCGCTGCCTCCATCGCCACCAGAGAGCTAGTCTCGTCCGCCAGGCTGGTAACCAGCAATGCCTTTGCCTCCCGCATCAGCCAGCGCTTCAGCTCTGCCTCCGGTGCTGAAACAAACCTGGCGTTGCGCATGCGCCGCAGCCGCGGCGCTACTTCCCTCTCAAAATATTGCCGATGATACGAAAAAGGATAGACCTGTCCCGCAATCGTGATCGGCAATCCCGCACGCTCAGCGATATCCAGCGCCAGGTGCGGAGCTTTCTCTTCACAGATGCGCCCCAGCCAGAGCAACCCTTGTCGATCATGAATGCAATTGTTTGCCGCTGCTCTATCCCCGGCAGGAAAACAATCCAGTGCAATGCCATTCGGCACAATCCCGATGAGCGAACCCAGATCAGTAAAACTGCGCGCCTGCGAATCAGACACACAGTTAAAGCTCACATTCGCTGGAACGTCATCGAAGCTTCCTGCCGGATAGAAGCTGCGGGGCAAATGCAGCGTGGCCAGCACCGGGGCATCGATCTCGGTGGCCTGCTTCCAGAAACTGCCGGACTTGTCATGGACGAGATCGAAGGGCCTTCCTTCATGCGCACGCCGCCGCACAAATTCCACGACTCTGTCTTCATGCTCAAGCCGTCGACGCTCGTAGTCGTCCGGCAGGGTGCAGGGATCGCCTGTTGAGAACAGCTCGCCGCTCACGCGCGATCCCGCAGAGGCCGCAACTGTTGTGAGCACGCCATTCCGCGCCATTTCGCGCTCCAGCGTCCACAAGATCTGCTCCGCGCCGCCGGCTGATTCCTCAAAAACTCTGAGCAGCGGGTACGCGACGTAAAGAATTCTGACCATCTCTACTTTGAGATGCAAATCAGTAGCTGCAAAGTAAGGCTTTGCTGACCAAACCTTCTCGCGGTTATACTCCGCTCTTGCTCTTTGGAATACAGACCGTCAGAATTTCTGCCGACGGCCTGGGTTCCTGCGGCAAAGACCAATCATGGACATACTACGCGCAGAGATCGAACACCTTTATGCCAAGGGCGCGTTGCCCCCGGAAATGGCAGTGCATGCACGGCATGCATTTCGGGAATTTCACGAAGCCCTGACCCGCGGCGAGGTCCGCGCGGCGGAAAAACTGGACGGCCAATGGCGCGTAAACTCCTGGGTCAAACAGGGCATCCTTCTGGGCTTCCGCCTTGGCGAACTGGAAGAGTCCGGCAGCGGCGTGCTCAGCTTTGTGGATAAAGACACCTTTCCTGCCCGCCGTTTCGGCCTGTCAGACCGCGTCCGCGTGGTGCCCGGCGGATCGTCCATCCGCAGTGGAGCTTATATCGCTCCGGGCGTGATCTGCATGCCGCCGATGTACGTCAACGTGGGCGCATACGTGGATGAAGCCACGTTGATCGATTCTCATGCACTGGTCGGCTCCTGCGCGCAGATTGGAAAACGGGTGCACCTGAGCGCGGCAGCGCAGATCGGCGGCGTACTGGAGCCGGTGGGCGCATCTCCCGTCATTATTGAGGATGACGTGCTCGTCGGCGGCAATTGCGGCGTCTATGAAGGGACGCAAGTGCTGAGCGGCGCTGTGCTGGGAGCAGGGACGATTCTTACGCGCGCAATGCCTGTGTATGACATTGTGCGCGAACAGGTTTATCGCTCCACCGCCGACTCTCCGCTCATCATTCCTGAGAACGCTGTCGTCGTGCCGGGGTCGCGCGCCATCAGCAAAGGGAAAGCAGCGGAATGGGGGCTTTCCTTATACACGCCCGTCATCGTAAAGTATCGCGACGAAAAGACCCTGGGCTCCATTGAGCTGGAGGACCTGCTGCGGTGAAAACAAAATCGCCCAATCAAGGCCGGTTCCTTATCGCATTTCTGGCGCTGGCCGGCATAGCGTCTATCTTATGGGCGATGACCCATTACACCGGCGTGGCGGTCCATCCGTATGTGCTCGCGGGTTTTCGCTGGGCAGCGATTGCGGCGCTTTGCGGCTACGCACCCTTGCGCCGCTCGCTTACTCCGTGGATTTTTGCCGGAATGCTGGTGGGCGCAGAAATCGGCTTTGACCTCACGTTCGCCAGTGATGCGACGCGTCTGAAAGTTGCCACCGACCTGCAAGTCCTGAGCTCGATTTTCCTCCGCCTGATCAAAACCATTATTGCGCCGCTCATCTTCAGCACCTTGGTCGTCGGCATTGCGGGGCACTCCAACCTGAAACAGGTTGGACGCATGGGAATCAAGGCACTACTGTACTTTGAGATTGT
>DASXCL010000117.1:0-11352 GCA_036491195.1 Candidatus Angelobacter sp.
GTCTCATTCTTCGTCACCATCTGGTTTTTAGCGCTCACGTAGCTGCTGAATCCCACTAGCAGCAGCAATGCGATAACTCCTATTGCAATCCAAGCCTTCATCTTCCCCTCCATTGATCTTCAAGCTTCAAATGCCTTCGGGACTACAGGGCATCCACTGCCTGAACCACGGTGTTAATTCCCTCGAGATATTGCGCGAACCCGGCGGCGGCTTCAATCTCATTTTCTTTTGCCTTGCGCTCGCGCACCTGCAATAACTTCAGGAAAATGGCAGGATCAAACGCGATCCGGCCAGCCAATTTGTTGATGTTATCTGCCTTGCCGGGCGAAGTTTGGTCTCCCATGGCGATGAGCGTATGCCGAAACAGCGTGCTGAAATTGGAAACGGAATCAAGCATCAACCGGCGCACCCGATTGTCGTCGCCCACGACCTGGACATAGCTTTGCCGCAAGGTAAGCAGTTTGGTGCGCAGGCTATGCTCCAGCTGAACGCGATGCAGGTCCATAGGAACGTTCATGCCGGAAAAAATGTCTGCGCCGTACAATACGCGATGGCGCTCGCGGATATCGAGCATCTCAATGGCGAACACGTCAGCAGAGCGTTCCAATTCCGTGTGCGAGAATACCAGCGGCGCAGGAAACTTGCTTTTGGTCCACGCATTGATGGCGGGAGCGAGCGTTGCCAGCACGGCAGCGGAGAGTTCGCGCACCACGCAAAGCATGTTGATGTCAGAATAATCGGCATGAAATTCGCCGGATGCAGCCGACCCGAACAGGGCGACACATTCCAGGTTCGTTCCGGCCGCTTGCTTGAGACGGTCCACAAAATCCGTGATCTGTTTTTCTGCTTTCATAAAGTTGTATGCGCTATGCGGTTACCAGCTGCCGCTTGCGCCGCCTCCTCCGGAACTGCCTCCGCCAAAGCCACCGAACCCGCCACCGCCGCCAAATCCGCCACCACCACCCCAACTGCTTCCACCGCCGCCACGACGTCCGCTGCTCAAGAACATGCCGAGCAAGAACCAAATCAGGCCTCCGCCGCCCGCCCTGAACAGAACGGAGACGACAATCAGCACGATAACTATCCCTAGAATGACGGCCCCAGCTGGCGGCCCATTCGCCTGTCGCTCGTCCGGTGGAGGGCCAGGAACTTGAGCGCCTTCAAGCTGTATGCCGGCATCAGCCGCGATCACACTGGCCACGCGCTGGGTCATCAGCAACAGAGCGGGACCGTATTGATTCTGCCTGAGCAGAGGAACGGCTTCACGGCCAAAGCCTCCTACCTTTCCGTCAGGAAGAATTGGCTCCAGGCCATAACCTACTTCAATGCGGCGCTTGTGATCGTCAACGGCAAGCAGGATCAATACGCCGCGATTGCTGGATTTCGGCCCAATGCCCCAGGCTTTGTAAAGATCAGAAGCGTAGCTTTCGATATCAGCTCCGTCCAGCGAGTGAATGGTAACGACGGCGATTTGCGCTTTGGCTTTCTGATCAATCTGCTGGCAGATGTTGCGAATTGCTTCCGACGATGGGGCGTCCAATACTCCGGCGAAGTCATTGACGTATCCGGTGGGCTTGAGCTGCTTGATTGGCTCAGCATGGAGCAGGAGACCCAGGCAGGCGACCGCCCAAATACACCTCATTGCCTGCCGGATATGGTGAGGAAGCATTCGTCTTCAATTATAAGCAGAGGAATGAGATTGCAGATTTGTAATAGCCGATTACTCGGCCAATAGTGCGGACCGCATTGCAATATGCAATTCCGCCACGCCCCATGGGTGATGTGATACACTCCGCCCGCTATGATGCTCAAGATCATAATAAAGTCCGTAATCGTGCTCTGCCTGTTGAGCGTACCGCTGGTGGCCGCGGACGAGTTCACGCTGTACGAGTTGCTGCCGCCTGAGACGCACCAATTCGCTATTACCTACGACGTGACCGCGACGCGCGAGGGCGCACAGTTCTTCTTTAATCCCATTCGGCCCGGTTCTGTGGCGACGAAAGAACGCGTCATTGAGCGCAGCACAGGCAAAGATCTGAAACTTGAAGTAGCCAACGGCAAAGAGGCGAAAACAACCGGTTTGGTGCCGGCTGAAACGCCTGACAAGGCAGAGTTCATCAAAGTGCATCTGCCGGGGCCGGTGCCGAAGGGCGGCGAAACGCGCATCCGGATCTTTAAGACTTATACCGACGCGCCTTCGTACTCGCTGACCGATGGGAAACTGGTGTTCACGCGGCCGCTGGGAATCAAACGCAACGTAGTAGTGCTGCCGAAAGGCTGGGAGCTGGTGGAATGCGCGTCGCCTGCGATCGTTTCCACCGACAGCGATGGCGTATCCACGTCAGCTTCCTGAACGATCGCGATGACCAACTTCCGGTAAAAATCGTTGCGCGGAGGCTGCCATGAAGAAGATTCTGCTCACATGCATGCTATTAGCGGCCGCCGTGCTGTTTGCGCAGGATGAATCTTTTCATCGAGCGGAGCAGGACCGGGAGATCAGCTACTGGCTGCTGGAGCCTTCAACGCACCAGTTCCGCATTTCACACGATTTCACCGTGACGCGTGTGGGGCAGAAGTCCGTGCACAGCTTTGTCCGCAAAGGCAGCGTGGTTGCGCCAGACGCCAGGATGACGGACCTGGACACGGGCAAGCCGCTGAAAACTTCCACCGTGAGCGGCAAAGACGTGAATGCGTTGGGATATTACCCTGAACCGGTTGAGCCGGATTCGGTGGCAGTGCAGGGCGATCTTGAGCTTCCGGTGGGAGAAGGCCAATCAACCCGCGTGCGCGTGCAGGAAACGTATACCGATCCCGTGGGATATGTGGTGAAAGATGATGAGCTCACATGGACGCGAACCTTGGGCCGTCCGCTGAATTATGTAACGTTGCCGGCCGGCTGGATGCTGACTTTAGTGAATACTCCGGCGGTGATCGCGCTGGACGAGGAAGGACGGATCAAGCTGCGGTTCACCAATATTCGCAATGGCGACCTGGCAATCGTGATCAAAGCCAGGAAGCGGCCCGCGGCGAAGTAATGAAAATCCAACACAGCCGAGGGCGGCCCGTGCCACACAATCTACTTTCGCCTTTGCCGCGCGACCTCATACATCACCACGGCTGCGGCGACGGAAACGTTCAGCGAGGGCACTTTGCCGGCCATGGGAATCTTCACCAGGAAGTCGCACTTCTTGCGAATCTGTTCGTGCAATCCATGGCCTTCTGCGCCGAGCACTAACGCGCAGTCCATTTTGTAGTCGAGTTGATCGTAGAGTTTGTCGCCACGTTCATCCAGGCCAACGGTCCAGATATTGCGCGACTTTAGTTCTTCCAGCGCACGTCCGGCATTGGTGACGCGAGCAATCGGAAGATATTCTGAGGCTCCGGCCGATGCTTTCACCACGGTTCCCGTAACGCCAGCGGCGCGTCGTTCAGGAATAATGATGCCATCGGCGCCGGCGCCTTCCGCGGTGCGGATGATTGCGCCGAGGTTGTGCGGGTCTTCAATGCCATCGAGCAGCAGAACGAAGGAGTGTGCGCCGCGCTTGAGCGCCAGGATATCGTCGACGTCGTTATATTGCTTTTCCGCCGTCACTGCGACAACGCCCTGATGATTTGCGGTCCGGGCCAGGCGCGTGAGCTGTTCGCGCGGCATGGTGCGCAACGGAACGCCAGCTTCGCGGCAGAGCTGGGCGATTTTCTGGATACGCGCGTCGCCGCGTCCGGGCGCCACCGCGACATAGTCAAAACCGCGCTGGCGCGCCGATAGCGCCTCTTCCACGGCGTGAATACCAAAAATAATCATGAGATAGTTTTTGTCCGGCAGCTTTAGTGTTGCAGCAATCGCAGGTGCGCACAAGTGGCGGCCGGCCATCGAAATCAGTTGGCGCAGGTATGCGAAGCCGCGTGTTGCTTTGTGTTTGCCATGGTCCGCTTTAGAATACATCGGGGGAAGAGTTCTCATTCACCTCTCATGCAGCGGAAAAAGGCGCAACTTCCGGTCGTCCTCTCGATTGCCGGCCACGATCCATCGTCGGGCGCGGGAATCACGGCGGACATTAAAACCATGGCGGCGCACGGCTGTTACGGCATCACATGCGTTACGGCGCTGACAGTGCAATCCACGCGCGGCGTGATACGCGTTGATCCCGTGGAGGGACGCGTGATTACAGAGGCGCTGGAGCAACTGATGGACGACCTCGACATTGCCGCGGTAAAGATTGGGATGCTGGGATCGGCGGAAGCGGCAAAATCGGTGGCAGCGTTCCTGAAGCGGCATTCTCCGCGATATGTGGTGCTTGATCCCATCATCCGTTCAAGCTCAGGCGCTGAACTCATCTCCAAAGAGGGCCTGCAAGTGATGAAGGACCGGATCGTCAATCGCGCGTCCGTGATTACGCCAAACATCGATGAAGCCGCCGCGCTTACGGGACTTGCCGTGGCGACGACGGACGAGATGCAGACTGCCGCGACACGGCTGCACGAGATGGGCGCGCGCAATGTCATCATTACGGGCGGCCATATGGATCCGCCAAACGATCTGGTGAGCCGTGAAGACCGGCGCGTTACGGTCCTGAATGGCGGCAAAGTTCTGGGCACCTCGACCCACGGAACGGGCTGCGCATTTTCCACCGCGCTGGCGTGCAATCTGGCGCTCGGAAACGATCTGATCACGGCCGCGAAGGCCGCCAAACACTATGTTGAAACTGCACTGCGCAAAGCGCCTGCGGTCGGCAAGGGAACGGGACCGATCCTTTAGATCCCCGCAAAACCAGGCAAGATTTCAAAGAACGCTGAGCTGCGATTTCGTTAGTCCTGCGGCGGTTTATTGGTCTGCTGCGGCTGTTGAACTGGCGGCTGTTGACCCGGTTGTTGCGCTGGCTGCTGCGTTTGCTCTGGTTGTGTATCCGTAGGCTGTTGCTGCTGTGCAGGCGGCTGCTGTGTGTCAGGCGGTTGCTGCGCAGGCCGCGTCTTCAGCTGAGGTTCATTCTGGTTCGGCGGCTGATCGGATTGCGGAGCCGCGACAGCCGGAGCTTCTTCTTCCTGCGGCTGGCGGCGGAATTCCGGAGGCGTAGTGCTTTGATTGGCCGGCGGAGTTTTCGGCTCAACGACAATGCGGTTATCGCGCGTCTTTAACGCAGGGGCAGCACCACTGCGGCGGCGGGCTTCAGCCCGCGCTACAAAGCTTGATTCCACCAGCGTTGTGCTCTGTTCCGCCACGTGGCCCACGGTCTGTCCTTCCACTTCAGGACGCGTGGAAACCATCACCTTTTGCCTCGCCCGCTCGGCGCGCTGGGCTTGCTCGTAGTAGGACTGCGCCGTTTCCCTGTCGCCTTCCAACTCGGCCAGGTAACCCATATTGTTGATGGCGAAAGAATTTTTCGGGTCGAGTTTATACGCCTGCTGGAAATTTTCGCGCGCGGTCTTGCGGTCATTGCGATTCATGGCGGAAACGCCGCGCAGGTTCAACCGCGCCACGCGGTCCTGCATGTCCTGCGACTTGCTCAGTTCTTTGCGGCTCTTCTCGGCATTTTGCGCCGCAACTTCGCTGATCGGCTTGCCGCGCCAGTTCTTGTTGAAGGCAATCACAATCGGTTCACGCGAGCCGGTGGCGGCCGAACTGTCATAGAATCGGATCGCCGATTCCAGCTCGCCTTCTTTTTCCTTGGCGAAACCCATGTTGTTCAGCGTGAAGGGATTGTTGGCATCGATCTTCAGCGCCGCCTGCAATACTACGTCGGCTTCCGGCGCGCGATCGCGATTCAGCAATCCCAGCGCCTCGCTGTTCAGCTCATTCACTTTCATCGGGCCTTCAGCGGTGTGTCCGGCAACGCTGGCCACGGTCTTGCCCTGGACTTCCGCGGCGGTGGAGCGGTCGATCACGGCTTCTGAGGTATTGGCCCTTGCCTGATCGTAATAACGTTCCGCGCGATCCCGGCTGCCTTCCAGTTCAGAGACGTAGCCAAGATTATTGAGCGTGAACGGATCGTTGGGGTCGATCAGGTAGGCTTTGTAGAACAGCCGCTTGGCTTTGCCGATATCGTGTTTCTTGAGCGCCGCAACGCCGTCACGATTCAGCTGCTGAACGGGCGTGAACTTGCTCTTCTTGGGCAGCGGGATACGGACCTGCTGGGCCGAGGCGGAGATGCCGCCGAAAATCAGGGTCAACGCCACAAGAGAGAGCGCCAGGCGAGTTGCTACGCGACGTATTGAAACGTGAACCAATGGGGAACGCATGAGTTTTCAGATCCTCGCTTCGTCCCTGGCCCCCGTTCTGACACCAGGGGCTGCAGGGCAGTAGCTCTGCTTGTCTGTTGGATGGCGAAACGGCCTCTCAGGTTGGGCAGGCAGAATTAAGGTGGCCTGCCATCTGAGTTGCTGCTGCCTGCATCCAAGTGAATGTTCGAACCGGCTGTTTGAACCGGTGTTTGAACCAGGGGTTTTCTGAACTCTATGCATCGTTCCCCAAACGCTTTGCTTGCTGTCTTGTTTTTTGCCGTGTTCGCCGCTGCCGCCTGGGCGCAGTCCAACCCGGCCACGCCCAAACCGGGCTCGGGAGTGCCGCAGCCGCCGGTGACCACGCCAGGTACCACGCCGCCGGCGCAGCCGCCCACCGCTACAGTGCCGGACAGCGCGCCACCCGCCGGGCCCATGCCTACGCCTACGCCTTCGACCGCCACACAGCCTACTTCGGACACGAACCAGCCCGGCGTCAAGACGCAACCTGGTTCCGACCAGAAGAAATCAGACGAGCAGCAAAAGCCGGGCACGGACAAAACGGCTGCGACTGAGGCCGACGAGCCACTGGTCCCGATGCCCGGCTATTCCTCTGAGCCGGCGCAGGCGAATCCAAAGACCGATATTCTGGACAGCTCCGCCACTTCCGGCGCCCTGGTGACCGACGGCCACGATCCCATTCTTGACGCGCCGCCCATGCCACGCACCACCACGACCATGGTGGGAGGCACAATCAGCAGCGTCGATCGCATGCGCAACCGCATGACCGTGCGTGTTTTTGGCGGCGGCCGCTGGAGCGTCAATTTCGACGAGCGTACCCACATCTTCCACAACGGCGCGGAGGCCACGCAACTGGCGCTCAAGAAAGGCGAGCGCGTTTACGTGGATACCCAGCTGGACAACAACAAGCACGATATTTTTGCCCGCAACATACGCGTCGGCGTGGCCGCGCCGCCCGCCGATGCCGACGGCCAGATCATTGCCATCGATACCCGGCACAACGAGCTCACGCTGCGCGACAGCCTGAACTCCGTGCCGGTGCGCTTTGCCGTCGATGCGGAAACGCGCATCAGCAACGGCCAGACTCCGGCGGCGTTTAAAGACGTGAAGCCGGGAACGCTGGTGCACGTGCGCTTTTCCGCGTCGAGCCCCAACCGCGGGCTGGCGCGCGAGGTGGATATCGTGGCCGCGCCGGGGACAAGCTTTACCTTTCAAGGCAAGGTCACGTATCTCGATCTTCATCGCGGCGTCCTGGCGGTGCAGAACTCCACCGACGACAAGAATTATGAGATCCACTTCTCCCCCGACGCGGTCTCGGACAGAAACAACCTGGGCGTGGGACGGGATGTCCTGGTGCGGGCGACGTTTGAAGGCACCCGCTATGCGGCGCAGTCAGTGAATTTGAGCAGGGCGGAAGAGGATAAATAGGGGGCCAAGAGCAGCAGCTTGTTATCTGCGGCTGCTCCGAGTTGCCGCGGTCCCACCAGGGCGACGAGAAATCAACTGCCGAAGAGACGAAAAAAGGATAGGGCCGATTTCTTGCAGCTCTGCGCGGGAAGCACTGGCTTGCTCCTGCATCATCCGTTTCCCCGCTGGCGTTAGGACCAAGGTGACCACACGCCGGTCAAGGCCGGTCCGCTCACGGCGAAGCAAACCGCGTCGTTCACAACGGTCCACTAACCCCACAGTGGTATTGTGGTTCAACTGCATCCGCTCAGCCACGGTTTTAATGGTGGGTGTTTGCCGTTCCGGCAAGCCTTCAATCGCCAGAAGCAACTGGTATTGCTGCGGGTTAAAACTTCTGGCCCTCGCCTTTTCTTCCATGTAACGCAGGTATCTGCGTATCTGATAGCGAAACTCTGCCAGAGCCTTGTACTCTGTCCGGCTTAGGGCTTTGGCCTGATCCTTGCCGCGAACGTGATTTTTATTTTGCATGTGTTGAAAACTTCCCACCATATTTTCTAGAAGTATGTTCAGGGGCCGCTTAAGAAATCTAACCATTTTAGCGTGTTGGGAATAACCGCCGACCAACCAGTCCAAGGGCCGCTACTTAAGAATTTTTAATGTAATTGACTCTGCGGGGTGCTGGTAGTATGCTGCTCCTCGATTCAATATCGCATTAGGATATTGTTTTTTTCTATATATATATCCTAATGCGATATTGTTGGCCTTGGCGAAAGCTTGCAACGCAGCACGCAGGCTTTTCTCAAGGCGGGCCCTTGTTCGACTTGGCAAGTTATTGAACGACTTTAGGAGCGCAACAATGAGCTATATCTATCTACCTGAAAAAGTGTCTAAGGCGCGTCAGAAGGAAGCAGAAAACGCGCGCAACAACCGCGCAGAGATTGTGCGCGCATACTCTCACGGCAAAGTTTCACGCCGCGATCTCATCAAATGGGGACTCATCACTGCTGGTGGAACACTGGCCCCAATCCAAGGACTGAATCCTTTTGTCACCAGCGCGTATGCCGACGATGGTGGCAGCAACATTCCGACAGGAGCACCGCGTAGCCCGCTGTTCGGTGTTCAGCCTTTTACCCAGCCCATGCCCCGCTTTGATGTGCTGCCACGTCTCCCTGTCTCATCTCTCAACCCGGCGCCGCAGGCTGAATCGAACCAAACCCAGCAACCTGTGCCTGAAAGCTTGGGGGGCGGTTTTGGACCTATCGAAGGAAGGCCGCCAGGGCCCATCTGGGCGCACCAGCAGTTCAATCTGCTTCCGCCACAAGTGGCCATTTCCGCCACCATCGAGGGGGCCAAGGTCAACACTGTTTACAATCCCGGCGTTGCCTCGAATTTCAACTCCGGCATTGATCCGGCCACTCCCTTCAATCCACGCTTTCACCCCAATTTGCCGGACCAGGGGCCGCTGGCTTTCTGGACTTACAACGGAACTTTTCCTCCCAAGCTGATGCAAGTGCGGTACGGCGGAGATGCTGTCCTTTTCCGTTTGAGCAACAAACTTCCGCCGGACTTTACTGCCAATGGCGGCTTCGGCCGAATCAGCACCTCCACTCACGAACATAACGGCCACCATGGAGCGGAGAATGACGGCTTTACCGGCGCCTATTTCTTCCCCAACCAGTTTTACGATTACCACTACCCGATCGTTCTGGCCGGCCGCAACAGCGTGAATACTGATGCCACTGATCCCCGCGCGGGCGGTCCTTCCGACAGCGGTGGTATCAACAAGATCGCGGGCGATTGGCGCGAGACCATGAGCACGCACTGGTTCCACGACCACATGTTCAGCTTCACCTCGCAAAACGTGTACAAGGGCATGGCCGGGATGTTCAACATCTACAGCGCTCTTGACCGTGGCAACGAGGCACTGAATGACGGCGTAAATCTGCGTCTGCCCAGCGGGACTGCCAAGTCCTTCGGCAATCTGGAGTATGACATCAACCTCATGCTGGCTGATAAGGCATGGGACCAGGACGGGCAGCTCTTCTTCGACATTTTCGACTTTGACGGGTTCCTGGGTGACGCCATGACGGTGAACCTCGTCTACAAGCCGTTTTTCGAAGTGGAGCGCCGCAAGTACCGTTTCCGTATCCTCAACGGCGCTGTTTCCCGCTTCTTTAAAGTGGCGTTGAGCGATGGCTCGCCGATGATCTTCATCGCCAACGATGGAAACCTTATGCCCAGCCCTGTGGTCCTCTCTCAACTCGATGAGCAGGGGATTGCCGAGCGGTATGACATCGTCATTGACTTCTCCCGTTACAACATCGGCGACAAAGTCTGGATGGTGAATCTCTGCGAGCACCAGAACGGAAAGAGACCGGCGGACGATCTTACGATTGCTCAGGCATTGTCAGGGCAATCCGCTGATCCTTGTATCGGAAAATTCCTGGAGTTCCGCATCGTGCGGAACCCTGCTACACCCGATGTCAGCCAGGTGCCGGCCACAATGATTCCGAACCCCGACCTCTCGAATATCCCGGTCACACGGGAACGGGTTTTCGAGTTCGGCAGCGGCGGAAACCAGACAACCAACGATCCGGTGTCTACATTCTTCGGCCCCTGGGGCATCAAGACAGATAACCAGGGCCCAACGCTGAACGCTGACTATGGACGCATCTCTGCTGCGCCCAAGTTCGGTACTCGCGAAATCTGGACCTTGAAAAACGGCGGCGGTGGTTGGGACCACCCGATCCACATCCACTTTGAAGAGGGCCAGGTTCTGGCGCGGAATGGCAGTGCTTCGAACGTGCCCGCATGGGAGAAGGGCCGCAAAGACGTTTATCGGCTGCGTCCGGGCGGTAGCGTCACGCTCACCATGCAGTTCCGCGACTTTGGCGGAATGTTCATGGAGCACTGCCACAACACTGTTCACGAAGACAATGCCATGCTCTTGCGCTGGGAGATTGATGATGCCGGCGGCGCGTTCTTGAAAGCGCTGCCAACGCCCATCCCAACTCCTCAAGGGGTGACCTTTGAGGACCCGGACGACATTCTCCCAACGGCCTTCTAGGGCTGTTCTTTGGAGAAGGTGAGTGAGGGCCGGCGGTGGTTTGTTAAGTAGTTCTCCGCCGACCCTCGCTGAAATGCGATGTCCAACGGAAGGAAGTTCATCATGCGACGGATAGATCCATTAGGTATCGCGCTGGTTGCTGCGATGCTTTTGCTCACTCTCATCTTCGTCTGCCATGCCGGAGCTGCGAACCGCTGGGGGGCCGGTTATTTTCCCAACGTCCCCCTGACCACTCAGGACGGAAATACCGTCCGCCTATATGACGATTTGCTCAAGGGCAAGACCGTTGTTGTCAGCCTGTTTTACAGCGAGTGCCAGGATTCGTGCCCGTTGGAAACCGCGCGCCTGGTGCAGGTGCAAAAGATGCTGGGCGATCATGTGGGCAAAGACGTCTTTTTTTATTCCATCAGCATTGATCCTGAGCACGACACTCCGGCTGTGCTCAAGGCCTATGCTGAGAAATTCCACGTCGGGCCTGGCTGGCTGTTTCTTACGGGCAAGAAAGCGGATATCGACCTGGTGGGCAGGAAGCTTGGCCTGGATGCAGATTCCACCCTCAACCGTGACGGCCACACTGTTGATCTGATGATCGGCAACGAGCCCACAGGACAATGGTTGCGCAACTCCGCCACAGACAATGCCCG
>DASXCL010000118.1:0-91323 GCA_036491195.1 Candidatus Angelobacter sp.
AGTGTCTCTAGAAGCAACGGCACAGGGCTGAACTAAGAGCTTCAAAGAACCTTTCCATGAGCATCGCAACCCCGCCGGTAACCAAGTTCTTCAAATACCGCGTTTCTGCCCTAAAATAAGTGCTTATTCAGAGTTTCCCTAGGGGCCCAGCCATATGCCTGTCGTTCTCAAGATCGACCCGCACCGCAAAGTTGTGTACTCTGCGTTTTATGGCAGGATCACTGAGGCAGAACTGCTCGGCCATAAGCAAGCCATCGCTTCCGACCCTGATTTCAATCCTCAGTTCAACGATATTATCGACTTCAGCGATGTAACCGACCCGGCTATTTCCGAAGAGGCCATTGCGGCGCTGGCGGCAAATCCCACTCTGTTCAGCAGCGTGGTCCTGCATATCGTTGTTGCACCTGACGCGGTGATGTTTCAACTGGGGCGCAAGTTCCAGGAACTGGCGCGATCGTCGCGGCCTAATTTCTTTGTTGTGCGGACGCGCGCCGAAGCCTATCGGCTCCTGTCTTCCTAGAGCAAAACGAAATAAAACGCTGCTGCTTTCTCAGCAACATGTGTTCAGCAATAGCGAAACAAAAGGCCGCTGCTGCTTTGCGTAAATCCGCAGCTCTCGAATTCCAGAGCTGTCCTCCGGAATCGGGACAGAATATGGCGGCGTTCTTCCATCCAATTGTTTAAGCACCACTTACGTTTCATTCCAAGGAGTAAACAAATGGAAGATAAAAACAAGACGGATCAACAATCTGGCCGCCCGAATCGCGATCAGGAGACAGAAAAGAAGCCCACGCAGGGGTCCCAGGACATCAATCGCCAGGGTCAACAGGGCAACGTGCAGCAAGGACAGCAGGACCGCGAGAAAAAGCCTGCATAGCACCTAACCGCATCTGGCGTCGGCGAGGCATCCAGTGCGCGGGTCTGATACTCACTATCCCTCAGGGGAACAGGGGTGGTGAGGCTTGGGCCCGGATGGAAGCGCAATGACGCCAGAATTACTTGTTCGTCACCAAATACGGCGCCTGCGCCAGCAGCGGCGCCAGTCTAAGTTATCTGCATTGCATCATCAAGGGGAGACAAGCAATGGAAATGGGATCATTGAAAGACCTTTTTGTGGAAGAGTTGAAAGATTTGTACTCGGCGGAAAACCAGATTTTGAAGGCCCTTCCAAAGATGATTAAGAAGGCATCTTCAAAAGAACTTAAAAGCGGTTTTGAGCAGCATCTGAAAGAAACCCAGGGACATGTGGAACGTCTGGAGAAAATTTTTCAGGAACTGGGTCAAAGCCCCAAAGGCAAGAAATGCAAAGGCATGGAAGGCATCATCGCGGATGGCAAAGAATTGATGGAAGAAGACGCCGAGCCTGAAGTGATGGACGCAGGACTCATCGGCGCGGCCCAGCACGTCGAGCATTATGAAATGGCCGGCTACGGATGCGTTCGTACCTATGCGGAACTGCTGGGGCACAACAACTTCGTCAACCTGCTCCAGAATACCCTGGATGAAGAGCGGACCACTGACGAAAAATTGACCGAGCTTGCCCGCAACATCAACGTGCAGGCGGAAAAAGCAGCGTAGAGCTTCATCGAAGGCGAAAGACCTTGTGTTTCTGACCGTGAGAGGCATAAGGTCTTTTCGCGTCTTCGCGTTTCTTCCCGAACGAAAATCGTGCCGCTCTGCCTTCTGTGGTTCATAATTGAACCATCATGACGGCATCGACAAGACAGATCAGCCCGCAGCCGGCATCTGCATCAGGAGACACTGCTCCCAGCCAGCAGAATCAAGTTCCGCCGCTCTCCGGTTACAACCTTTTCTTGAGCGATCGTACGCTCGTCGCGGCCGTGGAGCGTGAAGGCGCCGGCTGGGCGCGCGAGCAGATCACTGGGTTGGGAAGTTTTCTCGGCTCGGAAGAAGCGCAGCGCTGGGGCTTTGACGCCAATGAGAACAAACCCGTCCTGCACACGCACGATCGCTACGGCAATCGCCGTGACGAAGTTGTTTTTCATCCTTCCTGGCACAACCTGATGCGGACCTCCGTTGCGAACCGTCTCCACTGCCTGCCCTGGGAGCAAGACACGCAGAGCGGCACGTTAGGAACAGGCCGGCCCGGCGCGCATGTGGCACGCGCCGCGCTGATGATGCTGACCTGCCAGAATGAAGCCGGACACACGTGTCCTATCTCGATGACGTTTTCCGCTGTCGCGGCACTTCGGGCAGAACCGGAACTGGCCGCGGAATGGGAGCCGCGAATCTTCTCCACCGCCTACGACCAGCGCTTTGCTCCCGCCCAGGAAAAATCCGGCGTGATTCTGGGCATGGGCATGACGGAAAAGCAGGGCGGTTCCGACGTGCGCGCCAATACCACGCTCGCTGAGCGCATTGGCAGCTCGCGTGAATACCTGATCACGGGCCACAAATGGTTCGTTTCCGCGCCCATGTGTGACGCGTTTCTCATTTTGGCGCAGGCGCCTAAAGGCCTCTCCTGCTTTCTTATGCCCCGATGGACGCCCGCCGGCGAGCGCAACGGCTTCCACATCCAGCGCCTCAAAGACAAGCTGGGCAACCGCTCTAACGCCTCCGCCGAAGTTGAATTCGCGCAGGCATGGGCGCGTGTTGTGGGCGAAGCGGGAAGAGGTGTCCACACCATTATAGAGATGGTCAATCATACGCGGCTCGATTGCGCCATCGCCGCGGCGGGATTGATGCGGCAGGGGTTGGTACAGGCCATGCATCACGCCAGCCATCGTCACGCGTTTGGGAAACTGTTGATCGACCAGCCTCTGATGCGCAACGTTCTGGCCGATCTCGCCATTGAATCCGAAGCCGCAACGCTGCTCATGGTCCGCCTGGCGCGTTCGTTTGACCGGCGCGGATCTGACGCGCGTGAGCGCGCATTCTGCCGCATCGCCACGGCCATCGCCAAGTACTGGCTGTGTAAACGCTCGCCCGCACATGTGGGTGAAGCGTTGGAATGCCTGGGCGGAAATGGTTATGTGGAAGAGTCCATTATGCCGCGTCTCTATCGTGAAGCGCCGCTCTATTCCATCTGGGAAGGGTCGGGCAACGTGATCTGTCTCGACGTCCTGCGCGCCCTTACCAAAGATCCAGCGACTGTGGAAGCGCTGCTGGCCGAGTTTGAAGCTACCGCCGGCGCGGACAAACGCCTGGACAGCTTTGTCGCGAACATTCATCAGCGGCTGGCGCGCAAAGACGCCGGCGGATCTTCCGATGGCTACGCCGTAGCCGAATACTGCGCCAGAGACCTCACGGAAAAACTCGCCCTGGCGATTCAGGCATCATTGGTTGTGCGCTACTGTTCACCGGCGATAGCGGATGCGTTCATCGCCTCCAGGCTGGCTGGTCAGCACGGTCAGGCATTCGGGACGCTGCCTGCGGGTGTTGACGTGGATGGAATTTTGGACGGCCTTGCCAGTTTGCTGGCCTGACATAAGTAAAAAAGTCTTCGCGACTGGCGTTCAGCCGCGAAGACTCCACCAAGGAAAGAAAAACAGAAGAGATACGGGGCAAGAGCAAAGCTCGGCAGGAGCCGCCTGTATCCTTCTTTGGTTCCCTATCAGGTTAGTGCAACCAGAGATCGAATCGTTTCATCCTTCCGGCAATTTTGTTCATTTTTTTCGAAGTGGCTGGCGCTGTTTACTTACGGCCCTGGTCGACATGGAGTCAGGCGATGACCTCATCAGGCTCAAGAAATGTTTTCGGAAAATGCCTGTGCCGTTGCCCGTCATGCGCCCTTGTCCGGCCGGTTGAAAGGTAAAGGCAATCGGACTGGCCAGCGTTTAAACGGGTAAAATTAGGAGCTTTTAATATTCTGCTTAAGCAAACTTTACCCTTTTTGCTTACATTTTCGGCGAAATTCGGCAAGGATTATGTAACGCTACTGGCAGTCAATTTGGGGGAGCGGTGACGACGATGAGCCATGCCATGCCCATAGGTTCTCGGTTCAGCAATTTGAAAGGGGTGGTGTGTTGAGGCCCTTCGCGCTCCTTTGGGTCGTATGCTTTTGCTTTGCCAGCGCCTGGTGCCTGGATCCCCACAAGCCCATCACACAATACGTCCATACCGTTTGGCGCTCCGAAGATGGCCTGCCGCAAAACAGTGTTCAATCCATGCTTCAAACCAGGGATGGCTATGTCTGGATAGGAACGCAGGAGGGGCTGGTACGGTTCAATGGACTGGAGTTCAAGCTATTCAATAAGGCCACCACCGATGCCATCCGGCATAACGATATTCGCGCCCTTTACCAGGACCGTAGCGGAGTATTGTGGATCGGCACCTTCGGCGGGGGCTTGGTGCGTTATCTCGATGGAAGGTTTACCAATTATACCGTCCAGAACGGACTTTCCAATAACACCATAACTTCCATTCTTCAGGACCGACTTGGGAATCTGTGGGTCGGTACCAACGACGGCCTGAATGAATTCGTCAATGGAAAGATCCTCACCTTCAGCACAAAGAATGGGCTTTCTGACAATATGGTGCAGGCTATCGCGCAAGACGCTGAAGGCCGTATTGTGGTGGCCGCTCGTAGCGGGCTTGACGTGATCGTGAATGGCAAGCCACAGGGAGCTTATTCAAGGCTGGTCACCCGCGGGAAAGTCGTAAAGACGCTTTATTTAGATCATTCCGGGGACGTGTGGATTGGTACGGAACGTCATGGGCTGGATGTGCTCAGTGCTGGAAAAATTAGGCATTATGGCGCCCAGCAAGGCCTGCCGAGTGCTCCGATCCATACCATCTACCAGGACCAGCAGAAGACAATCTGGGCGGGAATGGAAGGCCGGGGAATTTGTCGCCTGGTCACGGGTAAATTTGAGTGCTATTCGTCAAAGAATGGATTGAGCGGAGACTTTGTCGAATCGGTCCTTCAGGATAACGAAGGCAGTCTATGGGTGGGGACGGAAACCGGCGGCATCAATCGTTTCAAGGAAGGTGCGCTGACCAACTATGGCGGTGAGATGGGGCTGCAAGGCTCGCCCCGCACTCTTTTTCAGGACTCTGACGGCAGCCTCTGGATCGGTACCAGCACCGGCCTGTGGCGCATGAAGGATTTCAAAGTAACCTCATACCGTACCAACCTGGGTCCGGCGAATAATTACGTTTACTCCATGTTTCAAGACCATCTGGGAAATGTGTGGGTTGGAACCGATGAAGGCGGCCTGAACAAATTTACCGAACACAAAGTCAGGAATTATACGAAGGCCGATGGGCTGGGGGATGACTGGATTCCGGCGGTGTATGAAGACCGTACCGGCGACATCTGGGTGGGCACGTTCTGGGGTGGTATCAGCCGTCTCCATAACGGCAAATTCATCAACTACACCACCAAAGATGGTCTGGGCAGCAATCGCGTTTGGGCGATTCATCAGGACTACAAAGGAAATCTGTGGTTTGGTACCGATGCCGGTATGAGCCTTTTCCGCGACGGCAAATTCACCAACTTTGACCTTCAGGAAACTTCGCCGGCAGGGCCCGGCATGGGCAGCGTCAGCGTAATCTATGAGGACGCTGGCCACGTCCTCTGGATCGGCACATACGGCGGAGGCCTGAAGCGCTTCCAGGACGGCAAATTTTTCAGCATCACTATGCGCCAGGGTCTGTTTGATGACACCATCTGGAGCATTCTGGAAGACGACCGCGGCAATTTCTGGATGAGTTCCAATCGCGGTATTTTTAGCGTAAAGAGAAGTGAACTGATGGCCTTTACCCAGGGCCAGGCCTCAAGCGTTGAGTCAAAAACATATGGCGTGGCCGACGGCATGGAAAGCTCTGAATGCAACGGCGGCTCCCAATATTCCAGTTGGAAGACCAGAGACGGCAAACTGCTGTTTGCCTGTTTGAAGAGCGTGGTGGTGGTGGACCCGAACCGCCTTCCCCGCAACCCCTTGGAGCCTCCGGTTGTCATCGAGTCGGTCAGGATCAATCAACAAGACAATTCCGCGCCGGGCTCAAGCGTTCCCGCGGGCGCCGGCGAGTTGGAATTTCATTATGCTGCGCTCAGTTATTTCGCTCCCCAGAAAGTCACCTTCAAATGCAAACTCGAAGGCTTTGAGGACGAGTGGAGCACTCCCACTACGCCAGGGTTTGTCCGCTACACCAATCTCTCTCCCGGGCACTATACCTTCCGGGTGAAAGCGGCGAATAACGATGGCGTGTGGAATCAAACCGGCGCTTCGTTTTCTTTCTATTTGGAGCCGCGTTTCTATCAGACTAACTGGTTTCTCTCGCTAGTCATTCTGGTGCTGGTGCTGTCCCCGGTCGCCATTTATCTCTTGCGTATCCGCCGGATTCGAAAGAGAGAGAGGGAATTGGTGATCCTGGTAGGGCGTCGTACCCGTGAGTTGCTGGCTGCTAAAGAACTCGCGGAAGCCGCCACGCGCGCCAAGAGTGACTTCCTGGCCAATATGAGCCACGAAATCAGAACGCCTTTGAATGGCGTTACCGGAATGCTGGACCTCGTCGACCAGAGCGAACTCACGGCTGACCAGAAACAACTTGTGAGCATGGCCCAGGACTCAGCCAACACGCTCATGGTCGTCATCAATGACGTTCTGGATTTCTCGAAAATCGAGGCGGGAAAGCTGGCGTTCGATGTCCGCGAGTTCGATCTTGCGGAAACCGTGGCAGAAGCCACGCGTACCATGGCGTTGCGTGCCCACCAAAAGGGCTTGGAACTGGCATACCAGGTTGATCCGGCCATTCCGCCGTTCCTCATGGGGGATGCTCACCGGATCAAACAAGTGCTGATCAACCTGGTGGGAAACGCCATTAAATTCACTGCCCGGGGAGAGGTCGTGCTGCGCGTTGTGGCGGAAGAGCGGACGGCGGACGGGATACGTCTCCGCTTTGCCGTTTCCGATACCGGAATCGGCATTCCTGCAGAGAAACAGCAGCTCATCTTTGACGCGTTTTCGCAAGCGGACGCCTCCACCACCCGCAAATACGGCGGTACGGGGCTCGGTCTGGCCATCTCCACGCGTATTGTTGAGCTGATGGGAGGCAAAATCTGGGTGGTCAGCAAGGCGGGCCACGGAGCTACTTTCTACTTCACTGCGGCGCTTCAGATTGCGGCCAGGAGTGCGGAGCTGGTGGAAGCCACCAAGACTGATCTTGAGGGAGTTCGCGTATTGGTTGTGGAAGACAATGCCAGTAACCGTGGAATTCTGGAATCAGCCCTGAAAGCCTGGAGGATGGAAGTAAATGTTGCCGCTTCAGCAGCAGAAGCCCTGCGCCATCTTCATGAAGCCGCCCGGCAGGGAAGACCCTTTCAGGTGGCGTTGGTCGATAGCCGCATGCCGGGCAGGGATGGATTTGACCTGGCCGAAGAAGTCAGACGATCACCCGAGATTGCAGCGCCAATGGTGATGATGCTGACTTCCGACGACTATTATTCCTCCGTCCATCGCTGCAATGAATTGGATACCGCCGCGCATCTCCTCAAACCGGTGAGGCTGTTCGAACTGCTGGCTGCTCTTCGGCAGGCCGTATCGCCTGATTCGCATGAAGATAAGGCCCAGGTCTCTGAGGTAAAGCCGGCTTCCAGCCAATTCCGCATCCTGCTGGCGGAAGATAACCTGGTAAACCAGCGGCTGGCGGTCCGTATGCTGGAACGAATGGGACACCGGGCGGTCGTGGCGCTGACCGGTCAGGAAGCGCTGAATGCTTTGCGCACAGAAAAATTTGACCTGGTACTGATGGATGTGCAGATGCCGGAGATGGATGGGTTTGCCGCTACCCGCGAAATCAGAAGAAGTGAACAAGGCCGCCAGAAACATATTCCGGTGATCGCCATGACAGCCCATGCCATGAAAGGCGATCGCGAAACCTGCCTGGAAGCCGGAATGGACGATTACATCGCCAAGCCGGTCAATCGCGAAGAACTGCGGCAGGTGATAGAGCGAGTGATGAAGGGAAAGGAACAGGCCAGCGCCCAGACCTCGGCGTTTGACTGATCAGTTTGGCGCACTCATTCCAGGTCGCCCGATTCAATCGTTACATTCTCGCGCACAATCAGCCGGTTGCTTGCCATTTCTTTTACCATAGGCAGAACGCGGTCAATGTGCTCCGCCGTATCCACAAAGGTGAGCACCACAGGCAGCTTGCCGCCCGCATCCACCAGCGTTGACGTCTTTACCCGGCCGCGTCCGGTAAAGCCTGCAACCGCGTGCAGCACCGTGGCGCCGGCAATCTGCTGCTCGCGCAGATACTTCAGCAATTCCAGGTGCAGCGGCTTGTGGTGCCACACGTCGGCCTCACTCAGATAGATGGAAACCTGTACGGCGATGCGGGACGGAGTCGTCACGGACGTTTTGTGCCTTTCTTCCTCAAAATTCTACACGCTGCATCGCCATTAGATGGCCCGGGCGATCATTGCGCCTGCCAGGATCGCCCCCAGGCAGAGTACGTTGTTGGCCAGGATGTTGGACGCGAAGAGCGCCCAGTGTCCCTGCTCAAAATAAGACATGGTTTCAAAAGCATAGCCGGAAAAGGTAGTGTAAGAACCACAGAAACCAACGGCCGCCAGCAGCCGCCACTTTGGATCGGCCAGCACTCGTTCGGTGGTCCAGATCATAAAGAATCCAAGAATCAGGCTGCCGGTAACGTTGATCACCAGCGTGCCCAGAGGAAAAGACGCGTCGCTGAACCGTGTGATGATCCGGCTCAGGAAATAGCGCGAAGTCGCGCCCAGAATGCCGCCCAGAGAAACCCAGAGATAGGCCTTCCACTCAACCAGAGATTGCATGCTGATAGCTCCAAAAAATTCAAAGTTTTGGTAGGAGTTATCAGCCGTCAGAGGGCGGTTAAAGGCGAACTCCATCGCCAAACCTATTAAACCACGGATTCCGCTGCCCTGGGGAGATGCAAAACTCGTCCTGAATGCATATAAATCACTGAAAATAAATGAAATAAATGTTTTCCACAGCTGCACCTGAAACGGTGCGTTTGCTGACCGGCAGTCATCTAAAATGATGCGTAGATTATTTCGGAAAGTCTTTTTGGCCCTCTTTAGCATGACCCTGTTGGAAAAACGAATGCGAGGTCTCACGAAAGACCTCTCGACCGCCGTTTTCAAGGTGGCCGATAACGAGCCCTCACCTAAGGCCGTTCATCGCCTGCGTACCACCATTCGCAGGATCGAAAGCCTTGTAAGCTACACGAATCCCGATCTCGACAAAAAGCTCGAGAAGACTCTCGAAAGGATGGCAGAGCTGCGCAAGCGCGCCGGCAAGGTCCGTGATTTTGACGTTCAATCAGGCCTGCTCGATGGGCTGGGTAATGGATCTAGCGCCAAGGACCGCAAAACCCTGGCAGAGCTGCTCGAAAAAAAACGTGACCGGCAAGCCAAGCGGCTGCAATCAGCCATAAAAAAAATTCACGAGTCCAAGTTCTTCACCCGCATGGAGCGCATTGCAGAGCAAGCCGGTATGGTGACGAACGGGAAGAACCGGCCTTTGGCGCCTTTGGAAGAGGCCAGAGCACAGCTTGCCGAAATGGCCGCTGATTTCTCTGCTCATCAGTCGTTGAACCCCAGCCGTCTGCATGAGGCGCGCGTCACTCTCAAGCGAATCCGTTACCTCGCCGAACTCGCGGAAAAAACGGCCGAGCAGAAGAGCTTCACCCGCGAACTCAAGTCCGTACAGGATGCCATCGGCGAGTGGCACGACTGGCAGGAACTCACTGGCACGGCGGAAAAGCGATTTTCTGACCGCGTGAATTGCGCCCTGTTACGTGAAGCGCGGGCCATTCTGGGTGCGCGGCATTCGGCGGCGACTTCTGCCATCGGCAAATTATTTGTTCCCGCATCGGCTCCAGCCAGAAAGCCGCCACGCTCCGCTCAATCTAGTCTTGGCAGCGCCCGGTACGCCTGATAGCGAATGCCCGTCTTTGCCGCCGTCGATATTGGCTCCAACTCGGTGCGGCTCAGCATTGCCGAACTTCGACGCGGCCGTCTCGTCGCCCTGCATCAGGACCGAGAAGTCACCCGCCTGGGTGAAGGCGTGTTTCGTGACGGCAATCTTGATCCCCAGGCCATGGCCCAGACACTCAAAGTGTTGCGCCGCTTTCATCGCGCGGTGCAAAGCTATGCCGTGGAGCGCACGCGCGTCGTCGGCACCAGCGCCTTGCGTGACAGCAACAGCGCGCGTCTTTTTGCCGAATGGGTGAAGACCGTTACCGCCTGGAATCTGGAGATTATCAGTGGGCTTGAGGAAGGCCGGCTGATTCATCTGGGCGTGGTCTCTAATCTGCGCACGCCGCCTCCCAAGCTGTTGTTGATCGATCTTGGCGGCGGCAGCTGCGAACTCACCTTATCTGAAAAGGGACACATCAAGGAAATTGTTACCCTGCCTCTGGGCGCGGTGCGCCTGACGCAGGAATTCATCCACCATGATCCGCCCACCAAGCCCGAGTTGAAGCGGCTGCATGATTTCATTGTGCAGGAAGCGGCCGCGGCGTCTCGAAAAATCACACGGGCCAGCGTTCGCGCGGTGATCGCTACTTCCGGGACCGCAGCCGCCTTGGCGGGAGCGGCACAGTCATTGCATCTCACTCGCAGCGGGAGTGTTTCACAAACAGTGGCGGAGAAGCTGGCCCGTCGGCTGGCCAAGATGACCGGCCGGCAGCGCGCTGCAATCAAGGGCATCAATCCCAAGCGCGCGCAGATTATTGTCGCCGGCGCGGCCGTTTATGCCCACGTACTCGACGCGTGCCGGCTTAAAGGGTTTCGTTATTCTCCCCTGGGCCTGCGTGACGGAATTCTGGCGCAGATGGCCGCAGAATATGACCAGCACACCCGCTCTCACCGCCAACTGGAGTCTGACCGGCAAGATGTCCTGTTGAATACCGCGCGGCGTTACGGCGTGGACCTGGAAAATGCCGAGCAGGTGCGCAAACTGGCCCTGACGCTTTTTGATCAGACCCGCCGCGTCCACGGCTTGAGCAAAGACTATCGCGAGTGGATTGCCGCCGCCGCCATGCTGTACGAAGTGGGAACGTACATCAATCCGGTAGGACTGCATCGCCATGCCTATTACGTGATTTCCCGTTCGGAGTTGTTTGGTTTTACGCCGTTGCAACGAAAGATTATCGCTACCGTGGCCCGCTTCCAGGGCAATTCCAAACCGCAATTACGTGACCGGCTGATCAAGATGCTGCCGGCCCAGATCAGGTCGGACGTGATCAAATCTATCGCGCTTCTTCGCGTGGCGCGGGCCCTGAACCAGGGACGCCTCTCTGCGGTCGAATCCGTGCGGGTTGTCGCCCGGGGCGGGGAAGTTACGCTTGTGGTAAAAGCAGGGCGCGGCGGCGCGGACCTGGAGTTGTGGGCGGGAGAAAAAGAACGGGCCTACTTCCGCGAGGTTTTTGGCCGCGAACTCGACTTCAAACTGGTCTGAAGCGTCCGGGCGATCTTCGGCGTCACCAGCCACTGCAATATGCCGGACCGGCCGTTCATCTCCACCCGGGCCACCGCGCCCTTTTTGAAATCGAATTGCGGCGTTCCGTTTCCCGCTGAGATTGATTTGCTGAGAAACTCGGTAAAGCTGGGATTGTGCCCAACCACCATGACCGCGTCATATTTTTTGAAGCGCGCCAGCATTGCCTGGAATTGCTCGAATTCCGCTTCCGGACGCAAAGCATCGTCAATTTGCACCGGGGCTTCAAAGGCCAGTTCGTTTGCCACCAGTGAGGCTGTCTGGCGGGCGCGTTTCAGCGGGCTGCTGATGATCTGGTCAACCTGGACGTCCAGGTTGGCCAGCATGCGGCCCACGTAACGCGCTTGCAGAATTCCCTCTTCATCCAAAGGGCGGCGCTCATCCTTCTTGGGGTTGAGCATGGTTTTGCCGGCGGAGGCATGGCGTAAAAAATAAAGAAGCATAGGCTATCGAGTGGTTACCTGTTTCTTTCTCCGTACTGGTGGAGCTTTTACCCTGGGTGCGACCGGGTCGGGAATGTTGGCGGTTGTCGCTGTGCCTTCTGCCACGGCGATCAAAAAATCCTGCGCGGAAAAAGCGGCTTCGCCACGACGTCGCGTTGCGCGGGTATATCGTCCATTGCGGTCGAGGAAGCGCGCCTTCACATTGTCTGCCAGGTACGCGGCCAGTATCTCGCTTTTCAGGCGTTGTTTGAGTTGTGGGTCCCGGACCGGGCAGAGCACTTCAACGCGCTCATAAAGATTGCGCGGCATCCAGTCGGCGCTGGAGATATAGATTTCATCATCGCCGCCATTTTCAAAATAAAAAATCCGCGTATGTTCAAGTAATCTGCCTACCACGCTGCGGACCACGATATTGTCGCTGATGCCGGGCACGCCGGGCCGCAGAGAACAGATGCCGCGCACCGTCAGATCAATGGACACACCTGCCTGTGACGCCAGGTACAAAGCTTCAATTACGTTTTTATCCAGCAGGGAATTCATCTTGGCAATGATGCGCGCAGGCCGCCCATTGGCTGCATGTTCGGCTTCGCGATGAATCTGTTCCAGCGTTTGCGCAGCAAGATCGATGGGAGAGATGGCAAGCGGCGCATAACTGGGCGCTTCAGAATATGCAGTGAGATAGTTGAAGACCGAGTGCACGGCCGACGTGATCTCCGGTTCAGACGTGAGCAGGCTCAAGTCAGTGTAGTACCGCGCGGTGGCCGGATTGTAATTACCGGTACCAATGTGGACGTAGCGCCGCGTTACGCCATCAGGATCGTGGCGGACCAGCAGGCACAGCTTGCAGTGGGTCTTTAGTCCTACCAGGCCGTGGTAGACCTGCACGCCTTCATCTTCCAGAGTGCGCGCCCACTGGATGTTGGAAGCTTCATCAAAGCGCGCTGTCAATTCCAGCACCGCCGTAACCTCTTTTTCCGCGGCTGCCGCGGCAATTAACGCTCCCACAATTGGGGACTCGCGGTTGGTGCGGTAGATCGTCTGCTTCAGGGAAATCACGTCCGGATCGGTGGCCGCGCTTTCGATAAAATCCACTACTGCATCAAAAGAGTCATAGGGATGATGAAGCAGGATGTCGCGCTTGCGCAACTCGGCAAAAATGTTGCTATTCGGAGGTAGCCGCAGCTCCCGTGACACCAGCGTCCGGTACTTCAGCTCAGGTCGCTCGATTTCATAAAAATTAAACAGGCGCGAGAGATTCACGGGGCCCTGCGTGTGGAAAATTTGCCAGTCATCGAGTTCGAAGGTCTGCTGCAGGCGGCGAGCGATTTCCGCGCTGGCATTGGCATCAATCTCCAGTCGGACGCTGTCACCCTTGCGCCGGCGGTGCAGCTCTGTCCTGACCGATTCAAGCAGGTTGCGCGTTTCTTCTTCTTCCAGATAGAGGTTGCTGTTCCGCGTAACGCGAAAGGATGCTGCGGAGACGATCTCGTATCCCCGGTACATGCTGGCCGCGTGATAGGTGAGCAGGTCGGCCAGAAAAACGTAGTCGGTGCCGGAGCGGGAAGGCAGACGCACCAGCCGCGGAAGTACTCTGGGTACGGTAATCACTCCCATGTACGTGCCGCTGGCCCGGCGCTTGCGCCGGAGCAGCAGTGCGATGCACAACGCCTTATTCAAAACCCGAGGGAAAGGGTGGGCCGGATCCACCGTGACCGGCGTAAGCAACGGGTCCACTTCTTTTTCGCAATACGTGTCGATAAAAGCTTCTTGCTCGGAGTCGAGATCTTTTAGGTCAAGAACACGTATGTTTTCCTTCGCCAGTGCCGGCATTAACTTGTTGTTCCAGCAATCGTATTGTTGCTGGACGAATTCGTGCGTTTCCAGGGCAATCAGTTCGCGCTCCTGCTGGGCGGAAAGGGCATCCGGTCCGGAATCAATGAAGCCTTCTTCAATGCGCTGCAGCAGTCCGGCCACACGGACCTCAAAAAACTCGTCCAGATTGCTGGCTGAAATTGCCAGAAACTTTACCCGTTCCAGGAGAGGATTCGCATCGTCACTGGCTTCCTCCAGCACGCGCTGATTGAAAGCAAGCCATGAGGTCTCGCGGTTGATGTAAAGAGACGGATCTGATACGGTCCGGTTCATTTGCGGAATGGAGGCAGACCTTGAGCCATCGGCCGGGGATTTGTGCCTTGAATCCATTGTAATTGTTTCCGCAGGTGGCTAAAGTCAACCAGCTTACAGTCGGCTTAATGTAAAACTTTAACTAATTATATTATGTAGCATAGGAGTTTAGCTTTGTGCGTGGTGCCGGACATCAGCTCCCCGTACCCAGAAGATTACGTCTTCGGCGATATTTGTAGCGTGATCGGCTACCCGCTCCAGATTTCTGGCCACAATCAGCGTGTCCAGCAGGTTGCGATGATTACCCGACGATTTGCTCATCGCATCGTCGACTGCTTCGAAGATTTCGCGGTTGATATTGTCCACCAGGTCATCGCGTTCCAGCACCGACTGTGCCATTTCGACGTCTGCGGCCAGAAATGCGTTCAGCGCGTCATGCACCATGCCGATGCTGAGCTGCGCCATGCGCGGGATATCCACGTTCAGGCCGGAGTCGGGCCTTGTGGCCAAATCCATCACTCGCTCCGCGACGTTGACGGCCTGGTCGCCCACGCGCTCAAGATCGGCGTTGATTTTGATGCAGGCCACAATGAAACGCAGGTCAATTGCCATAGGCTGCTGCATGGCCAAAAGGTCAATCGACATTTCATCCACGTCACGCTCGGCTGCATTGATCTTCGACTCGTCTCGCAGCACAAGTTGGCAAAGCGACAAATCGCGGCCCTGGTAAGCGCGGACTGCGCGTTCCACCGCCTGCTCGGCCAGGCCGCCCATGGCCAGCAGCTTCTGCTTCAAATCGTCGAGCCCCTGATGGAACCGTGTGCGCGTCATCCGAACCTCCCGGTAATGTAATCTTCCGTTCGCTTGTCGGAAGGCTTGGTAAACATCTTTTCCGTTTTGTCCAGCTCTACCATATATCCCATCAGGAAAAACGCGGTAAAGTCGGCGACGCGTGCTGCCTGCTGCATATTGTGGGTCACGATCACCACGGTATATTCCTTCTTCAACTCAAAGATCAAATCTTCGATCTTCGCCGTGGAAATGGGATCCAGAGCGGAAGCAGGCTCGTCCATGAGCAGGACTTCCGGTTCGACCGCCAGGGCGCGGGCAATGCAAAGCCGCTGCTGCTGGCCGCCGGAGAGGCTGGCTCCGGATTTCTTCTTCAGGTCATCCTTCACCTCGTCCCATAGCGCCGCCTGCTTCAGGGAGTGTTCCACGACTTGGTCGAGTTCGCGCCGATTGCGGAACCCATTCAGCTTGAGCCCTGCGGCGACATTGTCATAGATCGTCATGGTCGGGAACGGGTTCGGTTTTTGGAACACCATACCGACGCGACGGCGTATCCAAACGGGCGAAACGCCTTTGCCGTAAACGTCTAAGTCGCCGATGGATACTTTGCCTGAGACGCGAGTGTCGGGAAGCGTCTCATGCATGCGGTTCAAACAGCGAACAAACGTGGACTTGCCGCAACCTGAAGGCCCGATAATGGCGGTGGCCTTCTTAGCGGGAATTTCCATGGCAATATCGAACAAGGCTTGCTTCTCGCCAAACCAGGCGTTCAGCTTGGCTACGTGAATGCCTGCATCCATCTAGCTGGCCCCCTTGATCGCGCCTCGGCTGGCGATAAACCGGAACAGAATAACCGTGAGCATAATCATAGAGATCAATACCAGGGCCCCGGTCCATGCCTGTTGGTGTGCCTGGTCATAGGGCATTTGCGCGTATGAGTAGATCTGCAGCGGCAGGGCTGCCGTAGGCTGGTTGACGTTGGTATTCCAGTATTGATTTCCTAAGGCCGTAAATATCAGCGGCGCGGTTTCACCGGCAATGCGCGCGAAGGCCAGCATGATGCTGGTGACAATTCCCGAACTGGCTGAGCGCAATACCACGGAAAGGATGGTCCGCCATCGCGGAATACCCAGGCCCAGCGCGGCTTCGCGGATGGATTGCGGAACCAGCAGCAGGACTTCCTCGGTGGTCCGGGAAATTGTCGGGATCATCATGATGCCCAGGGCCACGCTGCCGGCCAGCATGGAAAAATGCCCCTGCACCACCACCACCAGGGCATAGGCAGTAAGCCCAATCACGATCGAAGGCACTCCATTCAGCACGTCGCAGGTAAAGCGGACGATGTTGCCAAACTTGTTGCGGCCATATTCCGCCAGAAAAACTCCTGCGCCCACGCCCAGCGGAACGCCAATCAAGCTGGCAAAACTCAGGAGCATGATTGAACCGGCAATCGCGTTGGCCATGCCCCCGCCGGTTTCACCCACGGGCTTTGGAATTTGCGTGAAAAATGCCCAGTCCAGCCCACTGGCTCCACGATAGATCACCGTTCCCAGAATCAGGAACAGCGGCACGGTTACCACCAGCGCGGCAAGCGAGATCAGCCCGACGGCCAATCCGCTGGAAAGCCTGCGGCGCAGAGAAATATTTTGTGACGATTTAAGCAAGCGCCCTCGCCGGCATTCCCCGGGTAATCGACCAGACCAGCAACCCGGCCAGAGCATTCACGATCAGAGTTACGGCAAAGAGCACCAGCGCCATCTCCACCAGCGCGCTAAGGTAAACACTGCCGACCGCTTCGGTAAATTCATTCGCGATCACACTGGCCAGCGTGTGTCCGGGAGCAAACAGCGATCTTGCGATTTCCGGACGATTGCCGATCACCATCGTCACGGCCATCGTCTCACCAAGGGCACGTCCCAGGCCGAGAATTACGGCTCCGAAAATGCCCGGGCGCGCGTTGCGTAGAACGGCGATTCGCAGCATCTCCCATCTGGTAGCGCCCAGCGCCAGGGCCGCCTCACGCTGCACACGGGGTACAGCGGTAACAACCTCGCGCGTGATGGAGGCGATAATGGGCAGAATCATGATGGCCAGAATCACTCCTGCGGCCAGCATGCCCCATCCGTATTTGGGCCCGCTGAAAAGACCTGTCCAGCCGAAGTATTTCGCCAGGGAAGGCTCTACGTGGACGCGTAAGAAGGGCGACAGCACAAAGATTCCCCAAAGACCGTAAATCACGCTGGGAATTGCGGAAAGCAGCTCGACCAACAGGGAGAGTATCCCGCGCAGCCGGCGGGGACATAATTCCGTAAGAAAAAGCGCTGTACCTACTGACAGCGGCACGGCGATGCAGAGTGCCACCATCGAAGAAACTATCGTGCCATAAATAAACGGCAGAGCGCCAAAGTCTTCAGCCACCGGGTCCCATACCTGTTTCACCAGGAATTTGAAACCGAACTTAGCCATGGAGACCCGCGACTCGCGCAGCAGCTCAAAAACGATCAATCCCACGATGGTCAGTATGGCAATGGAGCAAAGAACTACAAATGCGCGAAAGACACGGTCCGCAAACAGATTTTCCCGCGGCCCCAGCCTGGGTTTCGGGACCACGCTCAGTTGTTCGGAGCCGCCTTTAGGCTTGGCGCTGCCATCAACAGGCTCCGCGGTAGCAGGCTCTCCAGACACTTCTCCGCCTTGGGAAGGCCTGCGTTCGGGCACAGTTCGCATGCTTGGAAGCTAGCAGACGATTGTTAATACATTGTTAAAACTTAAGGCTAGTGGGTTGAGTTTTGCCAAGCCGACTCGCAATGGCCTACTTCTGTCCTGTACGGCCGCTGTGCCGAAGGAGTACGTGAATAACGCACACTGAAGTGCCTCAGCCGCTCCAGGTTTCTGCCGATAACTCAAACGTAAGCGGTTGGAAAACTTCTTTCTCCGGAATGCAATCCCAATCGAATGGGACGCTCTCTTTATGTATCGGTGCAAACGCTTATTCCGTGTCGTCGCAGCAACTCTCCTGTTGTGTGGCATGCACGCCCTTGCGCAGCAGCCAGGCCGGGCATATGCATCGCGTGGAGGCGCTCAAGGAGAGCTCACTGTCACGGCAACCGTGGTGTCTTCGGTGGGGCTAACGATTGGTCAGAATGGCGAGCAACGGATAACTATCGCCAATGCCGTGGACGCGAAAGACAATGTTTCCCGCTTACAACCAGTCGTCACGGTGAAGTTGATACCGGTTGACGCAAACGCGAAAACCCGGCCCGCGCCGAAATCGAAGAAAAAGTAATTTAACCCGATCCCTCACCGCTTCGGACAGCAGCAAATCATTTCTGTGGCGCTGCGTCTCTTGTTCCCGCGTTCAGGTCGATGTCGCGAATATTGCCGGGAGCCGCAGGCACCTCTACAGTCTTGGAGATTTCCTTGCCTTCATGTGCCAGAATCACCGTATAAGTTCCCGCAGCCAGGTTGCGGAAGATATAAGCGCCTGTGACGCCGGTTGTCGCTTCCAGGGAAAGTTCTTTCAGCCGAACGACTGCGCCGGCCAAAGGGATGGTCTGGAGTGTAGCCTTGTCATAGAAGAGTACGCGTCCGGCGATGGAGCGCAGCGCCTTCACCGTAAACTTCGCACTGCTGGGCTTACCCGATTCCACCGTGACCGTTTGTGCAGCCAGGTCCTGCAAGGCGTATCCCGGAGGATAGGAATCCGGCAGGGTGGCCAGCGAATAGTTGCCGGGGACAAGTCCGGTGAAGGCAAACTTGCCGTTGAGGCTGGTCTGGACGCGCCGGGTAAATTTCTCGCCCTTCAGTTCCACGGTAATTCCGCCGACGCCGGCGCCCGCATCATTGAGCAGGAAACCAAAAATTTGCCCTTTGGCGAAGTTGATGCCGAAATCGGCGGTGGCATTCATGTCCACGGTCGCGGGTGAGTCCGTGGTGTAAAAGAACGGCTCGTCACTCTGTAATTTCGCCTCCACTCGATGCACGCCGAACGGCACATGATGGAAAGAGTAATAACCGCTGGCGTCGGTGCGTGTGACGCGGTCGTCATCCAGGCGAACTTCTACGCCGCCGAGCACCGGCAGATGCGCGTCGTAAAGTCCAGCGGAATCGTCGTCGCGGAAGATGTGGCCCTGGATCATTCCATGGCGTCCCGGCAGCAGCAAACCGGGCACGGTAAAAAATCGATGCTGAAGCGAAATACTGAAAAGCGGGTGCGTTGTGGTGGATCCATTGTTGCTCGTTCGCACCAGCGATGCCGATCCGACGATGTCATTCGTGGATTTGAGCCGCTGCGAGTAGCTGAGCGTGGCGGTCGTCAGGATGAAATGGCCTTGCACCAGCTCAGTATTACTGTCAAAGAGGCTCAGATCGATCCTGCGGCGGTTCTGGCTGTGCGACATCCAACCCAAGTCGGCGCTTACATCGTTGCGTGAAGGCGCCAGGTTGACGGTGAGGGCATTGGTGAAGCCCAGCAGCTGCAACAGGGCCGTATTGCGCAGCAAGTCGGCCAGCTGCTCCGGCGTGGACGCAACAATTCCGGCGCGATCCAGCGCATCTTGCAGGCCCGGAATCTGCGAGAAGATTGCCGCCAGCGTTGGCACCTGAACATCGTGCCGGAAGAAGGCGTTCATCTGGAATGGGCCGGCGGATGCGCGGGCGTTCACGGCGTAATCATTGCCGCCGCCTCCGCCTTCAATGTTCACGGTCCGCTGGTACTGGAAGCCTGTGCCGAAGTGGCGGGTTGAATAATCCACTCCGGTGGGAAGGTTTACCGTGGTGATGCGAGGGCCCACGGGAATTTGCGACTGAAAGGTTGCATAGGCGGCGCCGCCGTTCACGGAAAAATTGCGGTTTAGCTTGAAATTGAGCAGGCCGCTGGCGGTAAACGTTTTCTGGCTCAGCGTGGGCAGGTTGTAATTGGACTGGTTCAGGTCAAGGCTGGCATAGAGCCGGTCCGTCAATTTGCGGCTGGCGTTGAGGTCGGCAAATGTTCCGTGCTGGTTGTTGATGGCGAGCGACGCAAAGTTGTGCGACTGAGTGCGGAAGTTGCCTGTAATATGTGTGCGCTGGTCGTCATAATTGCCGCGCGTGGCAAAACCGACGCCATGGCTCATGCCCAGCTCCGCCAGAAAGTTTCCCTTGTCTGTAAGCTTCAAGCGATACACCAGAGAACCGACGCCGCCGTTGCTCGAGAAACTGCGCTGGCTGTCAGGATTCTGGAAATAATAAGCGTTGGCTTCCAGAGAGTTTGCCTCGTCGATATGGAATAGCCTGGAAACGCCGGCGGTGTATTCACGATCAGTCGCTAGAAACAATCCCTGAAATGTGGCGATGGATGTGAAGCCGCCGTGAAATTCCCACGGACCTTGCCGGAGATGGAAGCCTCTTACCAGGAAGCCATCGAGCGTGAGCGGCGAATTCAGGACGCTTTTGTCAACGAAGGTCATGTCTCTATCCGGGCGGCTGATCTGGTAGGCAAGGAAAGGAAAGCCAATGGCTGAGCTCGAGCCGCTCGAAGAGAACAAGTTCGCGTTGATTACCTGCATCCGCGTAAACGACTTCCCCTCAGTGCGCTTGAGTTCGATGGAGTTGGTGATCTGTCCGGGATCAGAGTTGTAGCGAAATTCGTATGTTCCGGACTCGCCCGTGCCCTGGCGGTCAGGCGGTTCGAATCCGGGAGGCAACACAGTCGGAGGGATTGGCACGATGACGGCGAGAGTCTGGGCTCCAGCGGGTGTGACTATGACGATGTTGGTCGAGCCGGGCGCTTTGCCCACAATTTCAACCACGCCATTGGCGGCTGTGGCGTCAGCAACGCTCGAATCGAGCGAGTACGCGGCTGTTGCGCCTGCCACCGGAACCTGCAACGTCTTCTGATAAGCGACGGAAAGCGGAGACTGTCCCTGGGCTGCAAGACAACTTGCCATCGCCAACAGGACAAAGCTCCGGAAACGTCTCATTTCTTCGGCACTTCGAACGCCGCCTCGCTGGTAAGGGTCTTGCCTTCAAACTGGAAAGAGCAAAGCGCGCGGTAATTTCCCGGTGACAAGTCGCCGGGGTAGTCAGCGGAAAACTCCAACCGCTCACCCGGCAAAAGCCGCTGCGGATCAAATATGGCCTTCCCGGCCAGCGCGCCGCCTGAGTTCAGCACCGCCGCGGTTCCTTCTGGCAGCACGGGCTCAGTGCCGGAGTTGGATATCCACTGCGCGATCTTCATGTTCGCGGTTTCGCTGGCGGGAATTACGCGCACTGTCTCAGGCTGGAGCTTGGCGTTGTCCGTGAGGTTGAACGTGATCAGCGAGCCAAGCGATGCTGTCATTCCGACCGCGCCGGAAGAAGTTGGCAGCTTGTCCGTCCCACGGAACATTGCAACCACGGCGCGCAGATTGGTCTGCGCCGGCAGGGTGAGGCGGATATCGACCGAGACAGAAGAAAATGGCTTGACCAGGACCGTCTTTTGCGTGAACACCGCCGATGCAGCGATACTGTCGGGCGTTTCACCCGCGGGAACGAAAACGCGCTTGCCGTCTTTGATGACGACGTCTTCCGCAACCATCTCAAAGGCGAAGTCACGGCCAGTTTGATTGGTGAGTGTAAGCGTCTGGGACAGCGTCTGGCTGAAAGAGCCTTTGGCCATCACCACCGCCGGGCTCAGTGAGATCGAAGGCTTTTCGGCCGGCGAGGGCTGCGCCATGGGCGGAGCTACTGGATTCTGCGCGGAGGCAGCCGGTGCCGTCTGCGCGCTCAGCGCGACCGACGCACTGATCAATCCGAGCCAGAGGCACAGGCGCACAGGCATCAGCCCCTGCGCCACATCAATTCGGGATAACCTGGAAAATAATCGCATTGTGCAGTTGAGAATTCTTCTCCGTCAAAGATGTGGGCACTTCAATTTCCAGACGATGCATGACCGTTGGTCCGATCCTGGCCTGCCCCTGGACCAGCTGTGGAACCGCCGCAAGCGTGATTCCGTCAAGCCGAAACGTATATCCGGGATCCGGTGCAGCAAGCGCAGCCAGCACACTGGCATTGGTTGCGTGCTGCGATCCTGCCTGGATGTTCAATCCAAATCTGGTTGAAACAACAAAGCGTCCAGGCAGTTTCTGCACCTGGACGTTGGCGGACTGCGCTCCGCCGGCGTGTGAGACCGTTCCCAGATTCAGGCTGCGCTGGCCGGAGGCCCCGCCACTTAAAGCGACCCCATCCGGCGCGCTGACGAAACTCACCGATATAGCGCCTTCTGTTTCAGACTTCATAGAAATGGCGCTGGAGGTGCGTTTGCTCGTGCCTTTGCGTTGTGCCCACCCGTCGGTTATGAGGGAGGAACCGAACAGCAATAACGGCAGGACAAAACGCAGCCCGATGTCGCACCTCCTGCTCCAGCTCTAATCCATCTGTCTATCCTGTGCTGCAAGCACAGCCAATCCTATTAAACCCTTAGTTGGCCGTTGCTACGTAATTAATGCTGTTGCTGATCAGGGTTCCACTTGCCGTAGTGAAAGGTACCGTGATGGCCACTGGGAAATTGCTGTTTGCGGCATAAGTGCCCGTCGCGGTCAGCGTGGACTGTGCAGCGTTCGTAACTGCAATGCCGCCGACGGTCCAGGTATCAACCGCGTCAGCCGCGCCCAACTGTGCCTTCAGAGTGTAATTCGCGCTGGCGGAGTTGGTCTGTGAGACCTGCACGTCAACTGCGGAACTCACGGTGAAGTTGCTTGCCGTGGTGGTGCGAACGATGCCAGCTGAAATCGCGCCAAAAGCCGACACGTTGCCGAACGCCAGCGTGGCAGTGTTGGTGCCCGCGCCGGAAGACAGGGCAACGCCGGCAGCATCAGAGTTGAAAACCAGTTGGATCGATCCGTTCACGGTGGCGGTCACGGTGAGCGTACCGCTGGCTGTTGTTTGGGCGATGGCAGCCGATGAAATCATCATCAGCGCCGCAAAGATGGTTAAGAGCATTACTTTCTTCATTGTTGTTCCTCTCCTCATTTGAAATTCAAAAGTTTATTACTCCAAAAAAGCCGTACGTCGAAATTCAGTTGGCCGTAGCCGTAAAATTGATCGTCGTGGTAATGGGCGTACCCACGGCTGGACCGCCGGCTCCCGGCGCCGCGGTCGAGATCACTAAATCCAGGTTGTGGGCGATATCCCTGTTGTAAGCGCCATTCACCTGCAGTGTCTGCGAAGCAGTGGTCAGCGTGACTGCATCCACTTTGCAGCTGAAGCCCGTCGGAGCCGCAGCGGCAAGATTCGCCGTGAGGGTATAAGTCGTACTGGCCAAGCCGCCCTGAATGACTTGCACATCAAAAATCGTTCGTACGGTAAAGTTAGCCGCTGTCACGCTGGGCCGGCTCACACCGCCGGAGAGCGGACCAAACGCGGAAACCACACCAAAGTTCGCGGTGGCAGCGCTCGTGCCGGCTGCGCCTAGGGTCACACCCCCCGGATCGGTATCAAACTGAAGCGAAATACCATTCTTGTTGATCAGGGTGCCATTGATGACGCCCGTGGCAGTGGTCTGGGCCAGCAACGACTCGCCGGACAACATCAGGGCCGCCAGGGCCGTGCAGCGCATGATCGAGATGTATTTCTTCAACATGGTCAAAACCTAGTTTGCCGTTGCCAGAAAAGTAATGGTTTCCAGCAATACCTGTGCTGCCACCGTGTTCTTCACCTGCACCTGCAAAGTCTTGGTAATTCGCGCGCCGAAAGCGTCGGCGGTATCCAGCGTAGTAAATCCTGTATTCGTTAAAGGAACATTGTTCAGCAGCCAGATCACGTTTGCCGGCGGAGGCGTGGAAATCTGCGCCGCCAGCCGGTAATTCGGGCTGCTGGAATTGGCTTTGCTCACAACCACGTCAAAAGCGCTGCTGACCTGATAATCTGCCGACGTCAGATGCGTGTAATTTACGCAGGCTGACGTATGAAAATTTCCGGGGAAAGACGCCGTTCCTAGATCCAGGCCGACATTGTTGGTTCCGGCATTGGTCAACGGACAGAAGCCCGTGGTCCCAACAGAAGGATTATTCTGGAAAACCAGTGTGATCGACGACTGCACGTTCATCGTGATGCTGAGCTGGCCAGAACTCGTCTGGGCGCCCGCACTGGCGGTTAGAAAACAGAGCGCGCCGCTCAGGATAAGGAGCGCTTTCTTTCCACCGTTTTTGAAATTGCGGTTCATCGCGTCGAATGTTTTGATCTAAGTTGCTTGTGCTCTTTTCAACCTTAAAAACTTTTAAGACCGTGTCTTTTCTTTTCGCCGTCGGGCTGAAGTACAGTGATCTTGGGGCCCCGGTACATTGGTCTTCCGTGCAGACAAAAGTGTAAGCGGAGCTGCCGAATCAGCAAACGGTACTTCAGTCACTATTAGTGAACCGGGGGAAAGGCCTGCATTTGAACGGTTTGCCTGAGCTTATCGGGATCGTATCCCGATTCGGGACGATGTAAATAAGGTATTTCTTACATCTGTATCGAAATAGTAATGGGGGCGTTGTGCCACACGGTTGATCGTGGGCAAGAAAAGAAATGGGTAAGGACATGTGTAACGGCGTAGTTGTCGTCGCTATAAAAAAACGGGTCCAATTGGGCCCGCTTTTCGGAGAAATCTTACCCGCTATTATTTCTTTGCTGACTGTTTTCCCTTTATCTTGACCTCTTTGATCCGAGCTTTTACTTTTTGCGCCACGTTCTTGGGCAGAGGAGCGTATGCCAGCGCCGAAGTCATAGTTTGCCCTTTATCGACCATCCAGGTTAGAAAATCCACAAAGGCCTTTTCTTTAGTTGCATCCGCCCACTCTGCAGGAACCAGGAGCCAGGTAAAGCTGCTGATGGGGTAGGCGTCTTTACCGGGCGCATTGGTGATTGAAACACGGAAGTCATCCGGCATGTCTTTCACGGATGCGGCCGCCGCTGTCACTGATTCCAGGCTGGCCTTCACGAAACTTCCGGCGGCATTTTGTACGCTGCCGTAAGGCATTTTGTTGGAGACCGCGTAAATCAGCTCAACATAGCCGATGCTGCCTTCCGTCTGCTTCACCATGCCGGAAACGCCTTCGTTGCCTTTTCCGCCCAGCGATCCGGGCGCGGGCCAGCTGACTGACGTGCCTTTGCCGACCTTGCCTTTCCATGCCGGGCTCACTTTGCTGAGGTAGTCGGTAAAAATATAAGTGGTGCCGCTGCCGTCCGAGCGGTGAATCACGGCGATATCTTCATCGGGAAACTTAACGCCGGGGTTGGCTTTGGCCAGCCGTGGGTCGTTCCACTTTTTGATAGTGCCGAGATAGATATCGGCCAGAACGTCGCCGGTGAATTTGAGCTCGCCACTGACTCCGTTGACGTTGTAGGTAGGCACCACTCCGCCAAGTACCGTGGGGATATGAAAGACTTTGCCGGAAACCTTTGCGAGCTGCTCATCTGTCATTGGGCCATCGCTGGCGCCGAAATCCACCGTTCCAGACGTGAGCTGCTGAATGCCTCCGCCACTGCCGATGGACTGATAATTGATCTGCACATCCTTGTGTGTGTTGTGATATTCGCTGAACCACTTCTGATAGATCGGATTGGGGAAAGTCGCGCCCGCACCGTTTAAATTCGTTTCCGCGCTGCCAGTGCCGACCATTGCTGCCACGAGCGCCATTGCCATCGCAAGTCTCAATCTCATTGCTTCTCCTCAAGTGTGATATCCGTATGCACGAGATGAACCTAACAAAGGAGTGTTAAATGAGTGTTAAAACCCGGGAGGTGGGCTCGATCTAAGCTTTCGGCAGAAGAAAGAAGAACGTCGTTCCGTGCCCTACCGTGCTTTCCACGCGGACTGAGCCGCTGTGGTTGAGCACAATGTGTTTCACAATCGCCAGACCGAGTCCCGTGCCCCCGCTTTCCCGCGAGCGGGCTTTATCCACGCGGTAAAAGCGCTCAAAGATACGCGGCAGGTGTTCTGACGCGATGCCGGGGCCGAAGTCCTGCACAAAGAACTCAATACCGTTTTCCAGTTCATGCGCACCCACAATGATCTTCTTTCCGTCCTGGGCATAACGCATCGCATTGCTGATCAAGTTGCCAAAGACCTGATGCACGGCATAACTATCGGCCAGCACTGACCAGTCAGGTATGTCTTCCACAATAAGCTCAACTTGTTCGGCACGGGCCTGTTCCTGCATGGAAGAAGCCGCCTCGGCGAGCAATTGGCGCGCGGAGTGCGCCCGCAAATCAAGTTTCTCCTCGCCTGATTCCACTCGCGCCAGCACCAGCAGGTCTTCGGTCAGGCGTCCCATGCGCTCTGCGTTGCGGCGGATCACCTGGAGGAAATCGCGCGCGCTGTCATTGACCAGGCCGTCGGATTCGATCAGGGTTTCAGCGTAGCCGCGAATCGAGGTCAACGGCGTTCGCAATTCGTGCGAGACGTTGGCAATGAAGTCCCGCCGCGTTTTCTCAACTCGTTCGATCGCGGAGATGTCATGCAGTACGCTCACCACGCCGCCGTCGGGCAGGGGTTCCGCGGTCACGGAAAACGATCTGCGCCCGGAAAGGGAAGAGGCGATCGTGCTTTCCCGGCGTTTTGATTGCAGCACCTGATTGAGCGTGCCGATAAAATCAGGATGGCGCAGCAGTTCGATCACCGGGGCACCGATGCGCACTTGGTGATGGAGAATCGCAGCGATAGCGTGGTTGGCCCAACGCACTTTCATATCAGGAGATACAGCGATCACGCCGTCCGTCATGCTGTTGAGCAGAGCTTCTAGCTCGGAGCGGCTCTCTCGTACGGCAGCAAAGTTTTCTTCCAGCCGGCGTGCCGTGCGGTCCAGCGCCATAGCCACCTGGGCAATCTCGTCTCCGCCGCTTTCGGCGATCCGGGCGGTAAGGTCCCCTGCGGCTACCTGTTCGGCAAAACCGACGATGCGGCGCAGCCGGCGTGAAATCACTTCACTGACGACTGCGGCGAGCAGAAGCGCCAGCAAAAGAGCCAGCGCGGTAGCCCGCAACAGATTTGAGCGGATTGAAGCAATCTGTTGCTGCAGGCTGGAAAGCGGATATGCCAGGCGGACGATTTTATCGCCGCTGGGAATTGCAAGGTAAAGAAATTCGATTCCAACTGTATGGCTGAGACGTGAGGAGCTGCCAACCTTCCCGTTGAGGGCGGCCACCACTTCGGGGCGGCTCGCGTGGTTTTCCATGGTTTTAGGATCGGCCTCGGAATCCGCGAGTACGATGCCATCCCGGGTAATAATGGTGACGCGGGTTTCCGTGATACTGGATTCCTCGGTCGCCATCTGCTGTAACGAGTGCTGGTGGTCGTTTTCGATACGAAGCGCGAACCCCCGGGCATTCTGGACCAGCAGCCGCTCAATGTCACTGTGCACAGCGCTTTCCCAGGTGTGCCGGATGCTGATATCAAGCGTGAGCGTAGCGGCGGCAATCACCGCCACAAATGCTCCCATCGTCTTCAGGAAGATGCGGTTTCTCATTCGTGGGGAAGCATTCAGTTCGCCGGTTTCTTGCTGGCCCTGGTGACCTGGAAGCCCTCAAGAGGCTGACCATCGTCTGTGGCCAGATCGCCCTTACTGAAAACATACTCCTGCCCGGTATCGTTGAGCATTTCTTTGGCGAGAGGTTTGTATCCTGCCGAGATATCACCGGCTTCTATCTTGCCATTTTTGGCTTTGGCCGCGGTCACTCCGACAGGTGAATCGCCGTCGAAGAAGACACATATGCCTGTCTCTTTGTTAGCTGGAAAGAAAAGAACGGCGCTTCGTCCCGGCTTTTGTTCTTTGACTTTCAAAAAAGGGCCAAGGTCGCCATCTTTGAGCGCTGACGCCCAGCTTTCCGGGTCAACGTACACTGCAAGAAAGCCATCAAGGTCCTGTTGCTGCGAGTTGACGGCGATATTTGAAGCCACCTTCACCAGCGGAAGAGGGTCTTTCTTTTCCGTCGCGGGTTTGTTTTGCGCCGTGGCAATTCCTACGAGAAGAAAAGCTGCGGCAATGTAAGGTGCAAGCACTCTGCATTTCATGCCAACACTATACTTGAAACCCATACCCTGAGATATGAACTGATCGGCTGGAATCCATGGACTGAGGCGCAGACCAATCACTTTTCCATTTCAAACTTGTAGCCGGCGCCGCGCACGGTTTTTAGATATCTGGGATCTTCCGGGTCTTGCTCAATCTTCTCCCGTAAACGCCGGATATATACGTCCACGGAGCGCGGGGTGACAAATGAGAGGTCTCGCCACACCGCATCCAGCACCTGATCGCGACTAAATACGCGGCCGGGATGGGAGGCGAGAAAGTGCAGCAGACGAAATTCCGTGGCAGTCACGTCCGTAGGATCTCCCCGAACCACCAGTGTCATTGCGTCGCTGTGCAGTTCGAAGTCGGGCGTGGTGATGCTGGTGGTCAGGGGCTGCTCAAACCGCCGCAGCACCGCCCTGACGCGGGCGGTAAGCTCGCGTGTGCCGAACGGCTTGGTGATGTAGTCGTCGGCGCCAAGGTCCAACCCGCGAACGCGGTCTTCTTCACCCGCCCTTGCAGTGAGAAAGATGATTGGAATGCGGGCGAGATCGCGGCTTTCCCGGATTTGCCGGCAGACATCAAAACCGCTGCGGCCGGGCACCATGATATCAAGCACGAAGAGGACCGTCGGATGCTTGCGCGCCAATGGCAAAACGTCATCGCCGGTAGCGCAAAGACGGACGTTGAATCCGCTGAGTTGCAGGTGGTGGCGGACCAGGTTGCCGATGTCCGCGTCATCTTCGAGGACAACGATATTTTGCTTCACGTGAATACAAGTGACCTTTGCTTAACGATTGTAACCAATGAAGCATTTGACTCAAGCGTCAACCGCTGATTGTACGCGGCTGGTGGGCTGCTAACATCAAAGTGTGAACCGTTCCAAAACTTTTTTCGCAAAAGTAGCCTTTGCTGCGGCCCTGATGGTCTCAGCAGGGATGTACGCTGCCGCGCCAGACGCTGTCGTTCTGCCTCCGGTACCGTCAACTGTAGATTCCATCACTCCTGGTGAATTGCGCATGCATCTGGAATTTCTGGCTTCGCCTGAACTGGGCGGCCGGTACACCTTGTCCCCGGGCTTCGCTATTGCGGCGCGCTACATCGCTTCCCGCCTTGAAGCCGATGGTTTTAAAGGAGCCGGCGAGAATGGCAGCTTTCTTCAGACCTTCCAGGTGGTTTCCGGCAAAGCTGATACCGCGAAAAGCTCTCTGGAAGTGAAGGCTGGGAACAAAGCAAAGTCTTATCGCTTCGGCGATTTTTACTTGCCGGCCGACGGAGGTACTGGCGAGGCGCAAGGCCATGTTGTTTTTGTAGGAGCTGGGATCTCTTCGCCATCGCAACACCACGACGATTATTCAGGCCTGGACGTAAAAGGAAACATTGTCTTGATTGTGCCCGGCGCTTTTTCCGGCGTCGACATCTCACGACTGCAGGAGAGCGAATCGGGTCAAGGCGCCGCCCGTGCCCACGGCGCTGTGGGCATTCTGCAGTTGCCGCCACAACGCCTGATGGAGTTGATGAAGAACAAAGGCTTTCAGGAGCGGGCCGCTGCTCGCGAAACCGTCCGCCTGGCGCGCGGTACTGAAGGCAAGCTGCCCGCTGTAACCGTAGGACCGGCTCTGGCGGAGGATATTTTGGGGGCCGCCGGGCTTGACGTGAAGAGCGTTTACGAATCGATCAGCCGTAAGCAGAAATTGCAGCCGAGAAAGCTGGACCTGACGGCGACGATAGCTGTCGCCATGCAGCTTAACCGCTCGACCACGCAAAACGTCGCGGCAATTCTTGAAGGCAGCGATCCCACATTGAAGCATGAGTACGTAGTGTTCAGCGCCCATTATGACCATCTGAAGACTGGGCCGAGCGGTGAGATTTATCCCGGCGCCGACGACGATGGTTCAGGAACCACGGCTGTCCTGGCGATTGCTCATGCCATGTCATTGGAGCGACCGAAGCGCTCGGTGCTGGTGATGTTCCATGCCGGCGAAGAGCTGGGCCTGCTGGGATCGGAATATAACACGGACTACGCGCCCGTGGTGCCACTGGACCAGATAGTGGCCGACCTCAATATCGATATGATTGGACGCTCGAAGCCGCCCGGCGACAATCAGATGGAAGATGAACATCTTACCGACGCCAACACCGTTTATTTGGTGGGATCGAACCGCATCAGTCTGGAACTGCATCAGCTCAGCGAGGAAACCAATGCGCAATTCCAGAAGATGAAGCTGAACTACCACTATAATGATCCTGCCGATCCGGAGCGGATCTACTTCCGGTCAGATCACTGGAATTATGCCAAGCACGGCGTTCCCATCATCTTCTATTTTGACGGAACCCACGTGGATTATCACAGGCCCACGGATACCGTCGATAAAATTGACTTCGCCAAGCTGACCAGGATTACAAGGCTGGTATTTGAGACGGGATGGCGGATCGCCAACCTGGACCACAGGCTGGCGAACACGCATTAATCGCCCGCTTTCGCGGCCTTGGCTTGTGCGACGGGCTTTTTCTCCATGTAGGTATCGATCACCTCGTCGAGCCGTTCAAAAAATGAAACTGGCGTTTTGCTCTCGCCTTCGGCGGTTGCCGGGTGGGAAGGGTGCGGAGCCAGAGTGCGGAGCAGTTCATTTACCCGCTGCAAGCGGGTATCCAGGCGGTCCTCGTCCGGTTCAACCGCACGGGTTCCGGCGGCTTCCTCAATGTAAAACCACAAGATGCGCCGCACTTGGTCCAGCTCAGCCTTGAAATCGTTGAGCACCTGCGCGGCAGAGCCATCCTCAAAGAACTTAAGGGGTTGATGTTCCCTGGTGGATTCGGCGAGTTTAGCGTGCATTTCTTCCTGAAGGGAATGAATCTCGCTGGTGATGTTCTTAACCCTGTGCAGGAGCGCGTTCTTGATCTTGGGCTGGCTTTGCCAGGAATCGATTGCGGGAAGCCGATGGATATTGCCGGTTGGTTTCATTGGTTGTTTGTCCAGAAAGGTGCGAGAGTCAGGGTACAAGATAACGGTTGTGAGCAGATTGGGTAAGAAAAGAAACCGAGCGTTACCAAGTTTGACAATAGAGAAGAAAAGCGTGGTTCCGGCGGGGCCTAGATCCTGCGGGCCAGCACGAGAGTGATATCGTCAGGCTGCTCGGTTGAGCCAATCCAATCCTGGATCGCGGAAACCGCATGCTCTGTGATTCTCTCCAGAGGCTGGTTGCGATAAGCGTGGATGGTTTCGATCAAACGCTCCTCGCCAAATTCGCCAAACTCATTTTCCGGTTCCGTCATGCCATCACTGAATGCAATAAAAATATCGCCCGGATACAGTTCCACCGTCTCCTCCTCATAGTCGCAATCGGGGAAGAGACCCACCACGGTGCCTCCGGTTTGCAGGCGTCGTACGGTTCCGTCAGCCGCCAGAACAATGGGAGGCAGATGGCCGGCGTTGGAGTAAGTCAGCCGGTGCGACAGGTCGTCATAAAAACCTAGAAACAACGTGGCGTACTTCTCTGGCTGAGTGCTTTGAAATAGATGCCGGTTCAATAGCCACAACATTTGTGCCGGTGAGGGAGGGGCTACACGTGCTTCGATCGCGGCAATTCTGCCGGTTGTCCCATAAGCCGCCGCGGTGCTCACTGAAACGAGTTGCTCCTGCTCATAGGCGCGGACTGCGGAATGAATGGTTGCCATCAGCAGGGCGGCTGATATGCCTTTGCCGCTTACGTCGCCCACAGCCAGCATTACCTGCTCAGGGCCGTACGAGAGGAAGTCATAGTAGTCGCCGCTTACGATGCGTGCCGGCCGGCAAATGCCATGCAATTCCATGCCGTTGGCGCCGACACTGGAACGGGGAAAGAGCTGGGCCTGGACCTCATGCGCGATCTCCAACTCGCTTTGCAGCCGCTCTTTCTCTTTTTGCTCTGCGATCAACAGCTCCAGATTTTCTGTCATGGAGTTGAACGATACCTGAAGCGCGGCCAGTTGGTCTTTTGCACGCACGTCAATACGATGGCTGAAATCTCCGCGGTTGATGTACTGTGTGGCACGGTATAGATTCGCTACCGAATAGGTGATCTTCCTGGTCAGTCCGATTCCAATCAACAAAGCGATGAGCACCACGATCACGAAGGCAATGGCCAGACCGATCAGGGCAATCGCGATTGAAGTGCTCCCAATCCCCATGGACGCGGTGAGATAGGAATACACGGTGGAGAGCCGCGTGGCCACTTCCATGATCCTTGTTCGCGACGAGCCGTCCGTCCAATCTGTAACTTGTATAAGTCCGACAAAACCAAATTCGCGGTCCAGCGCCATTGCAGGGCCGGATACACTGCCGGCGCTGATCCGGCCAGAAGCCGCCGTGCCTGCACCTTGCTCTTTGGATAGAGCTTTCTCCAGAGATTTTTCGCCGCCACTGAGTTGCAGGTCCAACGAATAGAACGTGAGCGATCCCAGCTTGCTTGCTATTCGAGCCAGAAATTTCTGGTCGAAGGCAACGCTTGAAACCACCATTGCCGGGCCATGTGGATCCTTGTGAGCGTTCGCGGCGCGCAGGTAAATGCGTCCCTTTTCGTTAACCAACCCGGTAAAGCCGTCTTTTACCCAGGCTGGCAAAGAGGACGCGGGCACAATTGCGATTGATCGTTCGGGAAATGACCTATCGACCGCAGCGATTTTCTCGGGCGTACTGCTGTGCCGCGTAATTTCTTCCTCTGCGGCTGCATTGGCCGCTCCCAGGCGGTTCGCCTCCGACTTAATTTCAGAAACCGCGAAGAATGTGGCCAGATCGCCCAGAACCAAATATCCGGATACCAGCGCGATTGCCACTGCCAGGGTTACGGGTACTCCTCCGATGAAAAGGTAGGTAACGATGAGGCGGTTGCGCACGCTCCACATCACATGGTCCCTGAGCCAGCGCCACGCAAGGATCAAAAGGAGAATGAAGAGCGTCCAGGTCAGGAAGGATATCCATCCGGACAACGCTTCTGCCGCTCCTCGCGCATGGAACAGTTTGAACACCCATTGCAACAGAAGCAGCAACGCACCTATCCCCGCCAAATAAACGGTAGCCAGCGCCAAACGCGTGCGCGGAACCATCCCCAGCGAATTAAGTTTGCGCGTGATTGTGGACCAGACAGCCAAGATTCACCGATTATATCGGTTAGGCGCGCGATAGCCGGAATGAAATCAAGGTTGAAAACGGGTTTACGGCTTTAGAGTCGCTCGACCAGTTGGTCATGGAAGCTGGCGTTGTAAGCCAGGCTCAGGCCGCCGGCAGCGGTCTTGAGGCGCTGGTATGATCCAAGCGCGTCAATGCCGAAAACGCGGCGCATGGAGGGAAGGCTAGGGGACGGGAGCAGCAGATTAAAAACGGAAGGAAGGATGAGCCATACCTTCAATTTTGCCAGCGCCAGGATCGAGTAAAGCCGAAATTCTGTGGCTGCCTGCACTAGTTCCTGAGCCAGCAACTGCCTCTCTCCACCCGGGTCCGCATCTTTGCCCGGCGTGAGAGATTCCATGTTGCCCCATTCGATCAGCACCAGCGCGTTGTGGGACATTCGCAGGAGATATTCGCGCATCAGATGGATTCGCCGCCGCTGCCATTCCGCGAATTCCTGGGGAGACATCCGCATGCGGAAGTTGGCTTCCTGCCCCGGATCCAGCAACGACTCCAGTTCGGTTGACTCCGCGGGCCGCAGATAAGGGGTTACATCGTCAATAGTGCGCTGGGGAAACTTGCCCCGAAACTGGATAACCGTGTATCCGGCAAAGAGCAGCAGAATGCCGACCAGGGCTATTACGATGAAATCGAACATCATCTTCCTAGAATGCCTTTCACTGCTTTAGTGTGCCGCCTCAACTCGGTAATCATCTGCTCGGGAGTAAACGGAGTCGAATCGCCCTTTGCCGCCATGGATGGTTCCTCCCGCAGAAACGTGGCCAGCCAGACGGCCACGCCAATAATGTAAGCGATAGGCGGGGCAATTCTAACAACGGGGTCAAATTTCGTTCCGATTTCGGAACGCAGCAGAAAAGCTACCAGGGACCCCGCCGCACTTATACCAAAACCGAACACTATGCCCACGGGGTGTTGTCTCCAGCGCAGGTGGAAGATGCTTATAAGAACAATAAATAGGCTAAATATGCCAAATTGCAGGAAACCGACCCCAATTTCCAAAGCAAGAATTATCACAGTAAACAGGCTGTGAGCAGGGCGGGGAAGGAGAATCGGTCGCAGAACAGCTACAACAATCATCAAAATCCCAATTCCCGGGAAAAGCCATCTAAACCGCCTCATACCTAGAAAATTCCGAAATACCGAACGGAAGGCTTCCTGGAGGGCAAAAAAGACCAAAAATATGCCGAGCGCTTCGTTCGCCCAGTAGACGTTCCGGTAAAGATCGTTATTGTTTCGTACTGCTAAACCAGCAATCGTGCAAGCAACAGTGACAGTGGAAAACGCGAAAAATATTGGGAACTCTCGATAAGACCGGCGGATGAGCAGAAGTAGGCACAGGCCCGCCTGCATTCCTGTGCCTACCAATGCCAATAGCAGTTCTTTATTTTTCACGAGAGAGTGGCCAGCTTAAACCAGCCACTCGACGTTCGCAAATCTAAATGCCATGTACCGGCGGGAGCTGTGGAACGGGCAAGGGACTGTTTGACGCATAAAGCTGCATCAAACTTCCGGAAACCAATAAGACCGTAACCACCACCAGGCGAATCACACTTTTGCGCATCACTTTTCTCCTTCAGAGTTAGATCGGCCGCCAATTTAAGTCGGCCGTAATCTTTTCTTACATTGGGCCCCGTGGAAACCAACATGGTGATAAGGGAGCAAGAGCCAGGGGAAGGAAATCCAGGTGCTGCGGGGATTTTATCGCGTGCAAAGGCCGATTTGCGCTACTTCTATATGAAACCTGCAAAAATCAAAAACGAGTTTTGTCCAGCAAAATTTAAGAGTATGTAATAGCTTCCTCGTCCTCCGGATTCGTTGGCTCGGCGGAGTCGGGTGTGAAATCAGATGACAAGTGTGCACCCGCCAGTAACATCAGACCAGAAATGAACGCCCAGAACATCAGCGCGACGGAAATCGAGAACGCCTGTCCGTACACCTCTTGAAAATCCAGCCACGGCAGCGCCTTGATGTACAAAACTTTTCCTACTTCCCACAACACGCCCATGGCGACTGCCGCGGGCAGAACGCTTCTGGCTTTGATCTTGCCGTTGGGGAGAAGCCAGTAAATCAGGAAGAAGATGGCGATGCTCGCCACGGTGGCGCAGATCTTTAAGGCCACAAAAGTCGCCGCCCGAAACACGATATTCTCATTGCCCCGCATCATGAAAGTTAACGCCAGTTCATTGCCGGCGGCCATCCCCACAGACGCCAATGCCAGAATGCCGCAGGCAAAAGCCAGCGCCAGGGAAATGATCTGATTCCCGAGATACGAACGGTTCTTGGCAAATCCCCAGATGCGATTGAAGGCCACTTCCAAAGGCACAAAAACGCCGGTAGAGGTGATGAGCAAAATGACCAGTGAGGCCATCTTGACCCGCTGCCGTGTTTTCACCAGAGATTGAAGACTGTGGATCACGAAATCCTGGCCGGCAGGCAAATGGTCTTTCAATAAATCCACTACAACATTGGACATGGTGGCTGAGTGGAACACATTACGAATCAACCACATCAGGAGCACCATGAAAGGGAAAAATGAAAGAATGGCATTGGCTGCCACAGAGAAAGCGTATGTATGCGCCTCAGTCCGGGCAAGGTATTGCAGGGTGGGCCAGCCACGATGCCGCAGCATGTGCTTCCACGGCCGAAGCAATAGCCTAGTGGCTTGCGATTCCGGGGCAGGGCTTGGCGCCGCTTCTACGGCTGACGAAACTGAACCTGAGGTCATGGAGATCCTGCAAAAATCGTAACAGAAAATGGGTTCCTTCCACCTTTTATAAGGGCCATTTTGGGAGGAACGAAAGTTCCATAAAGCCAGTTCCCTTTGGCGTTGCTGCGCGATGTAAACAAAGTGCTTTACAAAAACCAGGGTTCCTGAATATTATGCCTAGCTCCCGGCGATCATCCCGCAGGGCGCATTCAGGTTGATGTTTTTGTACAGCAGTTTGAACTCGCCGAACGATCCGGTTGCTGGAGTCGCCTGCAGTCAGGGCCCTTCCGGCACGGCAGCCATCGATTGCGGAAAAGAGCTATCTGACCGGCAAAGCAACAACCTTTTTCTCCACCTCACTTGAGGAGGAGATTTTCAATTTGAAGCTGAGGCGAAAGGAGTTGCATTTGTGAAAGAGAAGGGAACAGTCAAGTGGTTCAACGGGGCCAAAGGCTATGGCTTTATTCAACGCTCGACCGGAGAAGACGTTTTTGTCCACTTTTCCGCGATTCAGGAGAACGGTTACAGGACTCTTAACGAGGGCGAAACAGTGGAATTCGAACTCTTGAAGGGGCCTAAGGGCTTTTTGGCGGCGAACGTGCTTCGCGGCAGCGCAAACTAGCAACGCCACGAAATGGCACCGATCCCCTTGTTGGCGGCAGGGGGATTTTTTTGCTAGGGCTTCCGCCGCCCACTTTTTGATACATAAAAAACGAGGCTGGGTGGTTTTACATAACCCAGCCTCAATCACAAGCAAGGCCTTGCCTGATAGTCCTGGCCGCGCGGCCAGGAAACTTGCCGGAATGGAACACCGCTTCCGAGTGATACCTGAAGGGTTTAGCTTGGCGAAGCAGGCTTCCAGACCCCCGCTTCCCCTAACCCCAAAAAACTTCTTGCCGGCCCATGACGGAGAAAGAAAACATCTTCTGCCCGCCCCATGTGCTCAGGAACAATTCTCATCTGGCCGGATTAGAAGCCTATCAACGCCACATTAAACTTCTTTATCTGCATGCGCGAAAAGCCCCTTGGAATATTGATTATTCCGAGGGGCCAGGTTTGAAAGCACAATGAATTATTTCTGGGGCGGATTATCGGGTTGATTCTCGGCCACCGCAGGTTCCGGCTGAGGCTCGATCTGAGGCTGCGTCTTTTCGTTTTCCCGGTCCCGTCGTTGCTGCTCTATCTCCGCCAGACGCTTTTCTTCGCGGATTTTCTTCCAGTTTTCCATGAGCTGCTCCTGCGTCAACTTCGCTTCAGCAAGTGGGAGCCCATTGGCTGTCTGTGCACCTCCGTTCAGATTGGATCCTTCGCCCGCTGACGGCTGCGGCCGGCGAACCGCTGCCATTGCCGTACGAGCGAAAGATTGTCGCGTACGGACAACGATCCGTTCCAGGCTGCCTGGAGTGTCGCCAGTTCCCATGATGATGTAATCGACGCGCGGACTGTCGAGCAGTTCCGCCATCACTTCACGCACGGGCCCCGGGCCAAGCATTGCGATCACAGGCTCATTTTGCAATTCCGGAGATAAATCTACAAAGGCGCCCGTTTTGGCGGCAATAAGCTTGAGGACGACTCCCAGAGGAGCCCTTTCTGAAACTACTGTGAGCTGCCCATGATGGTAATCAACGGCTGCGGAACCTTCCGGAGATGGGGACTTGGTCCCATCTGCCTGAGGTGCGGACGGCTGCGAATTGGATGGTACTGGAGCGGTAACCGTAGGCTGTGGCGCCGATGAGGTAAGACTATTCAGTTGAGCAGGTATGGTATTGCGCACCGTCACAGGTTGCGAAGCCAGCGGCTGAGTGGTCGTTGGATTTGTAGTGGCTGTTCCGCGTGGGCGATAGAAATTAGAGTTTGCCGATTCCTGTACGCTCAAGGGAGACTGAGGCAATCCCTGCAAGATAGTTGCATGCGCTGCCCTGGTCCCCGGGCTTGGCTTCTGCGGGGCAGACGACTGAGTCGCCTGGGCCACGGCCAAAACGGGCGCCGTTACTGCCAGAAACAATTTTGCTGCCTTGCCGAAATTCATGCAAACCTTCCTGCCAACGGACACTTTGGCTCTGATTGTTACCCTATCTTGCCGTCTCAATGAAGTCTTCCGCATTGAAAAATTATTAAAATTTCAAATCTTTTTCCGGCGGAACCCCTGGGGAGGGTTCGACTCAGGAACGGGTGTCCGGCTAGTTAATCTGCGCATCCCTGCGGACGGGAGAATCCAGCAAGTTACCCGATACGGCGGGCAGCAAGGGCAATGAAACGCGGAAGCACGAACCCTGTCCCAGCGTGCTTGCCACTTCAATCCGGCCTCCATGTGCTTCAGCAATGCCACGGGCAAAATGAAGTCCCAGGCCGGTGCCGCGGACATTTGACTTACGGGCTGCGGGCGAGCGGTATCCCCGCTCAAAAATATGGGTCTTCTCTTCTGCGCCGATGCCGCTGCCGGTATCGCTGACCGAGACAATGGCAACATCGTTATGGACCGCCAGAATTAGATCAATGTGTCCGCCGTCGCGATTGAATTTGATCGCGTTATCCAGCAGATTGAGCAGAAGCCTCCAGATTTGTCCAGCATCAAAAGCGCCTATCACATTCTGCTGCACCGTCCCGGAAATCTGGATACCACGGTCTGCCGCTTGCGGGCGCATGCCATCCAGCGCCGTCTGGACCAATTCTGAAAGGTCTTCCTTCTCGAGCTGAAGCTTGACTTGCTCACTTTCCGGCTTTGCCAGTTCCATCAGATCAGAAACGGTCCGAGCCAGCAATTCCACATGCTCAAGTTGCTTGGAGAGCGTATCGCGGTAATTTGTTTCGCTGTTGCCCAGACGCAATGCCTGCTCCGTTTCGGCACGCAATACGGTGAGGGGTTGGCGGATCTCATGCGAAAGGGTCCTGAGAAAGTCGGTCATCCGCTGAAACGAGGTCTGCAGCCGGGAAACCATCGCGTTGAGTGACGTGCTCAATTCGTCGATTTCGTCACCGCGTCCTGAGACCGGAAGCCGGTGGTTCAACTCGAAAGGAGTGATCTGCTTTGCCGCAGCTGTGGTGCGTTCCAGTGCCCGTAGTGAGTGGGTGGCCATCATCCAGGCGTTGACTGCGTGCGCCAGGATAATAAAGGGAACCAGGCCGAACAAGAAAATACGCAGGCGATGGCACTCCTCATCCGCTTCATCGAGCGAAGTGCCGATACGCAGAAGGTAGTGGCGGCCCACAAGGCCCAGCACCGGTGCACTCAGAATGCGGATGTGAGAGCTGCCCGCGTTGAGGCTTTCCCAAATGTCATGATCTGGCTGCACTGAGGAAGACGCAGCGGATGCAGGAGGGACGTGCAGAGCGGACATGGCGCGAGAGGCATCCAGCGTATGGCCATCATCGTCCAGAAGTTCGTAGTACCGCATGGAGCGCTCAAACTGGGCCCGGACTTCGGGATCAGCTTCAGCATTGAGCCACTTGACGCTACCGGCGCGAATCTGGAGCATGCTGCGCACGGCTATGGCGCGGTCCTGCAGCTCCGAATCGACCTGGTCGTAAATGCGACGCGCCAGCAGAGCATACGCGCTCCAAGCGAGAATGACCGCCAGGAGCGCGAAGGTTACTGTCTGCTTGAACGCGAGCCTGGTACTCAGGCGGCGTAAAAGCGTTAATTTCATTGGGAAGCTGAAGATAGCATATATCCAACGCCACGTGCAGTATGGATCAGCGGCTTTTCATACCCGTGGTCGATCTTGGCGCGGAGATAATTGATATAAACGTCCACAATGTTGGTCAGGCCTTCGAAACCAAGGTTCCAGACATGCTCCACCACCATGGTGCGGGTAACGGTGCGGCCGGCATTGCGCATCAAGTATTCCAACACGGCGTATTCGCGCTGCGTCAGATTGATGGGCTTGCCTGCACGAGTCACCATGTGCCGCATCCGGTCAAGTTCCAGGTCTTCCACGCTGAGTTTATCCAGCAATTCCTGGGGACGGCGCAGAAGAGCGTGGACCCGGGCCAGAAGCTCTTCAAACGAAAACGGCTTTACCAGGTAATCGTCGGCGCCGGCCTGCAACCCGCAGACGCGGTCAGAAACGTCTTTGCGCGCGCTCAACAGCAGGATCCTCATATTGGATCCGGACTTACGAAGTTTGCGCAGGACGGTTAGACCGTCAAGTTTAGGAAGGTTCCAATCGAGAATGATTCCATCGTAATCAATCTCGGTTGCCAGCTGAAGACCTTCTTCCCCATCCCCAGCCACATCAACGGCAAAGTGGTCTGCTTCCAGACCTTTCACCAGTGTACGTGCTACTTTCGGCTCATCCTCAATAACCAATACTCGCAAAATCCACCTCCGCTTCGGTGGAAGAATTGCCGTCACTCTTTACGTTCGGCGACGTGCAAAATCCATCCCCTGTTTACCCTCGACAATCGCTCGTGCATTCGCTGGCGCTGATTTCTGAAGTCCCATTCCCATATACCTGTGCAACCAGACCGAGAACCGTATCACTAATGCCGCTTTTTTTCTTGTACGTAAGTGATCTAATTCCCCATGTCCGTATGGTCAATATGGTCCAAACAAAAAGCTCGATCTTTCATTAATTTCTTGAAAATTATTTCCGACGAGCTTTTTATCCTCTCTCTCTCCAAAAAGAGAGGTCATGTGTCATTGGTACAGTATTAAAGTTGTCCTATAGTACACGCATTCTGTGGAAATGGAACAAAATTCTTTAGCCTCTTTCGATTCATTTTCCAAAAAACGCTCTCTTCCGCAATCACGGTGATGAACATAAAGTCGATCAAGCAGGGCGAATATAACATGTCCTTGGGTACATAGCAACTGTATGTACTAATGTACATGTACCTTTTTGGTCGAAGATCTCTGCTTTACTTAAATGTATTGATTTCTGCAACTTGCAAATAGAATTGGCATTCGCTCCCCCTTGGCCATCAGCCGTTTTTGCGTATTCCTGTGGAAAACTTCTCGATCCGGAGCTATCTTTGCCCGGATTTTGTCTCCGTATTAAAAAAGTTCCAGCTGAGATGAGAGGCTACTCTCGGTGCCAGAAGACTCTTCATTCCTGGCGGTAATGCCGTATTGGCGGCACAATCTTTTTACCAGCGCGGAAATCCGCTGCCTATATTCAGCCGGCAGAAAGGCGCGGTTAGAATATCTCGATTTGTATAACGCGACAAGCTGAGGAAAATGCTCTTGCAGAAACGGAATGAAGATCTTTTCCGAACAAGGTTTTAAAAATAGAGGTATCGCGGCCACCGACCGCGCTTTCGCTTTTGCTGCCGCGCGGACCACACTCTCGAGGTCCTTTGGCGAATCCGTAATGCCAGGCAGAACCGGCGCGCAGTTAACACTTGTGTGAATGCCTGCCGCACTCAGTTTCTCTACCGCACTAAAGCGCAGGTCGGGACGCGGCGCGCGGGGTTCCAGAATGCGCGCCAAACCAGCGTTTGTGGTGGTGATGGTGACGTGGATCCGCAATCGGTTTTTGTGAGAGATTGTCCGCAACAGATCGAGATCGCGCAGAATCAGATCGGACTTTGTTACCAAGCCCATTGACAGGCCTTGATGTCGCGCAAATTCTTCCAGAAGGGCGCGCGTGATGCCGAACCTTCTCTCGGCCGGCTGATATGGGTCCGTGGCAGTCCCGATTGCGATGCTTTGTCCGGACCGTACCTGTCTCAGCTCCTGCCGCAACAGCCAGGCGCTGTGCTTCTTGACGTAGATCTTGCGTTCGAAATCCAGGCCATCTCTCAATTCCATGAATTCGTGTGTATAGCGAGCGTAACAATACTTACAGGCAAATTCGCATCCGCGAAAAGGGTTGATCTGCCAGGAAAATGGCATCCGCGGCGAATCGCAACGCGTGAGAATGCTGCGATTTTCCAGGGTCAAATAATCCACGTGATGGCCCTGAGAGATCGCTTCACCCTCGGCCGCCAGACGGGCAATCCCGACCAGGTGGCTTACGGAGTCGGAATCGGGGAATAGCGAGGGCATAAAAATTATTCGCTTTATATTCGTCACGAATATAATACGACAGCAAACCGAAAAACGCAAATTTGCGGAACTACTTACAAGGCAGGGAGGTTCGCAAACCGCAACAGTCTTCCGGCATCCTGGTCAACCAGCCAGAGGAGCCGGCCGTCCGCCGGCTGCACGCGTTGCGCAGGATATTTATTCGCTCCGGGACGGAGCACCTCGCTTAGAATCTGCGCTTTGTTCTCGCCAGAAACAAGGAACAACACTTCAGCGGCGTGGTTGAGAACAGGATAGGTCAGAGTGATGCGGAAGGTCTGAAGTTTTTCCACCCAGGTCGCTGCCACTCTGTTCGATAAATCACTGAGCGCGCTGCTCCCGGGAAACAACGAGGCGGTATGGCCGTCATCGCCCAGGCCGAGCAGCACCAAATCAAAACGGGGCCAGTCATGGCCGGTCAGGTGGAAAAACCTGCGCAACTCGTCATCGTATTGGTGGGCTGCGTCCACGGCGTCCATTTCCGCGTGGATGCGATGAATGTTCTGCTCTGGAATGGGCACCTTGGAGAGTAGCGCCTCCCCGGCCATCCGGAAGTTGCTTTCTGGATGATCAGGGGGAACGTGCCGCTCATCACCGAAGAAAACATGGATTCCGTGCCATGGCAATTCTTTGTGCTCACCGGCCAGTAAAGAATAAACAGTGCGGGGAGTGTTGCCCCCGGAAAGCGCCACGGAAAACTGCCCACGCTGGCTGACGGCGGCTTCTGCAAGCGTGTGAAATTCCTGGGCTGCCGTGCGCGCCAGGGTCGCATTATCGGGAACGATTTTGACTTCGACGCCCATGCCGCAAAATTCCTATAAATTGCCCGCAGCTTAAGCGTTGATGTTTCGCCAGGAGCGTCCATCGCGAGCAATGATGTCAGTGGCTTCTTCCGGCCCCCATGTTCCGGCAGCATAGTTAGGAAAATTGCGGGCCGCCAGCGCCTTCCATACATCAAGAACCGGGTCAACGACGGTCCAACCGGCTTCCACCATGTCTGCTCGCTGATACAGTGTCTGGTCGCCCATGATGCCATCGTAAAGCAGGACTTCATAACCGGTATTGGCGGTGGTGCCAAAATAATCGGCGTAGTTGAAATCCATCTCCACTTCTCCAACCTTCATCTGCGCTCCGGGAATTTTGGCGCCGAAGCGGAGTGTAATACCCTCGTCGGGCGCAATATGAATGATGAGTTGGTTGGCATCAAGGCTGCTGACAGGCGTATCGCGAAAGAGCACAAGAGGTGCACGCTTGAACTGTACTGCGACTTCTGTGTGCCGTACAGCCAGCCTCTTGCCGGTCCGCAGATAAAACGGGACGCCGGCCCAGCGCCAATTATCGATCATGAGCCTAAGCGCAACAAAGGTTTCAGTCTTAGAGTCAGATGGAACGCCTTCTTCCTGACGGTACCCTGGCACGCGCTCGCCCTTAATCACGCCCGCGCCGTACTGCCCGCGAACAGCGCAGTGCAGCACGTCTTCTTCGCTGAATGGCTGCAGGGCGTGCAATATTTTTGCCTGCTCATCATGCACAGCGCTTGAATTGAATGAGATGGGAGGCTCCATGGTGGTGAGAGAGACGAGCTGGAAAAGATGGTTGGGAACCATGTCTCTCAGCGTCCCCGCCATGTCAAAGTAGCCGCCGCGTTTCTCCACACCCACGGTTTCCGCTACTGTGATCTGGATGTGGTCAATGTAGCGCCGGTTCCAGATCGGCTCAAAGATGCCATTGCTGAAACGAAAGACGAGGATGTTCTGCACCGTCTCTTTCCCCAGATAATGATCGATGCGGAAAATCTGGTTTTCTTTCAGGACCTTGCTCACATTGCGGTTCAGGGTTTTGGCTGATGCCAGGTCATTACCAAAAGGCTTTTCGAAAACCACGCGCCGCCAGTGGCCATCTTTCTCACAAGCCAGCTCTGACGCTCCCAGATGTTCCACGATGTTTCCAAAGAACGCCGGGCTGGTGGCGAGGTAAAAAAAGTAATTGCCCTGCGTGTTGCAGCACTTGTCGACTTCAGCGAGAGTTTTTCCAACCTGGCTGTAAAGCGCCGGGTCCTTGAAATCCCCACAAACGTAGTAAACCCGCTCCATCATCCAGTCACGCAGTTTGGGATCCACAGCGCTGGTGGCAAACTTCTCTAGATTGTCACCCATAATCTGCCGGTACTGCTCTTTGGTGTAATCGTTGCGGCCCACGCCCACGATGGCAAAATCAGACGAAAGCAGCTTGCTCTTCACCAGGTTATATAGCGCAGGGAAGAGCTTGCGCGCTGTAAGGTCGCCGGTGCCGCCGAAGATGACCATCACGCAAGGGCCGGTAGGTGGCGGCGATCCCGAAGGCGCTTGGTCCATGGCGGGCAATTCTCGTTCCAGTTGAGGCATGAGGGGCTGTCTCCTGATCAGGAAGCTTTTTCTTTCTTTTGTGTCAGTTCAATGTGGCCGCCGAATTTCTGGCGCATGGCGCTCAGCATCTTTTCCGCGAAGGTGTGCTCCTGGCGCGAACGGAAGCGCGTATAGAGCGCCGCGGTCAGGACTTCGGCGGGAACGGCTTCTTCCAGAGCCGCGGTAACGGTCCAGCGGCCTTCGCCTGAATCCTGCACAATGCCAGTGTACTCAGAGAGCGTTGGATTCTCCGCCAGGGCCATTGCCGTTAGATCGAGCAGCCAGGACGAAATGACGCTGCCGCGCCGCCACACTTCGGCGATGTCCGCCAGGTTCAGGTCGTAACGATGGCCTTCAGGTAACTGTTCGGACGTAGCGTTGCGGAAAATGTCGAAGCCTTCGGCATAGGCCTGCATCAACCCGTATTCGATGCCATTGTGCACCATTTTCACGAAATGGCCGGCACCGGAAGGGCCGCAATAGAGATAACCCTGCTCGGCTGTTCCGCCCAGTTTCTCTCGTCCGGGCGTACGCTGAATCTCACTCATGCCGGGCGCCAGCGTTTTGAAGATAGGATCGAGGCGCTCGACCGCTTCTTTCGGTCCACCGAGCATCATGCAGTAACCGCGCTCCAGCCCCCAGACGCCGCCGCTGGTTCCCACGTCGATATAGTGAATGCCGCGGTCTTTCAGCTTCTGTGAGCGCCGCACATCATCTTTATAGTAAGAGTTGCCACCGTCGATGATGGTGTCGCCGGCCTGGAAACGCTGGGCAAGAGCGTTGACGGTTTGTTCGGTTGGATCGCCCGCCGGCACCATGATCCATGCGGCGCGAGGTTTCGTCAGCTTGGCCGCGAAGTCGTCGAGAGAAGTTGACCCGATAGCGCCTTCGCCCGCCAGCGCCTTCACATTCTGCGGACTCAGATCAGAGACCACGCACTGATGTCCACCGCGCAGCAAGCGTCGCACCATGTTGCCGCCCATACGGCCCAGCCCAATCATTCCTAATTGCATCGTTCTCCTTTTCCTAATTTCGAGCGCAGCGAGGAATCCCTCTTAGTCCCGAAACATTCCGGGATGATCATTGAACCGAAAAACAAGTTGTAACAATAGGGATCCCTCACTTTCGGTTCGGGATTTCAGATAAAGCTTCCACAACAGCCTTTTCCAGTGTTTCCAGGCCAGCATCCACATCTTTCGGGAGATGCACGCGCAACGCGCGCCGCTGACGATCGGCCAGAACTTGAAAATCGCCACTCGCCTGCGCCGCTTTGACAGTCCCAAAAGTATATTTTTGCCCGGGCACAGGAAGATCGGTTGCGTCATCGCAGGTTATCTGCAAAAAGACCCCCGTATTGGGGCCTCCCTTGTATGCCTGCCCGGTGGAGTGCAAGAAGCGTGGACCAAAGCCCAGACAAGTTGCAACGTGTTTGTTGTCCCGCACGGCATGGCGCATCGCTTGAAGCGTTTCTTTGTGCCCGGCGTTCATCTCGACATACGCCAGCAATGCCATGTAATCGCCCGCACTGAGCTGGCTAAGATGCGCGCGCAGAAAGCCCGCCAGCGACCGGTCATTTCCCGCGAGCTTGTTCAGAGTGGTTGCGTTGCGTTCATCGGTGAACAGCTTGATGCCACCTTCGGCGAAAATCGGCGATTCCTCCGGCAGTTTTCCGATTTTCTCATACGCTTCCGTTAACTGCCGCGTGACGATCTTGCTGGCCTCAACATCCGGCTGGTTGAAGGGATTGATTTTCAGAATCGCGCCGGCGGCGGCCGTGGCAATCTCCCAGCGGAAGAACTCCTGGCCCAGATCGTATGTATCAGCCAATTCAATTTCGACAATCGGATGACCTGCTGCGCGGAGTGCGTCCACCTTCTGCTTCTGGGTAGTGTCCGGCTCATCGGCGAGCCGCAGATGGACGAACAGACGGTCGCTGCCATAAACCCCAGGAGGGCCGAGCGCTTCGCGGTCCACGGGAATCAGCCCCTTGCCGATCTTGCCCGTGCTCTCAGCAATCAACTGTTCCAACCATGCGCCCAGATCGTGAATTCCCGGCGAGGTAATGATCGTGACTTTATTGCGTCCCAGGTTACCGAGCGTACCCAAGATCGCGCCCAGCACCGTGCCGGGATTCCGATCTGCGGGAACGTCCGGCTTGCAAGCCTGGACCATTTCATTCGTGCGCTCAAGAAACTTGCGGAGATCAAGCCCCATGATGGCAGCGGGAACCATTCCGAAATTGGACAAGGCAGAGTATCGTCCGCCAATGCTCGCAACACCGAAAAAGATTTTGCGGAAGCGGTCGCGCTCGGCCACCTGCTGCATTTTGGAGCCGGGATCGGTGATGGCGATGAAATGCTCTCCTGCTTTTTCCTTGCCGACAACCTGCTGCACGCGATCAAAAAAATACTGCTTGAAGATGTTGGGCTCCAGCGTGCTGCCGGACTTGCTGGCCACGATACAAAGCGTCCGGGAGAGATCAACCTGGCTTTCAATCGACTTGACTTGCGTAGGATCGGTGGAGTCCAGCACGTAGAGTTCGGGATGTCCTGGCTGCTTGCCGTAAGTGATCTTCAGCACTTCCGGACATAGGCTGGAGCCGCCCATGCCCAGCAGCAAAGCATGCGTGAAGCCGGCATTTGCGGTATCGGCGGCTGCGTCGGCGAACTGCTTGAGATTCTTCAGTTGGTCGTCGACGATCGGAAGCCAGCCAACCCATTTGTCTTCATCATCGCCGGTCCATAGTGACGCATCGCCCTGCCACAGACGTGCCATTTTGTTGCCGGCTTGCCAGTCTTGCAGCGTCGCCTGCACGGCCTGCGCTAGCGGGGCGGGGAATTGCCATCGGGGAGACTGGATCATCGATTTCGTGCTCACGGGTTCCTTTTCTTTTGCTCCACGGCGGAGAGCAGCTTTTGAAATGCGTCGGCAAAGAGTTTGATGGCCTCTTCCAGCAGCTGGTCCGTGACCTTTTTCATGGAGATGCCGGCCTTTTCCAGGTTGCTTATGGTTGCATCGGCCGCCACGACGTCGGCGTCCAGTGTTCGACTAACTTTTCCGTGATCGCGGAACGCATCCATCGTGGCAGGCGGGATAGTGTTTACGGTGTCCGGTCCGATCAGCTCTTCTATATACAGCACATCGCGATATTTAGGATTTTTGGTGCTGGTGCTGGCCCAGAGCAGACGCTGTACCTGGGCGCCACGCGCGGCCAAGGCTTTCCAACTGGGAGCGCCAATCATCTGCTGATAACTTCGGTACGCCTGCTTGGCATTGGCGATCGCCACTTTGCCATGCAGGCCGCGCAGCAACTCCTGGTCTTGGGGCGGAGGCGTGGCGGTCTTCAAGCGCTCGTCGATTATCGAATCAGCCAGCGTATCAATGCGTGAGACAAAAAAGCTGGCTACGCTGGCGATCCCGCTGACATCTTTTCCAGCTTTCTGCGCCGCGTCCAAACCTTCACTATAGGCTTCTGCAACTTTCCGATAGGCTTCCTGGGCGAACAGTAGAGTGATATTGATGTTGATGCCTTCGCTGATCAACTGGCGTACCGCGGGCACGCCTTCGGGAGTTCCAGGGATCTTGATCATGACGTTAGGGCGGGCGACGGTCTTCCACAATCGGCGCGCTTCTTCAATGCTGCCCTGCGTATCGCGTGCGAGTGTGGGTGAGACTTCAAGGCTCACATAGCCATCACGTTTATTGGTCGACTTGTAAACCGGGAACAGGATGCCAGCGGCATCCTGGATGTCGCGCACGGCGATGCGCTCATAGATATCCCCAGCGCTGATGCCCTGTGCGATGAGTTGGTCAAGGAAGCCGGAATAATCAGTGCTGCCGGCAATCGCTTTCTCAAAGATGGAAGGATTCGACGTGATGCCGCGCAATCCGTCGTTATCAATCAGGCGCTTGAGTTCGCCGCTGGTGATCAGATCACGCCGGATGTAATCGAGCCAGACCGACTGGCCAAGCGCCTGCAATTCCAGCAGCGGGTTCTTTGTGCGTGTGCTGCTCTGGGCCTGCTTTTCGGGGGTAGTAACCGGGTTCATGAAATCTTCTCCTTGGCGGCTGAATCGATCGAGTAACGCTGTTCAATAGTGTGAATCTTTGCCAGGCGGCGGCGATGTCTTTCTTCGCCGGTAAATTTTGCGTTCAGGAAAATCGTACATAAATCTTTTGCCAGCTCGTCCGCAACCACGCGAGAACCGAGCACCAGAACATTTACGTCGTCATGCTCAACGCCCTGATGCGCCGAGTACGAATCGTGGCAGAGACCGGCGCGTATGCCCGGGACCTTATTCGCGGCCACCGAAGCGCCCACGCCGCTGCCGCAAATGAGAATGCCGCGTTCCGATCCGCCCTGCAGTACGCCACGCGCGACAGCTTCAGCATAATCAGGATAATCCACCGGCGCGGTGCTGTCAGTGCCCACATCCGAGATCTGGTGGCCGCTCTTTTGAAGATGGTCGATGAGCACCGTTTTCAATGCAAAACCGGCATGGTCAGAACCAATGGTGATCTTCATACCGCAGCTTCTAGCTCCTAGCAACTAGCCTCAGTTTTCTGACTTTAAATCTATCTTTCGATTCAAAAGTAAAGCCACCCCAGAAACCTAGCAAGAAGCTAGAAGCCAGGAACTAGTGGCTCACAGCTATTTCAGCATCTCGCGGGCCGCGGCCAGCACGGCGTCCGGCGTGAAGCCGAATTTCTTCTGCAATTCTTTGAGCGGCGCCGAGGCGCCAAACGTCCTCATGCCAATGCTCTTGCCGGCATGGCCAACATACTGCGCCCATCCGAATGTCGATTCCTGCTCAACTGAGATGCGCGCCGTGACCTTTGCCGGGAATACGCTCTCTCGATACTCTTCGGATTGCTTTTCAAAAATCTCCCACGACGGCATGCTAACGACGCGAACCTTGCGCCCTTCCGCCGTTAGGGTTTCATAGACAGAGAGGCAGAGACTGACTTCGCTTCCGGTGCCCATCAGAATCAACTCAGGTGGTCCGCCGAGGGAATCCGCCAGCACGTAAGCGCCCTTGGCCACTCCAGCGGCTGGGGCGTACTTGTTGCGGTCAATGGTGGGCAGCGCCTGCCGCGAAAGAATCAATGCTGCGGGCTCATGTCGCAGTTGCATGATCACGCGCCAGGCTTCAGTGACTTCATTCGCATCCGCCGGACGCAGCGCAACAAATCCCGGCACGGCGCGCAGGGAAGCAAGCTGCTCCACAGGCTGATGCGTGGGGCCATCTTCGCCCACGCCGATGGAATCATGCGTGAACACATAAATGACGGGAATCTCCATGATCGCCGCCAGACGCATGGGCGGACGCGAATAGTCGCTAAAGATCAGAAAGGTCGAACCGAACGGGCGCACCTTGCTGAGCGAAAGACCGTTCAGGATAGAACACATGGCGTGCTCGCGAATGCCAAAATGAAAGTTGCGGCCTGAGTAGCTGCCGGCTTCGAAGTCGCCCGCGCCATCGAAGGTGAAACGCGTTTTTGTGGAGGGCGCCAGGTCCGCCGCGCCGCCAATCAGCCAGGGGACATTTTGAGCGATTGCATTCAGGACTTTCGCTGAGGCGTCACGCCCAGCCATGCCTTTCGCATCGGCAGGGAAGACCGGCAGGTTCATGTCCCAGCCATTGGGAAGTTCGCGGCGCTGCATGCGCGTGACGTGATCACTCAGCGCGGGGAACGATTTCTTGTATCTCTCAAACAGCGCTTCCCAGGCAGTGCGAAGTTCGCGGCCGCGTTTGCCAACCACGGCGGCAAAGTGCTCGCGGACTCCGTTGGGAACAAAGAATTTTGCGTCTTCCGGCCAGCCATAAGCGCGTTTGGCCCCGCGAATCTCGTCTTCGCCCAGGGGTTCGCCGTGGGCTTCCTTGGTGTCCTGCTTGTGGGGCGCGCCGTAAGCAATGTGGCTGTCGACGATAATGAGCGTCGGACGATCTGGGGTCTGAAGAAAAATATTCAGGGCGCGGGTGAGAAGGTCAAGGTCATTGGCGTCCCCGACGCGGGTCACATTCCAGCCATAGCCCATGAAGCGTGCGGCAATGTCCTCAGTGAATGCCAGTTTGGTCTGGCCTTCAATCGTGATGTGGTTGTTGTCGTAAATCCAGCAAAGGTTGTTGAGCTTGAGATGGCCGGCGAGCGAAGCGGCTTCACTGGATACGCCTTCCATCATATCTCCGTCACCGCAGATGGCGTAAACGTTGTAATTGAACAGCTCCGAGCCCGGCTGGTTGAAATGCTCCGCTTGCCATTTTTCGGCGATCGCCATACCGACGCTGTTGGCTACTCCCTGGCCCAGCGGCCCTGTGGTGGTTTCAACGCCTGAGGTAATTCGATATTCGGGATGGCCGGGGCATTTGCTATCCAACTGGCGAAAGCGCTTAATGTCGTCGAGCTTAACGGAAAGCTCGCCCAGCGTCTCATAGTGCGGATTGACCGCCTTTACTCCTGTAAGGTGCAGCAGGGAATAAAGCAGCATGGAGGCATGTCCGTTGGAGAGGACAAAGCGGTCGCGGTTGGGCCAGATGGGATATTCCGGATCATAGCGCAGGAACCGCTGCCAGAGGACATACGCCACCGGCGCCAGGGCCATGGGAGTTCCAGGATGGCCGGAGTTGGCCTGCTGCACTGCGTCCATGGCGAGCGTGCGGATGGTGTTGATGCAAAGCAAATCGAGATTGCCTGCATTTTTGAGGTCTTTGGTCTGATCGGCAACTTCTGGCAACGTGACGTGAAGAGCCATTTCTTTTAAGCACCTTCTTTAGATAAGCCTACGCTAAATTGACGTCTGTTTGGGCGTGTAGGCTTCCCTATTTTGAGATGCAGCAAACGGCGAGAAGTTTCAGCAGGAAATGGAGCTGCTGGCGAGCAGACTACCTCCGGGTGATTGCTGGGAGGCGTTCCTGAGTTGTTCATTTTCGAAATGATGTAGACCAAATCGAACACGACTCAGGGAGTTTTGCGCGGCTAAACCCGGCTTGACAGGAGCACAGGCGGTTGCATAGGCTGGCGTTTCCATGCCGCTATCACTGGATCAGTTCAATAGCAGGATATTTTCCGAGCAGCTGCACACACAGTTCAGGCTGCTGCGCGAAGGCGCTGAGGCCATTCCGCTTGACCTTATTGAGGTGAAGGAAAGCGATCCTTCGCCGAAGATCGAGCTCTTTTCACTTCAATTCCGTGGGCCGGCAGCGCCCCGCATGGCCCAGCAGATTCACACCTTGGAGCATAACCAGTTGGGCAGCCTCAACATTTTTCTCACCGCCATTGACGCCGACGCGCAGGGTATCATCTACGAATCGGTGTTCCATCGCTTCCGCAAGACCGGACCATGACGCCAAACGCTCGCGACCAGCAGATTACCCTGCGCCCAGCCACTGCTGCCGACGACAACTTCATTCTGTCGTGCTATGCCAGCACGCGCGCACAAGAACTTGAGCAAGTTCCGTGGAACACGGAACAAAAAGACGCTTTTGTCAGGATGCAATACACGGCGCAGAAACAGCACTACGCGGCGGAAGCGCCGCGCGCCCATCACGACATTATCTTTGTCGGCGCAGCGCCCGTCGGACGAATCTACCTGGATCGCCGCGAGGACGCACTGCACATCCTGGATATCACGGTGCTGCCGCAGCATAGGAACCAGGGGACCGGCTCGCTGGTGCTGCGCCGGCTTCTCGATGAGGCGGGCGAACTCGGGAAGCCGGTCACAATTTATGTGGAAAGCTTCAATCCCTCACTGCGCCTCTTCGAACGACTCGGCTTCCAGAAAGACCAGGAGAAGGGCTTCCATCTGTTGATGAAGCGGCAGCAGGGCCATTGACCCCGTTTGGGAACGACCCAACGGAAGAATTCTGTTGCGCGCCCGGGCCCGTGGCGTAAGGCACGGCGACGATCAGCGCCCCATCCAGCCGGTTCACCACAGCGACGTAGGTTTGCTTGCCGTTTCCTTCCGGGACCGTGAACAGCGCGAAGCGTCCCAGATCCTGATGCTCAAACAGGTGCGTCTCCTGAGCCAGGGGTGACGATCCGCCAAATACCAGCATGAAGCCGCTGCTGGTGGGCGCGACTCCGATTGCCTTGTTTGGGACCGCGAAGCTGCCGGGGTTGACTGGCGCGGTTGCCGGCAGGTCTTGTACGGCAAGCAATGTTACCCATACCGGTAATACACCTGCGCTAGGGCGTGTTAACACTATCGCAACGCCTCGACGATTAGTGCGAAGTTTAGAAATCCGAGAAAGAGGGCGTCCAGTTTGTCGAAGCGGGAGAAGATGCGGCGGAAGCCCTTAAGGCGGCGAAACAGCCGTTCCACTTCGTTGCGCTTGCGGTACAGGGCCTTATCGTACTGCCACGGTTCCAGTCGGTTGCTCTTGGGCGGAACCACGGGGATGAAGCCGAAATCCAGCGCCAGTTGCCGGGTTTCGTTGTCTTCGTAGGCGCGGTCCATAATCAAATGGAGGGGCGCGGGCAGCGGTCCGATGCCGCCCAGCAGCAGGCGGCCGTGCTTCGCGTCGGAGGCCTCGCCAGGGGAGAGCGCGAAACTTATGGCCGTTCGAGCATTCGCGGCAACCATATGAATCTTTGTGGTCCATCCGCCGCGAGACTTGCCGATGGCTTGGGGTCCGTTTTTTTTAACGCACCGGTGCCGTCGGGATGCACCTTGATGATGGTGGAGTCCAGTTTGACGGCGGTGATCTGGATGCGCACGATCTGCTCGCGCTGCAATCGTTCGAAGATGCGGTCCAACACTCCGTTCTTGGACCAGCGGTTCATGCGAGTGTAAATGGTGTGCCAGTTGCCGAAACGCTTGGGAAGTCCGCGCCATTTGCAGCCTTGCTCGGCGACATACAGAATGGCATTCAACACCGCGAGGTTGGTCAGCTTCACATTGCCGCGCTGGCGTGGAAGACTGGACTCGATGCGGCTGTACTGCGCCCCGGTAATCTCCATGAATAGGAGAATACCATAAAATTCGTATTTAGTGTTAACACGCCCTAGAGCAATCCAGGTGCCGCTCTGATTGTGAGTTGCTCCTCAATCTGCAGCTAATGAGGTACTCACATGAGGAACTCTGGTTCACAAATTGGGAATGGGCGGATGGTCACATCCTTTCGCAGAAGCTGTCCTGTTCTTCCATTTATAATCGCTTTACACTTATGAAGGCTTACGTCACAGTCATGCTCAAGACCACCGTCCTTGATCCCCAGGGCAAGACCATTCACGGCGCGCTCAAAAAGATGGGTTATAAAGGCGTGGACGCGGTCCGCCAGGGCAAGTTCTTTGAACTTAATCTCGACGGCGGACTGGACAAAAACGCCGCCAAGACCGAGGTCGAGCGAATCGCCAAAGACGTGCTTACGAACCCGGTGATTGAGGAATTTTCGTACCGGATTGATGAGTGAGCAATTGGCAATGAGCAATGAGCAATTGGCAATTGACCAACCAAACCCTCACGTTCTCTGCTTTCTGTACGGCTTCAGTCTCAATTTCCTCTGCGCTCGGGGTGTTCTCCGCGGTTAATCTTCTGTCTTTTGCGACCTTCGCGACCTTTGTGGTGAATATACTGAGGTAACCAGCCCCACGGCCTGCGGAGTAGAATTTAAGTCAGAATCCCCCGTGCGAATCCCGGAGTCCAATGGGCTTGGATGGACGTTTGGCTTGCCAGTAAATGCTCGCTCATCCTTCCGGCATTCGTCGACAGGATCTTTAATTTATGTGCGGAATCGTTGGTTACGTAGGCAAAAAGCGTGTTGTCCCAGTCATTATTGATGGCCTCAGGAGCCTGGAATATCGCGGATATGACTCTGCCGGCATTGCCGTTTGCGGCAATGGCAATGGCGGAGCGCTGCAGATTCGCCGGGCGGAAGGCAAGCTGCGCAACCTGGAAGAAGCGATCCGCCTGAAGCCGTTGGAAGGCAGCTGGGGCATTGGCCACACGCGCTGGGCCACGCATGGGCGTCCTACGGAAGAGAACGCCCATCCGCATCGCGACTGCACCGGCAAGATCGTGGTGGTGCACAACGGGATCGTTGAAAACTATCTTTCGCTCAAAAAGAAGCTGATTGAAGAAGGCCACAAGTTTTCCACGGAGACCGATACCGAAATCATTGCGCACCTCATCGAAAAAGCGATTGACCACAAAGGCAACGGACACCGGCCCAGCCTGGAAGAAGCCGTGCGCAAGACCGTGAAGCAGCTTACCGGCGTGTTTGCCCTGGCCGTGATCTCAGAAGACGAGCCCAACAAGATTGTGGCCGCGCGCAATGGCCCGCCGGTGGTGATTGGCATGGGCGACAACGAATACTTTGTCGCTTCAGACATACCGGCGCTCCTGCCCCACACGCGCGACATCTTCTTTCTTCAAGACGGCGACCTGGCGGTAATCACCACATCTGGCGTGCAAATTACGGATTTTGACGGCAAGCCGGTGAAGCGCGACATAACGCACGTAACCTGGGACCCCATTATGGCGGAGAAGGGCGGATTCAAGCACTTCATGCTCAAGGAAATTTATGAGCAGCCAAGCGCCGTGCGCGATACCACGCTGGGCCGCGTCTCGCTTGATTCCGGCCGCGTCTTTCTGGAAGAGATGGACATAACGGAAGACGAACTGCGCAACGTGCAGAAGATCAATATTGCAGCATGCGGCACCAGTTGGCACGCCGCGCTGGCTGGCAAATTCATGATCGAACGCCTGGCGCGCATTCCCGTGGAAGTGGATTATGCCAGCGAATGGCGCTATCGCGATCCCATTACGTCGAGCAAGGAAATCACGCTGCTGATCACGCAGTCCGGCGAGACCGCGGACACGATTGCCGCGCAGCGCGAAGCCAAAGCCAAAGGCTCCAAGACGCTGGCCATCTGCAACGTGGTGGGCGCCATGATCGCCCGCGAAGCTTCCGGCACGGTTTATACGCATGCAGGACCTGAGATCGGCGTGGCCTCAACCAAGGCTTTTACGGCGCAACTGACCGCGCTGTTCCTGCTGGCGCTTTACCTTGGCGAATTGCGCGGCGCAACTTCCACCGACGACGCGCGGCGCTATATCGGCGAATTGCTCAAGCTGCCGGCCAAGCTGGAGTCGATTCTGGCGCGTGACGAAGAATGCGAAGCCCTGGCCAAACAGTATTACCGCGTGCAGGATTTCCTTTTTCTGGGCCGCGGCATTCATTATCCAATGGCATTGGAAGGCGCGCTCAAGCTGAAAGAAATTTCCTATATCCACGCTGAGGGATATCCTGCGGGCGAAATGAAACACGGCCCCAATGCGCTGATCGATGAAAACCTGCCGGTGGTGATGGTGGCGACAAAGGATGCGAACGATCCAAACTCGGTGTTGCGATATGAAAAAACCATGTCGAACATTAAAGAAGTAAAAGCGCGTTCCGGCATTGTGATTGCCGTGGCCACCGAAGGCGATGAGGAGATCAAGGAATCTGTCGACCATGTTTTGTATGTGCCGCATGCGCCGGAATTGCTGCTGCCGATCCTGGAAGTTGTGCCATTGCAATTGCTGGCGTATCACATTGCCGTCCGCCGCGGTTGCGACGTGGACCAGCCACGCAATCTGGCCAAGTCCGTCACCGTGGAATAGCGTTGAGGTGCGAAGCCGGGATCTGTGCACGTGCGATCTTCGCGTGACGATGTGAGAATCGACCATGCGCCGAGCCACTTGGTCGTGAGGCTGAAAAGTCCTCCACGCCAACACTTTCAAGGCGGTTTGGAGCGCAGCGACATAAAGATTAGTAAAGGCGAATCCAGCTTCGATTTCTGCCGGCAGTTTGTTCTAAAATTACTCTACTGTGACTGAAGATAAACTTCCGGTTGAATCATTATGGTCTCGCCGTAGCGGCCTGCTCTCATTGATGGTGGCGATCGTGGTTTCCGCCATCGGTGTTGTTCTTGACCGGCTCCTGCTGAAGGAAGGCCTTCCCAGGCTGGACATGATTATTTTCAGCAACGGCCTTACTGGACTGTTCGCCGGTGGTTTGTTCTGGCAGATGGCCAGGGAAGCCAAAGCCAGTCGTGATCTGGTAGCTGAGCGAATGAAAACCATCGCGGAACTCAATCACCACATCCGCAACGCTCTGCAGGTTATTAAGTTTCTGGGTGGACAAAAACGCACTGGGCTGGACGCAGTACAGCTTCAGCTCATCAATGACTCGGCGGACCGCATTGAGTGGGCGCTCCGGGAACTGTTGCCGCGATATCCGATTGGCGCCATGAGCGCGCCGGTCTCAGACCCGCAGGTAGACGCTATTGGCCCGGTTTCCTGATTTATCTGTCGAATTGCTAATGATCGGCAAGTCTTTCAAAGCCAGAAATCGCCGATTTCGAGCTTGCCCCTAACCTCCTCAAATTGCACGTTTTTCATCATTTTTACGAGCTCTTTTTCTCGCAACTTCAGCCCTCCAAGTGACATCTAATCCCTTGACAGTAAGTCACTCATATCTCATAATGATTCCATTGTTATGGGGCAAATGCACTTATTTTTAGGCACTTATAAGCAGGGAGGCTGAAAGCCAATGGGCAAAATTATTGGAATTGATCTCGGAACCACCAACTCGGTGGTGGCCGTGATGGAAGGTGGCGAGCCGAAAGTGATCGCCAATGAAGAAGGCGGCCGCACCACACCGTCCGTGGTCGGCTTCACCAAGGCTGGTGAGCGCCTTGTCGGCCAGGTGGCCAAGCGGCAGGCCATCACTAACCCGGAAAACACGGTTTATTCGATCAAGCGGTTTATGGGACGCCGTTTTGACGAAGTGAATGAAGAAATGAAGATGGTTCCCTACAAAGTCGTCCGCCAGGGCGACCACGTTGCCATTGTGGCGCAGGGTCAGGAGTACACGCCGCAACAGATTTCGGCGATGATCCTGCAGAAGCTCAAGAAGGCGGCAGAAGATTATCTTGGCCAATCCGTCACGGAAGCCGTGATTACGGTTCCGGCATATTTTAATGACGCACAGCGCCAGGCGACCAAAGACGCCGGCAAAGTTGCCGGGCTTGACGTGAAGCGCATCGTCAATGAGCCCACGGCGGCTGCGCTGGCATACGGTTTGGACAAGAAGAAGGAAGAGACCATCGCCGTGTATGACTTCGGCGGCGGCACGTTCGATATTTCCATTCTCGAAGTCGGCGAAGGCGTGATTGAAGTGAAGTCCACCAACGGCGACACGCACCTGGGCGGTGACAATATCGACCAGCGCATTGTGGACTGGCTTGTTGATGAATTCAAGAAAGATGAAGGCCTGGATTTACGCGCCAAGGGCAATGAGATGGCGTTACAGCGGCTGCGTGACGCGGCGGAAAAAGCCAAGATCGAGCTTTCCACCACCATGGAAAGCGAGATCAATCTGCCGTTTATCACCGCGGACGCGACCGGTCCAAAGCATTTGGTGAAGAAGCTGACGCGCACCAAGCTCGAGCAAATGGTGGATGACATCATCCAGCGCTCCGTGGCGCCGTGCAAACAGGCTTTGAAAGACGCGGGCGTTGACGCCAGCAAGATCGACGAAGTGGTCCTAGTCGGCGGACAGACGCGCATGCCTCGCATCCAGGCGCTGGTAAAAGAGCTGTTTGGCAAAGAGCCGCATAAGGGCGTAAACCCGGATGAAGTGGTTGCCATTGGCGCAGCGGTGCAGGCCGGCGTGCTGGCAGGAGACGTGAAAGACCTGCTCCTGCTTGACGTGACTCCGCTGACGCTGTCGATTGAAACTCTGGGCGGCGTGGCCACGCAGATGATTCCGCGCAACACCACGATCCCGACCAAGAAGACGGAAACGTTTTCTACGGCGGCAGACAGCCAGCCATCGGTTGAAGTGCACGTGTTGCAGGGCGAGCGGCCGCTTGCGAAGGACAACCGCACTCTGGGCAAGTTCCACCTGACCGGCCTTCCGCCGGCTCCGCGTGGCGTGCCGCAGATTGAGGTGACCTTCGATATTGACGCGAACGGAATCCTGAACGTGACCGCTAAAGACAAGGCCACGAACAAGGAGCAGAAGATCCAGATCACCTCTTCTTCCGGCCTGAGCAAGGAAGAAGTGGAGCGCATGGCCAAGGAAGCTGAAGCACATTCGGCGGAAGACAAAGCCAAGCGCGAGGAGATCGAAGCCCGCAACCAGCTTGACGGCATGGTCTATCAGGTAGAGAAGATGCTGAAAGAAAATGGCGACAAGATCTCTGGCGACGATAAGAGCCAGGTCGAGTCGGCAGTGGCAGACGCCAAGAAAGCGCTGGAAGGCACGGACGCGGCAGCCATGAATGCGGCCCGCGAAAAGCTGACCCAGGCTTCGCACAAGCTGGCTGAAGTGATGTATAAGGCCGCGCAGACGCCTCCGGCAGACGCCGCTGGTGCAGGCCCGCAGGCGGGCGCTCCGCAGAATGGCGCCGCCCAGCAAGAGAAGAAAGATGAAGGCGTGATTGACGCTGAGTACGTGGACGTGGAAGACAGAAAGTAACAATGACAGATGCCGGGAGAAAGGCGGCCTCTGGCCGCCTTTCCTCATACATGAAACGGAGAGGAACCGATGCCGGAAATAACGTTTCAGGCCGCGATTTGGCAAGATGCGGAATCCGGCCAATTCCGGGTCCAGGTTCGGCCTTATCAATTGAACGGCGCAAAGACCTATGTTGCGATGATGAATGCGGAAAGACTCGCCGATTTCATCGCCTTGTCCGGAGCGGACTTGGAGAATCTCTCCGGGATCACGCCGAAAAAAGCCCTTGTGCTTGAGGGCATTGAAGTGGACGATGCGAGCGAGCTAGCAGGATTTGGATTCAGGCTGCAACAAAAGTCTTAAGGGGTGGCATTCATAAGAGGTGACATTTTGAAAAAATATCTGGTAGTGAAGATGGCGGAAGGTTGGAGTCACGTTGTGAACTGGGTGGTAATGCCCGGATTCTATACGATGGAAGCGGCGCAGCAATTTGTGGCCAGCGCAGTGGCCGACGAACCCGAAGCGCGGTACATGATCCAGGAAGTGGGCGCGGCTTGATTTTATATCCCGAGCGTAGCGAGGGAACCCCTATCGCCGCAGATTTGCGCTGATGGTCGCAGATTAAAGGCGAGGCAGGTTTGGCCGCGAATTAACGCGAAAAACGCGAATAAGACAGAACCTTACCACTGATGAGCACGGATGACACTGATCGGAAAAAGCAAAACTGCTGCGGATTTGCGCGGATGAATGCGGATTAAGGCAAAGAGGTTTGGCCGCGAATCAACCCGAATAATGCGAATGCTTTGAGGCGCGGCTTTAGCTTCTGAAGGTATCAGGGTATGGCTTCAGCCGTGCCGTTAAGGTCTCTATAAAAAATCGGGCTTTAGCCCCCTGGAGAGCAGAATGAAATATATGAGACGTCGTGGCTTGCGGATGTTTGCCGTCGCCGCCCTTTTGCCCATGATGGCGCTCGCACAAAGCAATGCGCAGGCCAGCAAGCCTGTTCCGCAGGACGCTACAAGCCAGCAAGTCACGCAACTGGTCCGCGATTTTCTGGCCAATGTTCCCAAAAACGATCCCAAGGTCTTCCAGGAATTCTTTGCTGAAGACGTGATTTACACGCGCGCCACCGGCCTGACTGTGACCAAGGCTGACATCCTGCGGAACATCGATGTTCGCGCGACGAATGATCCGCAGATGACATTCGAAGCCGACGATTTCACGGTGCATCCTTACGGGGAAATGGCGGTCGTCAACTTCCGTTTGATCGCGCACAACACTGAGAACGGAAAGCCAACGACGGTTTACTATCGCAATACAGGAACATTTTTAAAGCGCAATGGCAAATGGCAGGCCGTGGCCTGGCAGGCGACCAAGGTGCCAGAAAAGCAGTAATTAGTACTTAGTAATCAGCAAAACCAAATTCATGGCGAGCACACAACAAAAAGATTATTACGGCCTTCTCGGCATCAAGAAGACCGCCTCGTCGGAAGAGATCCGCAAGGCCTTCCGCAAGCTCGCCCGCAAATACCATCCTGACGTAAATCCCAACGACAAGAAGGCGGAAGAAAAGTTCAAGGAAATCTCTGAAGCCAATGATGTCCTGAGCGATCCCAAGAAACGCAAAATTTACGACCAGCTCGGATTCTATTCTGACAATATCGATCCCGCGGCGGCAGAGGCCTATTCTCGCGGCGGCGGCTTCGGCGCCGGCGGATTTGGTGCCGCGCCTCCTGGCGGCCGAGGCGCTCAGGGCTTCGACTTCAGCGGCTTTGATTTCTCTGATATGGGCGGCGCCGGTGGTCGGCAGGCTGGCGCAGGCGGCTTCCGCGATATTTTCTCCAGTATCTTTGGCGGCGGTGGACGCGGCGGCGCGGCCGTGGAAACCGAGCCCGAGCATGGCACCGATCTCGAATACCAGGTCAACGTGGGCTTCTGGGACGCGATCCGCGGCGCGGTGATGCGCCTGAACATCACGCGCCTTGATACCTGTTCCAACTGCCACGGCAGCGGCGTGGTGGGAACACCCACAACCTGCCCGCAATGCCACGGCAGCGGGCAGATTACCCAATCCGGTGGCGGAATGAAATTCAATGTCACCTGCCCGCGGTGCCACGGCACGGGCAAAGTGCAGCCGCCATGCCCGGTATGCCATGGCGAAGGCGCAGTAGAACGCGCCGAGCCTCTGGAGGTCCGGGTAAAAGCCGGCACGCGTGACGGCCAGCGCATTCGCATCGCAGGCAAGGGCAACGCGGGAATCCATGGCGGGCAGCCGGGCGATCTCTATGTCATCATTCGCGTGGGCGAGCATCCGGTGTTCCGCCGCGAGGGCGACGACATTTACGTGACCGTGCCTGTGGCTGCCTGGGAATCCGCGCTGGGAGCAAAGATTGAAGTGCCCACCATCGACGGGCGATCGCAGTTGAAGATCCCGCCGGGAACGCAGAGCGGGCAAAAGCTGCGCCTGCGCGAGAAAGGCGTGCCTTCGGCTACGCGCGAAGACAAGCGCGGCGATGAGATCGTGGAAATCCGGATCACGGTCCCGGAAGCCCGTGACATGCGGGCCCGTGAGCTGTGGCAGGAACTGCATACGCTGCACCCGGACGACCCGCGGGCGGAGCTGTGGAGCAAGGTGTGATTTTGGAAACCAGCCGTCTTCGCCTGCGCGAGTTTGTTCCGCAGGACGCGGACGCGCTGGCCGCTGTATTAGGTGATCCGGTGGCCATGCAGTTTTATCCGGCGCCCTTTGACCGAGCAGAGGTGAATAATTGGATTCGGCGCAACCGGGCGCGATACATTGATCCGGGTTTTGGTTTGTGGGCAATGTTGCTGAAGGATTCGGGTGAGCTGATCGGCGATTGTGGCTGCTTTATCAGGGAGCTTGAAGGAAATGTTGAATTTGAGCTGGCATGGCACGTGCGGCGCGACTTCTGGGGCAAAGGGTATGCGACGGAGGCGGCACGATATTGCGCGGAGTATGCTTTTTCCAGGTTAGGCGCAGAGCGGATCATTGCGCTGGTACGCCCGGAAAATGTTGGCTCGTGCGGCGTGGCGGAGAAGATCGGAATGAAATGCGAGCGGGTGATTTTCTGGCGAGGGTATGATCATTGCATTTATGTGAAAACGAGAGACCTGCGATCTGATGATTAGCTTCGCCCGCTAAAGCACACGTGGATCGTCAGGGTACAAATGTGGAGTGGGATGCGATGGATGACAAGATGTCACACATGACAGAATTGCAGCAGCAAATACTGCAGCAACTAAACAATGCATTTGGAGTGAACATCAAAGGCCTAGACGAGCTTGCCGGTCTTAAGAAACTTCTTCCCGAGGAGTTCCTTAAGCTGCAAGACCTTTGCTTATTTTTGGAAGGAGAGTTCTTGAAATGTGACAAAGCAAAGGCTTATTTTTCAGGATGCATATCTGGCGCGGCCATGATTGAGGCATTCTTGTTAATGCTTTGTTGGCTAAACAAGGATCAGGTGATAGCGACTGCGGTCTATAAAAAACACGCGAAAACGAGACAGTTTGACGTCGTTTGGGGTTCGCTTTCTCTCGAGTTACTTATCGAAATAGCCGAAACCCTGAAGTGGATCCCATCAGATCTCGTAAAAGCAGAGTTAAGCACAGCAATAGCCTTAAGTTATGAAGAGATTGCAATTTCAAAAGGATTAGAGACAGAAGCAATTGCTGAAGGGAAACAAGCGTTATTGCTTCATCCTGCTACCGCTTTATTTGGGTTGATGCGCGATCTTAGAAACTGCCTTCATGCAGGGCGCTGGATCAGGCAAAACAAGGCGTTCAATCCGGATCCATTCGATGAGTGGTCCCATCTGGGCGTCATTCTAACTGCGGAAATACGAGACTGCTTAATAATCAAAATGACGAGGGATATACAGGCCAAGTTTATGAAGGCGGTAGCTGAGTTGGAAGGTTCAATTGCAAAACTGCAAGCGGCTTTGGCGAAGACTGCATCATGACCGCTAAACGCAAATCCAAGGGCGCTTACATGATCTCCTCTGTTGCGGAGATGTACGGCATCCATCCGCAGACGCTACGTCTGTACGAGCGTGAAGGCCTGCTCAAACCCTCGCGCACCGACGGAAACACGCGGCTCTACACGGAAGAAGACTTGCAGCGGCTGGAGTTCATCCTGAACCTGGCCCGCGATCTGGGCGTGAATATCGCCGGCATCGCTATTATTTTGCAGATGCGGGAGCGCATGGAAGATATGAACCGCAAAATGCAGGAGTTTGTGCGCTTTGTTCAGGATGAAGTTGCGTTCCGCGCCAGCAACGCTCAGGCCGATCCCAGCAGGGGCGCGATCATTCCCCTGCGCAAACCCACCATCAATGTACCGCCGCGAGACCGCAAGAAATAACCTCCGGCCGGTCATTGCTCCTTGCTGAAGAATTCATACAAAAAGCCGGCATTCCCTTTTGGGGGCTCCGCCGGCTTCGGTTTTACGAGAGAAACAGATGCAGCGTGAATGCTCTATCTGTTCACGTCCTCTCCATGAATTGAGACAATGGGCTTGCGCTCTTCATCTGATGCCTGTATGCCCTCGGGCACGTCCTGCTCCAGATTGGTTTGTGCCGCGCCGGCAACCATTGCCTGTTGTTTAGGTGGATAGATACGCATGCGCTGTCGAATCCGGCGTTCAACATCAGCCCATTCTTCGCGGGCACGTTCCACGCCTCGCCGAATGGTCATGACGCTCTTTTCTTCAGCCTTACGGAGATTGTTTACCAAACGCATTGTGATCTCCTCTTTCGACCGGGCGGGGGGTTGAACACACCCGTTCCTCTAAGTGTGATGCCATGGGCCCTGGGTTGGAAACTGCTGCTGGCCAGAGCTGCTCGTTTGGTTCTGTCGCTGCGCTCCAAACCGCTTTAGACCTTAACCCGACAGAATGGCTGCTGCACTTGATGCGGGCGACTCAGTGCGTGAATCGGGTAAATCCTTTAGAACCCTGGCTAACGGATGGGGGCAGGCTTGGATGCTCATGCTACGATATTCCTCCGCATGTCCACCCTTGTCCGCGACCTCCGCTATGCGTTTCGGGCTTTTGCCAAGAGTCCGGGATTTACGCTGGCCGCAATCCTCTCTCTGGCCATTGGCATTGGGGCCAATACCTCTATTTTCAGCATTACCAGCGCGCTGCTTTTGCGCCCGCTGCCCTATAAAGATGCTGACCGGCTGGTGATTTTGTGGAACACCTCGCCCGGCCTGGGCATTCCCCGCGATTGGTTTTCCACAGCGCAGTATTTTGACATCAAGAACAACCACCATGGTTTTGAGCAGGTGGCAATCGCGATTGGCGGCAATTACAACCTCACTGGCGATGGCGATCCCGAGCGCGTTGGCGTGATCCGGGTTTCCAGTAACCTGTTGCCGATGCTGGGCGCGCGCGCCGAATATGGCCGGCTCTTTACCCCGTCGGACGACGAATCGGGTGGCCCCAATGTCGCCATCCTGAGCTATGGCATGTGGGCGCGGCGGTATGGGTCGTATCCGAAAATGATTGGCCGGAAGATCACCATCAACACGCACTTGTATGAAGTCGTCGGAATCATGCCGCGGAGTTTTTCCCTGCCGCGTGAGGTCCTGCCCACTCTGGACGGCGCCGAGCAGAGCGACCTGCTGATCCCCATGCGCTATGCTCCAAATCCGGCCGAAGAGCGCGGGCATGAGGACTACAACATTATCGGCAAGCTGCGGCCCGGAGTTTCCGTGGAACAGGCGCGGGCGGAAATGAACACGATTACGGCGCGCCTGCGCCAGGCCCATCCTGAGGTCTATCCTCCGAATGGGGGGCTCACGTTCGTGGTTCTGCCGCTGCTGGAGCAGGTTGTGGGCAATGTGCGCCACACGCTGTGGCTTCTGCTGGCTGCCGTCGGATGCGTGCTGCTGATTGCGTGCGTGAATGTCGCCAACCTGCTGCTCTCGCGCGCCGTCGGAAGGCAAAGAGAGATTGCCGTTCGCGCCGCTGTGGGCGCCAGTTCCGGCCGCATCATTCGCCAGTTGCTCACGGAAAGCATTCTGCTGGCGCTTTGTGGAGGCATTCTCGGCATACTGTTTGCCCTGGTAAGCATTCATTGGACCCATGTGCTGGGGCCGAAAAGTGTTCCCCGCCTCAGTGAGATCGGCGTTCGTGGCGACGCTCTGCTCTATACGCTCTTGATTTCCGTGGCTTCGGGGATTCTCTTCGGACTGGCCCCGGCCTTGCGCGTCACCCGCGGTGACCTGCTGACCACGCTCAAAGATTCTGATCGCGGGTCGGCGGGCGCCAGCGCCATGTGGGGACGCGGCAACAATCTGCGCCGGCTGCTTGTGATGGCGGAGCTGTCGATTTCCGTTGTGGTCCTTATCATGGCCGGCCTTCTGCTGCGCAGCTTTGTGCTCCTGCAGCACGTCTCGCCCGGATTCAATCCCGCGAACGTGCTGACCATGGAACTCACGATGAGTGGAGACAAGTACCAGGACCCGCAGGCGGTCATCGCCACCTATCGTCAGTTGTGGGAACGGCTGGAACGCCTGCCGGGCGCGACCGCGGCGGGCGGCGTATCTTCACTGCCGCTCAGCGAAATGTTTGCCTGGGGCCCCATTAACGTGGAAGGACGCGTTCCTCCTCCGGGCGAAAAATTTATCAATGCCGACGAACGCGTTGTCGGCGGCCATTATTTTGAGGCCATGCAGATTCCGCTGCTCAAAGGACGCCTCTTCGATGACCAGGATACGCTGGACAAACCTCGCGTGATCCTGGTGGATGAGTTCATGGCGCAGCAACTCTGGCCCAATCAAGATCCGCTGGGCCGGCGCATCAGCTTTGGCGACCTCTCCGGCAAACCGGAGTGGACCATCGTGGTTGGAGTTGTGGGCCACATCAAACAGGATTCTCTCGATGCCGACTCGCGCATTGCGCTTTACCTTCCGCAGACCCAGTATCCCTTGACCCGCGCCATGAATGTTGTCTTGCGCAGCACCACTGATCCTGCCGCACTTGCCACCGCCGTCAATCATGAACTGCACGAGCTTGATCGCGACCTTCCCATGTACCGCGTGGTCACCATGGAACAGCGCGTGGCGGAATCTCTGGCGCGGCGCCGGTTCACTACGGTCCTGCTGGGGCTGTTTGCCGGCTTCGCGCTTGCTCTGGCCGCCATCGGCATCTACGGCGTCATGGCTTATCTGGTAAGCCAGGGCACGCGGGAAATCGGCATCCGCATGGCGTTGGGCGCAACGCAAAGCGCGGTTCTCCGGCTGGTCGTCCGCCAGGGGCTTATGCTGGCGCTTTCTGGCGTTGCCATTGGACTGGTCGCCGCACTTGCGTTCTCTCGTTTGTTGGGCGGTCTTTTGTTCGGCGTGCGCTCAAATGATCCGTTGACCTTCGCCGCGATCGCCATTCTGCTCATGGTGGTTGCTCTGCTCGCCAGCTACATTCCGGCACGCCGCGCGGCCAGAATCGATCCCATGATTTCCCTGCGCTGCGAATAATGTGAGTGCTGGAGCACAACACGTTGGTAACCAGCGAATACACGCATGAAGGCTCGGGCGAATACTTGCGTTGAATTGCCAAATGACTTTTACTTCTTCGGCTGGTAGAACCCTTCGCTCCCAAAACCGAACACGCGGTTGGATCGCGCCCGATAATTTTCCCACGCGATGGCCGCGCCCAGCTCTACCAGTTGCGGCGTTGAGAACCGCTGCTTCAGGCGCTCGCGCAGCTCAGGAGTCACTTTGGCCGGAGTCGCTGTCATGGCGTCTGCCAGCTCCAGAACCAGTTTTTCATCGGGAGAGAAGAGATCGCTTTCCGCGTACCAGTTCAGATTGCGAATCTGGTCGTCGCTGAGTCCTGCGCGTCTGCCGCCGGCAGAGTTGATGTCGATTCAAAAAGGACATTCCACCAGCTTGGCCGCGCGGATCTGTCCCAGGACTTTCAGCTTCGCCGGAACAAGACTGGTTTTGTCGAGTGCCAGGCTGAACTTGGTGTAAGGAATGAGCACATCAGGGTGCGTGGCCACAGTTTCCAGCGGAGCAATGTCTTTTCCCAGCCGTTTCCTGGCGAACTTGCGGATCAAAGCTACCTGTAATCGTTTGAACATCGTGGATCAGTGCAGGATTCCCAGCTTCTCCATGGGCCAATAGCCGAATACGGCTTTGCCATAAATGTAGCTGCGCTGTACCGGGCCGAACTCGCGGCTGTCATTGGACATCGAACGATGGTCGCCCAGTACGAAATATGAATTCTGGGGTACCACCGCCTCCGGAAACGACCGGGCATCCAGATAGTCCGAGGGCACGTAGGATTCAGGAAGCTGTTCATCGTTCACGTACACATGCCCATAAGCAATGCGGATACGGTCGCCCGGCAGTCCGATCACCCTTTTGATGAAGCTCTTTCGGGTATCGCGCGGATAACGGAAAACCACAATGTCTCCCCGTTCGATGCTCTCCAACCGGTATACGAGCTTATTGATGACGATCCGTTCCTGATCCTCGAGACCTGGCTCCATGCTGCCGCCTTCTACCTTCACCGGCTGATAGACAAACAAGATGATGAAGAAAGAAACCAGCACGGAAAAAAACAGGTCGCGCATCCACGTGCGCAGCGTCCGCAGCCCGTTTGATTCCGCCGCAGATGGGCCCTGCTCCGTAGGGACCGCCGTCTTGCCCTGCTCAGGAATTTCCATTCAGATCTCTGCCTCGATTATACGTGGATTGCCGCGTCCGGATCTCCGTTTCAGATATTCCTATTCTGGAGTAAAATAACCGTGATATGAAGCATTTTTTGGGTGTATTTGCGATTCTTCTTGCCGCTGCCATGACGCATGCACAGTTCAACAACCAGGAGTCGGCCATACCTGCGTATCATCCCGCCGCTCCGGGGGCAACTGCGTCCAAGCTTCCCCCCATTCTTACGCAAAAGCAACTCGCCGATCAGGGCTTCATTGCTCCGGCCCAGGTGGCCGCATACAAAGCTGCCAGCCATGCCAGTTCAGTGGTCTACCAGATGCCATGTTATTGCTATTGTGACAGGAACCACGGACACACGAGCCTGCACAGCTGCTTTGAAAGTACTCATGGAGCCAACTGTGGCACTTGCATGCAGGAAGCGCTTTATTCCTATCGGCAGTCCAAAAAGGGCTGGTCAGCCAAGATGATTCGCGATGGCATTTTGCGTGGTGATTTCAAGATGGTCGATCTGCAAGATGTTCCGCCTATTCCGTAAGAGAATGCACTTAAAATGGTGCAGTTGACGCGTCCATAATTTCTCAGTATAAAGGGCTGCACCCCTAAGCAGCCCTGTCGATGGCGGGATAGCTGATCTTCCGATTTCCACAGCCTGCACTCATCGCTGATCCGACTCGGGCCGCAAGGAAACAATAGAATGAAGAAGAAACTAGCAGGAAGTGTTAAACATCCACCTGCTAAACCATTGAAACAACAAGCTATTAGGAATAGAATCACGATGCCTGGTAAGAAGCCACCTGCCCCACAGCAAAAGTCGAGTTTTAGAGAAGACCCCGGTTTTGCACAGGCTGTGCAAAACTATGAGGGTGCTGTCAAGGCAATGCAAGAGCACAAATTCGAGAAAGCCAAAGGCTTGCTGGAAAAGATCCTTGCCGCCGGCCAGCGCGAACTCATGGACCGCGCTCGCGTTCATCTGAATCTGTGCAATCAGCAGCTTGCTGGATCCACTACCAGCTTCAAGACACATGAAGAACACTTTGACTATGCCGTTTCTCTCATGAATGGCGGCCAGTTTGATCAGGCCCGCACACATATGGAGAAGATACTCAAGACCAATCCTAAAGCGGACTTTGCTCACTACGGCATGGCCGTGGTGGATTGCCTTACCGGCCAGGTGGAAAGTTCGCTGAAGAATCTTGGCGAATCCATTCGTCTGAATCCGCAGAACCGTTATCAGGCGCGCAATGACTCAGATTTCCAGAACATGGCGGACGATCCCCGCTTTACTGAGTTGTTGTACCCTGAGTCCACAGATCTTCCACCTTCCGGCGCCGAACCAAGGAAACGCTAAAGCAACGCGCATGCCTTCCTCTGGAGAGCAGAATCGCGGCCTTTCAGCTCGGGGAATTCGTGTAGTCGCCATCGGCGGCGGCACCGGCCTCTCGACTCTGCTCAAAGGTCTCAAGCAATACACTGTCAGAGCGGGTGAAATTCCTCCTGACGGCCATTTCGTCTCTGACCTCACGGCGCTGGTCACGGTGAGTGACGACGGCGGCTCCAGCGGGCGCCTGCGTCGCGAACTGGGCATGCTGCCGCCGGGCGACGTGCGCAACTGCCTCGTCGCCGTATCGGAAGATGAGAACCTGATCTCCAAGCTTTTTCAGTACCGCTTTTCCAGCTCCGGCGATCTTGAAGGACACAACTTCGGCAATCTGTTTCTCGCCGCCCTGACTGCGATGACCGGTGATTTCGCCGTAGCGGTAAAGCAGGCGTCGGAAATCCTGGCCACGCGCGGCCATATCCTTCCCGCAACGTCAGCCAACGTCCAGCTTGAGGCCACCATGGACGACGGCTCGCGTGTGCTGGGAGAAACCAATATCAACGCCAGCCAGCGCCGCATTGTCGAACTCCACATGGCGCCGGCCAATCCTGAACCGCTGCCACAGGCGCTTGCCGCCATCGCCGCTGCTGACGTGATCACCATGGGTCCGGGCTCGCTCTTCACCAGCCTGGCCACCAATATGCTGGTGCGCGGCATTCCTGAGGCAATAGCCGCTTCGCGTGCCATGAAGGTTTTCATCTGCAACCTGATGACCGAGGCCAATGAAAGCCTCAACATGACGGCCTCTGACCATATCAAGGCCATTTATGCCCACACCCCGCGCAGGATTTTCGACTATGCTCTGGTCAACACCGCGCCCGTTTCCGCCAGCATGCGTGAGCGCTATGCGGAAGAGCACGCCGAGCAGGTTGAGGCAGACATTGAGGCCATTGAACGTCTGGGCGTCCGGTGCATCCCTGGAGACTTTATCCTGGAAAGCCATTTTGCCCGCCACGCAACGGACCGTCTCTGCCAGGAGTTGCTGCGGCTGGCAAATTCCGCGCGTCCCGTCCCCGAACTGGCCCCGCAGGCTTTAAGATGATGGCTTCATGCCTAACCAGAAAATAACCGCCGCTCGTGATTTCGCCATCGTGATCATGGCTGCGGGCAAAGGCACCCGTCTCAAGTCCAAGCGCGCCAAGGTCCTGCATGAGATTGCCGGCCAGCCGCTGCTGGCGCACGTCATCCGGGCGGCGCGGCAGATCGTGCCTGCGGAGCACATCCACGTAATCGTCGGACATCAGGCTGAGAGCGTTCGTGCCGCCGTTGCGCCCATGGGCGTCAAGTTTGTCATGCAGGCCGACCAGCGCGGCACCGGGCATGCGATCATGTGCGCGCGTGAGCAGGTAGCCGCATACCAGAACATTCTCGTGCTTTCCGGCGACGTGCCTTTGATCCGCCCGGAGACCATCGCCCGCGTGCGCGATTTTCATCTCGCTAAAAAAGCCGCCATGACGATTCTCACCGCCGAACCTCCTGATCCCTTTGGTTATGGCCGCGTCATACGTCTCGGCGCGGGCAGTGACCGCGTGAAAGCCATCGTGGAGCAGAAAGCGCTCACCAAATCTCAGCAGAAAGCGCGTGAGATCAATTCCGGCATTTACGCGTTTGCCACCAGGTCTTTATTCGCCAACATCGACCACCTCGGCACGGACAACGCTCATCATGAGTTCTACCTGACTGACATGGCCGCGCTTCTGGTGAAAGCGAAGGCAACGGTCGTCGCGCTCAAAGCTTCCGATCCAGGGGAAGTCCTGGGCGCAAACACTCTGGCGGAGCTGGCTTCTCTCGATGCCAGCCTGCGCATGCGCAAGTGCAACGATCTTATGGCTGCGGGTGTCAGCATTTACCGGCCGGAAACCTGCGTCGTCGATCTCGACGTGGAAATCGGCGCGGACACAATCCTTGAACCGTTCGTCCAGGTGCTTGGCCGCACGCGTATTGGCTCAGATTGCCGCATTCGTTCCTTTAGCGTCGTCCGTGATTCGCAAATGGCTGACAACGTACTGATCAGGCCGGGCTGCATCATTGATCAGTCAACGATCGCCTCTGGAGCGCAGCTTGGTCCTTACGCTCATCTGCGCCCGGGAAGCGAAATCGGCGAGGGCGCGCACGTGGGCAACTTTGTTGAGACCAAGAAAACCCGCATGGGCCGCGGCGCCAAGGCCAATCACCTTACCTACCTTGGCGACTCTGAAATCGGCGCGGGCGTCAACGTTGGCGCGGGCACCATCACGTGCAATTATGATGGCGTGAGCAAGCACATGACGGTCATTGAAGAGGGCGCTTTCATCGGCAGCGACTCCACTCTGGTCGCGCCCGTTCGCATCGGCAAGGGCGCATACGTGGCCGCGGGTTCAACCATCACACAAGACGTCCCCGCGGACGCCTTAGCTCTGGGTCGCAGCCGCCAGACAATCAAAAGGGGTTGGGCGCGCGATCGGAGGGAAGGGATGCCTAGATCTAGGACGAAAGCGTGAGCGGCCCTGGTCGGAATTTTACTCGCAAGAGGGACTCGTTCGTTGCTCAGTGGCGTAAGATGTCTTACAGCATAGACTTAGTTGTCAGCTTAATTCTGCATGTTTTGCAAGAAGGAGGCACAAAAAATGTGGCCCTTCAAGTTCGAAACGTATCAAGACGTAAAATCAAATCTCACGCTTGCAACAGTCGTAATTTTATATGTCGCTTGCATGGTGGCCTACTTCTGGATTTTACCTGAGCCGCACGCTCGCGTGTTGAGGAATCTGCGAGTGTCCGTCTGGCTTAAGCAGATCGGTCTAGTGGTCGTTCTGACTGTAATTGCAGGTTTTCTTATTTACGGAATTCAAGTTCACGACTACGTTTACGACCACTATGTGGTGAAATGGCGTGACCGTTATACCTCGGAGGTGATTTTACCGAAATTGTGCGAACCGTTCAAACAAAAGCTCGACCCTCGTTTTTTCGAAATTGCCAATGCCAACCGCCATTATTTCATGGGGAAGCTCTTCTATGAGTATGTCCATGACCGAGAACCGAGGATCCGCTTGAACACTGTAGTCCGCTTTTACGAGCCGATAACAAACTACTGGTCAGTTCAAATCTTGGAATTAGCTACATACCTGATTCTCCTCTTAGCTGCGGTTTATTTTATGGTTTGTCGCAGGCTCAACCAATCTGTAAAGAGCCTGATAGCGGTTATGGTAGTATCCTCCCTGCTGTTGGGCCTTACGAGCATCTTGGGAAATGTTTGTCGAAATTATGCCCAAGAGCGTACGGAAGACGAAATTGACGAAATCCATGACAAATTTCTTCCAGATTTAGAAAAACGAGTTGAGGAAATCTCCGCGAAATTTAAGCTAAAGTATGGATAATCTTGAAATCAGGTGGGAGAACTCTGCGCAGAGAAAAGAATCTCTGCCCAATCCCTGCGTAGTGCGGGTTATTGAGTACCTCAAGGCCGTCGCAGCTAAAGGGCAAGACATCTCCAGTTTTCGCGTTGCAGATCAAGGGTGCGGTAATCTACGGCATTTCGAAATACTTCGTCGTTCATTCAGACACCTCTTTTTCATTGATACGGTCTTACAGACGAAGAGAGTGCATAAGATAGGAGCGCAGGAAACGACGCTGACAGATTACATTGCCAATCTTAATGGACATACGGACAGGTATAAACTGCTAAACAACGTCGAATTCAAGCGCACCAACCTCAATTTGGACGCCGTCTTTTGTACATGCGTTTTGGACGTGGTGCCCGCGAAAGTGCGGCGCGAAGTCATTCAGTCTGCCGCATCGAACCTGAAGCAGGGGGGATATTATTGTCTCATCGTCCCTCGAAATGACCAGACCATCACATCGCGCTGTACTCGCTCGAATTCCTATGAGGATGGGCACCTTTTTTGTCGGCAAGGATATTGCACATTTTATGCCAACTTTTCTAACGGGGCTCAATGTCTTAGCCGCCTAACTAAACTGCTCGGCGGTCGATTTGCGCAGGTATGTGATCTGTCGGTGTATAGGCACTTGTGTTTGGTGATGCGAAAGCGTACATAGCTGGGTGCTGTAAAAAATACATTCTCCACAATGGATGTGCGTACAGTTTGAGGGAATACATTTTTTTGTGCCCACGATTGCCGCTGTGGGATGTCAGAATCTATAGTCATTCGACATAAACCATGACTTTTGCGTGCTTTACCACTTCAGGAGGAATTTTAATGCGTGGCGTCAACTCTCGATTTTTGACGCCACCCGGCGGCAGCCTCCGCCATCTCAATTGAAACGGAGGGGATATGGCAAACCGCAAAGAACCACGGGAAAAGCGTGCAGACAGGCGGCGGGACGGAAAACACTTTTCAGAAAGCAGCCCGAACCCCCATGGCGAAAACAAGGTCCTGGAAATGCCCATCCGGACCCATCAGAAGAATGAAACAATCGGGAAGAACATTCCCCAGGTGCCCAATACTGTCGGCGGAAACCTCAATCCTTCCGTCGCACATGAATTTCAGAATCGTGCCGTGAGCGACAAAAACGCTCCGGACAAACGCGCGCGGGCGCCGAAGCCGATTAGACAAAGGGACGCATAAAACAGTCTGTTACGAAACGACTGAGAAGAGAACAAGGGAAGGCGATGTTCGGATATCCGGACATCGCTTTTTGCTTTGGTTGAGCTGGGTGCGCGGGTTACGATGCCAGCGCAGTTCGGAGCCGACAGCAGGGGCTTTTACCAAATCGTATGAACGGAAACCTATGCGCCGCGGCCAACGCCCAGATATTCAAAGCCCAGGGCCTTCATGCGCGGCCCATCGAGCAAGTTCTTGGTGTCCACCACCACCGGGTTGCGGATGATGCGGCGGATGCGGTCAAAGTCCAGCGTGCGGAATTCCGGCCAGCCGGTGCCCAGCACCAGCGCGTCCGCGCCTTCCGCCACGGAATAGGCGGAATCACAGTAACGCACGTTGCCGCTCAATTCCTGCTGCGCGTCCGGCATGGCAATAGGATCATAGGCCTTCACATGCGCGCCGCTTTCCATCAGGCTGCGCGCCAGGCGTATGGAACCGGAGCTTACCACCGAGTTCGTATTCGGCTTGAATGCCAGGCCCAGCAGGCCTACCTGTTTGCCGTCCACGGTCCCCATGGCCCCGGAGATTTTCCGCATGATGCGGGCGCAGAATTCCTGGTTCACTTCGCGCGCGGCCGTCAATATCTTCAGCGACACGCCGGAACCGGCCGCCAGGTTGGCCAGCGAGTCCATGTCAGATTCGGTAAAGCTTCCGCCCAGCGAACCCGGTTGCAGTGAGCGCGGAGCAATGCGCTTATCCAGGCCCAGCGCAAGAGAAAGATCCACTGCATCGGCATTAATGCGTTCGCACAAACTTGAGAGCTCGTTGATAAAGGATACTTTGGTCGCCAGGAATGCCGTGGACGCTTCCCGCACCAGTTCAGCCGTCTGGTGTGTGGTCACAATCACCGGAACGCCACGCATTACCAGCGGCCGATACAGGGCTTTCAGCGATGTCACCGCCGCGTTGGAAGTGGTGCCCAGAACAATTCGGTCCGGCCAGTTGAAGTCTTCCACCGCACAGCCCTCTGAGAGGAACAGCGGATGGGACACTACCGTAATATTCCGGCCAGAAGCTTTCAAGCGTTCTTCAATCCGTTGCGCCGTGCCCACTGGCACAGGGGTTACCAGGACCAGAATCTGGCCGTGATCGCAATAATTGGCAATCTCCATGGAGATCGCTTCCATGTCTCGATTGGCGTCTTCCGCCAGATAGATGATCTCCGCGCGTTGCACCATCGACTGCAGATGGGTGGAATACATGAGCCGGCCTGAGCGCACGCCGCGGCGGACAATGTCGCTTAAATTCTTTTCGTGAAAGGGTAAAATGCCGCTGGCCAACAAAGTGGTATTGACGGAATCGCTGCCATACGCTGTCACGGGCACGCCAAAATCGGCAAGACACGCAGCCACTACAGTTCCCAGATATCCACAACCGTAGACACCGATCTGCATAAACTCTCCTGGAGAAAACTAGAGCACCGGCGACTCGGGGGAGGGAGGGTTCGCCAACTGATCTATTAAATTTTTCTGTTGACGTGCTGACTTACTCGGGCAGTTGTGATTAGAAGCTTTTACTTAGTACATACGCAAGATCATATTAGGACATGTACCAAGCAAAGAGTCCATGCACCATCGACCTTTCAGGGTCTCGCCCATCGCCTCACTAGCATTTTTACTGGTCAAAACTCAATTGCTCCAATCCCGGTGCGGATGTGCGAGGGTGATGCGCTTCCTTTGCTCAATCCACCTTGATCTCGATCTTGTTTCCGTCCGGATCGCGTACCCATGTGGAGAGCCCCTTGCCTTTCGATCCATTATTCACTTCCGCCGGCGACGGGTCCATCCCCTTGCGCTTGAACGTGGCGATTACATCGTAAATGCTTGATCCTGTGGCAGATAGGCATATATGCTCTTCGCTCAGGTTGGCCGCCGGCGCAGGATTTGTCGGCGATGCCTCAAACAGATCGATCAACGATTCGCCCGCCCTGAGCGTCACCACACTGTAACCGGCCTTGGCTTTGCCTTCCTGCTCCAACGTCAGCCCAAGGCTCTCCACATAAAAGGTCTTCATGGCGGCAAGCCGCTTGGTTACCAGCGCAACGTGATCAACGCCCTTATAAGTGAACACGGTTTCATTCTGCTGCCTCGCTCCCCGGCACTCAAGCAGATTCTTTCGTCCTGTACCATCCTCCACACCTGAAGCTCATTCCGTGAGCATGTTTTTTGCTGCCTCAACCGGGCCATCAGAGCGCCGCCAAAATCGCTGGAACCGCTGATTTTTCTGCTACTTACAAGTTGACTTCCTTTTTACCTCCAGTTGAGTCCGCGTGCATTGCCGGTTGATCGCTCACGCGAGCAGAGTTGCGCCATAGCAAGCGACCAGGCAGCGAGGCTCGCGGAAAAGTGCACGCTCCTTCCGGAAGCTTTTCCGTGGCCTCGCCAAGGTCGCAAGCTGATCGGTCATCGGAGGTGATTCAAAATGCTCAACATTCGGCCATCCGCCCAAGCCCTTAACAACCCCAACTTTCGGAACCCCAGCTTCCATGAAGCTAAACGGATCCAGCAAAGCTTCCTCGCCAACCTGGAGAAACGGACCCTGATCTGGCTGGCTGCCCGAACGCCCGCATGGATCAACTCTGACCACCTCACCGCCCTGGGCCTGCTTTCGATGGCGGGCGCCGGCGCGGCCTACTGGTGGTCGGCCACCAACCGCCTCGGCATGGTTCTGGTGGTGCTTTGCCTGGCGCTCAACTGGCTGGGTGATTCGCTGGACGGGACGCTCGCCCGCTTCCGCAACCATTCCCGCCCGCGTTACGGTTTTTATGTTGACCATGTGGTGGACGCCTTCAGCGCATTCTTCCTTCTCGGCGGTCTCGCTCTCTCGGGATACATGGCGCCCTTCATCGCTCTCGGGCTGCTCGTCGCCTACCTGATGTTGTCCGTTGAGATTTATCTCGCCACTTACGTCTTGGGCGACTTCAAAATCTCCTACTACAAAATGGGGCCCACTGAGTTGCGCATCCTGCTCTCCATCGGCAACTTGGCCGTGCTTTGGAAATCCACCGTGCACCTCTTCGGCCGCGCTCACCGGCTCTTTGACGTCGCCGGCACGCTCGGCATCTCCGGCATGCTGCTGATCATGGTGATTTCAGCGGTCCGCAACACCGCGCGCCTCTACCGCGAGGAGCCTGTTCCCGTCGGCAAACCGCTTCCCACACAGAAAACCACGCACGTCCTTCGTGTTCCTTCGTGACCTTTGTACCGTTCTGCGATTCGTGCATGAGATCGCCGACCGTTCACAATTGCACGGAAATTTCCGCCTAAATGTGCGATGCTAGATATATGCCCCAACTAGTCGTTACAGAAAAAATCGATGGCAACCCCGTTGCGTGGCGTTGTTCGGATTGCAGTAAAAATTTTTCCGCGCGTGGCAAGCTGAGTTCGCAGGAACGGATTAAGAAAGTCTCTGCGGAATTCAAGTCCCACGTGGAAGAGAGCCATAAGGACAAGAGCGCCCGGCCCATGGCGTTCGCCGCTGCTGCGCCGCTTCCCAAGGACGTCCGCTAGACTAATCTGCGGTTCCTGCCCAGTTCCTTATTTTGGCTGAGATAGGGTTCGGTCTTGTGCAGCTGGTGGGGAGTGCCGCGCGGTTTCTTTTTAGGTTTCGGCTTTCTAAGTCCCAGCGCAATATCGGCCAGCTCCAGCATTCTTTGGCCATTCGGCGGACCACCCGGACGGTTTTCCCAGGCGCGTTCTCCGTTCGCCCCTTTCAGGCTATAACGCGGCGCGATCCAAAGCTCGTCTTCGATGGGCTTTTCATTCGATTTGCGCTTAGCGTTCTTTACCATTGGGTGAATACCCATCGGGCATAAAATTCAAAAAATTCAGCGCCGCGGCGTTCGGCCACGTTTATCAAGCAGTGCGCTTTTGTTGTCCTCCGGAATGCTCCGTGCCGCGAAGCAAGAGTTCGCTCAGGCCGGCGACAAGCAAGCTTGGATCATTCTCAATTGTCGCGTCGGCAAAGCCATCGAATTGACCGTCAAAGGACGCAATTGAAACGATCGGAGTACGCGATGTGTGTTCCCGGATGACCGCTGCCAGCCGTTCTCTGGCGTCCGCGGGAATTGAATGGCAAAGCAGAACGAGATCGAAATCCCCTCTCACAAACTCGTCGATTGCCTGTCGCGGAGAAAATGCGGGCACCGCAATGTATCCGTTAATGCGCAGGATTTGGCAGCGTGTTTCTGTTAATACTCGGTCCCGGCCAACCATGAGGACGACGATGTGTGACATGTGAGGGTACTTACCTGGAGCTTAGAATAGTCCCCCCCCTCGTGTCTGTCCGATAGCAAACATAAGGGAACGATAGCGCAGTGGCGCCACATCCCCGCCTGCGTTTATTAGCGCCTTTTAAGAAGCGCCTCCAATTTATGCAATAGATTGGAATGGGTACGGGCAATGGCGTCCACTCCAAGCGGAGTGTCCTTCTCATTGTGCCAACCCAGCAAGACGACCGGCAAATGAGGGTTGACCATTTTGAGGGTTTTTGCCGCTGACCAGCCGTCGGTGACAAACTCTGAATCCAGCACAACGGCCGCCACGTGATTGCTCACGCAGACCGCCACCGCTTGTTCTGGTGTCGAGGCTGAGACGATTTCGTATTCTCGGGAGGAAATTGCTGAACAGATGGTCCGCAGCTGGAACGCCGAACGAGAAACGCAGAGAATCCTCGGTTTTTCATGACCCGACATGGCCCGATGCTCCTTCCCGGGCTTCAGCAGCAAAGTGGGTCTGGTAGCTCGCAGCTAGGGCAGGCGGACCGCGGCAAAAGCTATAGCCAGTGTACACCCGTTATGTTCGATGTCACACGAAGCAAGCTCGCTTTTGTCTGGCATCGCACATAAGGGGCCAAAAAAGGAGTAGAATGAAGGTTGACATCTTAATACGCATTCTGTTCAATCAGCCCCCGCTTTGTGGGCTACTCCATGCGCATCCAGGTGCAGGCTTTTGGCCATGCTAAGGAGAGCAATGGGGACCGAATACAAGAATCGCGTGTTATCTTCTCTTTCCCGGGCTGAAAACGCCCGGCTCCAACCCAACCTTAAGCGCGTGCTCCTGCCCCAGAACAGGGACTTGGCGCTTCCCGGCGAAAACGTGCCGTACGCCTATTTTCTTGAGGACGGCATGGCCTCGATCATCGTCACCATGCAGAACGGAGCTTCCGTTGAAGTAGGTGTTGTTGGGCGCGAAGGGCTGGTGGGCCTGCCGGTCCTGTTCGGCACCGGCCAGATTCCCACCCATACATTCATGCAGATTTCCGGTTCCGGCTTTCGCATCAAGTCGCAGCACTTGAAAGCCGAGTTTGACCGGCCCGGCAAACTCCGTGACAACTGCGGCCGCTATTTTCAGAGCCACCTCGTCCAGGTCTCCAGCACCGCCGCCTGTAATCGCGTGCATAACATTGAAGAGCGCCTGGCCCGCTGGCTGCTGCTCTGCCAGGATAGAACCACCCTGTCTCGTCTTCCCCTGACCCATGAATTCCTGGCCCAGATGCTGGGCACGGGCCGTGCCACGGTTTCCCTGGCCGCTGAAATCCTGCAGCGGGCAAAACTCATTGAGTACTCGCGCGGCAAGGTTGACGTTCTGGACCGCAAAGGGTTGGAAGCCGCTGCGTGCGAATGCTACCGGATCATCCGCGATGAAGATGACCGCCTGGGAGTTCTGGATGCCGATCTCGACACAGGAAAATCTTGGGTCAATGGAAATTGAAGGCTTTACCGTCACGGGCCGGCGCATTAGTCACACCACGCCGGCGGGTAGGATCGGCAATGACAAGCCCATTACCTCCACCACGGGCAGGTGACAAAGAGCACTTGGCCATCGCGCGAGCAGGACCCAAATTACACATCCGCCGCCCATTCTGTTAGCTTGGATTTGGATGATCTCTTTTTCCAATATCAACAAACAGTACGGTAAACAACTGGTTTTTGTTGACGCGTCGTTTCAGCTCAACCCGGGAGAGAAAGTTGGCCTGGTGGGCCCCAACGGAGCCGGAAAGACAACACTGTTTCGCATGGTTGTGGGCGAAGAAGAGCCCGATGAGGGTGAAGTCTCCGTTCCCAGACGGCTCACGATTGGCTATTTCCGCCAGGATGTGGAAGAGATGGCCGGCCGGTCGGTATTGGATGAAGCCATCGCCGGCAGCGGGCGCGTGGGCGATCTCCATCATGAATTGGAAGCCTTGCAGCATGAAATGTCGGACCCGGTCAAAGCGGACGAGATGGATCGCGTTCTGGCGCGCTTTGGTGAAGTCCAGGAAGAATATGAGCATCTGGGCGGATATGCCCTTGAAGCCCAGGCGAGAGAGGTCCTCCACGGACTGGGCTTTAAAGATGATCAGATTGATGGCGACGTTGGAGCGCTCTCCGGCGGCTGGAAAATGCGTGTTGCGCTGGCGCGTGTTCTGCTGGGGCGTCCCGATGTGCTGCTGATGGACGAGCCCACGAACCACCTTGATCTTGAATCGATCATCTGGCTCGAACAATTTCTTAAGTCTTATCAGGGCGCTCTCCTGATGACGTCGCATGATCGCGAGTTCATGAACCGGCTGGTTTCCAAGATCGCGGAAATTGAATCGGGCGAGATCATCACTTACACCGGCAACTATGATTTCTACGAACGCGAACGCAACATCCGCGCCGCGAACCAGCAGGCCGCCTTTGCGCGGCAACAGTCCATGCTGGCCAAGGAGCAGCGCTTCATTGACCGCTTCCGCACGCACGCCGCCAAAGCCGCACAGGTCCAGAGCCGCATCAAGGCGCTGGACAAGATCGAAAAGATCGAACTGCCCAGGAAGCGCCAGATCGTAAAGTTTGAGTTTCGTACTCCGCCGCGTTCCGGCGAGCAGGTGGCCGTGATTGAAGACCTGCACAAAAGTTACGGCCCGCGCGTGATCTATGACGGTTTCGATCTCACCATACGCCGCGGTGAACGATGGGCCGTGATGGGCAGGAACGGCGCCGGTAAAACCACCCTGCTCAAAATGATTGCCGGAGCAGCGCAGCCCGACTCCGGCTCAGTCCGCCTGGGCGCAAGCCTGAACATGGGCTATTTCGCCCAGCAATCTCTTGACGTTCTTGACCCTGATCTGACGATCATCGAGCAGCTACAGCGCGACTTCCCGCAGGATAGCCTTGGCTCGCTGCGGAACCTTGCCGGCGCGTTCCAGTTCTCCGGCGATGACGTTGACAAAAAAATCCGCGCGCTTTCCGGCGGGGAAAAATCGCGTCTGGTCATGGCGCTGATGCTTTATAACCCGCCGAACTTTCTTGTGCTGGACGAACCCACCAACCATCTCGACCTGGCCACCAAGGAAATGCTGGTAGAAGCGCTCAAGGATTTTGAAGGCACAATGATCTTCGTTTCCCATGATCGTATGTTTTTGCGCGGCCTCGGATCGCGGGTGCTGGAACTGGGTGGCGAGAGCGGTACCGACCGCACCCCGCAGGTGTATCCCGGAACGTATGTTGAGTATGTGCAGAAGATTGGCCACGAAGCGCCGGGCATCTATGCGTAGCGCGGATGGATTGCCCGACGTGTGAGTTGAGAAACTTATGTTTCCACCAACTCACCGCGCTCGTTGACTTCAATACGCCTAGAAGCATGCAGCGGCATGCTGAGCTGATAGTGAGCATGGCGCAGTTCCCCGACGCGGACCAATGCGCCCTTTTCGACAAGGTCCACAAGGTCGCGCGTCGTCGTGGCCGGTGACGCTCCGGTGATGGTGGCGTACTTGCCCGCGGAGAGTCCTCCTTTGAAGCCGTCGGGGCCCTCCTTGAACATACGGACCAAGGCCTTTTCCTGCCTTTCGTTTATCTGTCCCCGCAGGCGGTCAAACAATCTGGCTTTGTCAATCAGGAATTCGATCATCGCAAGTGTCCGCCTCTGGGCTTCGATTGTTATGCCCGCAAACCAAGCCAGCCACTCAGTGATTTCGATTTGCTTGTTTGCGGCTTCCAGCGCATCGTAATAGCTTTTGCGACGGGCAAGGATCGTCGCCGCCAGGGCGGTAAGCGTCGGCTGGCCCAGACTTTGCGCCAGGGCTTTCTCCGCCAGCGCGCGCCCAATTCGTCCGTTCCCGTCCTCAAACGGGTGGATGGACTCAAAGTAAAGATGCGCAGCCCCTGCCCTCGTCAGTGCGGGCAACGGCTCCAGCCCTCCCGGCGCGGTCCTGTTAAACCAATCGATAAATTGCGTCATCTCCCTGGGCACCCGTGCCGCCGGTGGAGCTTCAAAATGCACCTTTGTTCTTCCTAAAGTCCCTGAAACTACTTGCATCGGCTCCCTGCTGGTGCGATAGCGGCCGACATCTCTGAGGTCACGGCGGCCGCTCATTAGCATGCGGTGCCAGACAAACAGCATTCGGTCAGAAAGGGGCTCGGCAAACGAGCGAAAGAGATCGACCGTCATTTCGGCAACGCCCTGCTCGGCGGGCCGCACATTCCGTTTGTCGGCCGCCAGGCCAAGCTGCTTGCGTATGGAAGATTGCACGCTTGCCCGGTCCAGCAGTTCGCCCTCGATTTCCGAAGTCGTTACCGCCTCCATACTCATGGAGTCCACGGTAACGTGTTCGCGCTCTTGCTCGCTCAGGTGCTTGACCGTCCCCGCGAGTTTACCCCCAGCTATCAAGAACTCTTTTTCCGCCAGCGCCAGCCGGGCCGCTTTCCAGCGGAATTCAGGCCAGTCCGATTTTTGCCAATTCCAAGTCATGAGCGATAGAAAAACCGGCTATCGCTCATAGAATGAGCCAAAAATGAGCGACAGTGCCAAATTCAATCGCTCATAATAAATGAAAATGTGAGCGATAGCAAGCTCGCACCATCGCTCATTTTCACAAGGGCCCGCTCCGACTGAATACAACGTGATGGCACCAATCTTATCAATTTGACCTCAGATGGCAACGTGAAGCATTCTGGGCACGTCGAATAACAATTCGGCGAAAAGCTTGGCGAGCGTCATTCCCAAGTAAAACGAAATCGAAGTCTTCTCAGAAGGGTCTGACGTTTCATAGGGGATCGTCTGAAGAAGGCGACCTGAGATCGCTTCAAGCAAATACGCCCGCATCATAGATGCTCGATGTAACCGTTCGAGAGCAGAGTAAATCCCATAGGCATATTCATCTCCAGCGGCCTTTCCAGCTGTTATAGCTGCCCAAACGAGTTGAGCCCACGGAACATTGATCTGTGCGTTTCCATTGAGCTGTGCGAATGCTCCGGAAAAGTTGGTGGCACGATAAGGAATTAGAGGCATACATTCTTGTAACACTGGTTCGTTAGCTCAATGCATTTTTTTAATCCTGTCATTAACGCTGAAACAACGTGGATCCGTGTCCGGATCTCGCTTTTGAGACCAGGCTCAGCGCGACCAGCTACAGGCTCATGGTGACGAGGTGCCAAGAATCGCGGAGAGACTGCCGACGCCTACCCAGCAGATTCAATGAGTTATATGGTAGGCCCGAATGGACTCGAACCATCGACCTCTTCCGTGTCAAGGAAGCGCTCTAACCAACTGAGCTACGGGCCTAGAGATACAGGATGGCGTCATTTATTCTAACATCCCTTGCCGCGAGTTGCCGCCGGCTGGCCGGCAAAAGCTTGGTACACTTGGCGCGGGCGCATGGACACACTTCTTGTCATCGGGGACTCTGTGGTTTGGGGGCAGGGGCTGGCCTATGAGCACAAGACGGCCAGCATCCTGGCACGGCATCTGGGCGCTGGCGTCCAAATGATGGCGCATTCCGGGGCCAAGATCGGCATACGCGATTCTTACACCGTCACCATGCCCTCAGCGGAAGTGCCCTGTTTTTTCCCTACGATCCTGCAGCAGCTCCAGAGTTTTACTGGCGATCCAGCGCGGGTGAAATGGGTGCTCATGAACGGCGGCATCAATGACGTGGAGGTGCAGCGCGTCTTCAATCCCATGATCCCGCAGTTTGAACTTGAACTGCATACCCGCAATTATTGCGGGCGGGACCTGCTGACGATCCTGCAGCAGGTGACGGCTACGTTTGCAAATGCCCTGGTGCTGGTCCTTGGGTATTTTCCCGTACTGAGCCACCAGAGCCGGACGAAGGGAGTGGAAGCGTTGTTCGAGGTGGTGCATGGCGTCAGGTTTGCGCCTCGTTCCGATGCCGCTCTTTTTCGCAAAGAGATTGTGGACCACTGCCTGCGCTTCTGGAAGCTTTCTACCGGGTTACTGCGCGGCGCCGTGGAGCACGTGAATCGCGAAGCAGGAGCAGCAAGGGCGGTCTTTGTCGAATCAGGCATGGACGAAGCAAACGCGGCTTATGCGCCGGATTCGCTGCTCTGGGAAATCGACTTGAATCATCCAAACAAGGCGCCGGACGAAGTGGCGGACGAACGGCGGGCTGCCTGCGAACTGGTGGCTGCGGGCGAGCTGCAGAAGAAACAGTGTCTACTTTCGGCGGCGGGACATCCGAACATAGCCGGTGCAGCGAGAATGGCCGAGCAGTGCATTGGCGCGTTGGCCGCGCACAATACCATGGAAGCCGGAGTCTGAGGGGGCCTGCAACGAGCATTGCTGAAGCCAACAGCGGAGCGGATTGCGTGGTACCCTTGATGGGCTTCGAGACATCTCGGGCAAAAGATCTGTAGGAACGGCAACGCCCATGAACTCCGGACAGCTTGTCCTGGTCACACTGCAAAATCCGCGAGAGAAATTCTGGGGCGTCCTGATCGCGTTGACCCCCGCCGGGGCCAGCTTGCGTGGCGTGGATTTACAGTCGCTCGATGATTTCACGCAGTTGGTAAAGGCGGGGGAAGCCACCGCGCCCAGCACGGTATTCTTCCCCATGCACCGGGTACAGCGAATTGAGGTGGACGCCCGCAGTGGGGAACTACCGTCTCTGGCGGACCAGTTCGCGGCGAAGACCGGCTACGATGTGGACAAATTCTTTCAGGAGCCGCAATGATGCTGCGCCAGTTGAGGTCTGCGCCAAACTTGTTGACCCTGCTGCGCCTGATCTTTGTTCCGTTTGTGGTGGTGGCCATTCAGCAGCAGAAATATGCCTGGGCTTTGGGCATTTTTGTGGTGGCGGGAATCACCGACGGGCTGGATGGATTGCTGGCGCGCGTGCTGCAACAGAAAACCACGCTGGGCCAGTATCTGGACCCCATTGCCGATAAGCTGCTGCTAAGCACAATGTTTCTGATGCTCTCTATCGCGCATGTCATTCGCTGGCCGGTGACAATCATGGTTTTCAGCCGTGACATCATTATCCTGATTGTCTGCACACTACTTTACGCCACCGGAACGATGAAGACGTTCCGCCCTACCTGGTTCGGCAAAGCGAACACGGCGGTGCAGATCTTGAGCGTGCCGCTGGCCCTGATCTATCAGATTGCTCCCTATGATTGGGCGCGATTAGGCAAGCGATGGAGCATCTGGGCCACGATGGCGCTGACCACGATCTCAGGCGTGCATTATGTTCTGCGGCTGGCATTCGAGCTGCGTTCTGCAAGCAATAAGACCGATCATGCATAGGCGACCTTGCGGTCGAACCGTCGGCGCGGATCATGAAATTACAAAGGCGTCCCTGAACAATTCAATGTCCGGCGCCAGCCCGGGTTCAAAATAGACGCTCACAATATCAAACCGGAATGGCGGATCGCTTTTGACCTTGCGCAGGAATTCACGCGCCACGTGCGAAAGGTCGCGCTGTTTCTCGGCGTCGACGGCGGCTTCGGCTGGCATCAGAACGCGGGTGGTGCGGGTCTTGACCTCGATGAAACACAGCGTCGTCCCGTCCCATCCCACCAGGTCAAGCTCGCTTCGGCTGCGCGGACTGCGGTAGTTGCGTGCCACCATCACGTAGCCGCGTTCGCGGAGATAGAAGTACGCTGCTTCCTCGCCACGGCGTCCGGTATGAAGGTGCTGCGGCGTTGAGTCTTTGCCGGGCAGAAGTCGGGCGAAGGAATCGAGGGCGCGGAGCGTGAGGCGGGTTAGCTTTCCCGACATTTTCTGAAATCCCGAAGCGTAGCGAGGGATCACTATCGTACCGAAAATTTCTGTGGAATCAAAGACTTGAGTATTTGGTGCAAAAAAATGCCTGCAAAACACATTCTGTTTTAACAGGCATTCTATTTGCTACAGGGCTCCCTCGCTACGCTCGGGATTGCAGAAAAGCTACTGCTCTTTCTCCACGATTCCGATGCACTCTTCCAGCACGTCCATGGCGATGTCTGCCTGTTCCTGGGTCAGGATCAGCGGCGGCGCAATGCGGATGGAGTTTTCACCGGCGCCCAGGAAAAGCAGGCCCCGTTCAAACGCCAGTTCCACAATGTGGTCGCGCTCGTCGTGGGCGATGGCCTTGGTCTTCTTGTCTTGCACTATTTCCACGCCAATCATCAAACCGCAGCCGCGCACGTCGCCTACCATGGGATGGGTCTTCACCCAGCCTCTGAGTCGCTTCATCATGCAGCCGCCCACCACTTCAGCGTTCCTGATGGCTTCGCTTTCCAGAACGTCCATCGTCGCCAGGGCAGCTTCAATGCACACAGGATTGCCGCCGAAGGTCGAAGCATGTGAGCCAGGGACCCAATCCATAATCTCCGCGCGGGCCAGCATCACGCCGAGCGGCATCCCGGAAGCAATGCCCTTGGCAATGGTGATGATGTCTGGCTCGACGCCGGTGTGCTGGATGGCCCACCATTTGCCGCTGCGTCCCGCGCCGCTCTGAACTTCATCAGCGACGAGGAGAATGCCGTGCTGATCGCAGATGCGGCGCAGTTCGCGCATAAATTCCGTCGGGGCCGGCAGGTAGCCGCCTTCGCCCTGGATGGGTTCGATGAAGATGGCCGCGCACTCTTCCGGCGGCATGATCGTCTTGAATACGCGGTCTTCAATAAAGCGCACGCATTCGGCTACGTGCTCTTCCGCGGTCATGCCTTCAGGCTTGCGATAGACGTTCGGATACGGCACATGGGCCACGCCGGGAACCACGGGGAAGAAACGCCGGCGTTGCTGCGCCTTGGAGGCCGTAAGCGAAAGCGCGCCCATGGTGCGTCCGTGGAACGCGCCATAAAAAGCGATGATGCCCTGACGTTTGGTGTGGTAGCGGGCCAGCTTCATAGCGGCCTCAACGGCTTCTGTACCGGAGTTGCCGTAATAAGCCCGGATCGGACCGGACATGGGCGCAACTTTGCTCAGGCGCTGCGCCAGCGTGATCATGCTTTCGTAGTAAAAGTCGGTGCCGGACATGTGGATCAGCTCGGCTGCCTGCTTCTGGATTGCCGCCACGACCTTAGGGTGGCAGTGTCCGGTGGAAACCACGGCGATCCCAGCGGAAAAATCCAGGAATTCATTGCCGTCAACGTCTTCAACGATCACGCCGCGGCCGCGCTTGGCCACCAGCGGGTACGAGCGCGTATAGGACGGTGAAATAAATTTTGCGTCGCCCTGAAGCACTGCCTGCGCTTTGGGGCCGGGCAGTTTGGTGCGAATCTTGGGACCGGCGGCGGAAATAGTTTGCGTTGCCATGTTCATCCTCTTTTCAAAAATTGTTGCGTGTTGATGCCTTCGGCCCAGAGCAAAAGCAGAGCAATCAGGCCGATGAAAGAGTGAGGACGCAGGGGGAAGGTTAGTCGCCGGCGAAAAGATTGGCGCGAGCGTGCGAGGGCAACACCGCCAGGTAGCGGCGCGGGCAGACCAGAAAATCCACCCAGCAAGCGAGCGAACGCTTGGGCGTGCGCGTTGCGAACCAGGATGTGCTGCGGGAATTCATATGCATCTTTTATTATAGCTCGAAAACAGCCCCAAAATAGCGCGCGGTTGAAGGTTACCAGCGGGGTCCCCAACAAGCCCGGTTTTGGCTTGCTGGGGTGGGCAGAGTGCATTTCCATGCATGATTCGCGCTGTCCACTCATTTTGCATCGACAACATGGGAGCAGGAGTCTGATGATAGTAATTGAGTCATGCCTCTTAGCCAACAACCCCAGCGCTCTCGCGTAATCCTTGCGTTTGCTCTGCTCTATGTTCTTTGGGGCTCCACGTATCTCGCCATGCGGGTCATCGTGCGAGACATGCCGCCCTACGTGGCTGGCACGGTCCGCTACCTGATTGCCGGGCCAATCATGCTGGCTGCCTGCGCTCTCATGGGACGAAAGATCCGCCTGAGCCGTCATGACTTGGGCCGCCTGTTGGTCATCTCCATCCTGCTGCTTTCGACGGGCAACATTGGCGTGCTTTGGGGTGAAGTATACGTTCCCAGCGGACTGGCATCGCTGATTGTGGCCCTGGTGCCGATCTGGGTCGTGATGATTGAGGCGTGGGTCTTCCGGGCCGGTCGCATGACGGCCAAAGGGCTCGTCGGGCTGGCCGTGGGAATCGTAGGACTGCTGGTATTGCTGTGGCCGCGTATCTCTTCCGGCACGCATTTGAGTCGGTTGGAGCTTTTGGGCTCGGGCATTCTGGCTGGAGCTTCGTTTTTCTGGGCGCTGGGATCGGTGTTTTCCCATCGTTTCAGCCTTACCGTTGACGTGTTTGCTTCCGCCGCATGGCAGATGACGCTGGGCGGCCTGGTAAATGGCGTGATCGCTCTGGTAACGGGCCAGTTTCAGAAGACCCATTGGACTTTTCCTGCGCTCAGCGCAATCGGCTATCTCGTGATTTTTGGATCGTGGCTTGGCTACTCGGCTTACATCTATTTGCTGGAGCACGTTCCAACGCCGAAGGTGGCGACGTATGCTTACGTCAATCCAATTGTGGCGGTTTTTCTTGGCTGGGTGATTTTGCGCGAACAGGTGGACGCTTTCATGCTTGTTGGGACCGCAATTATTATCGCGTCGGTAGCGCTGGTGAATACGTCGAGGCTAAAAGGCGTGACAACCAGGGCGGCTGAACCAATGCCTTTCCCACAGAACATTAATGTGGTCGGAGATTGAGAAAATCTTCTCATAAGAGTTTTGACTTCGGACGAAGTGCAACAAGCTGAGGAGCAGGCGCTGGGCCGTCCCGGCATGTCTGGGCTGGTCCTGATCCAGCGTTGGGGGCTATGCTGTGGCCCAATTCTGCGCAGCTCATTTCAAATTCAGGTCAGTGTGCGTGGTCTGCGGGGCGCGATGGGCGGATTGAGTGTAACGCGGCGCCGATTTTGCTAGACTGGCTTTTCATAATGCCAGAAAACACTGATCGCCAACCCAACTGATCGCCAACCCAACCGGACGCCATGGATCGCGCTGTTGCTGGCCGTGGCGGCCCTGCTTTCCAACGCCGGTTTCTTCCTGGCCATTCCCGGCCAGCGTGCCCTCGCGTGGCTGGGCGTCATACTGGTGATCGCCGCCATCGTCTGCGCGGTGATCGGCATCATGCGCTGGACGAATTTCACTGAGGACATCCGCATCCGCGCCAAAGCCGACGAGATGCTGGCCGCAGCGAAGGGGATGAAGTAGGGCGGTAAGCTTGCATCGCGGTAAGCTTCTCAATTCCTAAACTCGGTTCACTTCGGCGGACAGCCAACCCTTCCTTTTCCGCTTACATCTTCTTGCATGTTCCCCGTGGATCGTCACCCCCTTAAACAGGGGCTCACTCAGTAAGGCTATTGCAAGACAGAACGTCCCTTCCTCTAGTAAGTGATTTTCTGCCAGTCAAATTAATCACGAAAGACTTAGGGTCCTCACCTCTAAATGGCGCGGACAGTATCAGTCTGTGCGAAAGCGGGGTTCTATGCGTGTAGTTTCAGAAAACATTCGTGTACGTTGCTCCATTTATGTTGTGCTCTTTCTGCTGGCGCAGATCGCCATGGCCTCAGGGCCGCCGGCGCCGATTACTGTCTCTGCAAGCGGCCCGGAGTTTGGCAACTCGTCTTTTGCCGCATCACAGAACGGCAGCTTCACTGCGGAAGTGGACGCTACACCTCTCGGCTCAGGCATCGACGGGGCGGTTGCTTTGTCCAACGGCCCGCAGACAACATTCACCAGTCTGGCTTGTATCGGCCGCTTCAATTCTTCCGGCTTCATCGACGCGAGAAATGGCGGCGGTTACACTGCTGACAGTTCCATCCCATACCTGGCAAATCAGACCTATCATTTTCGGTTCGTCGTTACTCTCTCGAACCATACTTATTCGATTTACGTAACGCCTCCCGGCCAGGCGGAGCAGGCCGTTGGATTGAACTACGCGTTCCGCACGGAACAGCAGTCCGTCACGACGCTCAATAACTGGTCAGTCTTCGCCGATATTGGCTCCATGCAGGCGTTGAATTTCCTCTCTGCCTCGGAGACTGCCATCGCCAACTCCACCTGGACGAACTCGTCTTTCGCCAGCCAGTCTGGCTCATTCCAGGCAGAGTGGGACGCCATGCCAACCGCGAGCGGCATGGACGGTGTGATGGCTCTCTCCAATGGCGCGCAAACTTCCTTCACCGGCTTCGCCTGCCTCGTCCGTTTCTTTACTGACGGAACCATACAGGTGCGCAACGGCGGCGTGTACTCTGCTGACACAACAATTCCCTATTCGCCCGGAACCATGTATCACTTCCGCGCGGTCATCAACGTCGCCAGCCATACTTATTCAGTTTTTGTCACTGCAAGCGGCGGGAGCGAGCAATCGCTGGCCGCGAATTACGCTTTCCGCACCGAGCAGGCCGGCGTGACCGCGCTGAACAACGACGGCATTATCGTGGATACAACTACTGGCTCGCTGCACTTTGGCAACTTTGCGCTTACCAGCAGCAGTTCCAGCGCCTATAACCAGACCGTTCTTGGCGATCATCCGGTGGCTTTCTGGAACGTGAATCCGATGGGCAGCACGGAGACGGACCTCACTGGCAACGGCAATACAGGAACTTATGTTGGAGGATCGCCCACGGTGAGCACGATGCCCAACGGCGATCAAGCCGGGGTGTTCAACGGATCGACGGAATATCTGACGGTCCCGACAAATAGAACTTTTTCGATTCCGACCACCGGCAACCTGACGTGGGAAATTTGGATTCAGCCAGCGGTGCTTAATTTCCCCAACAGTATTCAGCCCGATGGCTATGTCAATCTCATGGGCAAGTGCGTCAGCCACCCCAACACGGGATTATGCGAGTGGGAAACACGCATGTATGACACTACCACATCGCAAGGCCGGCCCAACCGGATGAGCGCCTACGTTTTCAACCCCAACGGTGGAGAAGGCGCCGGAGCCGACTGGCAGCCTATAGCTAATCTGATCCAGGCGAGCCAGTGGTATCACATCGTGGGCGAGTATTCTACCGATCCCAGTCAGACGCCTCAGCGTTGCGATCCAAACTTCCCCGGATCCATCAATATCTGGGTAAATGGAGTGCCATGGAATCAAAATGTTCATGGTCAGACAGGCTGCATGAATCAGCCAGGTGTCGCCACCGTAACCCCGCAGATAACCGGCAGCCAGTTCAACATTGGGACCGTCGACACGCAAAGCTGGTTTGAAGGCGCGATTGCGAAGGTGGCAATCTATAACTATCTGCTCAGCCAGACCACAATCACCAACCATTATCAGACTATGACGGGCAAGCAGCCGACAGGCAGTTGCGGCAGCGCCGGGACGTGCACCTTCTGACGTCTTGACTCAACCAATAACCAAATGCTGGAGTCGCGCTCAGTGCTTTGGCGGCTCCAGTGTTGATTTTCCGATCACCTGATCTTCCGATGTCCCGATCATTCTGGACTGCACCCCAAAAATGAGACACGGGGAATAAGGGGCCGAGTATCGTTGCGGCTACCCTGCACAGTAAACCCCAGGCGGCCACGCACTGGAGTGTGCGCACCATGGCCCGAGTGCAGGGGGTCAGCCCCGCCAGCATCCAGCGCATCTGGGATGCGCACGGATTGAAACCACATCGGCCCCGCACCTTTAAGCTGTCGCGGGACCGGCAATTTGTGGAAAAGCTGACCGACATTGTAGGCTTGTATCTGAACCCGCCGGACAAAGCTTTGGTGGTCTGCGTGGACGAGAAGAGTCAGATTCAGGCCCTGAACCGAACCCAGCCCGGTCTGCCCATGAAAGCTGGACGTTGCGCCACTCTGACGCACGATTACAAGCGCAACGGAACTACGACCTTGTTGGCTGCTTTGAACATGCTGGACGGCAAGGTCATCGGGGAATGCATGGCGCGTCACCGGCATCAGGAGTTCTTGA
>DASXCL010000119.1:0-3833 GCA_036491195.1 Candidatus Angelobacter sp.
TCAAGAACTCCTGATGCCGGTGACGCGCCATGCATTCCCCGATGACCTTGCCGTCCAGCATGTTCAAAGCAGCCAACAAGGTCGTAGTTCCGTTGCGCTTGTAATCGTGCGTCAGAGTGGCGCAACGTCCAGCTTTCATGGCCACCTCCGCCCTGAAGAATCCTGACCCCTGTAGACACCCTACTCCCATGGGTGTAGTCTATCTACATGCCCAGGAGCCCACGCTACCAGAACCGCATCGAACTTCTGCAGGGAACGCTTGACCTGCTAATCCTGCAAACGCTTCGTTGGGGGCCGCAGCACGGTTACGGCATCAGCCTGGCCATTCGCAGCCAGTCAGGCGAGGTCTTTCAGGTGGATACCGGCTCGCTGTATCCGGCGCTGCACCGTCTGGAAAAACAGGGATGGATCGATTCCGAATGGAAAGTTTCGGAAAACCGGCAGCGCGTCAAAGAATATCGCCTGACCGCGCAGGGCCGTAAGCAGCTGGCTTCAGAGCGGTCGCGCTGGAAGCAGGTCTTGGAGGCCATGGCCGGCATTCTGAATCCGTCGCCAGGTGAGAGCAAAGCATGAGCTTCAGTGACAGGCAGAAACGCGAGCACGAGTTGGACGAAGAAATCGGCAGCCATCTGCGCATGGCCGAGCGCGATCGCGTGGAGCGCGGCGAAGCTGCGGACGAAGCCCGTTACGCCGCGCGGCGCGAGATGGGAAACGTGGGCTTGATCAAAGAGGTCACACGCGGCATGTGGGGCATAAATTCGATTGGCACAATGTTCCAGGATCTGCGCTATGGCGCGCGCGTGTTGCGCCGCAATCCCGGTTTTACCTTGATAGCGGTGTTTACTCTCGCTTTGGGCATCAGCGCAACTACGGCGATTTTCAGCGTCGTCTATGGCGTGCTGCTGCGTCCGCTTCCGTACAATCGCCCGGAACAACTCGTCCGGGTCTGGGAAAAAAGCAGCAAAGGCAACGCGATGAACCTGGCCGATCTTAACTTCCAGGATTTCCGCGCGCAGAACCGCTCATTGCAGGGGCTGGCGGAATTCAGCTCGGGCTCGACATCAGTCTCAGGAGGTTCAGAGCCTAAGCGGTTGATGGTGGCATCCGTATCCAGCGACTTCTTTCCCTTGATGCGGGTTTCTCCGATTCGCGGACGAGGGTTTGCCCCGGAAGATCAGAGGCCCGGCGCCGGCGCCGTGGCCCTGGTGAGCTATAGCTATTGGAAATCGTATTTGAATTCCGCCGATGACCTTTCCACCGTGAGACTGCGCGTGGGTAACAGATCCGCTTCGGTAATCGGGGTGCTTCCTCCTGGCTTCCGTTTTCCCGAAGAGTCCGACGTCTGGATGCCGCGAGAACTTTATCCACCGTTGCCCGGCCGCACTGCGCACAACTGGGACGCGATCGGGCGTCTGCGCGACGGCGTCACGCTTACCCAGGCGGGTGACGATCTTGGCGCGATCGCAGGCGCGATCAAGAAGCAGTATGGCGATGAGGTCGATCTGGTCGGGGTCTCCATGCTGCCGCTTCAAAACGCGTTGACCAGCATGGTCCGGCCATCGCTGCTGATTCTGCTGGGCGCTGTCGGTTTTCTGCTTCTGGTCGCGTGTGCGAACGTGACGAACTTATTGCTGGCGCAGGCGTCAGCCCGTGAAACCGAACTTGCTGTACGCGCTGCTCTGGGCGCTTCGTGCGGCCGCATGGTTCGCCAATTCATGGCCGAAACACTCTTACTGTCGCTGGCCGGCGGTGCGATTGGCGTGCTGGCAGCGTTTTGGGGTGTTCACTGGCTGCTGAAGTTGGCGCCGCCAGAGACTCCTGGCTTGGCCAGCGTGTCTATAAGTCTGCCGGTGCTTTTCTTCGCTCTGGGACTTTGCCTGGTGGTGGCCGTGAGTCTCGGCACATTTACGGCGCTGCGTTCAGGTTCTGGCGATATTCGCGCCAAGCTGGCCGAAGGCGGCAGGGGCAGCGCTGGCAGTTTGAGCGCGCAGTTCATCGGCCGCGGCATTGTCGTGATGCAACTGGCTATTACCATGACGTTGCTGATCGGCGCGGGCCTGCTCGGTCGAAGCCTGATGCGTGTTCTTTCGGTTGATCCCGGATTTCGCACCGAACATGTCGTCACCATAGACCTGGCTCTGCCTTCGGCCTTTGCGCCCGACCAGAAGATTCGACGCGTGCAATTCCTGAATGATCTGTTCAGCCATCTGCGGGCATTGCCCGGTGTTGAGAACGTCGGCGGCACCAACGCCTTGCCCCTGGCTACCGGAATCGCTTCCTATGGTGGATTTGCCGAGGTGAACCCGCAGCAGCTCTCGGCGAAGACGCAGAACCTGATCAACCGGGCCGCGCACGGCAATGTTTGGGACGACAGTCCGCTGGCGAAAGAACTGAGTGATTTCTTTGGTCAACTGTTCCGCGATCCCAAGCAGAGCGGGTCCGCCGATTACGCGTCCGTAAGCGAAGGCTATTTCCGCAGCCTGGGAATTCCTCTCTTACGTGGCCGTCTGTTTGATGACCGCGACACGATGGACGCTCCCCACGTTGCGCTGATCAGCCAATCGCTGGTTCGCGAGAAATGGCCCAATGAAGATCCCATCGGCCGCACCATCGAATTCGGCAACATGGATGGCGACCCGAGGCTGCTCACGGTGATTGGGGTCGTCGGCGATGTGCGCGAGAGCAGCCTGGAAACACCTCCGCGCCCCACCATCTACGTAAACTATCGCCAGCGCCCTCAGGCTACATACCGCTTTAGCGCGGTGGTGCGGACAGCGGGCGATCCGGCGTCAGTGATTGCTTCCGCGCAAAAAATCGTTCGCGATCTTGATCCTGACGTCCCGCCCAGCACCAGCAGCTTCACGGCAATCTTCTCTGCCTCCACCAGCGGACGTCGTTTCAACCTCCTGCTTTTCGGCATCTTCGCCGGCGCCGCTTTACTGTTGGCCATCGCCGGAATCTACGGTGTACTGGCCTATTCGGTGGCCCGCCGCACTCGTGAAATGGGTGTTCGTATGGCCCTGGGCGCTACCGCCGGCAACGTGATGCGCCTTGTCCTGGGACAAGCGGCTGTGACTACAGCGATCGGCGTTTTCCTGGGCCTGGTTGGCTCTTTCATTCTTATGCGGTCCCTGCAATCGATGTTGTACGAAGTCGGCGCCGCAGATCCCCTAACGTTTGCCGCCGTAGCATTCTTACTTCTGGGCGTCGCGCTGTTGGCTGCGTACCTGCCGGCGCGCCGGGCTACAAAGGTGGACCCGATTGTGGCACTGCGATACGAATGAGCACCACGGTCTCAAACAACACAGTCCTTTTCTTTTTTCAACTCACGATACCGTGGGTGCGCCTTTCTTCGCCGGTTTTGCGAAGGATGGATTTCCACAACGCTTTATCTGGTTCTGGCTACCGAAAATCTGTTGAAGAGCAGAATGCTCCAGCGCATACAGTAACGAAAGCCTCGGACGATTTGCAGCCAATCCAGAGCCGACATGTTGCCTCCTGTCCCATGAATGCAGGTTAGGAGTTGCCATGAACAGTCACAAGCGGCAAGCTGCGGCACAAACGTTTTGCCGCTGATTGTCGTGGCGAGGTCCCGATTGGCTATCGAGTCAAATCGCAAATAAAAAACTTTGTCATTTCGTGCCGGTCTTCGTCACGATGAGCCGCGTTTCATTTAATATTCATCCGTGGCTATACGTGAAATTCATGTGACTGGGTACCGGTCGGTCCGTAATTTGCGGCTGCATTTGAGCCAGATCAACGTGCTGACCGGCGCGAACGCTACAGGTAAAACCAACCTTTACAATTCCGTCTTTCTGCTGGCCAAGGCGGCC
>DASXCL010000120.1:0-23455 GCA_036491195.1 Candidatus Angelobacter sp.
CTATCAATCGCTTTGCCGGAACACTGGGAAGGCAAGGGACTGGAAGCTCATGCGCGTAATGGCGGGCTGGTTGTTTCTGTCCCCAAGACTTTTAGCGGTGGTCTGGAAGTGGTGGCATCAGAGCACACGTCAATCATCTGCAAGGACAACGCCTGCGATGCCGGCGAGCGCACATGGGACAGCGGACACAAATTATTCCGGATGGGTGGAGCGAACCCGCAGGTGAGGGCCACCACGGAAAACGGCGGTATTGTGATTGAAGACCGCTCTCGGACGCGACGGTCGACTGTGGAGCATCCGTTCGCCACGCTGAAATACCACATTTTCGGGCATCCGCGATTCCTGCTACGTGGCCGGGCAAGGCGCGCAGTCGGAGATCAGCCTGGCCACCATGGTCTACAACTTGAAACGCATGCTGAACGTGCTAGGTGCAAATCGGCTCCGAGCGGCGATAGCCCGATAGCGCATTCCATCCATGCCCAACCAAGAGCTAAAACAAAAAGCGATGTCCGGAATCTCCGAACATCGCCTTTTTCTAACTTCTTCTTGCCCGCCGTTTCGTAACAGCCTGAAAAAATGCCAGGGCCTTTTTCTATCTAGAATCAACTTACGGCACGTGAATGGTCAAAGGGGTTTTGAACACGGCTCCACTGGAATCCCAGGCCTGCACCACCACGGAATGCGTCCCGCTTGCCAGGGCCAGAGAAGTATTCAACGAACTGGCGTTGACAGTGAATTTGGAGACGCTATCCACATAAATCCGCATGGCCGTGATGGGATGAGTGGATTTTGCCGAGGCTACAAAATGAACCGGAGAAGCCACGGTGCTTCCAGCCGCCGGCGAGCAGACGGTCACACCTGTGACGGATGCCGTGCAGCCGGATGGGGCAGGCGCGGCGCCAAACATATCTGTCATATCGGCGGAGCTGCCGCCAATGCCGGGATAAGTATGTACGCCAAGCGCATCGAGCGTCGTGCGCAGAACGTTCTGATGCTGGTAGAAAGTTGTGGACTTGAAGCCCTTCTTCACTCCCGGTCCCACGGCGAGAGCAACCACATGGCCGCCGCCATGCGCTGTGTCCGTGCTGAAGCCTTCATCAAAAATGATGATCAGGATGCCATCCTGCTGAAAGCCTGGGCTGTTGAGCAACGGCGCAATGTTGTTTTTCAGCCATGCATCCGCCGTGGCCAGCTTCTGGGCATTGGTGCAGCCGGTGGGCGCCGTGGGGCAATCATGCGCGTTGTGGTTCTCGTTGGGCACCACGAACGAATAATTCGGCAGCTGATTGTTGTTGAAATCGGCGGCGAAGTGCGTAAAGGGAACCAGGTTAAGCCGCTGCACGCTGCTGTTGGTCACATCTGAAAAATAAGACAGCGGATTGTGGTGCCGGATGTAAGGATATTGGTCACCGCCGATGTAGCCCACCGAAGGCAGGCTCTCAGCGTAGCTCTTCCACGTTTTTCCTGCGGTCAGCAGGTGACGCACGATGTTGTCAACGTTCACCGTGGTGTTCAATGAGTCATTACTGGTGACGAGTTGTCCTGCTGTCAGCATGAAGTAATTGCCGATCGAAGGATGCGCGTTGGCGTAATACTGCGTGGCCAGCGCATTCTGTGACGCCAGGCTATTCAGGTAAGGCATGGACGCGCTTCCGATTACAGCCGAATAACTCTCGTTTTCTTCGAGCACGACAACAACGTGATGCGATTGTGGGACCTGCGCGGTCAGCAGCGCGGGTACGAATAAAGCAACGAGGAACAGAACTAGTTTCTTCAAAACGGGGCTCCCGGGGATCTGATTTTGTTCAAATCGACGAAAGCGGCGGGTACTGCTTGGCCGATGAAACCGGCGAGTACAGCTCTTGCTTAAGTATATGCTCTGAAATGAGCAGGGATGGCGCGCGCTGACGAAAAAAATACCCGAGGCGCAGACTCTTAATTCGTGAGCATCGGTAATGTGCTGCCACGCAACGCTGAACGTGCTTAATACGCTTAGTTCTTAAAAGAAAATAAAAAAGGGCGTTGAAAAAGATCGGCCAGTTCTTGGGCGCGATCTTTTATTCGCGTGCGCGTGCGCGAGTCAACCCGCGCGAAGAGTTCAATTTCGATCTCAACAGATTTTCGCGATAATTTATAAGTCCACACGCCGGCAATCTCTCCGTTGATAAGCACCACCGGCGAGATCCAGCCTTGGTCGCGGTAAACGCGCTTATAGAACTCCGGTTTCAGGAAATGCTCTTTGAAACGATGGGCGAGCAGGTAGACATCGAAATAGGGAAGCAGATGGACAGAATTTAGCTCAGGAGAAGCGGCCTGTAGAGTTTTCATGTCTTCGCGCAAAAGCAGCAGGCCATTGTGTTCGGCGATTTCCGCATCCAGCAGCGGTCGCAGGGCCCGTACTTCCGGCATGGAGATAAGGGACCAATGGGCAAAATCATGAAGCGTTGCCGGGCCGTAGGCGCGCAGGTATTTGCGGAACAATTCTTTTTGCGCCTGCATTGCATCTATCTTGGGCTGGGCCGGCAGCCAATGCTCGGTACGGATAAATGTTGCCTGGTTACCTTCGCCGGGGCCGTAGCAGACCAGGCCCTCGATCACAGGCAGCCGCACAATGCTCCATACCCTGTCCATCCACACGCGCAGCCGCTTGCTGACCTTGGGACGCACGGCGGCGGTAATCGCAGCGCGGGGCGCGGGACCTGCTTTGAGTTCTTCCAGAATCAAGGCGCTCAGCGCATCAGCTTCGTCCCGCGTGATTTTGCACCTGGCCATGATTGAGAGCACGGCCTTTGCGCGCGCGCTCTTGTGCGCCGCGATATAAAGCGGAAACTCATCCGCCGGGACAAGATGCAGCGTCTGGCGCATCAATGAGGTCTTGACTAGCGACCGGGTCTTCCACAAAGCGTCATTCACTGCTGCCGGCGTGATGGCATGGTTGCGCGCCCAAAGCTGGAGCTGCGCCGCTGACATGATTTGCGCCTGTACTCCGCAAACGTCGCGGCAAATCGTGACCAAGTCTTTGGCGGATTTATCAAGCAGATGATGGCGGCGCAAGCGGAAGGCGTGAATCTGTTCGGAAGAGAAGGGAGCGTCGTGGGAAATCTTTGTTGTGTTGCGAGCTTTTTTCATCAACGGCGAGTCCCGACGGAAGACCAGAGTAGCTGAACCTTTTTCGTAAACACCACAGCTAGTGTTTTTCCTTCCTGAATCCACAAGCCCCGGCCACGGAAACATCGAAAGCGGTTTTCCACATGCCACCTTAAAAAAAGCCCTTGACAGACAACTGTTTAGGCGTAGGATGTGGTCTAAAGTGGTTGAAAGTGGTAAGAGCTAGATCGGTTGAAGGGGTAAGTGGTCAAAAGTAGCCAAAGGGAAAATGAAGCTGAAAAACCCCCAAATTACCGTGACCGAGCCAGAAATAAAGCTAGAACTTACCGTTTTTGCCTCCTTATTACCTGTTGTAACAGGATTAGCAGCCAGAAAGAACAATGTTTCGCGGCAACCATCCAACTCGCGTCGACGAGAAGGGACGTTTAAAGGTCCCCGCGGAATTCAAGCGCCTGATCGACGAGAAGTACGGCACGCAATTTTACATCACATCGCTCGATGGGAAGGTTGCTCAAGTGTATCCCTTCGAGGAATGGCAGCGGATCGAGGAGAAGCTGGCCAAGCTCTCCAATTTCAATCCGACGAAGAAAAAGTTTTTGAACCGCACCAATTACTACGGTCAGCTGGTGGAAATCGATGGGCAGGGCCGCGTGCTGATACCGGCGTTGCTGCGCGATTCGGCCGAGATCAAGGGCGAAGTGGCCGTTGTCGGCAACTTGACGTACCTCGAAGTGCAGAGCATCGAGGCTTACAAGAAGGACATAGAAGAGAACCCGTTCACGCAGGACGATGAGAAAACTCTCGACGAACTGGGCATCTAGTGGCGGACGAATTTGGGCAAGACGAAGCCCCCAAGGGGGCGCATGGCGGTGGGGAAGTTGGCCATGTTTCAGTTCTTTTAAAAGAAGCGATCGACTTTTTGGCAATCCGGCACGGCGGGACTTATATCGACGCGACCCTGGGGTTGGGCGGGCACAGTTTAGAAATCGCAAGTCGCCTAGGCCCACAGGGTCATTTGATTGGCTTCGATAAAGACACCCACGCGATCGAACTGGCGCAGCAGAGGCTTTCTGGAGTCGGAGGTGATAACCGTCCTGGGGGCAATCCAAAAATTACCTTGCTGCACAGCTCTTACGCCGAGATCCCCCAGCATGTTCCGTTGGCATCAGTCGACGGACTGCTGGCGGACCTGGGCGTAAGTTCACTGCAGTTCGGCGACGCGGCGCGCGGATTTAGTTTTCAGGCGGAAGGGCCGCTCGACATGCGAATGGACCCGCAGGGAGAGCGCACCGCCGATCAAGTGGTAAATCGCATGCGCGAAGAAGACCTCGCAAATGTGATTTACGAATTCGGTGAGGAAAGGAGGTCGCGGAGAATCGCCAGAGCCATTGTCCGGGCGCGGCCGATAAGAAGTACCGCTCATCTGGCACAAGTCATATCGGCTGCGCTCCGGTCAATGAATACCGGGGCTCATCAAAGGATTCATCCAGCGACCACAACTTTCCAGGCAATCCGAATCTTCGTAAACCGCGAACTAGAGGACTTGCAGGCGCTGATGCACGCGGCGCCGGACGTCCTGAAGCCGGAAGGCAGGCTGGTGGTGATCAGCTTCCACTCCCTGGAAGACCGCATCGTGAAAGACGCGCTGCGGGACGGAGCCAAAGCGGGCATCTTTGAGGTTCTGACAAAGAAGCCGCTCACGGCGACGCAAGAAGAGATCGATCGCAATCCAAGATCGCGCAGCGCGAAGCTGCGGGCCGCGGAAAGAGTTTAAGGAAAGGCGTTAGAGATCCCTCGCAGAGGACGCTCGGGATTTCGGCTCGCGGCTCACACGCCGCGAAAACGCCTCAAGTTTGGTTTCGCCTGGCCGTGGTAGGCAGGCGAAGCAAAAAGTTTCCGGGGAGGCGCTGCCTTCCTTTTGTACTTGGGCGAACTTTTGACACCTTCCTATAACGGTGCCGCCCCGGAATAAAGATCCCTCGAGAAAAGCAGAGGACAAAGAGATGTTTCAAGGAACAACGATTGAAGAGCTGATTAATAGTGTGGTGCGTGCGGAAGATCACGCCCGCGAACAGGAAACAATCCAAGCTTCGGCGCTGGAGCGCCAATATCCACTGCGCCGCTTTGAATGGCGACAGGAAATGGTTGAGGTAGCGTAAATGGCCGCGACGGCAATGCAGATTACGGGAATGATCACGCCGGTAGACTCGCGCGCGACGGTGCGCCGGAGCGTCGCCGGGATCACGCCGGAATTTTACTTTCAGAAGACCATCGACAATTCCCGGCTGGTCAAGGTGAGCGATCCGCAGCGCCGGCGCGAGATCAGGATATTTTCAGCCGCTGTGGCAGCGCTGTTCATGGTGATGATGTTTTATGCCTGGCAGCACTTCAGCGCCATTGAATACGGATATCGCATTGAAGCGCAAAAGGCTGAGTGCGAGCGGCTGGCGGAAGTGAACCGCTCGCTCACACTGGAAGCGGCTTCATTGCGCGACCCTGGCAGGATCGACGCGCTGGCGAGGCAGATGGGGCTTGAATCCACGCAGCCGGGACAGGTGATACGCCTGAATCCGGAAGAGGGTGGCGCTCCGATCATCGCTCAGGCGACGCCGGTAGCGGTCATTGCCGCACAATAAATTTTTGGTTGGTGGACCTTGCTCCGGAAGTCTCCGGCGCTTGATGGCGACTCCGGAAAAACAGCCGGGGTTGTCATTTTTTTGTCGTCTTCTTATGTCGCTACGCTCCAACCCGCTTAAGGGACGTCGCCAGCTTTAGATTTTCATGCGCCTGCAACAGCGGGCTCAGCGCGCGAGCCGGCTTCGCCCGCGTGCAAAGTATGAAAGAAAATTGACTTAGCTTCCAACTGTCAGCAAGAGGCAAGGCGACCACGTCGGGAAAATGGCACACAACACCCAAATCGCCAACAAGCGTCTCTATATCCTCTTCGGCTTTCTTCTTTTCTGGTTTCTCGTGATCTGCGGTCGCTTGGTCTGGTTGCAAGTGGTCAACTATGGCGATTACACGCAGCGCGCGGCCAAACAACAGCAACGCAGCATTGAAGTCTCGCCAGTGCGTGGCAATATTTATGACCGCGGCGGCAATGAGCTGGCCATGACGGTCAGCGTGGACTCAGTCTTCGCCGTCCCCTCAGAAGTTCCTGATGTCCATTCTACTTCGCAGGTATTGGCGCGCGTGCTGAAGGCCGACTCTGCGGAGATCGAGAGCCGCATGCGCGGGTCGCATGCCTTCGCGTGGGTCGCGCGAAAAATCGATAATGCGACCAGCGTTCGCGTGCGCGCGCTCAACCTGAAGGGCGTTTACTTCCAAAAAGAATCGAAGCGTTTTTATCCTAAGGGCGAACTTGCCGCCCAGGTGCTTGGCTATGTAGGGCTGGATGATGACGGGCTGGGTGGTGTGGAGCGCGAGTTTCAATCCAAGCTGACCGGCAAGCCGGGCAAGATGCTGATCACCATGGACAACAAGCGGCGCTGGCTGGGCCGCGTGGAAAAGCAACCCGATCCCGGCGAGAACGTGGTGCTTACCATCGATGAAAAAATCCAATACATTGTGGAACGGGAGCTGGGGCGTGCCATCGACGAGACGCATGCCGAAGCGGGCACGGTAATCGTACAGAACCCGCATACCGGCGAAGTTCTGGCACTGGCGAACTGGCCCACTTTCAATCCCAACGTCTTTAATAGGGTAAATCCGCAGGCGCTCAAGAACCGCTCGGTGAGCGATATCTACGAGCCGGGATCAACATTCAAGGTTGTGACGTTGGCCGCCGCCCTGGACGAGGGGATCACGAACCCAGACGAAGTGATCGATTGCCAGATGGGATCGATCGTGCTTAACGGGCTGCGCATTCACGATCACAAAGCGTACGGCGGGTTGACGGTAACGCAGATTCTGGAGAAGTCCAGCGACGTGGGCGCCATCAAGCTGGCGCTGCGGCTGGGTGAAGACCGCTTTGACCGCTACATACGCGCGTTCGGATTCGGTACGCAGACACGGATTGAATTGCCGGGCGAGACGCGCGGCATGACCAAGCCGGTAAGCCGGTGGTCGAAGGTGAGCATTGGCGCAATCTCCATGGGGCAGGAGATTGGCGTTTCACCCGTGCAGCTTGCGTCCATGGTTTCAACCATTGCGAACGATGGGCTGTACGTTCCGCCGCGGATTGTTGCCGGAACCACGGCCCCGCGCAGCACGCCGCAGTTGATAGCGTTTCATCCGGCGCTGGGACGGCGAGTGATCTCGCCGCTCACGGCGGCGCAGATGAAACACATGATGGAAGGCGTGGTGCTGCGCGGGACGGGAAAAAAAGCAATTCTCGATGGCTACAGCTCCGCCGGCAAGACCGGCACGGCACAGAAGATCGATGCCAGCGGAAGGTATTCGCATCGCCAACACATTGCGTCCTTTGCGGGGTTTGCGCCGGTGAACGATCCGGCCGTGACGGTGCTGGTGGTGTTGGATTCGCCGGCTGGCGGATATCCCAAGGATGGCGGCGGGGAAGCTGCAGCTCCGGTTTTCACACGCATCGCGCAGCAGGTGCTGGCATATATGAACGTGCCGCACGATGTGGAACTGCAAGATCCGCGCCGCATGTGGCTGAAGGCGCATACCAAAGAAGATGACATTGCCGAGGGAGCGCCTGACTACATTGCCAGCGCGCAGGAGGATGTAGAGACGACGGCTGCGCCAACTTCGCCACAAGTTCAGACTCCGCCGCCTCCAACGCCAGCTCCGCGAGATTCACGATTGCAGACGGTTGCGGCTATAAGCAAGACTGGGCAGTCAACTGTTCCGCTTATCGGTCCTACCCAACCGGCAGCGACGCTACAGAAAACCGCTTTTGAGACGAACAATCCGCCGCGTGAAACTGTTGTGCTTGACGTTGCCGGTGGAGTTCTCGTCCCGGATTTCCGCGGAAAGTCGCTGCGAACCGCGCTGGAAGAGGCGGAATCGGCGGGACTTGAACTTGAGGTCAGCGGAAGCGGAGTTGGGCAGGACCAGTCGCCGACGGCAGGCTCCAGAATTCCTCCCGGCGGACATGTGTCTGTACACTTCGGAAGATAGGGGAATTGGTAAATGGGTAATTTGGTAAATGGGTAAATTAAAACCCTGACGCCTATCTGTTGCCCTTGGCTGTCTTTAATGACGTTGAAAAGATCGCAACGAGCTCCGTTGCCTCTTTCAGAATATCCTGAAGCCGCGCCTGACTGAGAATGCCTGTTTCCTCCAGAAGTTCGAGCCACAGAACGCTTTCGTCCGCTTCTTCAGCGACAATTCCCATTCTGGCCACGAACTCAGCCTTCGATCGTGCGCGGCACACGGCACGATAGTTAGCTGCCACTGACGTGCCACAGCGCAATAACTGCTTCCCCATAACCTGTGCTTCTGTGGATTTTGGTAGTGCCTGAAATAGCCGCACAATCCTGATGGCAAACTTCTTGGTTCGTTCGCGAAGTTCTTGCGGTGGGCTCACAATTTACCAATTTACCAAATTACTCATTTACCAAATCAGATGAACATTTCTTCGTCTTCAACTTCACCAGAACTTTTTCTATGACGTGGACGATTCGATTTGAAGAAGCTCAGCCCTGCATTGAGGGCGGTAACGACAGCGCGGACGCGCCGCATAGGCGAGAAGACTTTACCTTGCAGAAGTTCAGAGGTGGCTTCGACTTTGTGCGCGGCGCTGATCACAAATTCGTCCAGGCGGGCGGCCTGCAGGCGCGCGCGTTCCATGATTTCACTGGTGGCATGACCCACCTCAGTCACATGCGAGCGGACAGAAGCCGAAGTTTCCGCCAGATTGGTGGTGATTTCGGCGATCTTGGGTTTGGCGTCGTCAAGAATAGCGGTGGCGGTGGCCAGCACCGGCGTGGCTTGCTGTTCCAGCCGTCCGGCGATGCCTTCCATACGCTCTGAGGTCCGCCGCAGCGCCATGTACAAAGCAAGCAAAATGCACATTTGCACGACAATGGCGACCGCGGCAACGACCACAAAGATAGTGATGATGTGATTATCCACTTTAAGTACGGAGCTCCTTAGGAGCCTTTCTTGCCTTCGCCCGCGGCTTCACGATAGGCCTGCCGCGTGGCATCGATGGCGGCGCTGATCTTCTCCTTCTGCTGACCGACGACATCCTTGCTGCGATCGACCCACTGGCTGACGGTTTCTTTGGCTTCACGGCCGCGGGTTTTCAGGTATTCGCCGCCTTCCTGCGCGGTGTTCTTAATGGCGTCGCGGGTTTCGCGCCCGGAGCGGGGAGCGTAGAGCACGCCCATCAGCGCGCCAAAGCCAAGTCCGGCCAGGAACCACAGAAAACTGTTGCTGTTATCTCTATCGGACATCTGACGACCTCCACAAGCTAGCGATGTTATCACCCGGCCTTTGTGCATTACAAATGCACGAAAGGCACGGCCCGGGAGCGCAAATCACACCCATTTTGTGATCGCAATACGCTGTGGATAGGGTTGGACAAGTCAAACGTATCTGTCAGAATATGGGTCGCATCTCAGAGTGCAGTCGACGCGGTTTGGCCGAACGTTATCGCGAACAACAACCCATATGAAAAAGAAAGTTTCGATCACGTTGTCAGCCGAGGTACTGGCCAAGGTTGACCTGTTGGCCGGTTCCAAGCATTCACGCTCAGCGATCATTGAGCTTGTACTTCAAAATTATCTGCGACAGCGAGAAAGAGCGGATTCAGACGCCCAAGATCTGGAACGAATTAACGCCGCAGCGGATAGGCTTAACCAGGAGGCTGAGGCCGTTTTGGATTATCAAGTGATCTTCTAAGAACCATCCATGAAGATGCTTCCGCCGGCTAGCTGAACTTGATCGAGCTTTGCGGATGGCGCTTTCTCTGTAGATCATTTTCAGGAATTGACGTCAACGAAATGCCGCATCTACATCGCTCCATTTCCCCCTTTAACTTACTGACGGTAAAATGCTTCCTGCCCTCTCCCGCTCCTATTTGATTGCTTTCCGAGGATCCTGGGTAGGATCGACATACACGGTGGAAGAAGGCCCGAAGCCCGTGATCTGGACTACAACGGGTTCGTCACCGGTTTCCGCGAAATGCGTCCGTCCGAATGGTTCAGTATAGAAACTGCCGGGTGGAAGAGATTTGAGCGCGGCCTCTTGGAAGTTGTTTCCATAACCGATGTGCCACGTGCCGGAGATAACGGTGGCTACGCGGTCGTCTTGATGAGAGTGTGCCGCGATCCGGGTATGTGCAGGAACTCGAAGCATGATTGTGTACAAACCTTCCTGGTCCGGATTGCCCTTTAACACGATAGTTTGAATCCCGCCTACACCAGAACTTCCGGTGCCGGGATTCCCAACTTGCGGGAACTTGTACTCCGAGGGGGCAAGGCGCTCTTCGCCGGTATTGGCCGCGGGCTTAGGGGCAGCTTGCCTGCCGTCGATGAACCCGCGCAGCAGTTTCACTGTGTACTCGGGACGCTCTTCCAACAACCAGTGTCCAGACCCTGGAACCACCGCCTCAGTAACATCGGTTGCCACGCTTCGCATGATTTCGGCCTGCAACGCACCAAAAGATTTTTCTCCCCCGACAGCCAGGACAGGCATGGTCAGCTTTACCTGCTCGAACACTTTGTTGTCAGCGGCGTCCTGAGTGAATGCCGTAAACTGCGCGAACCCGGCGCGCATTCCTCCTGGCTGGGCGTAGGTGGCCGCGAAGAAATTTCTGGTAGCTTCATCGGGCTTGGAAGGATCGGCGGTGAAATCATTCCATATGCGATCAAGATAGATACGCTCGCGACCAGCGACAAGCCGTTCCGCATCTGGGCCGTGAAAGTTGAAATGCCAAACACCGGGGTTCAGCCGGATCTCATTCCATGGCCCGATTCCGGGAATTGGCGCATCCATCACCACCAGCTTCTCAACCTTTTCCGGGTATAAAGCAGCGTAGGCGTAAGCCACCATATTGCCGATGTCGTGCGCTACCACCACGGTTTTGTCGTATCCAAGACCGGTCACGACTGCGCGAATGTCTTTGGCCTGCGTTTTCTTGTCGTATCCAGAGGCGGGCTTCGACGAGCGCCCAATTCCGCGCAGGTCCGGCACCACGACCGTGTGATCTTTCATAAGATCAGCGGCCAGGGGCGCCCACGAGTCGCTGTTTTCCGCATAGCCATGAAGCAGTAAAACCACAGGCCCTTTGCCGCCCCAACGCACAAAGATGTCCGCTCCTTCAGGGCTGCGGATCGTCCTGGACTGGAAACTCGCAGGCAAAGATGGTTGAGCTTGACTGGCAGCGGCTACAAAAGCAAGCACAGAGCCGATGAGAAAATTTCGGATCATAATTCCTTCCCGCGACTGGCGCCCGGTTTGGGAACACAGGTCCGCAGTTCATTCTAGACCGAACCAGCTTTACACCTTCTTTACATTATGCTGCCTGCCATTTTACCCAGCCGTATGCGGAAACATGTTGAGATAACAACATCACGTTTCACGGAGGTGAAGTTAAAGATGGCAGCACCCGCTCAAACGATGTTGAAAAGCGAAGTAATGCAAGAGCCGTTGCGCGAAGCCAGACGGATCCGGACAGTGGTGGTTGACGATTCGCCTACGTTCCTGCAAGTGGCTTGCGCGCTTCTGGAACTGGATCCGATCATCGACCTGGTGGCGCGCGCGGGTAAAGGTGGCGAAGCGATTGAAACGGTCCTGAAGCTTCAGCCCGAACTGGTCCTGATGGATGTGCATATGCCTTATCTCGATGGGCTGACTCTGTCGTGGTTTTTCGCGCACAGGTTTCCTTCGGCCCGGGTTGTGCTCATGTCCACTGACGAGTCGCCTGAGCTGCGGGAAGCTTGCGAAGCCGCCGGCGCGTTTGACTTCGTACACAAAGAAAATTTCCGGCAGGAGTTCGGCACCGTGATGCAGCGCTTGACCGATTCATAAACCAGAAAGATTCAGTAAGAAAAGACCGGCTTCATACATAGCTTTACGCAACGAGCAATTTACGGAGAACACCCAAATGAGAACAACCCTCTTGAAAGTAACCGCATTTCTTGCCCTGACCAGCATTTTCGTCATGGCGCAACAAGGGAATCCGCCTGATCCGGCGAAGATGGCGCAACATCACATCGACTTCCTGACTAGGGAGCTGTCGCTGACTACCCAACAGCAACAGCAGGCGAGCACGATCTTCAGCGAAGTCGCCAACAACGCCAAAGCAACGCATGACCAGATGCGCGCAGCCCACGACAGTCTGAAGACGGCAATTCAGAAAAACGATGCTGCGGGTATTCAGCAGGCAGCAAACACGATCGGCAACTTGACCACGCAGATGACCTTGGCACATGCCAAGGCGCAAGCTGCGTTCTACCAAACACTCACGCCTGACCAGCAGGCCAAAATGAACGATCTGGAATCCCGCCACCATGGCATGGGCATGCACATGCACGGACACGGTGGGCCTGGAGGCCCGCCGCCAGGCGCTTCTTTCTAAATCAAGGTGCGCCACAAAAAGGGGCAGGACACGCCTGAAAGGTTTTCCTGGTTTCTAGCGGGTCTGCCCTGCCCTTTGATTTCGTGCAATAGATTCACGGCGGGCCCGAGTTCGTCTTTACAAGAACTTTACAGTCTCTTGTTGGCTTGTTTACCCACGTCTTAGATAAGCCTGAGTACGATTTAAGCCAGGCTGAGGTGCCCCGATGTCACTCGGAACGGTAATACTCCATACCCCAAGCCCGAAGCGGTCGCCATTGCCACAAGCCAAAAAGAGGACGCTGGTGGTGGATGATTCAGCCACGATTCTGCACGCGATTTGCGCGCTTCTGGAACATAGCAATCTCGTGGAAATCGCAGGCAGGGCGGAGAGCGGCCAGCAGGCAATTGACGCCGTGCTGGAACTGAAACCGGACCTAGTCCTGATGGATGCAGACATGCCGGGCATGAGCGGTCTGCGAGCCGCGCTGGTGCTTTCCCAGATGGCGCCCAAGACCGAGATCATCCTGATGTCGATGGACACAAGCGATCAGTTTCGCTCGGCCTGCGCCGGATGTGGAGCAAACGCGGTGATTTACAAACCACGATTTCTGTGGGAGCTAAGCGCCTTGCTACGACGGCCGCTACAGGATGGAAAATTCTCCCCGCACGTATAGAGCAGGCGTTTCCTGGGATGTTTGCGCCGGACACTATAATGAATGAGGAGATAGTTTCCTCTCCGGACCGGGCAACAGGCGACGCTTCCGGCATTCCGCAAGGCTGAAATTCATGATCAGACCACAAACCAGAGAGCGCATTCTTCAATGGGTAGCCGTGCCTGCGCTGGCAGCAGTGCTGGTGGGGCTGGCGGTCCTGCAATATCGCTGGAGCGGGCAGGTCAGTGACGCAACCCGCGCACAGATGCTTTCTAACCTGCATGTCGCACTGATGGGTTTCCGGCAGGACTTTACCCGGGAACTGAGCGCGGCGGCGGTGGAGATCAGGTCAGCCGTGGAAAGTTCTCCGGAGATGAAGCCGGTGGAACTGGAAGACCAATTTCATCGCTTGCAGCAAACCGCGGCCCACCCCAATCTGGTTTCACATATCTACCTGTGGCAAGACCCCGCGCACCAGCAGCCGCTGAGGTTTGATCCTGCAGCCGATCAGTTTGAGAGAGTGTCGTGGCCGGCGGAGTTTGAGCCGATGCAACAAAGGTTGCTGGAGATTACGTCTGCCCATCATGCCGCGATGGGTGGACCAGAACGCGCCGGGGAGCGGCGCGCAGCGAGGCGTTCCAAGTTTCGGCCTTCCCGTAATTTCGGTGGCGATCACGGCCCGTATGGCATGGGCAAAGGACCTGCTTTGCACGCACGCATGGCGGAAATGATGATCCCATGGGCCATTGACCAATCGATTCCGGCCATTGCGTATCCAATCCGGCGGCGTCCAGCATCCGGCGGGGCGGGCGTGCCGCCAGAAATCACCTGGCTCATCATTCAAATGAATCCCACTGTGCTGAGGAAAGAGATTTTCCCCGAATTGGCGCAGAAGTTTTTCGACGGTCCGTCAGGAATGGAATATCTGGTAGCTGTAAGGACGGCCGATAAAGGCGGCGAACGCGTTTTCTATTCTTCCGGCGGGAGTTTTGGCGAAGAAAAAAATCTGCCGGTGGACGCGAGCCTGAATCTGTTTGGGCCTCCTTTTGGCCACGGCGGACCGGCTGATCCAGGTCTGGAATTCTTCTCCGATCCCGTGCGACAGATGCAGGGCGATCATGGAATGCAATCCGATGAGCAGCACATGGCCGCGCTGGACCGGCTCCCGAGGTTCGAACCGTTCCACTACGCCTACAATCACGACGTATGGCAGATTACCGCCAAGCACAAGAGCGGTTCGGTGGAAGCGGCGGTCGGCGCTCTGCGGCGGCGGAACCTGATGGCAAGCTTCGGCGTGCTGTCAGTGCTGGCGATCACGATGGGGTTGATCCTGATGGCGAGCCAGCGGGCGCGCCGGCTGGCGAGGTTACAGATGGACTTTGTGGCCGGGATCTCCCACGAGTTGCGTACGCCGCTCGCGGTGATCTCATCGGCGGCGGAAAATATCGCGGATGGCGTGGTGGAAGACAAGCAGCAACTGGTCCGCTATGGCAACACCATCGTGAAGCAGAGCCGGCAGCTGACCCAACTGGTGGAACAGGTGCTCCTGTTTGCTGCTTCGCAGCAGCGGCAGGAACGATATGGGCCTGGCCAGGTGAATATTTCCGAGGTGCTAGACGCAGCGCTGGAGGGAACGAACGCGACCGTGAGCGCCGCCGGATTCACGGTGGAACGGCAAATCGAAACGGGTCTGCCGCCGGTCAATGGAGATTTTACGGCTCTGGTGCGAAGCTTACAGAACCTGATTACCAATGCGGTGAAATATGGCGGAGAGAGCCGGTGGTTGCGGGTTTCGGCAACAGCGGTGAAAAACAATGGACGGACCGAGGAAGTGGAACTGGCGGTCGAGGACAAGGGAATCGGAATCGGCAGGGACGAGATCAAGCACATTTTTGAGCCTTTTTATCGCAGTCCCGCGGTAAGCGAATCCGGGATACACGGCACCGGGTTGGGGTTACCGCTGGCGCGGAAGGTCGTGGAGGCCATGGGCGGGCGGCTTACGGCAAAAAGCGAACTGGGCAAAGGAAGCTGCTTTGTGATTCATCTTCCGGTGGCGGATGAGCGCAAGCAGGAAGAGACTCAGTGCGCAACAGACAAGCATGCCGGGGCCGAACCTGGTTTTACATCATGACCGAACGCATCCTGCTGGTGGAAGACGAAGAAGACTTGCGCATGACGCTTTCCGACCGGCTCAAAGCGGAAGGATACGCGCTGGATGCAGCGGCCGACGGCGAAGCGGGGCTGCGCAAGGCGGTGGAAGGCGCATACGATCTTGTGGTCCTGGACGTGATGCTGCCGAAGAAGAATGGTTATGACGTTTGCCGCGATATGCGAAAAGCCGGGATCGCCACGCCCATCATCATGCTTACCGCGCGCGGACAGCTGGTGGACAAGGTGCTCGGCCTGAAGATTGGGGCCGACGACTATCTGACCAAGCCATTTGAGGTGCTGGAACTGCTGGCACGGATTGAAGCGCAGATCCGGCGGGGCGCGGTGCAGCCCAAAGAAGCGGACGTCTTGCAGTTTGGTCCGGTCAGAATCGACTTGAAAGGCACCACGGTTTCGCGCGAAGGCAAGGTTTTGCCGCTATCCGCGCGCGAGTTCCGCCTGCTGCGCTACTTCGCACAGAATCCGGGCACCACGTTATCACGCGAGGTGCTGCTGAAAGAAGTTTGGGGCTACAGCGAAGAAACGTTTACGCGCACCGTGGACGTGCACGTGGGCAGCTTGCGCCAGAAGCTGGAAAAGGACCCCAAGCAACCAGCCATGATTATTACAGTGCCCGGTCTGGGCTATAAGTTTGTTGCCTGAACCTGGGCGGCACTCATCCCTAGCGCCTCCGTAAGTAAATTTCCAGCAAGTAAATTCCCCGTGGTCTCAATGTAAAAAGCCAGTAAAGTCTATGGACTTCATCGGCGAGCGGCGCGAAAATCACCGCCATGAACCAACAGCTATGTATGCGCGGGCGGGAGCTTTTTACCAGGGCGTCGCAGGCGGACGAGTTGTTTAAAGCCCGGCTGCTGGAGTTCTTTGCCAGCGCGAAAAAAGACGATCGTGAAATGAAGCAGATCGAAGCTCTTGGCGAAACCCACCGTGACGCCGACGAAGCATTCCATCGGCACAAGAGATTTTGCGCGGTATGCGCAGAGGCCCCGGTGGCTGTCCTGCGGTATGCCGCCGCAGAGTAGTTTGAGTCCTTCCCGGCTCGGACGCTTTCTCAATCCCACTATAATCAGTCCAGATTGTGAAAGCGTCCTTCGTCGAGCGGAGCAAGCCTGACTTTCCCGCTTAAAAGGTTCCGTCGAAGGCTGCGAACAAGCCTTTGCCTGTGGCCTGGCGTGCGATGGCGCCAAGAGCGGTGAATGAGTTGGGCGCTGCGTTCACACAGGCGCCAATGCATCCATCGGCGTAGCCCACCAGAACGCGTCCTTGCTTGTCCACGGTGGCGTCAATGAAGTCCAGCAGATTGCGATCATTCCCGCATGTGGTTCCAGCCAGGCATATCGAACCGCGCTGCACTGGATCACTGGGAGTCGCATCCACCAAAGTCCAGGTTGCGCCGGAGTCGTAAGTGTGTGCGATATAAAGGTGCCATACGCCGGTGAAGTTGGCCGTGTCCTGGGCATTGCCGCCGGTTGGCGTTCCAAGGAAGGCGAGTGCAGCGCGATTGCCGTCGCCTGCAACCATGGCAGGGAAGGCCACGTTCTGGATTCCGAGCGCCGTTCCAACATCCGTGACGTTCGTCCAGGTAGCGCCGTGGTCATGAGAAACCGCGACCATGGGATGGCCATTGCCGCCGTGCCAGCCCAAATACACAGTGTTGTCAGCCGCCACCGCTACAGATGGATCGCTATCGCCTGAGGTGCTGCCGGGAACAGTATGGATTGTCCAGGTAAGTCCATTATCTCCGGAGGACACCACCGCGGCATTTCCACTGCCGCAATTCTTGTTGGGAACATACGCGGCGCCATCAGGTCCAACTTTGATGTGCCCATGCAGGCCGCCGCAGTCGGCCAGAGTATAGATCGGCACCGCAGGGCCGTAAGTGAGGCCGCCGTTCAGACTGATGGCGCAGGAAGCGTCAACGACATCCTGCGAGCAATAATAGATTGCATGCTGGTAGCCGACCGGGGGCGGTAATTGGGGCACAACGCCGGGAGCGAAAGGGCCGCCGCCGATGGTCTGATGATCGATGCCAGCGGGCACGCCGCAGCCAACCGCAGGGGTGAAACTTGTGCCGTCACTGTCACTGAAAGAAGAAAGGCTGCACACACCAGCTAATTGGGAGACAAGAGTCCGGCCCGTGGCGTGGTCCGTAAACAAGATGGGATCAAGAGAGACTGAGGACGTTGCAGGGCTCACCATTTCCCATGTTGCCGTTACGGGACTGCCGTTGAAAGTGACGCGGTCAGTTTCCAGGCCCGCCTGGAACATTACTTTTCCGGTATTCCAGTTGGACCCGATGGAGGGTTCACCGGCGCTTGAGGCAAAGCCGGCAGGAGCGGGGAAATTCTGGTAGGTCTGGGCAAAGGCTGTTGCGGAAGCGAGCAACAGCAGGCAACACAGCGAGTAAAGGTTTTTGCTCACGCAAATGTCTCCTTAGATAGGGTTGCAGGGAAAGATGCGAGAAAGTAACTGCCTTTGGGACCTGAGGTGTGGCATGCTTACGATCGCGTCTAGTAAGGAATGGATGCAGCAGCTTGGCGTTAAGATGGCAATGTGCCCGGCCGGCAGCTCTCAAAATGCGGGCAGCCCGGCTTGAGCAGCAACTCAGGTTTTTTGCGCGGCAAGACTTAGAAATCCAGCCCGATTTTGGCCCGCCGGCGCATGCTTTGCTTTCTTTCTTCCAGACACGGCGGCCTCCGCCACAGTCCGCCTAAGTCTAGCTCACACGAACTTTTGTTCTCTTCGATTCCAAAAATATCGGCGACGGTCTACGTGCGTAGGTCCATGCGCCATCGAAGAAGATGAGGCATCCATCGCACCATTACGTTGAAGCCAGAGGTTCTCTGGCCGGGAGAAGACTTATGTTTGAAGGAATCATGCAACCGATGCACCTGCTGCTGATTTTGTTTATCGCGCTGCTGTTTTTCGGCCCGTCTAAACTGGGCGATCTGGGCAAAGGACTGGGCGACGGAATCCGGCATTTCAAGAACGCGATGCGGGAAGGGTCGGAGCCCACGGCGCCGGCGGCCCCGGCAGCGACGGCGGAGAAGCCGCAAGAACAGAAATAAGAACGGTCCAACGGGAAGGCCGGCTTCGAGGTTGTAGGCCGGCCTTTTGTGTTGATCTTTTGTGTTGATCGGGGAACCATGTGCTATTTCTTTCCCGGAGCCGGCGTTACATCGGAGACCGGCAGGTCCCAGTGGGCCAGCAGGATCTCAAAGCGGCGTTGCTCTTCGCGCTTGTACGTCTCCTGGTCAGGCCAGAGCTGGCGGGTCATGGCGTCTTCCTCGGGATTGGCTGTGGTGGCGACCGTGGAGTTCTTGAAGCGAATGGTCACGCGATAATCCCAGCGCGCGTCTTCCGTCATGTGGTTGGAGGGCGTTTCGATCTTCACCGACAGCATCCGTCCGCTCTCCACTTCTTTGCGGAGTAGAGGGTAGTGGTTCTTGAGGAACAGTTGCAGGAATTCCTGCTGATGCCCCCACTGGACTTTGTAGTAGTACTCCATCACGTAGGGCTGGTCAGCGGCGTTCTGTGGCGGTGCGCCCTGAGCGGCGAGCGGGAGAGCGAACAATGATAATGCCAAAGAAAGCAGGAGGGTCTTCATGTGTTTCTCCTTTGCGGAGTTGGGAAGCTGAATCTTGACACGGCTGCGGTCAAATCTTTCCCATCTTGTCTTCGAGCAGCCATCACTTCGGATGCGATTGTTCCATGTTGGAAACGGTGTACCAGACGATCTTCCACGATCGATCGCTTTGACGCTTGAACTCCGCAATGAAGTTCGTCTTATGGGTCATCAGCACACCTGCACGACCGTGGTCTTCGTTATACGTGCCACGGTAGACTGCCATGTCTCCGCTACTCGCCACATCTACCGTCTCGTCGATGAGACTGACTCTCCAAAAGGGGTCATGGGCAAAGCCGGTCTTGAAACCGTCTCTATCGGCTTCGACCCCAACAGTTGGGGGACTGCCACATTCCATGGAGATGATATCCGGGGCGTCATAAGCGGTTGTCTTGACCGCATCGTGGGCATTGAGTCCAGAGACGAGTTGAGCGACGTCCGTCTTGATTGTTTGGGCGATCGCTGCCTTATCAGCCGACATGGCCGCTGTCCATGACACAGTCCCAGCAGCAGCAAACGCAAGCAGAAGTAGACTTGGTTTCCAGAAAGCAGAAAGGTTCATTGAACGCCTCCCGTTTGGCCAGTCCTGGTTCGGATGGCACCCACCTGATCTAAAGTTTCTCCCGAAGATAGTCCGTCGCATTGGACGCTAAGAGCACCAAGCCAACTCTCAAGCGAATAGGGACTCGCCAAACTTTATCCAAGCTGGCGTTTGCGAGACGTAGAGTGCCACGTGAAATGCGCCAACGAAAAGCAAACCGCCCCACGCAAAAACTGGATGCAGTCGACGGTGCCAAAGCGTGTCGAGTCCGACAACGATGAGTATGAATACATCCAGTCCAACCATGATGTGTTGGTTGAGTTCTGCTTCAGTAGCTCGGGTCATGAAGCTGACGGGGAGCCGCGCGAGCGCGTCCGGCAGCATGCAAGCGATAGTTAACAGCATCAGCCTCTTATGATAGGCAGGGCAATGACGCTGCAAGATCGCCAGAGCGACGAAACCCGCAAAAAACAGCATTTGAAGCAAATCCAGACTGGTGATTGTGACCTGACTCGCAGCAAACCCCGTGTGACCGCGCACTTCGCGCGCCGCAGCGTGCAGCGTCGTAATTGATCCAAGGAGCGCAACCAGCGCGGCCCAAACAGAGCCAAATACGCCGAGCCACCGATGCCAGTTGACACGATGAGCGGCAATCAGACTGGTTTGAGCAGTGAGCAGCACGACCCACCCAGTCATCACTGCACCATGAATGTGTAGCAGCGCCGACAAAGGAGGCGTACGGAAGAACGACTTTAGATAGAATGTACGCGCGAATGTCCAGAAAACCAACGCAAGAAAGATGAGACTAGTGCCTACGTACAGACGTCGGCCCAAGCGATGTTCAGATTTAGCAATGGCGTTCATCCCTTTGCGGTTCAGTCTCACTTCACGATAATCAGCACAGGTTCTTACTTAAACCCAGCCCGTGACTAATTTCTCGATAGGGCCGACTGTTACCGACTAACTATAGCAGTTTCGGTGCAAAAGGGTCGACTCAAACTCGCTGCCTAGGTCGACCCGGCCAAATTGGGGGCTGTGAGTGCGTGCTTTCGCCAGGATTCGGCGGCCAGGTGGCGTGTGCGCGCCTGAACTCTGTCGGTTTGTCACCAACCATTCCCTGACCCAAATCATAGAATCGGGCCCACGCCGTCCGTCGAAAGTCACCGTCCCCATTTTCGATGACGGATCTGCTGTGAGAAGGACTTTCACTTTTTAACTTCCAGCCGGTCAGCCAGCCCAACATTCCTCAATGCTTCCTTCTTCCGATGGCTGCCCGCGCCGACCGCTCAGATGGAACTTCACTTTAGATGCCATGGCTTCAAATCAACATCGTTGATTCGTGTGAAATGGCTCGCGTCCAGAACCCTTTGGCGTGGATCACCCTTGCCCAACTCGGGGGCGGGGAAAACGATTAACAAGGCAAACAGCGATGCCATTGCGCATCGCCATGCGCTTATTTCGCTTGACTTTCGTTGCCGACTGTGCTAACTTAACTCATTTGGTTGCAGTGGTTTAGGCTGTTTTGTGGCGACGATCTGTGGTCTGGGACGGCCTTGGGATGATGTGCGCTAAGTGCTTTGGAATCCTAGTTGAGGTGGAAAGGCAAATCCTACTACCGCAGATGGACGCGGATTAGCGCGGGTCACCTCAGGGGTGCACCTCACAAAGTCACGCCAAAGTGGGATGCGATGGGATGAATAGGGAGGGGTAGGTGATCGCCGACATCGCCGTGATCGTGCGTCATCGCCGAGATCGGGAAAGGCCGAACCTTACCACGGATAAACACTGATAACACGGATCGGGAAGGGATCGGAAAAACCTGAAAAGAGTGCCGTTCAAGATGCTGATTGCCCCGATTAGGGTGAAAGAGTCGAGTAAGAGGAAATACGTAAGTAGAATATTAAGAGCGGGAACCCCGACTGAGGAAAAGCTTCGCCTGATTTGGGTCGTTCGACTCGCGGCACGCCGTCCTGGGCTAAAGCCCAGGCCTTGGATGACAAGTTGAGGCGCCGCGATTTTACGCGACGCAACATTTAAAGACAGATGAAATCATTTCTAGAGACAGTTCGCGAGCGCGTCGTCATCTATGACGGCGCCATGGGCACGGAGATTCAGGAGCGCCATCCGTCCATGGATGACTTCTGGGGCAAAGAGAATTGCTCTGAAGTGCTGGTGCTGAGCCGGCCCGACATTATCAAAGATATTCACGCTGCCTATTTCAAGGCCGGGGCCGACGTGGTTGAGACCAACACATTCGGCGGCACGCGAATTGTGCTGGGCGAATTTGACCTGGCGGATAAGGTCCATGAGATTAACAAGCGCGCGGCCGAGCTGGCGCGCGAGGTGGCGCGTGATTTTTCCGGCAACGGCAAGCCGCGATACGTGGCGGGTTCGATTGGGCCGGGGACGAAGCTGCCTTCACTGGGACAGATCAGCTATGACGACATGTTCAACGCCTATCTTGAGCAATCACTGGGATTGATTGATGGCGGCGTGGACATTCTGTTGATTGAAACCTGCCAGGACATCCTGCAGACGAAAGTTTCCGTAGCTGCGGCGTTTGAGGCCATGAAGCAACGAGGCAAACGCATTCCTGTGCAGGCGCAGGTGACGCTGCAGGAGTCCGGCACCATGCTGCTGGGCACGGAAATTGGCGCGGCGGAAACGGCGCTGGAGCCATTCGATTGCGAAATCCTGGGCCTGAATTGCGCGACCGGCCCCAAAGAGATGAATGACGCAGTGCGCTATCTGGCGCACAACGCTCCGAAAGAAATTTCAATCCTGCCAAACGCGGGCCTGCCGGAAAACGTGGGCGGCGTGGCGCATTACCGACTGACGCCTCAGTCGCTGGCAGAATGGCACAAGAAGTTCATCACGGAATATGGCGTCCGCATTGTGGGCGGATGCTGTGGCACAACGCCGGTCCACATCAAGGCCGTGGCTGATCTTTGCGCGAACCTGGAGCCGGCGAAGCGCGAAGTGCAAGTTACGCCCTCGGCCTCAAGCGCCTACAGCACCATGCCGCTCGACCTTGATCCCAAGCCGCTGATCGTGGCGGAAGAGATGAACACCACAACGCGGGTGGAGCATTTCAAGAACATGGTCCGTGAAGGCAAGTATGACGACATTCTGGCGCTGGCGAAAAAGCTGGTGGCAGAAGGCTCGCACATGCTGGACCTGTGCTGCGCCATAGTGGGCGAAGACGAAAAGCGCTACATGAGCACGATCCTGGAGAAAGTGGCTACGCGCGTGCCCGCGCCGGTGCTGGTGGATTCCACCGAGGCCGATGTGATCGAAGAAGCGCTGAAGCGCATTCCCGGCAAAGCCATTATCAACTCCATCAATCTGGAAGATGGCGAGAAGCGCACGGCAAAAGTGCTGCCGATGGCGAAGAAGTATGGCGCGGCGGTGATCGCGCTGACGATTGATGAAGACGGCATGGCGCTGACCGCGGAGAAAAAGGTCGCGGTCGCCAAAAGGATCTTCAAGCTGGCGACGGAAAAGTATGGCATTCGCCCCGTGGATCTGATCTTTGATGCGCTGACGCTGCCAATTTCGACCGGGCAGGACGACTATCGCACGGCAGGCATGGAGACGCTGAACGCGATCAAGGGCATCAAGCAGGAACTGCCGGATGTGAAGACGATCCTGGGCGTGAGCAATATTTCGTTTGGGCTGAATACTTACGCGCGGCGAGTGTTGAACAGCGTCTTTATGAAGGAAGCTGTTGATTATGGGCTGGATATGGCGATTGTGAACTACGCCAAAATCTATCCTTTATATAAGATCCCGCAAATTGAAGTGGACCTGGCGCGGAAGCTGATCTATCACGACAGGTCTGCTGGCGATCCGCTGCAGATTTACATGCAGCATTTCACCGGCCTGGATAAA
>DASXCL010000121.1:0-6397 GCA_036491195.1 Candidatus Angelobacter sp.
CGCGTACGCTCAGCCGCCCGTCCACTGCCTTTTCAATCACTCGCATTCTCTGCAATTCCTTCTGACTCAAGGTCACCATCCTTTGAGGGTGACATTTTTTCGTTGCAGTTAAGGGGTGACATTATTTTGGAGCATCTTCACTTCCCCAACCGCCATTGACCCAGGCCCATAAACCCAAGTAAAATAGCATCTTCGGCTTGACCCTCCGAAAAACTCTTTTGATAGGAACCATACAGTCACAATGGCAAATCATTTTTCTGCGGTGAAGCGCGCGCGCCAAACCACCAAACGCACGGAAGACAACCGCTCCAACACCTCCCGCCTGCGCACCGCGCTGCGCAAGCTGCGTGAGACCCTGGCCACCGGCGACTCCAAGGCCGCCAAAGAGGCCTTCAGCGGCACCGTGTCCATGATCGATAAAGCCGTAAAAAAGGGCGTCATCCACAAAAACACCGGCTCGCGGTATAAATCCCGCTTGAGCGCCCGCGTGGCCGCGGTAAAGTAGGGATTTTCAAGCATTCTTGAGGGAGCCCGCTGTATTGGCGGGCTTTTTTTCCCCGCAGATGGGGCGCTGCTGGCCCCCTAGCTAGTCAGAGCTGTTCGCAAGTGTGCTGACGGGCACGGAATCGAAAAATCTCGGCAAAAGCATCCCTTGCCATGCCGATTCAGGCAGTTCTCTCCATGCCATCGCGACAAAAAAACTCCCCGACTTATAATCCACTCTTTCCCGCCTTCCCGGGACACGGGTTTTTGCTAAATATTTCCATGGCTAGAGGGCTCCCTCCCTTCGCTCGGGATTAAATAAACCCTACTCCGCCCTCAGCGCTTCCATCGGCGAAACCCTCGCCGCTCTGCGCGCCGGCACGTACGCTGCTACCAGCGCTACCGCTACGAAAATCGCAGGCGCTGCGATAAACGTCAGAGGATCGCGCGGGCCAATCCCAAACAGCAGGCTTTTCATCAGGCCGGAAAGCGCCAATGCCACTGCCAGCCCCCCAGCCGCGCCAATAATCACCATGCGCGTCCCGCTGGCCACTACCATGCGCGTAATGGTTCGCGGTTCTGCTCCCAGGGCAATACGCACACCAATTTCCCGTGTACGCTGCGTTACCGAATAAGCCAGCAACCCATAGATGCCAATCGCCGCCAGCAGCAGCGACGAAAGTGAAAATCCTCCCAGCAGCACCGCGCTGAACTCCTGGCTGGCAAATGTCTGTCGCACCACTGTTGCCATCGTGCGCACCTGCGACACGGGAAGTTCTGGGTCCATCTCGCTGATAATCTTTCGCGCCGGCTCCGCCAGCGCCATCGCGTCGTTCTCCGTCCGCAGCACGAAGACCATTTCTCCATACGCCAGATGAGAATGGATGTAGTACACCGTCGGCTCGGGCTCTTTATCCAGCGTTTTTTCCTTCACGTCGCCCACAACGCCCACAATCTCGCCAAAGGGGTTTTCCTTGTCCATTTCTACGCTGATCTGTTTGCCAATGGGTTCTTCGTCAGGCAGATACCTATGCACAAAACTCTCGTTCACAATGAACCGGTGCGGAGTAGATTCAACATCGTCCGCCGCCGTGAAGTCACGGCCGCGGATAAGCGGGATTCCCATGGAGCGAAAGTATTCCGGAAGCACGGTACGTATGACCGCTCCCAGCGCCTCGCCCGGTTTCGCCGGAGGCCGTCCCGCAATCTTGAAATCGGTACCGGCTGCAAGGCCGTTAAACGGCAGGTAGCTGACGGCGCTGGCGGAGCGCACTCCCGGTAGCTGGCCCAGCTTCTCTGCGGCCTGCTTGAAGTCAATTTTTTTCTGATCTTCCTTATACCGTTGGTTCGGTAGCGATACCCGGAAGGTGAGCACGTTATGCGCGTCCAGCCCCGGATCAACATTCTGTAATCCCACCAGGCTGCGGAAGAGCAATCCCGCGCCCGCCATCAGCGCCACCGAGCACGCAATCTCCAGCGCAATCAGCCAGCGCCTCATTCGATTGCCGCCGCCCGTGCTGGTACGGCTTTCTTCGTGCAGTCCCCTGTTCAGGTCGCCCCGTGACGCCACCAAAGAAGGAGCCAACCCAAAGACTATGCTTGTCACCACCGACAGCAAGAAAGCAAACAACACGATGCGCATGTCAAACGTAATCTGCACGGACCGCGTCAGGTCGCGCGGCGCCAGCGTTACCAGTCCGGAAACAGCAAAGTACGCCAGCATCACGCCTGCAATTCCGCCTGCCAGGCCGAGAATCACACTTTCGGTAAGCAGCTGGCGAATCAGACGGCTGCGGGCTGCGCCCAGCGCGCCCCGTACTGCCATCTCTCGCCGTCGAGTGCTGTAACGGGCAAGCAGAAGATTCGCCACGTTGGCGCAGGCAACACACAGCAACAACGTAACCGCGCCCAGCAGGATCATGAGTGAGGTCTTTCCCTCTCCGACAAATGCATCCCGCAGAGGCGCCACCGCCACGCCCCAGCCTTTGTTGAATTCCGGATAGGCGATTTCCAGCCGATGGGCAATGCCCGCCATCTCTGCGCGCGCCCGGCTGAGCGATACGCCGGGCTTCAGCCGCGCCACGGCCCACATCCATCGCCCCTGCGTTTTGCGCAGATCGGCTGCCGGATTCAATCCCAGCGTGACCCAGACGTCGCTGCTGCGGGTATTAAAATAAAAATCCGGCGGCAGTACGCCGATCACGGTAAACGGCCGCGAGTTCACCTGAAGCTGCTTTCCAATCACGCTCTCATCGCCGCCAAACCAGCTCTGCCACAGCCGATAGCTGATCACCATCACATGCGAGTCTTCCTTGTCTTCCTGCGCGGTAAACACGCGTCCCAGAATCGGCTTCACTTGCAGCGCGGGCAGCACCTCGCCGCTCACTGCCTGCGCGTCCTTTTCTTCCGTTCGCTTGCCGTCTCCCAGAATGACATGAAAATCAAAGAACCCGCCGAGCGAGGAAAATGACGAGCTTTGCGCCTTCCAGTCAAAGTAGTTAGCCGGTGAGATCACGTTGTACGCGAATCCCCGGTGTGGGTTGAGTTCATATAACATAACCAGTTGCTTTGCTTGGGGATAAGGCAGCGGCCGCAGCAGCAGATTGTCCGCAACGGTATAAATGGCCACGCTTGCGCCGATGCCCAGCGTCAAAGAGAGCACCGCAGTCATCGCGAAACCAGGATTCAGGCGCAAGCCGCGCAATGCATAGCGAACATCGCGTGCGGCTGTCTCCAGCCATAGCAGCCGCGAAGTCTCGCGCACGGATTCCTTCGCCGCCTCCATGCCGCCGAACCTCACCAGCGCCTCGTGCCTCGCCTGCTCCGGACTCATGCCTACCCGGATGTTGTCGTCAATGTGCATTTGCAGATGCGATTCAAACTCCTGCGCCATTTCGCGATCTTGCCACTTCCTGCGAAACAGCCCGGTCACCCGCGCCCACACTCGCCATAATGCCTTCATAAAGATTCCTTCGCTGCTAGGAACCGCGCCACGATCGCAGAAGCTTCCTGCCAGTCGGCCGTTTCCTGCTTGAGCTGTTTGCGGCCCGCTGCCGTAAGCCGATAAAACTTGGCCTTGCGATTGTTCTCAGACATGCCCCACTCGGAGACAATCGCCCGCTCCTGCTCCAGCCGCAGCAATGCCGGATAAATACTGCCGTAATTCAAAGATAACCGGTCGCCGCTGATTTGCTCGATTCGCCGCGCAATCCCGTATCCGTGCAGCGGGCCCATCGCCTCCAATGTCTTCAACACCATCAACGCCATGGTCCCCTGCCAGACGTCACTTTTGTGATTTTGATCCCTCATATAGGTAAGTTATATGAAACTCCTATAATCTGGCAATAGGAAGCCAGCGCAAAAGAAATTATTTTTAGGTTGATTTAAAACCGACCTCGAGAGCGACAAGAATGCGAGGTTCTATCGTACCGATCCATGGAATTTTATCGTGTCGCCGCGAACTTCAGCGCCGCAAAAAGCGTCGCAAAACCTCCCTATGCTTATATATGCACTGTTTCCCGTCTTCCGGAGACATGGTTTTGATAAATATTTTCGGCGCGAATAGAAAAAAAGGACACCGGGTAAACCCGGTGCCCTTTGATGTTCCGGCAAATCAGGCTATAAGCTGCACTTCTGTCCAGCCGGGTAGTTAATTGCACACGGCCCCGACTGCACGAAATTCTTATTGTTGTTGCCGTCATCCAGAGCGGTTTTCAGCCCCTCCTGGCAGGTGCGCAGCGCCGAGGCCGCAACGGTCGAATTGCCGCCGCTCACGCCCAGCGCGTTGTTGGCCGCGGTCATCAGGTTTGCCACGGTAGTGAAGCCGTTTGGATTCACCAGAGTCACTGTCACTCCAGCAGCGCTGCATGCCGCCGCCGTATTGGCCCCGATGAAAATCGTGTCCGCCGCATTCTGGCCGTGGAGAGTGTTCAGTTCCATGGCTGTCAACTGCGCGGAAAGCATGTACGCCATATTGGCCGCCGAGGCGCCCAGCAGCCAGCTCCTCAAGTTGGTTTTGGCGCTGTTCAGCTGCGTTGTGGTCGGACTTGGACAACCAGCAATTGGGTCAAACGCCCCGCCAGCTCCGGTCACCAGATTGAGCGTGTTTAAGAAGCAAAGGTCGGAGGCTGTTTCCAGCGCCTGCCCGTTCTTGTTGCTCCAGAATCCGAGCGTAAGGCCCGAATCGGCGCCCAGGCAGACGTTGCCGAAATTCACTGTGGCTGGCGGAGTCAGGCCCGAGACTGAAAGGGCCGTGGTGGCAACCCAAACCGGCGCCGCGCTCGGAATCACCTCGCAAACTCCATACGTGCTGCTTGGATCCAGGTTCGTGAAAGAGTAATTCCCGCTTCCGTGGGTATTATCATCCGACGCAAACTCATACAGATTTGTGCTGGTATTCAGCTTGTACAGATCGACGAACCAGAAGTTGATGCCAGGCTCGCCGGGGTCCTGCACGCCATTCAAATTTAGGTCGTAAAACTTCACTCCAGTGATGCTCACCGCTTGACCATTGGAATTGACATTGACCTTGAAATTGTCCGTCTTCGAGCCGTCATTGGGGAAGGAAGGGTCCTTCGATGCCCAAACCTTATATTCGCCGCCCGCATTGGTCGTATCATCGTACCCAACAATCAACGGGTTGCTGGCTTCTATCAGTACGCTTGAAAGTTCAATGCAATTCGAACTCCCATCGCTAGCCACCACGAATGGTGTCGGGTTTGCGGCTCCCACGCTCGTGCCCAGCAGCGTCCCATTGGGTTCAGTGACTCGAACATAATACGAGCCCGCGGGCAGACTGGGGCCGTTGCTCTGCGGACCTCCATCAAGGTAAACGTCGCTCTTGCTGGTGTAAATATTAAGGTCGACACCGCTGCACGTGTTGTTGGTGGTAAAGATGGCGCCCGGAAGCGGCGCTGCTGCTGCGGGGGTTGCGAAGCTCACAAGTAATGCAGTGAGGCATACGAGAAAGGCCAGTTTGTAATGCAATCTTTGCTTCAGATTGCCCTTATGGGTTGAGAACTCCATCCGTCGCATACTCAATTCTCTTTTCTGGTTCTCAGGCAAAAGCTGAGATGTTGAAATTGTTTTTTCAAACTACATGTGCTGCTGCTAGCCGGAAGCGTTCCAAGCAGACACGGATTGCAATCCTGGACTGGACCCCAGGAGCATGGTGGCAAAAGGTTTTGACGAGTAGTGGCAAAGGTCAAGCCCTTGTTCGAGGTGCTGTTTTAGATTCGTCAAGGGGGCGCCGACTATCTTTGCTTCACGGAATGTATTTTGTCAATACATATATTATAAAATTTGTCAAGATTACCTATGGACAATCTTTTGCAGTTAATGTGCAGTGCTCTTTAGTCACATCTCTTTGCTGTCGACAGGCCACTCTTGGCCCCGACGACGACCTTAGTCAGAAAAAATGCCTTTTCAACCTTGGGCCTTAGTCCGGGCGACGAAGCCTGACCCGGCAGCCTTGGTCTGGGTAAGCATTCATGTGCGAGTGTTTAAGTTTGATTTGCCTTCAGCCCTTACAAGCCTAGTCCCGATCATGACCGGCTTAGGCTGTTTTGGCGGACGATCAGGGCACGGATTAGCATTCTCTCACTTTGAGAGCGGCGGATCGTTAGAGCTGTTCGAGGGCGTGTCGAACGGGCACGGAGTCAAAAAATCCCGGCAAAGCGTCCTTTGCCATTCTGCTAGAGCGAGTTTCTCTCCATGCCGTCGCGGGCTCGAAATCCAGGAAGGGTGCCATCCTGGATGGCCAAAGGCTGAGGACCAGATACAACTCGCAAAAAGGCCCCCTACTAATATATGTAGCGTTTTCTAGCTTTCCGGGACATGGTTTTTGGAAAATATTTTCACAGGTCGTTCACGCAAGACCCCGCCCCTTGTGCCGTCCCGAACCGAGCGAAAACCG
>DASXCL010000122.1:0-3984 GCA_036491195.1 Candidatus Angelobacter sp.
GTTCGCTCAGTTTCGGTAGCGAGCGAAATCATTTTGCCCTTCTGCTGCTCGGCAGTTTTCTGGTAGATATGCTGCAGATTCGTGGTCTTGCCGCCAAGTCCTGCACCGTAATAGACGATTTTGCAGTTGATCTCGCGGGCCGCGAAATTGATGAAGCTCAAGACGTTCCCCAGAAGGCGGACATTGGTATCCGGAACCTCAGCCCGGTGACGCGAAAAACGCCCGCGCGGCAGAGTCCGGCTGTCCCCTGATTTGTTGACTTGTACATTGGTTTATATCACAGCAGCGATTACCCGAGGCATTACCCTGGTTACTACTTCGGACATGTAGCTTGTTAGCTTTAGCGCCTGCCTGGCTAACTATCGTGCAGGGTTGGGATAATACCCGTCTCTGGCATAGACATTGACGCACGGCCGTATCGACGACTTGCAGCTGGGGCGGTCCACCTGCACCTCGATACTGCGATAGGCCCCGGACGGTGCTCCGCCGAGCCGGTAACCCAGCGTGTACTGATTGCGTGCGTCGCCGAGCGCCTGTGCATAGGCGTCCTCAATTCCGTTTCGAGTCAGTTCCTCAAACACCTGGCCGCCCCCGGTAGCGCTCACGTACTTCGGAAGAATGTCGGTGTAGCCAAGCCGCGGAATATGAATCTTCGCAAGCTTGTTATATCCGGGAATGGCCGACCCGCCAACGCCGATGGCATAGACGATGACATTGTTTTTCAAAAGTACCCGCAATACATCACGGTAGCTGGCGTCACTACGGTACTCGCGCCCGTCGCTAATGATGAAGATAATCTTCCGCCGCGTTGGATCGCGCTGCGACAGGTCGATTGCCGCCTTGAGGATAGCGTCATTCATCACATGCGCTTCCTGCACCGGCGTATACACCGTGGGTGCGCCAGGATTCGCAGGCATGCCATTGATCATCGGTCCGTTGGGGCCGAGCGGCCCACTGGTGACAGGTGGCCCGTTGTCCTGGCCACGGGCGCTTTGCAATTCTTCGAGTCTGGCTTCGAGTTGCTGCCCGACAGCTCCCCAGCCGGATAGCTGGCTGACGGTATTGCTGTAGGAATAAATCGAAAGCTCGTCGAACTGGCTGAAGGCCCCTTCCAGCGCAGAGAACGTGTGATTGACCCTCTGCACATCGACATCTTTCATTCCCAAGTCGATGATTACCGCCGCCGAAAGCGCAAAGGGGTCGCTGGTGAAAAAATTCAACGTCTCTTTTTTGCCGTTTTCAAGCACCGTGAAATCTTTGGAAGTCAGCCCGTTTACCAGCCTGCCTGATTCATCTTTCACGGTGACCGGAACCATGACCTGGTTTACGAATGTAGGGATGGTATAAGGCCGTTCCTGGGCGGAGTCTGTATCTTTCGTAGCCCCGCCTTCGGGCACAGTGCGAATATTGATCGGAGGCTGCGCGCCCGGATTCGCGCCAGTTTGGTTTTGGGGAGCAGGGCTTTGCTGGTCGCTTCGCGGCGCCGGCTCCGCTTGAGACGACGGCGGCGGAGGTCCCTGCTGCTCGGGAGCTTCCTGTTGGGGCTCAGGTACGGGCTTCGCCGGCTGCACTGTCGATGGTGCATCCGGAATGCCTTCATCTTTTTGGCTTGGCGTGTTGGCAGGCGGGGTTTGCGGCGAATTACCCGGCGTAGATTGCGGGAGCGCAAGTCCACTGCCAAGCACTACGCACAAACCCAACAGCCCAACCCGCCAAAGTTGTTCGTACCGTTTAAGCAAGAACGTCCCCCGCCGCTGTTCTTTGTTGTGGGATGCCTGAGCAGGCAGATTTGGTGCATCTAACCCGTAGAAGGATAGACTAACAGAAACTAATGGGGCTGGAATTCATGCGTTTCTCTCTCCCAAAAAGCGTAACCGCCTCTTTTATCGGGATCGCAATGCTGTGCTCGTCTGCTGCTTTGGCGCAAGACGTTCAAATGGTTCCCGATCAACAGGATCGGGACTCGGCTAACAAATCTCAGCAAACCAAAGACGATGACCAGGAACAGACGCCGACTGAGACGCTGAAGGTGAACGTCAACGTTGTCCAACTCTTTTTCAATGTGAAGGATAAAAAGGGCGGCCTCATCCCCAGTTTGCCCAAAGAGAAATTTCAGCTTCTTGAGGACGGCAAGCCGCAGACCATCAAGTATTTTTCCGCGGAATCGAATTTACCGTTGACGCTTGGCATCCTGATTGACTCAAGCGGCAGCCAGGAGCGAGTCCTCGGTATGGAGCAGGAAGTAGGCGGCTCTTTTTTGAGCCAGATTCTGCGTGAAAAAGACATGGCCTTCGTGATGGACTTCAATATCGGGGTAAGCCTAATCCAGGATTTCACCAGTAATGTACGCAGGCTGAAGAATGCACTCAACAGCGTGAAAATTGATACCGGAGGCCAGGTCGGCAGCATTCCCGGCATGGGCGGCGGACCGGTGCCGACTGCGGGCGTTCCCAAGGGTACATTGCTCTACGACGCGGTCTATCTGGCGTCGCACGATCAGATGGGCCAGCAGGTGGACCGCAAAGCCATGATCCTGCTGACTGACGGACAGGACCAGGGCAGCCAGTACAAGATCAAAGACGCCATTGAGGCGGCTCAGAAAGCCGACACCATTGTTTACGTATTGCTGTGCGCTGATCGAAGTGCATACTTTGGCTTTGGAATGGGATACAGCGGTGACAGTGACATGAAGAAAATGACGGCCGAAACCGGCGGCCGGGTAATCGACGTGGGAAGCAAGCCGGAAAAACTTAAAGCTGCCTTCGACCAGATTTCGCAGGAACTGCGCAGCCAGTACTACATTGGATATGTGCCGACCAATCCGGTAAAAGACGGCGGTTACCGTAAAGTGGAAATCAAGTCGGACGGTGGTTACAAGATTCAGGCGCGCAGCGGCTACTATGCCGTGCCAGAAAAACAGTAGAGGTCCACATTTCTAGCGATTTGTAATCGCCACGCGAAATGTAGGCCGTGTCTTTTCCGCCGGATCCATCTCGTAATTCTGGGTTGTTTTCGTGGGATCATAGTCCCGCCACAACCAGGTCATCTCCTCGGGAAACTCCGCGGCGCCGTGGGCGGTACTGTGCGTGCCGTCGCCGAAGCTGAGGTGAAAGTCATATTCCTTGAACTTGAGCGCAGTCGCGAGGCGCAGGTTCGCGAGCGGCCAGTTGCCGTAACGAACGTCAAGGTCGTTCGATCCGTCCTGCAACCAGACTCGGATGTTGCGCTTGTCTTCGTGCAAAACTTTTTCCGGATAATCCTGACCGCCATCCGGAATCGCCGGGTCTTCTTTCCACTGTATGCTCTCAAAGCTGCCAATCCACGAAACCACCCGGCTGAACTGGTCGGGCATCTGCCACGCCGCATTGAAAGAGCAGATTCCGCCGGATGAAAGCCCGGTGATAGCGCGACTGTACGAATCCTTGCGGATGTTGTATTTCGATGCCACCTCCGCCAGCACCTCGTCGCGAAGGTAGCGTACGTAACGGTCGCTGACCGTGTCGTACAACGTGCTGCGCATCGAATCCTTCAGTGTGCGTTGCCATTTGTCGCCATAGCCTTTTACGAAGTTGTAGGTTGGCGTGCCCGGCGAATCGGTGATATCGCCTGGATTGATAAACACGCAGATCATTACCGGAATCTTTTTCTCGGCAATCAGGTTGTCGATTACGTTCAGCGTAGGATTATTACCATTCCGGTCGGTATAGGCGCCGCCATCCTGGAAGACCATGAGCGCGGCGGGCGCGTCGGGTTTGTATTCGGCCGGAACGTAGATCCAATATTCGCTCCTCATGCCGTCGTAAATCTTGCTGGTGTGAATGATCTTTTCCGAGAGCGTGCCCGAGGGAACTCCCGGCTGCTGGTACGACTCAGGGCCGAAAGCAGGAACATCGAAGCTGCCGCCGAATTTCGCGCCAGCCACTTGATAGAAGAACGAATGCGGCTTGCCCAAGCCTTCGATCCGCGCGACGGAGTACCACAGGC
>DASXCL010000123.1:0-3694 GCA_036491195.1 Candidatus Angelobacter sp.
AACAGCATGAACGGCAGGACATAACGCAAGCCGATATCAACACCTCGCAGCATATCTCTTTCATCAATTTATCTCAGCAGCCGCCAATGCGAAACCTAGTTCGCAGTTGCGACGTAGTTAATGGTGTTGCTGATGCTGGTACCGCTGGCTGAGGTAAAAGGAACGGTAATGGCCACCGGGAAGTTGCTGTTCGCAGTATAAGTGCCGGTCGCGGTCAGAGTGCTCTGTGCCGCGCTGGTAACGGCAACGCCACCGACGCTCCAGGTGTTCGTGGCGTCAGCAGTGCCGAGCTGTGCTTTCAGCGTGTAGTTGGCGCTGGCAGAGTTCGTCTTGGAAACCTGCACGTCAACCGCCGAGCTTACGGTGAAATTGCTGGCTGCGGTTGTACGCGTAACGCCGGCCACTACCGTGCCAAATGCCGACACATTGCCGAACGCCAGGGTTGCAGCGTTGGTGCCCGCACCGCTGGAAAGCGCGACGCCCGCTGCGTCTGAGTTGAATACCAGTTGGATCGATCCATTCACCGTGGCTGAAACCGTGAGCGTACCGCTAGCTGTTGTTTGTGCAACGGCCGCAGATGAAATCATCATCAGCGCCGCGAAGATTGTTACGATTGATACTTTCTTCATGTTGTTACTCCCTCGTTCTAATTGAAATTGCGTTACTTCAAAAAGTTACTGCGAAAAAAGTTACTGCCGAAATTTACTACCCAAAAACTCAATTGGCCGTAGCCGTAAAATTGATCACCGTCACAATTGGCGCGCCCACCACCGGGCCGCCCGCTCCGGGAGCCGCCGTGGACACAACCAGATCAAGATTGTGCGCAATGTCAGTGTTATAGGCGCCCTTCGTCTGGATGGTCTGCGCCGCAGTGCCCAGCGTTACTGTATCCACTTTGTAGTTCAGGCCCGTGGGCGCCGGCTTTGCCAGGTTCGCCGTAAGCGTGTACGTGGTGCTGGCCAGCCCGCCTTCCGCGACCTGCACATCAAAAATTGTCCTTACGGTATAGTTCGAGGCCGTAACCGCCGGCCGCGTCACTCCGCCCGCGAGCGGACCAAAGGCTGAGATGGATCCAAAGCTTGCCGTGGCCACGGAAGTTGCCGCCGCGCCCAGCGTTACGCCCGCCGGATCAGTATCAAACTGCAGCGTAATGCCGCTGATATTCACCAGCGCAGCATTGATCACGCCGCTTGCGGTGCTCTGCGCGGAAGCCGCTGCACTCGCCAGCAGCAACATGGCTGTTATCGCCAGCGTCTGAATCGATTTGTGTTTGCTCAACATCTTTATATCTTTCAAAACCTAAATCTTTCACACCTGAATCTTTTACTACTCAATCTTTACTGCCCAATCTTTATTGCTTCCGATCTTCTAATTACTTGCCGCTGCGTCATCGCATGTCATCGCTTACGCTTACGCGCTAGTTGGCCGTCGCCAGAAACGTAATCGTCTCAAACAAGACTTGTGCTGGAACTTTGCTCTGCACCTGTACTTGCAAGGTCTTGGTGTTGGCTGCGCCGTAGGTTGCAGCGGTGTCCAGCTGGGTGAAGCCCGTGTTCGTCAGGTTCACGTTATTAATCAGCCACGCCACATTCGCCGGAGGTGCGCTAGAAATCTCCGCCGACATCCGGTAATTTGGGCTGCTGGTATTTGATTTGCTCACCAGTACGTCAAACGCGGTGCTTACCTGGTACGTTGAATTTGAAAGGTGCGTGTAATTCACGCAAGCGGCGTGCAGGTTGCCGGAGTGCGCCGCAATGCCCATGTCCAGGCCAACGTTGTTGGTGCCCGCATTCAGCAGCGGACAAAATCCCGCGGTCCCCACGGCCGGGTTATTGTTAAAAACTAAACTGATGGAAGATTGCACGCTCATGGTAATGGTGAGCTGTCCGGAGCGTGACTGCGCGCCAGCGCTGGCGGCAAAAAGTGTAAGCACGCCCGCGAGTATGAGCAGTGCTTTCCGTCCGCCGAATTGAATGGTGCCGTAATTCATTCCGTCTTGAAAACTTCTAGCTGCCCGGGGCCTGATTTTCCGTGACGTTTATCACGTATGCCGCCCTGCGCTGCTCACTGCCTGGTTCCCTGTTCATCGACGTGCAAAAGTTTTTCTTAAGTACAAAAGGTCAATCCCGGAGTACTTTTTGCAGCCGACAGGTACAGTGGTCTTTCGTTGATGACAAAAGTGTAAGCCGAGCTGAAAAATCAGCCAACGGTACTTCGGTCACGGCAGAAAGCCTTAGAAACTCTTAGTTTTGAATGGGTTACCTGAGTTGCTGGATATGTTATCGCAAGCCGGAGGGCTGCAAATAAGGTGTTCCTTGCATTTGTACCGGGATAGTAATGGAGGGGAGATGGAATTCAGATATCTTCCAATTCAGATATCTTTCGGACGACTTAGAATTCAATCACTCCCGTGCCCATGTGGCACCGGCGCCCTCGCCGGTGGCTTTTCTTCTTCCCAAAGCCACTTGTAATCTTCAGGCTTCGTCACCAATCCCTTTCTGACCGGATTATCTCTAACATACTGAGTCTTCTTTTCCAGCCAGTCTCCATGCCGCACTACATGATCAAATGATTCGTCTTGCCAAACCTGCCCTGTTCTATTCAGTGCTGTGTTGATGGAATGGGCAAACACGCTCTTCATTGCTCCAACAATTTCTTCAAAGCCGAATGTTTCATGGTTCGCAGCTTCAAGCGGCGCATTCAAACAGAGCCGGGGGCGCCTGTGCCACATGATTCCCAAAGCTCTCAATTTGTTTTCTTGCTCCAGTAGCTGTGATCTACGGCATATCCTCCAATTCCCATTTAAAATACTTATGGGCCTAATGACAGGCATTTTGCCTCCAGGGAATACTGAGCACCCAAATGGACAAAGCCACACTCACGAAATTCACTGACATCCTCGCCAAGAAGCGTGAAGAGCTGACCCGCAACCTGAGCCGGACGCAACAAGAAGGGCAGGACACGGATTTTGGCCGCGATGAAGCTGACCGCGCCACTGCGTCCATGTCGCGGGAGATGACGTTCCAGCAGAAAGCCCAGGAGCGCGGCTTGCTCTTGCTGGTGGACGCCGCTATTGGACGCGTGAACGCCGGCACTTTTGGCGAGTGCCTGAACTGCGGCCAGGAGATCACCATCAAGCGGCTTACGGCTGTCCCGTGGAGCCGCTATTGCATCACCTGCCAGGAATTGATCGCCGAACAGCAATAGCACAAGCCGCTATCGCGCTGCCTTCCCGCAGCATTGCGATCAATTCCAACGCCTGTTTCCTGCCACAAATTGTGAGTTTCCAACCGCCGTTACCTATGTAACTTTTAGAAATCCCCCATCTGCCGCAGAATGGTTTGCAGAAAGCGCACGCCAAAATGCCACATAAATACCTCTTGAAAGAATTTGAGGATTTCGCCCGCTCAGCCAATAAAGCTGAGCTGCTCATGCAGCAGATGTCACAGCGAATCCACATGCATATCCCGCGGTATAACTGGGTTGGGTTCTACCTGATTGATAAAAAAGACCCGTCCACCCTGCTGCTGGGACCACACACAGGCAGCTTTACGCCCAGCCCAAAAATTTCACTGGATCAAGGCATAGCTGGCTCCGCAGTTTCTTTCCGCCGCACCATGATCGTGGATGACGTTTCTGAGTCCGCCGATTACATCAAGGTGTCTGACCTGGTGAAGTCGCAGATTTCCGTGCC
>DASXCL010000124.1:0-28901 GCA_036491195.1 Candidatus Angelobacter sp.
CCCGAAGGCATTTGAAGCTTGAAGATCAATGGAGGGGAAGATGAAGGCTTGGATTGCAATAGGAGTTATCGCATTGCTGCTGCTAGTGGGATTCAGCAGCTACGTGAGCGCTAAAAACCAGATGGTGACGAAGAATGAGACCGTAAAGGCTGCATGGTCGCAAGTCGATATCGTGCTGCAACGCCGTGCCGATCTGATTCCCAACTTAGTTGAGACAGTGAAAGGCTTTGCTTTGCAGGAACAAACCGTCTTTGGCGACATCGCCAAAGCACGTTCACGTTTGCTTTCCGCCGGTACTCCCGCAGATAAAATTGCCGCCAACCAGCAACTCGATGGCGCCCTCGGCCGTCTTCTAGTGGTCGTCGAAAACTATCCCCAACTGAAGTCCAATGAAAACTTTCTGCGATTGCAGGATGAACTTGCTGGAACGGAAAACCGCATCGCCGTTGAACGCAAGCGCTACAACGACGCCCTGCAGGACTACAACACCTATATCGGCCTCTTCCCGAACAGCTTTTGGGCAGGGATTGCTGGGTTCAAACGCAATGACGCTTACTTCGCGGCCAGCGAGGGATCGCGAACAACTCCGAAAGTGGACTTCTCCGGCGTAAAACCCACGCCGCCCGTGCAAGCCACACCGCAGCCGGCGCATTAGATCTTTGGGGTTGGGCCGCAGCTACGTCCGCGGTCCCATCTCAATTCACATCAACCAGGGTCTGGCCGCTGATCGCTTGCAAATGCCTTTCAACTCGTCAACCCGATTCTGCGGATCAGGTTTTGAAATCTTGGATCAGACCGGACTTCATCCAGCATTGGTTCAACATTAAGCCAGGTCAGGCCGTCCGCTCGATCTGCGAACGCCTTCTCCAACCACATCATGGCCTTGTCTTTATCGCCGAGCCCGGCAAAGAGCATTCCGAAATAGGTCGGTGGTATATAACGTTTTTTCGCCGCCGACTTAAAGGCCTCTGCCAGCTTCATCGTCTCTGCTTTTTTTCCGCTTACGGCATAAGCCAGGCCCAGCGCGGCGTCCATGAGCGGCATCTCTCCTGTGCTGGTGCGTGCCGATTTCAGGTGCGTGATCGCCTTCGCATGTTCGTTCAGTCGCATGTAAGCGCGACCGGCGATAAAGTGCAGCATAAAGTATCCTGGATCCAACTGCTTGGCCTTTTCGCATTCGTCCACGGCCCGCTGATATTCGCGGCCAAAATAGTACGCAGCGGCGCGCGTGGTATGGACAGCCACCAGCCGGTGCGGATCGGTTTCCTGCACGATGCTCATAGTTTGCTCAATTTCGTCAAACGCATCGTCGCGCCTACCCAGCGCCAGCAGCAGCCATGAATACCAGAGATGTGTGTCGGCGTGGTCTGGGTTGAGATCGATGGCCTGCTCGTAGCCGGCTTCCGCTTCTTTCCATTTCCAGTGGTAGTGATGGTTTACCAGCGCCAGCGCCGTGTGGGCCTCCGCGAATGAGCTGTCGAGATCCAGAGCCTTGCGTGCGGCTTTCTCAGCTTTCGGCATGGCTTCATGCGGGGGCAGAAAATCAAATGGCGCAATCGCCAGCAGAGCATAGGCGCTGGCCAGTCCCGCATGCGCCGGAGCATATTTCTGGTCGGTTTGGATGGCGCGCTCAAAATCCGCAATGCTCTGGCTGATGGCTGAAGGCGTCATTTTATGCAGGTTGTAACGCCCTTTCAGGTAAGCGTCATAGGCCGCGGGCTGGACCTGGCCTTGTTCTTTTTGCAGCTCGGGAAGGCGCGTGCTCTCGGAAAGATTCAATGCCAGGTTGATCTCGCGCGCGATGGCCTGGGCAATGTCAGCCTGCACGCTGAGAACGTCGCTCAGATCGCGCTCATAAGTTTCCGCCCAGAGCTGCGTCTGGTCTTTCAGTTGGATCAGTTGTGCCGTGATGCGCACGCGATTGCCGCCGCGCCTGACCTTGCCTTCCAGCACATAACCTACGCCCAGGTCTTTCTTCATCCGATCCAGGGACTTGCTGCTGGAATCGTAGTGTTCGGCTGTTGTGCGCGCGATCACGGCCAGTTCCGGTGCTTGCAGGCGCGTAATCTGCGTGCTCATCTCTTCCGTAAGGCCGTCGCTGAAGTAGTCGTCTTCCGCTGCTCCGCTGAGGTTGCCAAACGGCAACACCGCCAGCTTGATCTTCTCAGAGTGGCCATCCTGCCGCCCTGCCGTTGCGCCCGCGGTCCCGGATTGTTGCCGAGTGGTGAACCATACCGTCAGCTCATTTCGGTACGCATAGATCGACCCCAGCTTGTCATGCAAATGGCGATAGACGGGGAGCCCTTCCTTCTTCTCCCAGCGCTGCACGGTGCGGACGTCTCTTCGCAGGTACGAAGCAATCTCTTTCCACGAATCAAGACGATCAGCCGGATTGCCGGTGGTCATAAGTTTCCGTTCCGCTGTTCCTTTCGGGATATCCATCTTACTTCACTGACAATCGGCGCCACGACAGCGGATGCCGCGCCTTGCCATTTGAGAGCCAATTCTACCGGGAGATAAGGGCGCAAGGTACTGAAAAACACGGCGGCTATGGTTAGCCAGATTAGGTTCGGGCATAAGAAGAACTCAGCCGCGAATCTCCGCGAATAAACACGAATGAAACTTGAAAATGAATTGATTCGCGTATCTTCGCGTTAATTCGCGGCCCCAAATCTTCTTTCCGAACGGAGATTCTCAATCGAAAAGATAAAAGACCCACCAGCGCGTGTTCTATTGATTCTTGCGGGAAGGAGTCTATTCGTAACGCAGAGCAATCATCGGATCCACCTTCGACGCGCGGTATGCCGGTATGTAGCACGCCAGCAGAGAAACAGCTGTAACCATGCCGACCACGGCGGCAAATGTCACTGCGTCGGTTGATTTAATTCCAAACAGCAAGCTGCTGAAGGATGTGGCAAAGCGCGCCGCGATTAGTGACAAAACAATTCCTGCCGCGACCCCGATTCCGGTGAGTTGCAAGCCTGACTTCAACACCATCTGGACCACCTGAGAACGCGAAGCGCCCAGTGTCATGCGGACGCCGATTTCATGTGTCCGTTGCGCCACCGCATAGGCGATCACTCCATAAAGGCCGATTCCCGTAAGCAGCAGCGCCAAACCGGCAAAAGCTTGCAGCAACATCGCGTTGAAGCGTTGCGTGGCCACCGACGCGGAAAGGTATTCTTCCATCGTCTTGATGTCATAGACGGGCAGATCAGGATCCATGGACGAAACCACATTGCGTACCGCCGACGTAATGCTGTGCGGGTCATTGCTCGTCCTCAGACATACTGCCATGGAACCAAAATTCAGTTGTGTCGAAGGGACGTAATACACCGGCACATCTTCAGCGTCCAGGCTGCGGTTCTTTACGTTGCCCACGACTGCAATAATCTCCCGTGCCGGCGGCGTTCCGCTGTTGGAAGCGCCCGGCGTAATATGCTTGCCCACCGGATCGTCGTTGGGGAAATATTTATGGGCAAAAGCTTCATTCACCACGATTACACCGGGCGCCTTGCTGTCATCGCGCTCGCTGAAATCACGCCCGCGCAGCAGAGGAATATTCAAGGTGTTGAAAAACCCCGGAGAAGCAATTTCTATGTCCGCCGACGGCTCTTCTGACTTGGGCACGGGCCGACCCTCAATCTGGAAAGTGACCATCGCATTGTTGCCGCTGAGCGGCAGCGGAGTGACAGCACCAGCGGAAACCACTCCCGGCAGGTTGCGCACGCGGGACAGTAATTGAATGTAGAAGTCCATCTGCTGCTGGTCGGTATACTTTCCGTCCGGCAGATCGAAGGTTAGCGTCAACACGTTGCGAGGATTCAGGCCTGGGTCGACCGATAGCAGACGATGAAAGCTGCGCAGCAACAACCCTGCAACCACCAGCAGCACAAGCCCGCCCGCCGTTTCCAACACTACCAGTGCGCCGCGAACGCGTTGGTGCGAACCGCTGGCCGTGGTGCCGCGACCTTCTTTCATAAACTCCGTCAAGTTGGGGCTGGAAGTGCGCAGCGCCGGTACCAGACCAAACAAAAAACTGGTGAGTAGCGCGATTCCGGCAGTAAAGAGCAGCACATTTCCATCCAGGCCGGCATTCTGGATGCGAGGCAGGTTTTGCGCGTTAAGCGCAATGAATATCTTGAGCGCCCACAGGGCGATGGGAATGCCAACGATTGCGCCGCCCAGCCCCAGCACCACACTTTCCGTAACCATCTGCCTCACCACGCGGATGCGCTTGGCCCCCAGCGCAGCGCGGAGAGCAATTTCACGGTTACGTTTACTGGCGCGCACCAACAGCAGGTTGGCCACGTTCATACAGGCAATCAGCAGCACCACGCCCACTGAGATCAGCAGAATAACCATACGCGGCCGCGTCTTGCCCACTAGGTGGTCGAGTTCTGACGTGAGCCCGACAGCAGTAAATTTGCTGTTCGTATCGGGATATTGCTTCGCCAAGCCGCGCGCAATCAAGTTCATCTCTTCACGCGCGCGTTCCATGGGCACATTCGGCTTCAGACGAGCAACAACCTGAAGAAAGTGGGAGCCACGTTGCTCTGGTGACGTTGCCGCCGGCTGGTTTTTAGGGTCCTTTGTTTCCGAGTCGATCGCCAGAGTCCGCCACAACTTGGGCGGTTCGCGGCCGTCCAGCGGAAAGGCAAATCCCGCAGGCATCACCCCTACCACTGTGTAGCTTTCTTTATACAGTGTGATTGCGCGCCCAACGATGCTGCGATCACCATGAAACGCCGACTGCCAGAGATCGTAGCTTAGCACCACCATGCGGGTCCCCGGTTTTTCCTCGTCCCGGGTGAAGCCGCGACCCAGCAGAGGGTTCGTTCCCAAAATAGAAAAGAAATCGCCCGAGACCGTCTCTCCGGAAACATGCAAAGGTTGATCCAGTCCGGCGAGCGTGAAACTGTCCTGGTGATAAGAGGCCATGGCCGTGAAGGATTTGGCTGTGGACCGCCAGTCCAGGAAATCGGCGTATGAAGTGGCGAAGTTTCTGGTGACACCCTGCCTCTCAAGAGCTGACGTCATGAACATCAGCCGGTCAGACTCCGGAAATGGCAGGGGTTTCAGCAATACCGCGTCCACGATACTGAAAATGGCGGTGTTGGCGCCGATCCCGAGCGCCAGCGTAAGCAAGGCAATCACGGTGAAGGCCGGCGACTTGCGCAGCATGCGGAAACCAAAGCGCAGATCTTGCAGCAGTGTAGTCACACTTCTCCCTGGACTTGGAAAATCGGTTTACGCGGATGATTCGAGCGTTACGCCATCTCGGCTTGCTGCGCGGCTTCCGTTTCTTCAACTACCTTACCGTCAAAGAGATGAATGGTCCGCTCGGCATGCTTGGCGAAACGCGCGTCGTGGGTGACCATGCAGATGGTTGCGCCTTCGCGGTGCAGGCTCTGCAGCAGTTCCATCACGGCCTCGCCGTTGCGCGAGTCCAGGTTTCCCGTGGGCTCGTCCGCCAGCAGGATGGAAGGCGATCCACCCAGTGCGCGGGCCACGGCCACGCGCTGCTGCTGACCGCCCGAGAGTTGTGAAGGATAATGGCGCATGCGGTGTGCCATGCCCACCTTCTCCAGCGCTTCCTGTACTCGCTTCTTGCGCTCAGGTGAAGACATGGAGCGGTACGTCAGCGGCAGTTCGACGTTTTCATACACCGTGAGATCGCCAATCAGGTTGAAGCTCTGGAAGATGAAGCCAATTTCCTGGTTGCGGATTCGCGCGCGATCAGAGAAATCCAGTCCCTGCACGGGACGGCTGTTCAGGATATAAGATCCGTCTGTGGGCGAATCCAGCAGGCCAATGATGGAGAGCAGCGTCGATTTGCCGCAGCCCGATGGGCCGGCAATGGCAACATACTCGCCCTTCTTGATGTCCAGGTGGATCCCGGAGAGAGCATGCGTCTCGACTTCATCGGTGTAGAAAATCTTGGTTACGTTTTCCAGATTGATTAAAGTTTGTCCGCTTGCCACGTTTGTACTCTCCTCAGCGTGAATATTAAAATCCTCAGCCGCATTCTACTTGTCGATCTTGATTCGGTCTTGCGTGTCGAACCGCGACATGTCGGAAAGAATTACCTGGTCCCCTTCCTTCAGCCCGCCCGCAATCTCAATGAAGTTGACCGAACTCCGTCCCAGGTCCACTTTCACCCGGGTCGCGGTCCTGCCATCAGGATCAATCTTAAACATTCCCACCGAACTCTTTTCCTGCCCGAAGGCTGGCCTGCCGACGTAAAGCACGTTTTCCAACTTCTCCAGCGTGATGGTTCCATCCACGCTCAGGTCTGGCCGTGCGCCTTTGGGCGGAGCACCATCCAGCTTCACGTCCACGGTAACCGTGCCTGCCTGCACCGCGGGATCAATACGAGTAACGGTCCCTTCCACCACTCCATTATGCGTATCAATCTCCGCCTTCTGGCCGTTTACAATGTCCTTCGCCTGGGTCTCCGGTATTTTCAACTCAGCCTGAAGGTGTTCCGGTTGCACCACTTTCGCCAGAATCGTTCCCTGTGCAAGACGCTGCCCGACTTGAACTGGCACCTCCTGCAAAACTCCAGGAATGCCCGCGCGTACTCGAAGCGCATCCTTCTGCCGGTGCTTCAACTGCGCCAGCGCCTTCTTCTGGTCGATGGTAGCCTGCTGGACCGCCAACTGCGTCTCGATCGCTTTGGTGCTTTCCGAAATCCGCTCTTCTTCAATTTGCTTGCGCGTCGCCAGTTCCTTTTCCTTGCTAAGGGAAGTCTTCAGCACCGATGCGGAAACCACGCCAATCTTGCTCAGTTCCCGGTTCTGGTCCGCTTCGCGTTTGGCGTTTTCGTAGTCCGCTTCAACCGTGGCGGCCCCCGAGCGCAAACTCATCAGATCGCTATCGATTTTGGCTTTGGTGTTATGAAACTCCGCTTCCGCCGACCGCAATTCCAGGTCCGCATTCAGGGCTTCCTGCTCCACTTGCGGATTGGAAAGTTCCATAATCACGGCATCTGCCTTTATCGGGGTGCCTCCAGGCAAAATCAGGATACGCTCAACACGGGCGTCTGTCTCCGCTGGGATTAGACGTACATCGTCCGGAATTGGCACCAATGATCCCAGACCACGCACCTGCCGCAGCATCGAGCCTCGTTTCACCGTATCCGGCCAAATGGTGCCACCGTCAACACTTTGTAGGGCTGGCTTAAGCTTGGAAACACCCAGGGTAGCGCCCAGCACCGCAATCACAGCCACCACAATCATCGCCGTTTGTTTCTGGCGCTTCTTCTTCTTCACGGATTCGTCGCGAACTATATCCATTGCACTAATAGTGTATGCACAACGGGTGCCAAAATCACAAAAACCTGCAAATCATTGAAAACTAAAGATGAAAGCCACCTGACAAGACGCAATTGAATCACCGAACTGTCCGTTCCTGCAAACCAGTGTTCGAAAACGCACACCAGCTAAAGCCCCAAATTTTCTTCCTTATAATATATAGACCGTATGATCGCCCTTTGGTTATGGAAAAAATCACCCATCGACCCTCGATATTTTCTACCGATCAATATCAAATTACGCTACCGGAGGGTCATAAGTTCCCGGTTTTAAAGTACGGCTTGCTCCGCCAGATTATTGAAAAGGAAGGTCTCTTTCAGATGGAACGGTCCTCACTGGCCGATGCTGAGACCGTCGCCCTGGCCCATGATCCGGCTTACGTGGCTGGATTTACCGCAGGCACTTTGCCGGTACAATCCATGCGGCGCATCGGCCTTCCCTGGTCACAGGCGCTGGTAAACCGGGCATTTGCTTCCGTGGGTGGAACGGTCAGCGCATCTCTTCAGGCTCTGGAACACGGCTGGGGCGCCACGCTGGGCGGAGGAACTCATCATGCCTTTCGTTCTGAAGGCGCGGGTTTCTGCGTGTTCAATGACATTGCGGTCGCGATCCAGTTCCTGAGAAAGCGCGGACTGGTCCGCCGCGCTGCGGTGATTGATCTCGATGTCCACCAGGGTGATGGAACCGCGGAAATTTTCCAGGATGATCCTGACGTCTTTACCCTCTCCATTCACGGCGCGAGTAATTTCCCTTTCCGCAAGAAGCAGAGCCGCCTGGATGTCGCATTGCCGGATGGAGTTGAGGACAATGTTTACCTCCGCCGGCTGGACGAAGTGCTGCCTGCCGCGTTCGCCTCCAAACCCGACATTGTCTTTTATCAATCTGGCGTCGATCCTTTGCGATCTGACGTTCTCGGCCGGCTTTCGCTCAGCTCTCAGGGGCTCGTCGCGCGTGATCGCCGGGTTTTTACGGCTGCACGCAGATTTGGTGCGCCGTTTGTTTTGACCTCCGGCGGCGGTTATTCCCGGCCCATCGAACTCAGCGCAGAAGCGCATGCCAATACGTATCGCACCGCGCGGGAAATGTTCGCAGGCATGTAAAAACTTGCCTCACCACGGTGTCGCGACGAATGAAGAAAATCGGCCACATGTCTTATGTTGTCAGTGATATTCTCTGACTTGCCATGCGTTCTCCTGCGAAATACTCTGCCACCGAATTGCCCTTGCTTGAGCTGGCCGAAGCCAGCTTGGCCGTGCAAAAGAAAGAAGTCTCTCCCCTTGAGCTTACCCGTGCTTGCCTGGAACGCATTGAGCGGCTGAATCCCAAGCTGAACGCCTTCATTACCATCACCGGCGAATCAGCAATGGAAGAAGCCCGCAGATCTGAGGCTGAAATCGCGCGCGGCGAATGGAAAGGCCCATTGCACGGCATTCCGCTGGCCGTAAAAGACCTGATTGAAACCGCCGGCGTTAAGACCACTGCTGCCAGCGCTGTGCTGAAAAATTATGTTCCGGCCGTAGACGCGGAGGTGGTTCGCAGGCTGCGGGCAGCCGGCGCGATCTTGCTGGGTAAGCTAAACCTGCACGAATTTGCTTATGGAGGAAGCGGGATCATCGGGCATTTTGGGCCAGCGTGCAATCCTTGGAATACGAGCCATGCCACTGGAGGATCGTCTTCCGGTTCCGCCGCTGCCGTTGCCGCGGGACTTTGCTATGGAGCCATCGGCACCGATACCGCCGGCTCGATCCGCTTGCCCGCTGCCTGTTGTGGAATCACCGGCCTGAAACCAACCTATGGACTGGTAAGCACGCGCGGCGTGATCCCGCTTTCCTGGTCGCTCGATCACGTGGGCCCCATGGCGCGGACAGTCGCTGACGCGGCGCTCATCCTTCAGGCCATCGCTTACTACGATTCCCAGGACATTTACTGCCAGAAATTTCCGCCGGTCTATTACCCTTCAGCGATCGAAGAAAGCACTGCGGCTTTGCGACTTGGCATTGCACGCGAGTTTTGGAAGGAAGTAGATGGCGAGATTGCGTTCGCTGTCGATGCCGCGGCGACGGCGCTCGGCAAAATCACCGCCAGCGTTCAGGATCTCGATCTTTCGACCCGCGGCGATCGCACTCTGGTCCGCTGCGAACCCTATGTCTATCACCAGAAATATTTGCCCAAACACGCAAATGAGTACGATCCGGAAACGTTGAAGCGCATCGGCAGTGGAATGGATGTTACGGCGGCGCAGTACGTGGAGGCATACCGTGAACTCTTAGAGCAAAGGCGCCAGATCTTGCAGGTATTTGAGCGAATTGACCTCATTCTTACTCCCACCACGCCGGTTCTGTCGCCCACAGTAGCCGAACTGCAGGCCGCCCCGGACCAGCTTCGCAGCAAAGAACTGGTCATGCTGCGCAATACGCGGCCCTTCAATGTGTATGGATTGCCGTCGGTTTCATTAAACTGCGGATTTTCAAAATCCGGTCTGCCAATCGGACTGCAAATCAGCGGAGCGCCCGGATCGGACGGCATTGTTCTGGCATTGGCCCATGCCTACCAGCAGCAAAGCGGCTGGCATAAGAAGAAGCCTGCCCTCAATGGCGACTGACTCTCTGCGATCGGCATACGAAGACACCGTGAGAAGAATGAAGAAAAATGGTAATGAAAGAAGAGAAGCCAGAATAGACAAGCAGCAGGAGTGATCGACGCGAATAGTTGCGGTAATTAATGTAAGAGCTAGCGGCCATCCATAAAGTCACGACGATTGGCATGGAAAATGGCACTCCCTGATGGCGACCGATTCCCGATGTCCAGCCACGCCCACTCCCTCCCCGTAAAAATGCAAACTGCTCGATTGCCGGACGCTCAAGACCGTCTGGTCGGCTGTTCCCTTCGCGATTTGACCGCATATTAGCGTCCTGTTATTCTCGAACTGCGGGGTGGAGCAGCCTGGTAGCTCGTTGGGCTCATAACCCAAAGGTCGGTGGTTCAAATCCACCCCCCGCAACCAACCTTAGGTTTTTGATTCTTCGCGTCTTTCCTTCCCAGCATTAGCAATGTGTAAGAAATTTGTAAGAAAGAATTCGCCTTTCTAGGCGTTTTTCGCCCTTTTGGCCGGGGCCATTTGTGCGGAATTCGAGGCGATGCTAGATTGCGCAGAATTCGGAAGGATTTCAGAACATGGTTGGGCTCGACCACGCCAACAATTTTGAAGACGCACTCCAGACCAGTCCTGTGGGAGTGCTTCCCCGCAGCACTGCGGAAACCGTGAAAGTGTACACCCGGCATAAACGTACTTGGTCCAAAGCGAGACCGGCCGGATTGGGCTCGGTGCGCAAAATTGAAAGTCTTATGCAGGTTCTTCGCAGCCTCTGATCGTTTCGGCCAGGCTCCTGGCCTGACATGCAGCAGAATTGAACATGCATGACAGGATTCCTAGAACGCGTGCGTGCAAGCTTACTTGTGCTTCTGCACGCTTTCGAATCCCTTTTCAAATTGGGTGACCAGCGGAGTTTCACCGTACTCAAGACCGTCGCGTCCCATGACGCGCCAGAGAAAATTGCCGATCGGTCCTTGGTGCGCGTCGTACACGGCCATAAGATCTTCGGAAGGCCGGCTCGTCACGAAGATGATGACGTCGGCCTCGGAGGGTCGGTACACGATCGTCAGCTTGCCCCACTTCTGAATGGCGTTCTGCACGGCGCCGATCGCGTTGCGATCTTCGGAAAGCAGGTTGGGATCAAATTGATCTCCGTCATAGGAAGCTACATAGACGTATCGCGCATTCGCCAGAGTGCCAGGAAACGCCGGCACCTTCGCAGTACTTCGATTGGGCGCAGCCATGGCGGAAACCCCCGCCAGGATCAAGCTAATCGCCACGAGAGAAAATCGCTTCATAAAATGCCTCTGTTTATTAGATGTCCATCACTTCCATTTTGGTTCTTTTGGCAGAGGAACTGGCGCGGGTCGGATAGTCTTGTGAGTTGTGTCACAACGGATCCCAACCTGAGTCATCCGATTTTAAAAACAAAAGGACGCTCGTTAGGAGCGCCCTTTTGTTCAGCTGAGTTTGTGGCCATTTATTTGAGGTCGACCGCCGGAAGCACGCCTGTGCCTTCAACCCGGACGGCAAGCAACGCCGCGGGATTTAGATCTAATGCTTGCAGGATGGCGGGTGCAACCTGCGCTGTGCTAACTTCAGCGAGCACTGTTCGTGGACTGAAGCCAGGAAGAGACAGCAATTGCATCACGTTCGTGTCATCGTGGGCAAAACCGCCATGTTCCTCTTGTTTGGCGTGGCTGCCGGAGTAAGTGACACCGACGTTCGGGGTCACGATGATGTCCGGCGTGCGCGGGTCATTGGTCGGATCGCTGTAGTTGATCGAGAGCAACGGGCCGTAGAAGATCTGGCCAATCCCGATACCAGTGGCGGAGGCGTTGTCTTCGAGGATCTTTACACCGGCGTCACCTCCATCATCGGGCTCTGCGCATGGGGCAGCGGCGTACCGTTTACCAATCTGTTGGCGCTCATCTCCTATCGGCTCGCGGACGACAAAAACGGCTCGCAAATCGCTGCTTTAGCTAACCAGGAACTGGAAAGAGTTATACACATCACCAAGCATATGCTGGCGCTCCGGCGCGATACGCTGAGTCCAATCCCTTTAGAGGTGACAGAGATACTGGAGGACGTGCTTGAGTTCCTCGGGCCTACTTTGGCAGCCAACCACGTCAAAGTTAAGCGTAAGTACGAATGCTCGCAGCAGATCGAAGCGTTTCCCGGCAAAATGCGGCAACTGTTCACCTGCTTGATTGCGAATGCAGCTGAGGCCGGCGCGACCAAAATCACACTTCACGTTGCCTCCTACCCAAACCGGAAGTCTGGTAGAGAGGATATTCGCGTCGTCGTCGCTGATAACGGCACCGGAATACAGGCTAATCTGGCAAGCCAGATCTTCGATCCCTTTTCCACAACTAAGGAACGGAGAGGAACAGGCTTGGGTCTTTGGACCGTCAAAAATATTGTAATGAGGCATCGGGGCAGAATTCGCTTCCGCACGACTACTCGGCCCGGACAAGTAGGCACCTCATTCGCCGTGTTTCTGCCGCAAAAGGCCGAAAGAATCCAGCTCAGTGCGCAAGCCGATGCGGCCACCGTTACAACATCGTCTACACCGCTGTAGACGGAAGACCAGAAGTAACGTTTAAGTGATTGAAATAAATGGTCGGGGAGAGAGGATTTGAACCTCCGATCCCTGTGTCGAATATTTACGCGTCCCACGCGCTGCCAGTGTTCCTCCCCGCCACTTTGTCAAATCCTAGTGCAGTACTGAATTTTTGCGGAGTACAGGTCACCATTGCACAGGGCAGGATGGCGCAGATGGAATGCTGCCCACGACCGGTGGTTTGGGGAAATATTGTGTCGTGACCTGCACTTCCTTGGCGGTTTCTTCGCCGAATAAGAGGCAGATGAGCTTCAGGGCCTCGTCTAGCCCCGAGGATATCCCGCCGCCGGTCAAGCGGTTTCCAGACACGATAAAGCGCTGGTGGGTGGTATCGACATCGATGGGAAAGCGCTTCAGACACTCGACGAATGCCCAGTGGGTCGTCGCTTTGTGGCCATCCAGTAGTCCGGCGCGCGCCAGCAGCAACGCGCCCTCACATACTGAGCAGATCCACCTTGCCCCTGCCGCCACCTTTCGCAGATAGACGAGATAAGGAGAGTCGGGATCAGACATGATTTGTCCCAATACTTCCGGGGCGCCGCCCGGAACCCACAGCACATCAAGTGACGGCGTCGCTGCAAAGCTCGCATGCGGCTCGAACCGGACACCGTTCAGCGTCTTCACCGGGCGTCCGTCAGCCGAAACGATAACCACGTCCAGTCCCTTGCTCGCATCAACCCACTTGAACATCTCGTAGGGTCCGGCGACGTCGAGCAGGTCCACACCCTCATAGACAGGAATACCAAGTTTCATCGTTGTAAGCCTCATTCAATTGTGCTGCAGCCGCATCTGCGCCTGAGCAATCACGATGCGTACAGCTTTACCGAAGCCGCGCCATCGCCAACACAACGGCGCTGGCTCTTCCAGCCGTTCGCTGAAAATCAGGAGAGCAACGATAGCCATCGCCAGGACGTGTGCCCGGGGGAGCAGCATCGGTGCCAGCATCAGCGCCCAACAGGAGCCTACGCACCATGCCCCATGAGTCATCCCAAAACGAAGCGCGTCAAAATCTGCCGCACCGCCGAATGCGGCCAGCACCGGATGAGCATAGCAACGATTGAGACAACGCTGCTTCATAGGTGAGAACTGCCAGACAAACGCGATGAGAACCACGGCTGCCGCCGGTAGATAGGATTGCGGCGAAAGTAAATTGACCGCAAGCTCTATGGCCAGCAGCACGCCGCCACCCGTCATCCAGATCGCGACATAGCCCGCCAGGAAAAGCGCCGTGGATCGGGCGCGCCGATTGGTAAAGCTACGCAGGCGGATATAGTAGAGAGGCGGGATCACGACCGGCGACATCATGGCCACCAGCATCAGCGCCCATCCAGCCGCCAGCGATGCTGGTGAGTTCATCGCCAGCAGCATTTGCAAAGATGCCGAGAGTGGCATGGCTTGGCAGTTCGCGGCCGGGCAATGCGCAAACAGCATGCCGCTTTGACCGGCCAAGAGCAGCACCCACGCGGCCACAGCAACGAGCAGCAATGGGTCACGGACCCGCGCGAACTCCCGAGCATCGTATATCACCGTCAGACCTCTGGTTAGCGGCCGTGACGGTAGATGCTGACTCGTCCAACCGTGATTTGGTCTTCGTCCCGAACCTCATTCGCAGGCACTATTCTCACATTCAGTGAATCCGCATCGAGCCCACTTTTAAGATGCAGCGCGTCAACCACGTCGGTGATGTCCAATATAAGATTCAGGCCTTCGCCACCGTGCTTCTCGTCCTTTGCGCTTGCTTTTCGCAAACCGAAAAGTGAAACACTCCCCGCAAAAAGTTCAGGATGATCGCCGGGCTTTGCGCCCTCCGGCAGGTTGATATAGACGTCGAGTGTGGTCGCGTCTTCTACTCCCCGCACATTTTCCAGGTTGAGGAAAACACGGTCCGGCACAGCCGTTTCAGAAGCTTTGGCAAAACTCGCGGTGACCTTGCGCCGGACACCAGGATCGAGCCTGACGGTGGTGCTGACACCGGAGCCTTTGATCGGAAGAGGTTGCTGGTTGGCGCCGACCAGTTCCACATTTTCGCCTGAGATCACGGTAGCTCCTTCCGTTACTTTGCTTGCGGCGGCAACCGCTCCCAACCGCGTCAGCCTTTGGGCCAACAGATTTACGGTTGAAGCCGTTGGCAAATTCTCATACGTATAGTCTAGCTGACTGAGGCTGGCCACGTCTCCCGGGGTGTACTGCCAGGGTTTGTCCGGCATTGGCATCACGAATTTGCGGTCGCCAGCGGCCGTGGGACCTTTAACCCAAGCATCAACTTTTGGATTGGGATACTTCTGATTCCATCCCGCCCACATCCGATCAATATTGGCGTGGTGCAAGTAAAAGATGGGATCGAGTGCTGCGTAGTCTGGGTTGCTCATCAATCCACCTCGCCCTCCAACCTCTGTGTGCACCAGATTGTGCGGGTTGGCTTCAAGGTTTCCACTTGTTCCCCCGAAATGCGAGAAATTGGTTACTGGACCACCGAACCCAGGTGGCGGCGTTTGAGGATTGTTGCCCTGATATACGGTGTTGGATAAACATTTCTGATTGATTCTACTCAGGTCGGCTCCCGATCCATGGCGCGCCGCAACGTAAAGCGGATTGAGAGTTTTACCGTCAGGCAAAGTCTTCTGCGTGAACGCCGGAGGGATCTTAGATTCGTTTCCGCCTCCGAAATAGTTCCAATAAGGCAATGCCCAGGTAGCGGGGCCCTTGAGTCCAATCACAGCCGCCCGGATGTTCGCTTCCAGTGCCAGCAGATACCCACGATGCCATGGAGGGAAAAACCAGGTTTGGTGCTGGCATTGATTCCAGTATAGTTTTGAAACGTCCGCCGGCGGCAACGGCGTAGTGGGTATGCGAGGCGGGGCAGTAACCTGTCCCCAACCGGCAATGTCTACGCCGTGGATCGCAGCAAAAAACCACCAACTGAATTTATTGTCGAGGGTCCGGTTCTGCAGTTCGCCAACCCCTCTCGCATACCACAAAAGGTCCGTATTATCGAAAGTGCCGCCCTTATTCCAGGCGTTCGCGCGTGTGTATTTGGCCATGGCCACCATCCTTTGCAAGCCGTTCGTGGAAGCTGTTGACTCCCATTGAAACTGGAGGCTTTAACTTGTCACAAATTCATCTGCACAATCCTAATGCCAACATGCGCGTCCAAATCATTAACCCGTACTTTGTCCTGTTTGTGGAACTGAGATTCTACGGCGCTCTTAAATTGTGAAGTGAAGAATATACGAATCCCTGTGGCTCTCACAGCCTTGTTGAACTCTGTTGAAATTTGCTGTTTGTAAGTGATTGGTATTGAACCTGTTGCAGGTCGCATGTTGAAGGCTGTTGCGATTTGTTGAATCCGGAGGATTTTGGAACACACAGCCCGCCTACAGTGGCTGTGAGCCCAGAATCTGGGGTTTGTTCTTCCCATTAGAGGCTGCTTAAGTGTTTCTCACGCGTTCCAGGCAGGAGCGGACCAGGTGTTTCTCCTGCTGGTCCTCGCCCAAACAGCAAATGGTTGGGTCGTGGTGATAAGGTCGTCAAAACGCCCTTCCGTCTCTTTCGAAGTCTTGAAGATTGCAGCCTGGATTCGCTCCAATATTTCACCGGTCTCGTGAGCTCCTTCTCTGCCCGAAGCCAGTCCTCGAGATCTCGTCTGTCCGTCCCCGCGCGATATAAATTTCGCATGCCCGCACTCGCATTTCTTCCACGGACAGTCGGATGGGCACGGAATGATATCCAAACAAGGGATGCCTAAAGCGTCAAAGGCCGCCAGCTTGTTATTTACGCGCTTCAATCATGATGTGCGCAGGGAACGACTGTGTACTCCCACCGCGATCATTGACCGCGATCGCCCACACCATGTAGTGACCTGGCTTGAGCTCTTTTATTGACGTGGTATACGGCGGGTTAGTCACTGTGGCAACAAGGATGCTCGGGGACATGAAGGTAGCCATGTCTTTTACCCAGAACTCCACACGCGCTATCTTCCCGTTGCGATCGGATGCCTCGGCGCTGACGGAAATCGCATTACCTTCAGTGGCTGCGGCGCTCTCTCGCGGCTCGATGAGTTGCACACGGGGCAGCAAATGCTCCACCACCGTCACCGTCTGGAAGGATGTTGACTCCGTGTGCCGGTCGTCAACGGCCACGGCGCGAAGCCGATGCGGTCCCTTGGATCCCACCGGCCAGTTGAAGGTGTAGGGCGGGTGTTGCGACGTGCCGACCAGGCGTCCATCGGCATAGAGAGACACCGACTCGATCTTTCCGTCGCCCGACAAGGCCTCGACTTGGATGGGAACGATTTCGCCGGCCTGAAACACGGCTGCTTCCTGCGGTCCGGCGAAGGCGACGTCAGGCGGGAAGCCGGCCCCGGCGTAGTTTGCGAATAGCTCCAGGTCGAACCTGACGTCGTCACGTTCTGGAGAATTCAGGTGAACTTCGGCGGCGATAACATTCTTGCCGCGTCTCAGGGTTGCAGGATCGATCTTGACCGGAAGGAAGACGTTTCTTTCCAATCCGGCAAGCTTTCGCGTCGCCGTCTTCTCCGGGTTGGCTGGGCCGGCAGGCAGATTGACGCGATAGATTTCCTTCCCGTTCAGGTAAACAATGGCGCCGTCAGCGCGCTGCAACCGAAGAATTGCAGTTCTATAGAAGCCCGGGTCCGCAACGTCGAAGGTATGGCGGAAATACGTCGTAATGTTGCGGCGATTGTCAGGCCCGGCGTCGACCGTCGTCGCCGGATTGTCTCCCGCCCCCAATGGCGCTGCGCCGAGCTTCCACTGGGAATCGTTGTAGTCCAAAGACATCCACGATGGTCCGGGATTCTTTCCGTTGTCCCAATAGCGCCACGGGTCGTCCGACTTGATCAGAACGAGTTTGCTGAGGTCCACTATGAAGCGCTGGCCTCCTACAATCTTTTCCGGGTTGCCGGGCACGCCGAGTTGTATCAGATCAATCTGGACGGGAGAACCTTGTCGTGGGGTGTAGTCCTTCGACAGCTGAAATTCGACGTTCACGGAAAACGTCTCATTGGGATTGAGCTTGATGTTGTGGATCAAGGCCTCGGGAGAAAGGATTTCGATGCGGCCTGTCTTTTCCTCTGGTGCTGCTTTCATCGCCCGGCCGGCGGCCCCGCCTTGCCGCCACCGCTCCAACAACTGCGGCGGCAAATGAACAAAGACGCGTCCCTGTTTAAAAAACGAACCTGCGGCGGCCTGAGTTTCGGTGAAACGCAGCCCTACCTGCGTTGGCTTGTCGAAGATATTCCGCACCAGAACGGACTTCATCATCATGGGACCTGAAGGTTCAACCACGGTCACGTTTTTCCAGACGATCTTGTTGTTGTTCTTCGTGTTCGAGTAGACGTCAGTGGTCTCGGGGAAGTCCATTCCGAACGGCGCCGTGGTGGAAATCTCAATGCGCGCAAGCAAACAGAAATGGCCTTGATCGGCGCCGAAGCTCGAAAAATCGGTGGGATTCGGCGGGTACCACGGAATCTGGATGACCACTGCCTGTCCGGGCTGCAGGACCGGGATGGTGAGCGGCGCCGTATCGTAGATCGGCGGCGAGACCACGGAGGGATCGGTGGGAAGTTTTGCCACAACGTAATTGGCGGGGTTGGTGGTTTCCCAGGGCTGGATCGCGAAGCTGCTGGCGCTGGTGGGAGGGCCCGGGGAGCCGTCCCACGGCGCCATGGTCACCTGGAGGTTCGTGTCGGAGGCCAGAGATGCGCCGTATGTTTGCGTTGGGTCGAGACGCGGGAGGTCCGAGGGATTGCGCTGCCATTGCGCCCAGAGCCGATCCACGTTTGAGTGCAGCATGAAGAAGAACGGATCCTGCGCGGCAGTGGCCGGAGAGCTCATGTTGCCGCCAATGTGCCCATGCGAGTAGTTGTGGGAGCAATCTTCCAGGGCCGACATGAAAGGAGCTGTAGAAGGAGGAGTACAACCAAAAGAAATAAACGGATCATACGGGTTGCGGGCCAGCACGGCGCTGTTAGGTTCGGCGGGAAGCGCTCCAGAGGTGCTGCGCGAGACGGCTGGGGGCGCCAGAGTCGGCGGGCTTGCCGGGTTGAAAGGCGCGCCGATGGGTCCTGAGAAGCTGCCCATGAAGGAGAGTGAGCTAGTCGGATTCGTGGTCCAATCCCAATAGAGCAGTTTTACGGTCGGGTCGTACCGCTGGAGCAGAAGTTCGTAGCGATTGACGTACTCACGATGCCACGGCAGAAAAGCCAGGGTCTCGTGAATGTTGCTGAACGATCCCATATCGCTGTGCACTGTCTGTTGCGTATGCCAGTAGTCGCTCCCCAGGGGAAACACATACGCGGGGGTTGTACCAATACCCATGATGGCGTTCACATAAGCGGTGCGCTCTGCTGCGCTGGCCGTCGCTCCGTTCTTTCGCGGTTTCGTGATCTCTGCGCCATAGAGCAGCGTCAGCGGGCCGCTCGGCAGATAGTCCACCCACTGCGTGGGCCACGAGAGTCCCGTGGACGCCTTTGCCCAGTAAACCCGCAGGCGTTCCGTGCCAGTGGAAGGCGACGCACTGTCATTGCGGACCTCTACGTAGACGTAGTTCGGCGTGCTCTTCAATGGATCGCGATAGACCGGATTCTGGTGAGGCGGAAATGCCCACGGAGGCGAGCCGGCGGGGAACGGATACGGCTGATAGGCGGGATCGGGTGAGTTTCGCACCCAGATGTCCTGCGACACCCACATCGGACCAGTGTCGGGATTCGGCTCAGCTCCTGTATCTGCGGGTGTGTCTTTCATGTAGGTGGTCTGGGCATGTACCAAGAAAACTGCGGTTAGGCAAAACAAAGCCAAGTGGAGGATTCGGCGGGTTACACGCGCCTCAATGTTGCCAATCATAAGTTGCTCCATCGGTAGTCCCTCCTTCAGAACGGGATTCTGTCACCACGGCGCACATTTCTAGGGATCTCTCGGTTTGCCGCTCGCTTAACCTCAACATAATTTCTGACGCTTCATGTCACGCCGTAGTCTCCGTAGCCCGTATTACGGGACTCCAACAACAACGAACGGCAACCGATCCTTCTCTGCACTTGGGCTACTAGATAGTGGTCAAAACCGCAAAATCGTTACCAAAAAAAACACTTGGGAATTCCGTCCCCTTGGTGCAACACTATCCCTGAGTCTGCGCCTAGAAGCTGGGTGCCATGTTTTTTCTTCCTCAAAATTCGGATACGGCGCGTCGCAAGTAGCTGAGACGACTGCGGTGGGCAGGCCAATCTGGGCAAAGCTGCCGTTAACCTGAGTCCGCCGGCCCAGCGAGTCAAGATCACGTCGCCTTCTGACATGGCGAACAAGCGCGATCCGTCCCGGGACGGCACGGGGCCACAATGGAGCTGCGCAATCTCCTGAACAACTTTCTCGAACGGCTTTCCGGTGCGTTGGTCGGTGTAGGTCTCCATCGCGGCGTACTTCTGCGTCTCCGTCCAATGGCTCAGCAGCTTCCGCCCGAGCGGATCGTAAACGGCTAGCGTGGGTGTGTGGCCATCAGTTACCATGATTGCCAATTTGCCCTCAGGGAGCACAGCCAGTTTTTTGATCGAGTACTGAAATTTGCCAACGTCGAGACCGGCGGCGTGGGCAACGTCGCGCGCAAGGATGTAATCGGTAGGGTGGTTTTGGGCGTCCACGGCCTGACTCTGGCATTATTTAATAGTGTGATTTCCATTTATTGTTTCAGGCGAGCAGGGCTCGCCCAAGCCATAATTAGGTCCGGAATGCAGGCCAGTGGCGCAACGGTGTCAACAGCTCCGGCAGAAATCGCTTCTTTGGGCATGCCAAAGACAACACAGCTCTTTTCATCTTGAGCAATGGTATTGCTACCGGCGCGCTTCATAGCGAGCATTCCGGATGCGCCATCATTTCCCATTCCCGTCAGAATGATCCCCAGAGCGCTTGCGCCAGCGGCAGAGGCAACCGAATGAAAAAGGACGTCGACACTGGGACGATGGCGCGAGACCAAAGGTCCATCGCTCAGCTCAACATAGAAAGCTCCGCGCTGCCTCACCACAGACAGATGGCGGTTTCCCGGCGCGATGATGGCGCGTCCCCGGGTAATTTGGTCGCCATCTTCGCCCTCCTTCACCTCGATCCGGCACAAGGCATTCAAGCGATTAGCGAATGCTGATGTAAAGAACTCAGGCATGTGCTGGACAACCACGACGCCAGGCGTATCGGCAGACAACGCCGTGAGCACTTCTGCCAGAGCTTCCGTTCCCCCGATTGAGGCGCCTATGGCAACAATTGTCCCAGCTTGCCGTGCGGCCATCGAATGTAAAACTGGAACAGACCGCGGGCGGCTGCTTGGTAAATTGCGGAATGGCGTCCGCTGCTTTACTTTTGCCTGCGCTGCCTCTCTGACCATATCAATGAGCGCCAAGGCGGACTCATGAAGGAAATTGCCAACCCCAAGTTTGGGTTTGGTGAGAATGCCTAGCGCTCCTTCGTCCAGAGCCAGAAGAGCGTTCTCGGTGCCTTTTGCGGCGACTCCCGAACATACCAATGTGGGAATCGGGTCTTCAGCCATGATCTTACGAAGAAAGGTGAGCCCGTTCATCCTGGGCATTTCCAGGTCAAGAACGACGACGTGCGGGCGCACCTGCTTCATCTTTTGCATTGCGATCAGAGGATCGGCGGCAACAGCAACCGCCATATCGGGCTCCTGGGAAAGAATGGCATGCATGACCTGCCGTACTACGGCGGAGTCGTCTACGACCAGGACTTGGATGGGAGAGGGACTGCTATGGTTTGGCATCATCAATCGCATCATCTCTTCCGACGTAAACCGTGGGGATGATGCTCCGCAAACGGTCGCTCATGGCGTGCAGGCTTTCAGCATGCCCGAGAAAGAGGTATCCATCAGGAGAAAGGAAACTGGCCAGGCGGCGCACTACCCGCTCACGGCCGCGTTGATCGAAATAGATCAGAACATTCCTGCAAAAAATCATCTCGAATTTGCCCGTCAAGGGATATGCCGGCTCATTCAAATTCATGCGGAAAAATCGGACAATGGAACGAATTTCCGGCCCCGCTCTCACCTTGCCGGCCTGATCCGCAAATCCTTTAAGCATAAAGGCCTTAAGATAAGAAGAAGGAATTTCATTTACCTTTGTAGCCGGCCAGATACCGGTCCTGGCAATCTCCAGGGCCCGCGTGGATAGGTCCGTAGCTATGATTTCTATTTCCCATCCGGGAAAGCGATCAAGAAGGACCATCGCCAGCGAGTAAGGTTCCTGGCCGGTGGAGCATCCGGCGCTTAACACACGAATTTTACGGCCGCGATGGCCTGTGGCAGCTTCCTCGGTCCACTTTGGAAGAATGACCGATTTCAGCAATTCGAAATGTTGCGGTTCGCGAAAAAACCGGGTCTCGTTAGTGGAAAGCGCATCCAGCATCTGAATGCGTTCTTCCGGGGAATTGATGACGAGATCGTAGTATTGCTTAAACGATTTCAATCCGTGGTGTCGAAGGCGTTTGGCGAGCCGGCCGACAAGTAGCGCAGTCTTAGCCTGCGAAAGCCATAGGCCTGCCTCCTCATAGACGAGGTTGCGCAGACGCAGAAATTCCTTTTCAGAAATCTCATGCGAGAGGGCCTGAAAAGAGACAAGCGAAGAGGCGGCCGGATTGGCGGGGGCATCGGCCGCTCCGGCCGGTCTCGAATCGATGTTCATCGGTTGCATGATTCTGTAACTCTTTCAAGAAAACTTGAGTCAGCCAGGACTCCAGAAAAGATACGAAGCTTTAGCCGATACAATTCGGCCTATGAACCAAGATATTTTCTGATCACCATGGCCAGCTTCTGTTCGTTGACAGGCTTGGTCAGGAAATCATTGCAACCGCTGGCATAGCCTTGTCGCACGAACTGCTCTTCACCGCGCATCGTCAACAGGACCACGGGAATGTTCTTGGTCGTTACGTTCTGCTTCAGCAGCCTGCATGCCTCGATTCCATTCATTCGCGGCATTTCAATATCCATCAGGATCAGGTCGGGAAGCTCTGCGATGGCCTTCTCTACTCCTTCCTGGCCATCGCAAGCGCTATTAAGAACATAGGATTCATGACCCGCCAGGAGCATCCTGGCCGTCATACGCGAGGTGGATGAATCATCCACCAGCAGAATTTTTTTGATGCTGGTCCCAGAGTTCGGCGTGGCGGCATCTTCTTCAAAATGCTTTGCTTTCATTTGTCGTTCTCGGAAATAACCGGTCTTAATTCTCCCGGTCCAGGTTTTGGCCGGCTTCTGCCGGACTGAGCATGGGCGGTTCCTCTCCGCTGAATTCACCAGGCTCGGCGGTTTCCACGGAGTTGGAAACCACGCTCAAGTCGCGCAGTTCTTCCGTAGTCAGCACCTTGTCCACATCCAGGAGAAGAGCGAATTTCTTTCCCGACTGCGCCATGCCTATCAGGTAATCCAACTTGACGCTCGTCCCGAAATCCGGCACTGGCCGGATGTCATCCTCCAAGAGTTCCATCACCTGGCTCACGGCATCCACGATCAGTCCCACGGTTGTCTGCTGGTCCTCAAACTGCGCCTCAACGATCACAATGCAGGTCGTCTTTCCTACTGGCTTCTGTTCCATCCCGAACTTCGCCGCCAGGTCGACGACCGGCACCACGGAGCCGCGAAGGTTAATCACTCCCCGCATCCACGGCGCCATCTTCGGCACGGTCGTGATCGTGTCATACTCAATGATCTCCCTGACTTTGAGGATGCTGATGGCGCACTCCTCGTTGACGAGGAAGAAAGTCAAATACTGCTCTCTCTCTACGGCTTCTTTGATGGCGGTATCCATTTATCTTTCTCCCTAGAAACGTGAAAAGCTCATTGCGTCCGCCTCGGCCTTGCCATTCGGCTTGCCCCCTCCGGCTGCGGTCGCATGCATGGCCTTGTGCAGCGGCTCGGATTCGCTCCAGACCGCCTTCGTCCGTGGTTTCGGCTTGAAGGAAAAGCCGGAATCGCCGCTCACTTTGAAGTAATCCATCAGTTGCAGCAACGCTTCCGATTGCGACGCCAGCTCCTCCGCCGTGCTGGAAAGCTCTTCCGCGGAAGAAGCGTTGCGCTGGGTCACCTGGTCCACCTGCGCCATGGCTTTGTTGATCTGGGCCACGCCGGCGGACTGCTCGCGTGATGCCGCCGCCACCTCCTGCACCAGCTCGGCGGTCTTCTGAATGGAGGGCACCAGCTCATCCAGGAGCTTGCCGGAGTTCTCCGCCACTTTGACGCTGTCCGTGGCCAGCGAACTAATCTCCTTGGCCGCTGCCTGGCTGCGTTCCGCCAGCTTGCGCACCTCAGTAGCCACCACGGCAAAGCCCTTGCCATGTTCTCCGGCACGCGCCGCCTCAATGGCTGCGTTCAGGGCCAGCAGATTGGTCTGATAGGCAATCTCATCGACAATGTCAATTTTTTCCGTAATCGACTTCATTGCATCCACCGTGTGATTCACGGCCTTGCCGCTCTGTTCCGCCTCGCGTGCGCCCTTGGCGGCCACCTGCTCCATCTGGCGGCTGTTATCCGAGTTCTGCTGGATCGAGGCGCTCATCTCTTCCAGGCTGCTGGTGGTCTCTTCCGCTGAAGCGGCCTGTTCGCTCGTGCCTTGTGACAGGGAGGAGGAAGACGATGCCACCTGCTGCGCCGCAACCGCAATGGCGCTCGCCCCGCTTTTTACATCGACGATGATCTTCTCCAGTTTCACCAGGAACGTGTTGAGCGATGTGCCCATCTGGCCCACTTCATCGGTGGACTTGACCTCCATCCGTTTGGTCAGGTCGCCGCCGCCCGCTGCCAGCTCTGCAAGATGTTTGGCCAGTGCGGTCACAGGCAATGTCACGCTGCGCGTGGCGATGAATGCCATCGCCAGACCCGCTGCAATGGCCAACAGCAGCAGCACTCGGATCATTTGCAGCGAAGTGTTGGCTTCTGCATTTACCTGGACGCGCTTCGAATCGCCCAGCTCATTTTGGGTGGTGATCAGCTTGCCCAAGGTCTTGACTGCATTCGGAGCAAAAGTATTGGTCGTCTCCGCGCGGTATTCATGCGCTTCGTCATGTTTTCCCTGGTCAACCAGCTCAAACCAATGCGGACGCGCTGCCATGTATTTTGTGTACCAGTCATTAAACTCTGCCAGGGTCTCTTTCTCTACCTGAGTCCGGTTGCCCTCGCCATAGACTTTCATGTTTTCTTCAATTTGCCGCATCCACTTGATTTCCTCGGCCCGAATCTTGGCGCGGTCCGTGGTATTCCAACCCTCGTAGTTGGCGATGCCGAAGCGAAGCTCCCATAATCCCCTCTCCGCGTTTGCAAGATGTACGGCTGACTGAAGATTATCCGTGTACAGGCTGTCAAACTCGTTGGCCATGGTATGGGTGTAGTTCCAGCCAATCAAACCAATACCTGCGGTGAGGGCCAGCACAAGGCCAAAGCCCAAGAAAAGCCGTTTGCCTACTGAAAGGTTTGCGATCCACTTATTGTTCATTGAATCTTTCTCCATTGATCTCTACTTACTCAGTTTTTCCTTGCGGATTTTTGAAAATTTAACCTGTATGCGCTTCCTGCATGCGGAAGTCGCGGAACAGCGCTGGAATATCCAGAATCAGCGCTACTCGGCCATTGCCCAAAATTGCTGAACCTGATACTCCGGAAACATCTTTGAAAATGGCCGGCAGGGGCTTAACGACGGTTTGCGTCGCCCCATAAAGCTCATTCACAGCCAGGCCCGCGCGGCCGGTCTCATATTGCACCACCACCACGCTTTGCCTTGCGCCGCGTTCTCCCGGCAGCCCGAAATGATCTTGTAAATAAATGTAAGGGAGCGGCTCGTTGCGCAGTTGCAGCACCCCGTCCTTGCGAGCGTTTTCGTGGTCTTCCTTCGCCAATTCCACGCACTCAATCACCTGGTCAACGGGAATGACATAGGTCTCATTGCCCACGCCTACGCCGAAACCTTCAATGATGGCCAGCGTGAGCGGTAGCCGGATCCGCACTGTCGCTCCCACTCCCGGCTGGCTGGTAACATGCACGCTTCCGCGTAGCGCCTGGATGTTTCTCCGGACTACATCCATGCCAACTCCGCGCCCGGACATGTTGCTGACCTGGCTGGCCGTGGTGAAACCAGGCTCAAAGATCAATTGATAGATCTCCTGGTCTGTTAACTTTGTTGACTCTGCGACCAGCGCTTTTTTCTGGGCCACTTCAATGATTTTTTGCCTGTCCAATCCTGCGCCGTCATCAATAACCTCGATGACGATGTTTCGGCTCTCGCGGGCAGCACGGACCGTGATCGTGCCGGTTTGGGACTTACCGCGTTTTTTACGTTTGGCGGATTGTTCGATGCCATGATCCAGGGCGTTGCGGATCATGTGCAACAACGGGTCTTTGAGATACTCCACGACCGAGGTATCGACCTCGATGTCTTCTCCCTCAATGCGAAGTTGGGCCATCTTGCCCAGGGACTTTGCCAGATCGCGCACGGTGCGGTTGTACTGATGGAACAGAGGCCCCACCGGAACCATTCGCGCTTTTAAGATGGTGTCCTGTAGCTCATAATGCAGGGTATCTGCGAAGCTGTGCGCATCGCGGAGTTCCTCAAGGCTGATTTCTTCTTTTGCTTCCAACATCTGGGCTACACGCCCGCGCGCGATCGTGAGTTCACCTGCCAGATCGAGCAGCCGATCCAGTTTCGCCACATCCACGCGCAACGTTCGCGCCGCTTTGTATGGGGCTTCACCTATGGTCGAAGCGGCTTCCGGGTTGGAAAGTTGACCTTGGTTGCCCCTGGCACGGTCCGGCCCTTTCTCGGCTTTTCCATCTATCTTAAGGAACTGGGAGATTCTGGCCAGAATGTCCTTCGCGCCGGGGCCAGTCTCATCCTTGCCTTGGCCTGCCGCAGCTACCATTTGCCGAAGAGCGTCCACCAGATCGAGCAGCAGAGCAATGATCTCGGATGTGACGGACAACTTGCCATTTCGAAGATGATCCAGCAGGTCCTCCGCCGTGTGAGTAAAAGCCAGAAGACCTTCAATCTCCAAAAGGCTGGCATTGCCCTTCATGGTATGGATAACACGGAAGATGCTCTGAATCGCTTCGCTGTCGCCGGGATGAAGCTCAAGCTCCAAAATGGACTGCTCCATCAGGCTGAGCCCGTCCTCGGACTCAATCAGAAAATTTTTCAATATTACGTCGCGTTGAATTTCCATTATGAGTTCCTGATCACAGAAACGGCCACCGAACCGGTGTCGCTTTGCATTTTGATTTTGCGGCCGTTCTCACCGCCTGTGTCCCTGGTGGCAATGACAATTCCAAACCGTAAAAAAGTCTGGAGCGCCATGTTAATGTTGCGTGAACCGATGTGGTCATCGCTTCCGTTTTCGGCGCGAAAAGCCTCAAACATGCACGCGCCTCCGAAAACTTTGGCTTCCAGGTCTTTGGGGTTGCTTCCATGAATCTGGAACTGCTTGAGCAGGAGATCGAGGGCGACATCCCCATAACGAGTAGACGGAGCGCCTGGTCCGTCCCACTGCGGCAACATGTAATGTGTTGCCCCGCCGATGGCCAAGCGGCGGTCATAAAGACACACGCCCGCACAAGAGCCCAGAATCATGGATATCTGCACAGGCTCCGCGGAAACGTAAGTCTGTCCCGGATGCAGATACATTTCTGTATAGGGCGATGCTTTTGTAAACTCTCCTGTTTCCATAGCTGCCGTTTTCATAGCTGCACCCATCCAAAGGGTTCCTGATGCTTTGTTTTGTTGGCCGCCAAGCAAGGCCCGGTATAGGCGCAAAGCAGTTTCAACAGCTCCCGGTCCTCTGCATCGAGACCGTTGCGTTGCGGGAGCAGGTCGAAGAAGACGATCGCGCCTTTAGTTGCACTATCCAGCTGAAAAGGTATGCGGGCGGTAATGCCGAGGGATGGCAGAAAAGACCGGTCCTTACACGCCGTTTCAATGAAGATTGAATCTGCCGGAGCTTCTTCAATGATTCGTTTTGCATTCTGCCGGAGAGTATCGAGCTGTTTTGGGTCAAACTCGGCGGAACCGATAAACTCTACACGGTCCTGTTGTTTGGACATAACCAGCAGCGCTACTTGTTCACAGCCGATCAAGTTTGAACCGATTTCAAAAATGGCATTCTCCACTATGCCTTCCCTCACCGCCTGGTGCAGCGTATTGGCCGCAGAATAGAGTCTTGTCAGGACCGTCTGCTTCTCGTGGTCTAGCGGAAGTTCCACGGATTGCCTCATGTACCGCAGTGAGAGTTGCCGCAAATCCCGCTCCAGGCCGGCTAGGTCGGCCTGCGAAATATTTCTCGAACTACATGGCGATTCGGGTTTAGAAATCATTCGCTCCGTCCTTGGGTCACCAGATAGCCGTTGACTATTTCAACGAGTTCGGCGCCGTTGATTGGTTTGGTGACATAGTCGTTACAACCGCTCTCGAATCCCTGTTCCACGTTGCACGACTCGCCACGGCTGGTGACCATAATGATTGGAACTTTTCGCAAGGCCTCGTGCTTCCGCATCTCGCGGCAGGCGTCAAATCCGTTCATCCTAGGCATGACCACATCCATCAGAATCAGGTTCGGCTGTTCAGCAATCGCCTTTTCAACCGCTTCTTCGCCGTCCCGCGCCAACACCAGCTCATATTGAGTGTGCTCCCTGAGCGTCATCTCTTCGATAAGCAGAGTAGTACTAGAATCATCGACAAGCAGGATTTTCTGGCCTGATTGTTGCGCTGTTTTCCTTTGCGATTTGTATTGAGTATCGCTCAAAGAACCTCCGCAAGCAGCAACTCGATAAATTAGAGGATCCTTATTTAGCGAGCGCTTGTTTGGACTGATTTTTGTGATCGGCGGAGGCCATTAGAAGCTACATATTACTTATCGCAAAGAATTAACTGCCTCATGGGTAAACCAAAGTAATAATGAAGGACCAAAATGGAACTCGCATGGATAAACAGGGCCGGCATTTTTCGAAAATAGGATAATTTTTCGTGCCACGGCGGGATACAACGATTTCATGCTTCTATTTCGTCTTCGTTATGACATAAGCGAACTTATCTATAACTTGCCTTATTTTATGAATGAATACACTTGTAGCTAGCCAACAATACATCTATATATCCTGGAAAGACCCGCTTAGCCTTCATTGTTTCCCATTATGGAAATATTGTCTCCCATTATGGAAACCCCAAACTATTCTGATTAATATTGCGACGGCAATATGGCCATGCTACACTCCGCCCGAAATTCTTACTTAACTTGTGAACCTCCCCCAAGCAGCCTTGCGGCGTCCGCTCACCATCGTTGTGATGGTGATTGCCATTGCGCTTGCGTCGACGCTGGCCTGGCTGCAAATG
>DASXCL010000125.1:0-13487 GCA_036491195.1 Candidatus Angelobacter sp.
CTCGTCCTATCACTTCCACGCGCTCCAGCTCGCGACTACTCATCGCTGTCCTCTTCAACGAGTCCTCCTGGCTGGAGTCCTCAGTTTAAGGGGACATTTCTAATGAGTCCGGAAGGGGACATTATCAAAGAGTTTCAACAGAGCTAAATGCAGTCTTCCATAAATTTTTTCACATCGAATGCCGCCCTTGCCCGTCCTATCCTGCCCCAATCGCCCTTTTCAACCTTCGGTCACCGCTCGTTCCCCTTTTACAGTTGAAAAGTCGCGCTGGAAAGGGGCACAATCTCACCATACATTGGCCTTCAATCCGGAGTTGGCCGCCAGACAGAGAAGTTACCCCCTTGGAATATAATCGTGGCTCGGAAACCATTTTGCTGGTGGATGACGAAGATTCCCTGCGCACCGTTATCGTGGACCTGCTCACCCATCTGGGATACCACATCCTTTCGGCCGCCGGCGGGGACGAAGCCCTGGCCCTGGCCGCTGAATATTCCGGCAAGATCGACCTCTTAATGACTGACGTGGTGATGCAGCCGCTTTCCGGCCCCGTTCTGGCGGAAAAGCTGACCCGCCGCCGTCCGGACATGAAAGTGATTTTTATTTCCGGCTATGCCGCTACCACTCTGGCCCCCGATGGCGTCCTGAAACCCGGCACGGTGCTGGTAAACAAGCCGTTCACCATGAAGATCCTTTCCGCCAAGCTGCGCGAAGTGCTGGCAAGCCCTACGCCAGCCTAAGGCTGGCCGCACTACCCGCGTCGCCCGCGATCCACCCGATTTTCGGCCTTAAAACCGTGTGTGTCCGGACACGCCTTCTGAGGCTGTTTCGACACACACGCAGCGCTCCAAGCCACAAGTTAAACCTTTTATATTCAGCAGCATAGCTTAACGGAAGAAGGTTTGCATGTTCTATAGCCATCACGGGTTACAGAAGAAAAGATTCGAAGGGATGCGCCATGAACACTCAAGAAATCGCCGAAACCAGAAACTTCCTGATCTGGATGGCCTTGTGGATTGCCGCTTTGATGGTCCTGCTGCCCGCGCTGGCCGGAAGCTAGCTGGCGGTCGACCGTCTCACAGGTCTGCCGCAATAAAGGAATGCCGTCGGGAAACTCTTTTTCCGCAACACTGCATCTACATGTTGACGAAGTGCCGCTTGAATTCGGGCGACACGGTTCCTCACCAAGGAGCTTTTCCGATGCTGGCCAAATGCGCTAACCCCTCCTGCTCTACTCCGTTGGTTTATTTGCGCGAAGGAAAGATTTTCATGGTCGAATCCCCGGAATTACCGGCCAACGTCGAGGGGGCCATGTCCATCAAACCCAAAGCGCCAAATCGGGTGGAACATTTCTGGCTTTGCGGGCCTTGCTCTTCTGAGCTGACCCTCTCCTATGATCGCCAGAGCGGCGTTCACGTTATACGGAAAATCGCAAGCAAAACGCCTCATAGCCTCCGCGCGGCCGCGTCATGATTTGCTCCAAGGCGCAACTTACTTCTCCTTGCGATACCCGCCGATCCATGACAGCCAGCGTATTTTCAGCGTGTCCAGCCCCATATAAAATCCGTCTCTCCAGGGATGGAGTTTCGAACCCTCATCGTGGCCCCACTTCACTCCTACTTCGGCCACCTGTAATTTCATGCGATGGGCCAGATAAATGATCTCCGCATCAAAACCCCAGCGGTTGATCCGCAAGAGCGGAAAGATCGTCTGCGCCGCGCGGCGGGTAAACGCTTTGAACCCGCACTGCGTGTCGTGGTATGGGAACCACAGCACCGCGCGCGTGAACACGTTGAACGCCCGTGACATGATCTGCCGCCGCAATGGCTGCCGCTGAAACTGCAAGGTGGGATCGAGCCAGCGCGAGCCGATGGCAACGTCCGCGCCTTTTTCCAGCGCCGCAAAAAGCTTCGCTGCTTCCGTGATCGGAGATGACAGATCGGCGTCAGTAAAAAGGATCACCTGGCCTCGCGCATTCAACACTCCATTGCGCACGGCATAGCCTTTGCCCTTGTTGCCGGGGTTTTCGATCAGCCGGACCTCGGGATGTCCCGCCGCGAACTGCCGGACGAAGCTGGCGGTATCGTCGCGCGAGCCGTCGTTGACCACCACGATTTCGGCGCTCCATTTCTGCGCCTGGACGTGCTCCAGCACCTGCTCCAGCGTCCCGCCGATGCGAGCGCGCTCGTTGTAAGCAGGTACAACAATGCTGTACTGCGGCTGGGCCGCTTGCAATTCGGAATTTGACAAGGAAAACTCGACCGCCGGGCTCAGGCAGCTTGCTCTTTCTTTTTGAGCATAGCAAAAAACTCGGGAACCAGGTTGGGGTCCCATAATCCTCCGGCGGCTTCTTCAATCATCGTGCGCTTGGCTTCTTCATGGGTCAACGCCGGTTTGTACGGCCGGGCCGTGCGCAAAGCGTCGTACACGTCCACCACCTGGAGCACTCGTGCCAGCAGAGGAATATCGTAGCCCGTCAGCTGGTCCGGATAGCCGCTGCCGTCCCAGTGTTCATGGTGATGGCGGATGATAGGCAGAACGTTTCGGAATGACTTGAGCGGCCGGCAAATCGTTTCTCCGATCTTCGGGTGCTGTTTCATGATCTGCCATTCCTCGGCGGTAAGGCGCGTGCCTTTCTTGAGGATTTCGTCAGGAATCGAAACCTTGCCCAGGTCATGGAGATAGCCGCCGCGCTTCAATGCGATGATGCTGTCGCCGTCCAGGCCAATGTGGTGTCCCAGGTCGGCCGCGTAGTGTGCCAGCCGCTCGCAGTGGTTTCCAGTGTACGGATCGCGCGATTCAATGCCCAGCGCCAGCGCCACCAGCACGGCTTCGGCATTTTCCAGTTCGTCGGTAAACTCTTTCAGCTTCAGCAGCGACTTGACGCGCGCAAACAGCTCTTCCGGATAAAGTGGTTTGCTCAGGAAATCGTCGGCCCCGGCCTCGATGCCCCGCACCCGGTCGTCGCGGTCGGAGAGTCCCGTGATCATGACTACCGGAATCAGGCGCGTGATGGGATCTTCCTTGAGTTCGCGGCAAAGTTCATAGCCTGACTTGCCCGGCATCACCACATCTAGCAGGACCAGCTCTGGCCGTTCCGCGTAGACCAGTTGCCTCGCTTCTTCCGCTTCAGTGGCTGTAATGATGTCGTAGCCGCGGGAAGAAAGCAGTTCGCGGAGAAGCAGGAGGGTATCCAGTTTGTCGTCGACAACCAGGACCCTTGGCGCCCGTTGCTTGAAGCGGCCATACTCTTCCCTTGCCCGTTCCGATATGGGTGCCATTGCTAAATGAGAAGGTAGAGTTTTATCGAGGGTTGTATCGAGCAACTCTCGTACCCTTTTAAGTTTTGCGTCGTCCTCGTCGAAAAGCACAAATACCCCGATAGCCGCCGCCTGTAAAACCATAATAGGGGCGCGCCCATAAATGGTTAAAAATTGGGGGGAGCTTTTAATGTTAAGGACTTTTGGCCCAAAAAGAAAGCGGCAACTATTCCAACGTCTTTCCTTAGGTAACTGGGCCGCATTTCCGGACAGTCGTAAAGCCAGCCTTGAAAATGTTTTCATAAAGCCCAAAAGCCTGAATTCCCCGATGGTTTCCACACCTTCTCCGGGAATTCGTCAAAAGCTTCTGCGATTTTTGGGTGAAGTCATATAATTGGCCCTCATGCGGCCTGTTTTCCTTTGTATCAGCGCGTTGTTGCTCCCAGGCGGCAGCTTTGCCGCGTCCAGAGCTCACACCGTGGCGCTGGGCCCGTGGCGCACAGTGGAAGTCCGCGCGGATTCCGGAGACAGGCAGCCTGTCAAAGTCCGCGAGCTGATCGTCGACGGCCGTATCCGCGAATACGCCACCGGCCTCGCGCATGAGGTTACAGACCGCCTTTTCGTGGTCCGCCGCGCCTACCGCATCAATGATGCTCTGCCGGAAGAAACCGGAAAGCCCCGGCAGTGGGTATGGCGGCTGGATGGATGGATCAGCGTTGACCGCCAGACCGGTCACGTGGCCCAGCTCAACCTGCCCGCCTTCGACGGCGATTCTTCCAGCGCCAGCTGGTATCGTGACTATGCCGCTTATTGCGGCGCTTCCGATGATGGCTCCCGGGCATATATGGTGGTTTCACAACTGGGCCAGCGAAAGCCTATCCTGAAGAAGGAATATCCCGGCCCGGCTTGCGCTGCTCCAAAATGGGAACGCTCGCCCAGCCGTGTGACCTTTGTCGCCGCTGGAGAGAAGACCAGCTTCGTCGTGCGCGCCCATACCGCTGGTCCTCAGCCCGACACCGCAACGGAAGAAGGCCCGCAATAATGAAGACGCTTCAGGAATATCTCGATGACGCCGCCGTGGCGCACGGCCATCTCTGTGCCGGACAGGTGCTGGGTGTCCGCATGGCCATGTTCGGCCTCAAGAAACTGGGGCTGGAAGAGCCTCAGGGCAAAGATCGCAAGCGCATTGTCACCTTTGTGGAAATTGATCGCTGCGCCACCGACGCCGTCATGGTCGTGACCGGCTGCCGTCTAGGCAAGCGCGCGCTCAAGTTCCGTGACTGGGGTAAAGTCGCCGCCACGTTCATTGACGTGGAGACCGGCAAGGCCGTGCGCGTGGCCGCCAAAGAGTCTTCCAAAGCCCTGGCCAAAAGTATGCACCCGGAAATCGAGAACAAGAACCAGCAGCAGATGCTGGCGTATCGCGAAATGGCGGACGACCAATTATTTCAGGCGCAATGGGTCCACGTGGATCTTCCACCGGAAGAGTTTCCCGGATACAAAGGTGAGAGGATTGTTTGCGCTCAATGCGGTGAGGGCATTAATTTTCGCCGCGAGGTCAAACTCGGCGACAAGACCGTCTGCCGCGGCTGCGCCGGCGAGCGTTATTACGAACCTATAGTCTGACTCGGAAATCTGTTCTATCGATGCTACTTTAAGTAACTAGCGAGTTGGTTTTGATCCGCCCTTGGGCTTTTCTCTGTGCATCGGGCCCGATGCAGCAGCTCTACCAGACGAAGATTGACCAACGATTGGCTTGCGCCGATGAAGCGGGAACAGCCGAGGCAATATGATTCGGTCACCTTATTATTTTTGGGTGATTGGATGCGCCAGAACCGAGGATGTTCCTGTTGCACGGTAATGAGACTCGGGGAAGGCATAAACCGACAAGAAAATAGATGCTCAACAAGGTGGCGAACGTTGCTTTTCCAGCCTGGCTGTGCTGCGTCTATCGCCCGAAAGCAACACTTCTTCACACAACGCGGATCAGCCCATCGCAAACCGCTCATGCGGATGTCCGGCAGCATGATCTTGCTTGATCATTTCCTCAAAAAACATCACAGCGCGATCATGAACTTCGGCCCGGCGTTGGCGGTGGTCCGACCTGTCTTTAAGGTCGAGAAGCAATAGAAAACGCATCCACAGATTGGACACAGAAGATTGTCGTCTGCCTGCACGTACCCGTCGCTGATTAGCGCCAGGGCTTTGAGCTTCGCGCTTTCTTTGAGCGCCGCGGGCGTGAGTCTTTCCACGCTGTCCATCGCAGTCACTCCTCGGAAGCCAACATAACGCCCCTCTTGCGCAAAAGAGGCGGAACCAAGGGGGCAAGAGGACTTTATGCCGGCACAAGCGAGTTTACGGCATCCGGCAGTTCTTCAGGGCGGTCAGTTGGCATTTCCAGCCAAGCGTCCGCGTCCTGCAGCGTCCTGCTGGCATATAGCGGATACAGTTCCAGAATCCTCGCGGCTGGGCTATGGCCCCGCACAAGCTCCAGCATGCGAGCTTTCATTTTCGTGGGCATGTTTTCCCCGATAACAGCCACATCGAATTTCTGCTTGCTGCAAGCGGCCTTGATCTCGTGCTCGTCTGAGGCCGAAACTACCGTGTGACCCGCATTCTCAAGAATGAGCTGACGGGTCTTCATCAACACGGGATCAACGCCAGTACATAGAACCAGCGCCATAAGAATCCTTTTTCTGAGGTGTTCTGTTTTTAGGGGTAAGAGTGTATGCCAAGGAAGGGCCGTAAGGGAAATCTTCTTCTGACGGCCCTTGGGTTATGCCTAAATACAGCCTCAAAGGGTTTCGGCGTGAAAAGGGCTGATTCGGCCGTTTATCGGCATAACCAGAAAGCGGAGGTGATCGCAGGTTTTGAGCGCGAGCTGGCTGGCCGCCAGGTGACGTTTGACGTATCGCCCCTGCCGGCAATCGAGTGTGATCGCGGCCTGGTTACACAGGTGTTCTGGAACTTGCTGGCCAACGCCGCCAAATTCACGGGATCGCGCAGCCATGCCGTGATCTCGGTCGGCGAAACGTCTCAGGATGGCGAGACCGTACTTTTTGTCCGCGACAATGGTGTAGGTTTTGACATGAAGCATGCCGGAAAATTATTTGGCGCTTTTCAGAGACTCCATCGCCATGACGAATTCGAGGGGACCGGCGTGGGGCTGGCGACCGTGCAACGCATCATTTTGAAGCACCAGGGACGCATTTGGGCTCATGCGGAGCCAGATCGTGGAGCAACGTTTTACTTTAAGCTCCAGCCGGAAAAATTGCAGGATAGCCCGTCCGCAATGGTACATGCCTGAGACCGCCATTTCTCTGGGGAAATTGACTTGCCCGTTAGAGCCCCCTATGATTCTGGTGCTTTATTCGAGGCTTTACTATTGAAGGAGACAGCCATGGCAGCAAACAAAAAGGGCTCCCACGCCGGCCAGAGCTTCGCCATCGAATGCCTTTCCGATCGTAGAAACTTTCTAAAAGGGTCCGCCGCTCTTGCGGCCGGATTCGCCGGTCTGTTTGAAGGACTTTTCCTGCCGGAAACCGCTCAGGCAAGCGACTCGAATCTCAACATCATTGGCCCGAAACCCGGATACGCGCCGCAGATGGGAGCATTTGTTTCCATGCTCACCTGGATGCGCGAGGCCAACGGGGTAATTACTGCGACCAAAAATCTCACGATGGCCGATCTGGACTACCTCATTGACCGCAACGCCAATACCATCGGCGCCCTGATGCTTCACCTCGCGGCCACTGAGACCTACTACCAATTGAATACTTTCGAAGGCAAAAAGTGGGACAGCTGGCCCGATTCCGTGAAGCAACAGTGGGACCCGGCGATGAACCTGGGAGACGCCGGCCGCAAAACCATCAAGGGACACGACCGAGACTATTACCTCAGCATCCTCCAGGAGACACGCGCAAAATCGCTGGCGGAGTTCCGCAAGCGCGATGATGCCTGGCTCATGGCCGTCGACAAAAATTGGCCCTGGGGACCAACGAATAATTACTGCAAGTGGTTCCACGTTTGCGAGCACGAGGCGCACCACACGGGACAAATCGCGTTCCTGAGAAAACGCGTGCCCGGCGCAAAACCAGACGCCGAGTAGTGCTGGTTGGTTCTCCTGCTGGCGACCGTTTTTGCAGAATACGGGAACTTTTCGTCCCTGTAGAGCGTATGAACAGGCAGGGAGCAAAGGGAGTCGTTCGAGCTCCGCGTCGTAAGGAGGCTATATGCGCCAATCGCTATTCCAGATACTGCTGGGTTTCCTCTGTCTTGTCGCGCTCACCGGATGCTCCGTCACCACGCACGATAAAGGCAACGGCAAAAAAGATGACGTCGATATTAAGACGCCTTTTGGCTCGCTCAGCGTGAAAGAAGGCGCTACGGACGTCAAGGATACTGGCCTCTCTCTATATCCGGGCGCCCGCACCAGCAGAGACTCCGATGACGAGCACCATAGCGCCAACGTGAATATTTCCAGCTCTCTGTTCGGTCTTAAAGTGGTCGCGCTGAAATATGAGAGCGACGATCCTTCCGACAAAGTGCTGGCGTTTTATCGCAAGGAGATGGGCAAGTACGGCAAGGTGCTGGATTGCACCGGCGGCTTCAATATGAATTTCCACCACCGCGACCAGGATGCGGAAGTCACCTGTGACGGCCATGAGGGATCGGGCCATGAGTATAGAGAAGAGCTGAAGGTCGGCACGGAAAATAACCAGCGCATACTGGCCATCAAGCCCAGAGGCAACGGATCAGAATTTGCTCTCGTCTACGTTCGCGCCTGGGGCAACAATGACACAAACTGAAGAACGATACAAATTGATGAACGATACAAACTGAACTGCGCTGCCATTCATCTCTTGAAGCGCCGCCGGAACTCAGGAAATATTTAAAGGATAGCCCTTACCTGGTTGAATCAGGTTTAGGCGGCAACGGCCCAGGCCTTCAACAGTTCGTCGCGAAACTCCGTACCGTAATGCCGCCCGAGATCGGATACCGCGCGGGTTAGATTCGAGTACACGGTGAAGAAGCGCAGGCCGGCCACCTGGCTCAGGTCCGCCAGGCTGGGGGACGCCACGGGCAACCAGGTCTGCGTCCGGAAAACCAGCCACATGTTGATCTTGATGCGCGACAAAATCGCGTACAGCCGGAACTCCACCGCAGCCACGTGCAACTGCCGCGCGCAGTCGCGGTAACACTCGCCGAATTCCTCGCTCTGCCCCACAATCTCTCTCTTCAGTTCGGCGTTCGACCACTCCAGCAGGATGTGGGCATTGTGCGACATGCGCGTCAGATGTTCGCGCAAAAAGTGCAGGCTTCGGCGCTGTTCCAGCCTCAGGGCCAGTTCGGTCATGGCGGAATGCAGATATTCCTCCGTTTCCGGATTTAACAACTGCATCATGCTGATGGAATCTACGGGTTGCAGGAACGCGGGGACATCGCGGATGGTGCGGCAGGGAAAACGCGAGAGGCGGCCAAGAAAAAACCACAGCCCGCTCGCGCACAGCAGCGCCAGAATGATCAGCAGAAAAGCATAAGCGTTCATGACCTGAAGATGCTCCTTACCTCTTGCTTATACCTTTCTAGCTGTCCCAAAAATAATTCAGGTGTAAACAAGCGCCGGAAATCACGGAAAGGGTCCTCTGGTTCGGCTCTTACAAACGAAGCCAGCCACACCGTTACTGCGATACAGTATGCCACAGACGGGACATATTTAAAGTAGATTAGAAATTTTAATCCCAATCCGGTCCTTACTAACGTACCCAGCAGAATACCGGCGGCGGCTATGCCGAAGCCCGCGGCAATTCCAAATGCATACTGGCGATAATCCAGGTTGAATATACGGGCCAGCAGGAAAATAAGGAAAAACACTCCCAATTGCAGACAGCGAACGGCCACCTGCAGCGCAAAGATGCCCTCCAGAAGCGGCTCAGTGTCAACGGCTGGATGGACGAGCGGAATTAGGATCGCGATGCCCAGCATGATCGCGGCAGTAATCGGCAGGAGGTACTTGAACCATTTCAGGTGGTGGAAATTTTCGAAGATGTGGCCAAACACCTCATAGATGGCCAAGAATCCAAGGATGGCATAAATGCCCTCACAGCCCCAGCCTACCCAAAAGGAAAGCCAGGTATTTTTCCCCGGTTCCGACAATAGAAATTTAGCGAGTTCGGCCGCGATCGCGAAAACGGTGTACGAAAAGAAGAAGCGATAACTCTTTTGCGTTCCTCTCCGCAACATCAGAACGGCGATCCAGCTTTGCAGGAAAGGCGGAGCCAACCACAGTATTATACGGAGCCACATTGGATGCGGCCAGATTACTCCAGCCGGGCTGATCCGGCCAAACTGTTAAAGCGCAGCGTACCTATCTCGCCGAACAAACCAAAGGAGGCTTGCAGGATTGAAGCGGGCCACCGTCTGCCATCACAGGCGACGATCCACATGCTACTAACAGGGCCAAAACAAACAATAAACGGACAGATGTCTTTTTCACGTCTCTATTCCTTCTCCCGGAAGACGTGTGCTTCTATGGTGTCGAGCCTTTTAAATTTTGCGTGCTTACTAAAAGAGAGTCGGGTTTTTCCGTCTTGATATATCGCTGCCGTGATTTTTTGTTCTTTCGCTCATCAGGAGCGGGCGCGCGGCAGATTTGCAGTCAAAGAATGGACGAATGCGCTCATTCCATCCTTGAACCAAGCCGATCCTGAGAATTTTTGAGAGTCCGATCCTACCTGCCCCGGTTTGCCAAGGCCGAACAGCTCTTGTAACGTGAAAATGTATGCAAAATGTTTGCTACCGTTGCGGGCGTCCCATCGAAGCCCAACTCGCTTTTTGTTCCTCCTGTGGCGCACCGCAGATCAGGGTCTCCACTGCGACAGCACCCGCTTCTGAATCCCCGGAGCCTTCGACCGGCGACCCTCCCATCCATCCAGAAGTTCCGCCGCCTGCCGGCCTTGCTCCCGGAATCGGGATTGCCTGGGGGGATTTTTTTCGTATCGCCGCACCCTTAGCTGTCCTTACCGGCATGCTGACGGTTGCGTTTGCCCCGCTTGGCCTCTTTGTCGCGCTTCCTGCCGTCCTGTTTTGGACCATTTCCAGCTATCGGCGGCGCCGCCCCATTCCTCTTCGCACCGGACAAGGCGCGGCCATGGGCGCGCTGATGGCGCTGCTCAGTTTTGCCGTCTTTCTGTTCTTCTCTCTTGCGGCCATTTATTTCAAGACAACCCAGTATCGCGACTTCGTGCTAAGCAGGATTCATGAGATCGCCGCTCGGAATCCTGACCTCCAGACGCAACAGATGTTGCAATGGTTTACCACCCCGGACGGATTAATCGTCTTTACCGCCATCGGCCTGGGAATGATTCTTATGGCTTTTCTTATCATTGGCATGGGCAGCGGCGCGCTGGCGGTTGCGCTTAGGAAACCCCGAAATCAGTCTTAAGACTCACGTTTGGCGCATCGCGCTCCCTTCGGATATCATGCGGTGACTATGAATCCCGGTTCCACTCGACTTCCCAACCTTCACGTTAAAGGACGCCTCATGTCCGGCTCTGAAATTGAGCGGACGCTCGTGCGCCTGGCCCACCAGATTGTCGAAAAAAACAATGGCGTGGAAAACCTGGTGCTCGTGGGCATCAAGCGCCGCGGTGTGCCTTTGGCCAACCGCCTGGCCGCTCTGATCCAGCAGATTGAAAAGAAACCGGTTTCCGTTGGCACGCTGGATATCACCCTTTACCGCGACGACCTTTCCACCGTAGGCTCCAGCCCCGTCATCAAAAAAACCACGCCGCTCGGGACAGATATCGTGGATAAAAACGTGATCCTGCTGGACGACGTGCTTTATACCGGCCGCACCGTGCGCGCGGCCATGGACGCTCTTTTCGATCACGGCCGCCCGCGCCGTGTGCAGCTTTGCGTGCTCATTGACCGCGGCCACCGCGAACTGCCGATTGAAGCCGCCTTCGTCGGACGCACGGTGCAGACCAGTGACACCGAAATCATCGAAGTCAAACTTTCTGAAATTGACCAGGAAGAGCAGGTCCTGCTGGTGGAGCGCATTTCTTAGCCAATGCCGCGTACACGCTCGTTACTCGAACTCGAGCACCTCTCCGCGGAGGAAATCGCTTTCTTTCTTAAGCTGGCCCGGCGTATGCAGTCCGGCAAGCCTCGTCCTCTGCTCCGCGGCAAGCGCATTGCGCTTCTTTTCTATGAAGCTTCCACCCGCACCCGCGTCTCATTTGAGTACGCCGCCAAACTGCTGGGCACGCACACCTCGGTGATCAATGCCACCGCCTCCAGCATCGAAAAAGGCGAGTCCCTGGTGGATACCGGCAAGACCTTGCAGGCGCTGGGCTCGGATTGCATCGTTGTGCGCCATCCCTCTTCCGGCGCGCCGCATGTGCTCGCGCGCAACCTTCAAATTCCCATCATCAACGCCGGCGACGGCATGCATGAGCATCCTTCGCAGGCCCTGCTTGACGCCTATACCATCCTGCGCCATAAACGGTCCTTGAAGGGCCTGCGCATCACCATGGTGGGCGATATCCAGCACAGCCGTGTGGTTCGCTCCAATGTTCACCTGCTCTCAAAATTTGGCGCACAGATCATTCTTTGCGGCCCGCTGGAATTGCTGCCTGAATGCGCAGCGTCCCTGGCGCCCGGCGTGAAAATCAGCCGTCACATTGAGGAAGCCGCGCGCAAAGCCGACGTCATCATGATGCTGCGCGTGCAGAAAGAACGCCTCGCCGGCTTAAAGCTCGACGCGGAAAATTACATTGCCCATTACCAGCTCACGCCGGAACGGCTGAAACTCGCCAAGTCTGACGCCATTGTCATGCATCCCGGTCCGATGGTCCGTGGCATGGAAATCCAAAGTGAGGTCGCCGACGGCCCCCAGTCCGTGATCGAAGAACAAGTGCATAACGGCGTGTTCGTGCGCATGGCAATTCTGGCGACGTGCCTGGGGATGGCGTGAAAAACAAAGATCAGCCGCGAATTGACGCGAATGAACGCGAAAGAAAACATTGGGATTTGTGCCATCAAATCGTCGGCGTTTTCTATTCGGTGTACAACGAATTGGGGCATGGATTTCTCGAAGCTGTGTACGAAGAAGCTCTATACATCGGCCTGACCGAAGCAGGATTGAGTGTCGCGCGACAAATTGCCACGCCGATTTGGTTTCACGGCAGAGTAATCGGCGAATATAAGGCTGATCTCGTCGTAAATAATGCAGTCCTACTGGAACTAAAAGCTGTCCGTGTGCTCGACCCCTCACACGAGGCCCAAGTCCTGAATTATTTGCGCGCAACAGACATCGAAGTAGGCTTGTTACTTAATTTTGGACCAAAGCCCCATTTCAAACGGTTTGTTTTTGAGAACAGCAACAAAGGAATTCGTGTTCATTCGCGTGCATTCGCGGCTAAATAGGTTTTGCATTTGAACAATAAAAACAGTCTCGCAATCCGCAACGGTCTCCTCATCGACCCCGCTGAGCAACTTGAGGGCAAGTACGATCTACTGCTCAAGGACGGTCGTGTGACTGAAGTCGCTCCCGCCGGAAAGTTGCGCGGCAAGTCCGATGACACCTTCAACGCTCGCGGACTCATCGTCTCCCCCGGCTTCATCGATATTCACGTCCATCTGCGCGAGCCCGGACAATCGTACAAAGAGACGATTGCCAGCGGCACCATGGCTGCCGCAGCCGGCGGTTTTACCTCCGTCTGCACCATGCCGAACACCAATCCCGTCAACGACTCGCCTGAGATCACCCACTGGATGCTCGATCCCGCACGCGGCGCTCACGTCAACGTCTTCCCGGTCGCCGCCGCAACCATTGGCAGCCGTGGCGAACAGCTCACCGATTTCGCCGCGCTCAAGCGCGCCGGCGCCGTTGCTCTCAGTGATGACGGCAAACCGATCCTTGGCGACAAGATCATGCGTCAGGCGCTGGCCGCCGCCGCTGGCCTGAACATGCCTGTGGTGCAACACGCTGAAGATTGCCGCATGACCGAAGGCTCAGCCATGCAGGCCGGCCCCACGGCTTTTCGCCTCGGCCTGCGCGGCTGGCCTGGCGAAGCAGAGAGCTCGATCGTCGAGCGCGACATCCGCCTCGCCGCTGAAACCAAAGCGCGCTACCACGTCGCTCATCTCTCTACCGCCGCGGCGTTGCGTGCCGTCCGCAAAGCCAAGCACAACCATCTGCACGTGACCTGTGAAATCACACCGCAC
>DASXCL010000126.1:0-3383 GCA_036491195.1 Candidatus Angelobacter sp.
GCGGCTTTATCCCTTCACCGCCACGGCCAATCCATCTCTCAACGGCAGTATCGTCGTGAAGAAATCCTTCATCGCGTAGAGGCGCTGGTTGAATTCCCGGATCGCCCGGGTGCTTTCGTCTTTGGTATCAGCCTCGGTCACGCGGCCAGACCAGAGGACGTTATCGGTGATGAAGAGGCCGCCGGAGCGAAGATGTTTTGGGACCAGGTCAAGCACGCGCGGGTAATATTCTTTATCCACGTCGTTAAAGATGATGTCGAACTCGCGTTGCCGCGCGGCGAGCTGTTCCAAGGCGTCGCCCACGCCGACGTGAATTCTCTCCGCGACGCCGGCACGACGGAAATAACCAGTGGCTTCGTCGGCGTACTTGGCATTGCCGTCGGTATAGAAGACTTCCCCGCCCTCTCCCACGGCGCGGGCAAACCAGAGCGTGGAGTATCCGATGGCGGAGCCCAGCTCGAAAACTTTCTTGGCGTTGATGAGGCGCGCGTACTGGTAGAGCACGCGTCCCACGGCCGGGCCCACGATAGGGATATCGCGCTCCAGGGCCTGCGCTTCCATTTCCTGCATCACGGCATCGCGCGGCGGGAGGATGGAAAGCATGTATTGATCGACTGCGGGTTCGGTGATTCCGGGCATTGCGACCTCTGAACGTAGAGACATAGCATGCTGCGTCTCTACCATAATGAATTTCGTTGACGATGGATTACGAAATCGTTTCACCCGGCTTCATCGTGATCAGCTCAGTGGTTACGCCGCGGGCTTTCAGTTCTTTCTGGAACGCTTCCGGCGTGCCGGTAAGCGCAGGGAACGTGGCGTAATGCATGGGAATCACGGCCTTGGGCTTGAGCAGGCTGCATGCGTAAGCGGCTTCTTTAGGACCCATGGTGAAAAGGTCGCCGATAGGCAGCATGCACAGGTCAGGCGCATACAGTTCGCGGATGATGGCCATGTCGCCGAAGACGCAGGTGTCGCCGGAGTGATAGAGCTTGAAGCCGTTTTCAAATTCAATGACGTAGCCGCAAGGCTCGCCGCCGGGGACAGACGTGCCGCCGTCATCAATCGTATTGGAATGATGGGCATTGACCATAGTGACCTTGATATCGCCCACCTGCTGCGTGCCGCCTTTGTTCATGGGCGCAATCTGCTTGGCGCCTTTTTGTTGTACAAAGACGCACAGCTCATAGATGCTTATGACCTTGGGATTGTGTTTCTTCGCCAGGTCCACGGCGTCGGCAAAGTGGTCGCTGTGTCCGTGCGAAATGAGCATGTAGTCGAGCTTGTCGAACTTCTTTTTGTCGGCGGGCGTGGCGGGATTGCCACTCACCCAGGGGTCCAGGATGATGTTTTTGCCGCCGGGCGTCACGACGAGAAAGGTTGCGTGTCCGAGCCAGGTGATTTTGATTCCGTTCAGGTTCATGCATGCGTCCTTTGATGTGAAGATGGAATTTTAGAATAGCCGTTGGAAAAGAGCTATTCCGCTGTTGGCCGTTGGATATTGGCTGTTGACACTTAGCTATGAGATCCGGAAATCAAGCTAATGCCTTTTAATCATCGAGCATTCAGAAAATGATTCGGAATTTGCGACGCGTGTTGTCTTAAGCGAGAGGTGGATTCGAAAAAGCGTGATTAGTTCTCTGACAAAACAACAATGGCGGATTCGCGATACAGGGCTAAGAGCCAATGGCCAAAAGCTAAGAGCTGCTCTTCTTCCACCCTTTATATCCGCCGGCCAGAGACATGACATTCTTGAAACCCATGCGCTTCAAGCTCTGCGCAGCCAGGGCGGAGCGTCCGCCGCCCCCGCAGTAGCATACGATGGGCTGGTTTCTGTCGGTGGTAATGGTGTCAATCTTGTGTTCGAGTTGGCCGCGCGGCAACGGCTTCGATCCCGCGATAGCGCCTTCGGCGACTTCGTCAGGCTCGCGGACGTCAATGAGCGTGAAGTTCTGTTTTGACTGCTGCATGCGCGCGAGCTCGGCCGGATCGATTTCCTTGATTTCGCGCTTGGCTTCGTCGACCAGTTGTTTGTATTCAGGCAGCGGCATGGGGAAATTCTAAAGCAGCTTCTAGCTTCTAGCTACTAGCTGTTAGCCAGATCAAGGTCTTCGTCATTTGTGTTGCCCTTGAGGCTGCGGCTTGCCTTTCGATTTCGAGCGCAGGCAACGTCGATTACGGCAAACCACAGAATTGCATAATTGGGATTCGAATTTTGCGCCGGGAAATCCACTGAAAGCGATTCGGCTAGTGGCTAACGGCTAGTCGCTAGCGGCTTTTTTCGATAAAATCCCTTTTCCCCGAATGGCGAACAATATGGAAGTGCTTATCTCGCGCACGCAAATCGCCGATGGTGTCGCCCGTATCGGCCAGCAGATCACCCGCGACTTTGCCGGACAGTCCGTGATTCTGGTGGGCGTGCTGAAGGGCGCATGCCTGTTCTTGAGCGACCTGGCGCGCCAGATCGAGCTCGACGCCACGTTTGATTTCATCGCCGTACGCAGTTACGGTACCCAGAAGGAGAGCGCCGGCGAAGTCCAGCTCATCAAGGACGTGACGACTCCGCTGGAAGACAAGAATGTGATCCTGGTAGAAGACATTCTCGATACTGGCCTGACTTTCAGCTTTTTACAAAAGCTTTTGCTGGCGCGCAAGCCTCGCACGCTGAAGTTTGCCGCTCTTCTGGATAAGCCTTCTCGCCGGCAGATGCCGGTGCAGGCCGATTACGTCGGGTTCCAGATACCAGACAAATTTGTGGTTGGGTATGGATTGGATTATGCCGAGCGATTCCGTAATCTACCGGACATATGTATCTTTACAGAACACGCCGGAGAGTAGTGATACAATCCGTTCTGGATGTCACAGGTCCTGTCAGATCCTCAAGTCTGCGTTCGGAACTGGCAATCGATTGCCGGTTTCATTGACCACACCTTACTCAAATCAGAAGCCACGGCCGACCAGATCGTGCGCCTGTGTGAGGAGGCGGTTTGCTTCAACTTTGCCGCCGTCTGCGTAAATCCATGGTGGATTGGGTTGGCTGTCTCCGTGCTCCATGGAACGCGGGTGAAGATTGCCGCCACCATTGGTTTCCCTCTGGGCGCCAATCACACGACAGTAAAGCGCTTTGAAGCCGCTGAAGCTGTCCGCCTGGGCGCGCAAGAAGTGGACATGGTAATGAACATTGGCGCACTGAAATCCGGCGATCGCCAGGGCGTTCTGAATGACATTCTGGCCGTGGCGGAGGTGGCGCATGGCAGCGGCGCCATTATTAAAGTGATTCTGGAAACTCCGCTGCTCACGCTGGAAGAAAAAATTCTTAGCTGCCAGCTCAGTTTGGCTGCAAAAGCGGACTTTGTTAAGACCGCTACCGGCTTCTTCGGCTCAGC
>DASXCL010000127.1:0-1574 GCA_036491195.1 Candidatus Angelobacter sp.
AAAGAAATCTCTCATTAGCAACAGCAACAAGAAAGCCACCGTGAGCAAGCCCGGGGCGACCAAAGTATCCGCAACCAAAGTATCTGCAACCAAGCTTGCCAAGCAAATGACCGCGGCGCCACTGCATCGCGTAGCCGCTCAGTCACGTTTAATTAGGCCGACCGCGGCTACCGCATACATGCCGCGTCTGGCCAAACCGACACACATCTAGCTGCATTTGTGGAACGAGCCGGTGCGTCTCGGATCGCGATTCTTAGAGATGCCGTTGGGGCATGTAAGACAGTTCCAGGCTGGGCCTTGGCGCCCAGCCTGTAAATTTTTGCGGCTCTCGATTACCAAACCTTTCGTCCCACAAAATCCTTGCTGAACCTGTAGCTCAACCCCGCAAGGCTACGCCTTCCCGTCAACACCTTTGCCGACCCTGTCATTCCTGGCATGAGCCCGCCATCGTTCCAGACCACCACGGTTCCCACATAAAATCTCGGAGGATTGATCCCCTGCAACTGGTCCTTTGTGATCAGGCTGTTCTCGAGCGGCGCTGAAACCGGAGCAAGCTGAGCCAATGTCCCCGAAATCGGATTGACTCGGCCGTCAATCAGCAGTCGCACCGGTGCGCCGGCACGCACCTCGTGCATCGAAAACTCTGGGATATAGAGCAGCGCCTTGACTTCACTGGAATCGCTCACCTGAAACAGCAGATCACCCTCGTCGAGCGATTTTCCGACCAGATCCGAAACGTGCGGAGTAACAATCACTCCAGAAATCGGGCTCACCACTTTGAGTTCCGCAACCTGGTTTTCGATGACGCGATTGTCGGCTGCGCGGTGCTGCCGCTCCTGTTCTGCGGCCCCGAAGTCGGTGTAGCGCAATGCCGCGAGTGTGGCCCGCGAGGTCGCCTGCTGCAACTCTTCTCCGGCGCGCGCTGCCTGTGACTCGATATCAAGATTGCGCAACCGCGCCATTTCCGTTCCTGCTTCAACCAGCTGCCCTTCTCGCACCGACACACTGGCAACGGTTGCAGGAACCGTAGCGTGCAGGGTCGCTGCCTGGAAAGGAGCCAGGACGAACTCTGCATGATCGAAGTCCGGCCAAATAGGAATGAACAGTATGAGCGCCGCTGCGGCCCCCACTGCGATCGCGCGAACCGGCGTGAACCAGGCCAGCACCCGCTCTTTCTTGTCCAGGTAAAGCATCTTCATAAAATTCACCAGAAGTTTCACTCGCGAACGAAACACCCATAACCCAATCCCCAGGGAAGGCACGAAAGCCCATTCCGGATTGAACGACCGCAAAATGTGATACGCGATCACCATCAGAAACGAAAGCAGGCTGTAGCTGTAGAGTCCCGACAGAATTCCGTAGATCACGAAGAACAGCCGCTTGCGTCGCGGTACGTAGGGCACTTCTGCGGGCAGGCGGAAGATATATTTTCGCGCCCATCCGGAAAGATAAGCCGTGCTGCTCTCCTTCAGAGACGGTTCATGCACCAGCTCAGAAAAAATGAGATAGCCATCCAGCTTGATCAGCGGATTCAGATTCAGGATCGACACTCCGATTCCAGTGACCATCATGAT
>DASXCL010000128.1:0-14537 GCA_036491195.1 Candidatus Angelobacter sp.
ACAACTTCGTTCGGCTGGTAACCGGTGCCGCTCATTAATACCGGTGTTCCGGGGGCATAGTCGTCTTTATCGGTCTTGATTGTGGCGAAGCGGAAAAACTCTGTGGTCTTGCTGCCGCTGCCGCCCGCAGCCAGATACAAGCCTTCGGCCCCAAATGACGATCCCGTGCCGGACACATGGGCTACATTCATGTTTCCGGCGTTGACTACTGTGCCGGTCCATGGCTGGAATATCTCGGCGCTTTGCAAGGCCGTTCCATTGGAAGAGCCGCCGCTGATCAGGACGCTGTTGTTCTTCGCCAGAAGCGTGGCAATATGGCCATTGCGCGCCGTTGACAACGTGGTCGGGGAAACCGCCCACGCGTCCGTGCCCGGCGTATAGATTTCAATCGAATTCAGGTCGGTCTGTCCGTTTGATCCTCCTGCCACTACGACCAAGCCATCCAGCACCACAGTGGCGCTGTGCCGCGCCCGGGCGGTGTTCAGATTGGCTGCCGCGGAAACCGCGTTCGTTACAGGATCAAAGATCTCAACTGAATTGAGCGCGATCTGATTGTTTTGTGCATCCAGTCCAAATCCGCCGGCCACAAGAACACGGCCGTCGGCCAGCAGGACAGCCGCATGGTCTTTGCGGGCAACGTTGAGGGATGCCGTCTGCGTAAACAAACCAGTGTTGGGATCGAAAACGTCGATTCCAGCGACTGGTGCCCCTTTGCTCTCGCCGCCGATGATCGCGACCCGTCCGTCCGGCAGAAGCGTGGCTGTATGCCCGAAGCGAGCTGAAACGAGCGTCCCGACGGCGTTCCACGTGTCGGATCCCGGATCATAAATCTCCGCCGAGTTGGTCGCGGTCCCGGCGCCTGAATCGCCTCCGGCAACCAGAACCCGCCCGTCCTGCAATAACGTGGCGGTATGTCTGGAACGCGCCGTGGCCATGGTGGCCGCTGCCGTCAGGCTTCCGTCAATTTGGTAGATGTCCGCGGTCTGCAATGTGCCGGCGGAATTGCTGCCACCCACAATCAACGTGTCTCCGTTAGCCAACAGCACGGCAGCGGCGCCATCGCGAGCGTCTGCCATATCCACCGCCGGCGTCCACTGGCCGGTCGTGACTGTTGGCAGTGAGGCGCGTAGGACCGAAACTACCGTGAGAGTGCAGAGCAGTAGGACCACAACACGCAGGGAACGGGTCATAGATAAATGCCTCGCAACGCCGCTGTGGGGGTGTCAGAGCGCGCTTTCTTGTAATCTTGGTCTTCGCCGAATCAATGAGCTGCCTCTAAAAGAGAGGCTGTAGGCCGATTGCACTCGTCTGCGCCGTCGCAACGACTCTGTACAAAGGCCAATAGCTGTTGCAAAGGTCACAGTGCGCCCCGGAAGGGCTGCAAAATCGCGCACTGTCGTCCTCTGTGATCTGCGGTGGATGAGGCACGAGAAATGCCAAAGCAGCTCACGCGAAATCAAGCACATAGCGCGAAAGCTTCAGGTAAGGTGCAAAAGCTTGCAGCCTGATGTCCCAGTTTCACTCCTCCTTGGACCAGAGCATGGTCGCCCCGTGCTCCGCGATGAGGAAGGCCCCGCCGGCCCAAGCGAGCTATTCGGGGGCATGTGGCTGGAGACGTTATGAGCTTACGGTCAGTGGCAAAGAAGAAAAGGTAGGCCCTTTTGCGTTTGCGAGAGGGCAGCAGCCGAATTTGCGAAAGTGTCGATAAGGAACAACACCGGGCTCAATCAAAATTGATCGAATACAGATGTCGAACTGCTCTCCGGTTTTATCAGTGACTTACGATTGTTGAATTCCTGATCTTCCGCCTTCTCGTTCGGTCGAAGTGGAGTTCGAGGGTATCGGCGGAGCAATGTTCAGGGGCGCTGAATTTTTATAGAACCCGTTTCCCCATCTCGCACATCTGAAAGGGTATCCGCGTGACAATATATTTGTCTCAGGAAACGGACGACTGCGGCAAGCGATTGGAGTTGCGAGGATATGGAAGGGCAATGAGCGCATTGTCGGTGATACAACCGGAGACTCACGTAGCGCGTTATGAGGCGCTGCTGCGCATGGCTAAGGCTATGGCTGTTTGCAGTGACTGTGAGGCAGCAGAGCAGGTGCTCGCAAAAGAATTGCGTCAGGTGGCTTCCTTCGATTACCTGCATCTGGTTGCCTTTGAGCATGCCACGCAGATCGTGTCGTGGGAAGTGCTGCACGTTAATGGCAGAACTCTGGATGTGTCCGATCGGGACGGCTTCCTGCGGGACGCGCCCACGGACTGGGTCCATGAGTCCCAACAGGTCCTGGCGACCGCCGACTGGCGGCAGGAGCAACGTTTCCCGAAGTACAGTGAGTTTCTCGACCAGCTCGGTATTGTATCCACTTGCTCACTGCCGCTGGCCAGAGGAGCGCGCCGGCTGGGGGTGCTCAGCCTTGGTAGCTTGCGTCCAAACGCTTACCCCGAAGAGGAGACCCGCTTTCTCCGTCTGGTTGCAGACCAACTGGCGCTGGTCCTCGATGCGGCAGTTAACTTCGATTCGTCCGAGCGTTTGCAAGACCGGCTGAAACTCATCCTTGATCTTACGAACCAGGTCGTCTCAAACCTCGAACTTAGTGAACTCTTGCACGCCGTCTCCGCCAGTGTTCGACGTGTCATGGCATGCGACGCGGCTGCTGTGATGTTACCGGACGAAGACGGCAAGCACCTGCGGGTACATGCGCTGGACTATCCAGATAGCAGAGGGATCTTTACCGAAGGTGCTCTGGTGCCGATCGAGGGAAGCATGCCTGGAAATGCTTTCCAAACCGGCAAACCCATTGTAATAAATCGGCTGGATCCGGAGACCATCCCCATTGAGATGTATCGTAAAGCCAAAAGCGAAGGGCTGAACTCTATGTGCGACCTGCCTCTCGTCAGTCGAAAACGGCTGCTCGGGGTTTTGGCAGTGGCACGACGGGAGGAGAACACATTCGATGAAGATCAGGTCAGTTTCCTGACGCAGGTTGCAAACCAGGTGGCAATCGCCATCGAAAATGCGATTGTTTACGGCGAAATCGCGGAACTCCGGGACAGGCTGGCCCAGGAGAAGTTGTATTTGGAAGAAGAAATCCGCGGCGAAATGGATTTCGAAGGGATTGTGGGCCAGAGTTCAGGTCTCAGGCACGTTCTGGGCCTGGTAGAGACTGTCGCGCCGAGCGATTCGACCGTTCTGCTCTTAGGTGAAACAGGCACAGGTAAGGAGTTGATCGCGCGGGCAATCCACGATCGCAGCCGGCGCAAGGATCGGACGCTGGTAAAGCTCAATTGTGCCGCAATCCCGACCGGCCTGCTTGAGAGCGAACTCTTTGGACACGAACGCGGCGCATTCACTGGCGCTATTTCACAGAAGATCGGGCGGCTTGAACTCGCGGACCAGGGAACGCTTTTTCTGGACGAGGTCGGAGACATTCCCACCGATATACAGCCGAAACTGCTGCGTGCCTTGCAGGAACGGGAGTTTGAGCGCCTGGGCAGCACCCGGACGAAGAAAGTGGATGTGCGGCTAGTGGCTGCGACCAACCGCAACCTGGAAAAAATGATTGAAAATCGGGAATTCAGGAGCGACTTATATTATCGACTGAATGTCTTCCCGATCCGCATCCCTCCACTGCGGGAACGACCTGAGGATATCCCGCTCTTGGTACGCTACTTCACGCAGAAGTACGCGCGCCGCATGGAGAAGCAGATTGAGTCTATACCGGCTACCGCGATGAAACGGTTGTCGGCCTGGCACTGGCCGGGAAACATTCGCGAGCTGGAAAACCTTATCGAACGCTCCGTCATTCTTACCCACGGCCCCGCGCTGCAGGTGCCCATTGGGGAACTGACCAACCACAGCACCGCGCAGATGGTTTCTGGACCAAACGACATGATCGAGCGCGAAAAGATTGTCCGCATCCTCAAAGAGACCAAAGGCCGGGTTGCCGGCGAGGATGGCGCCGCAGCTCGCATGGGAATCAAGCGCACCACCCTCATCTCGCGCATGAAGAAGCTCGGCATCCATCCGCGGGCTGTTATGTAAAGTTCCACCAATTCCATTCACAATCCTTCCCGCCTCGGGTTTGCTCGGTTCGATTAGTGATGTTGACGCCCAGGCAGGGATTGTTCTCTTCGCGCAAAAAAAAACCCGCTTACATGATGTCGATTTGACGAGCCGTCAACCGTCTTTATTTCGAAAGGATAAAGAAGTGATCGGCTGCTCGACATTCTCGTCATTGTCGAAATTGGCTTCGACATTTTCGACAGTTCGACGGAACGGGCCACTCACCTTCTGCTGGAATTTCAATCATTTATGGCCGTTTTCTGGAAACTGGGGGTTTTGGCATAAGCCATGCAATTGTCGAATGGCGGAAGCGATCATGTTCAGAATCTCCACCATTGAAACGGACCACGAGCGAAGGCTGGTCGTGGAAGGAACCCTGGTACATCCATGGGTTGATGAGCTACGAAAAACATGGAGCGATGCCGGGAGTTCACTTGAGGGTGCAAGGGTGGTGATTGATCTGACCAATGTTACCGTGATCAGCCGCGAGGGAGAGAACGCGATCTTCGACTTAATGAAAGAAGGCGCAAAGTTCTCTTGCGGTGGCGTCCTTACCCGGCATCTGCTCAAAGAACTTGCACACAGATGCCACACCAGGTTGAGTGACGTCTTAAACCGGAACTGCTCGAAGGAGTGAAGCGTCACGGATGAGGGAGGTAGCGATGGCAGGGAGACAAACCAGTTCGAATGCACAGACCATAACGTACGCGACCGGCGCCGATTTCTGCCGGATTTTTAAAGAAGACATGACGAACTTGTATCTATTATCGCTCGTGCTGACGGCGGACCCTGCAAAGGCTGAGCAGTGTTTTGTTGCCGGCTTGGATGATTGCGCAGCAAGCAATCAGGTCTTCAAGGAATGGAGCCGGTCCTGGGCCCGGCGGGCAATCGTAAAGAATGCGGTGCGGCTGATCGCGCCCGAACCGATATACGCGAATGGCGCCCCGAATATTGCTGTCGCGAGCGGCGCCACAGATCGGGCGCGGCCGGAAGTGCAGGTAGAGATTTCCGCTCTCTTCGGTCTCAACTCCTTCGAGCGCTTTGCGTTCGTCATGTCAGTTCTTGAAGGTTACTCCGACCAGGATTGCGCCTTGCTCCTTGGCTGCACGCGCCAGGCGCTGATTGCAGCTCGAGTACGGGCAGCGCAGGAAATCGCGCGACCTGCACAAATTCCAGGCAGTCGCCAGGCAGAGGCGAGCCTTAAAAACCAAGGGTCAGGGATCGGGCTGACTTCCCCCGCGCGGCTGGCGACTCCGGCGTAAGGCATTGAAACAAATGAAGGCACTGTTTTCTGATAACGAGGCTAACGATGAACAGAAGTAAATGGAATTATTCGAATATTGATTATAAGCGTCTCGGTATTTCCGCCGTGTTGCTGCTGGTGCTCACTCTGGCTGCATGCAACAAGAATAATGTCCAGGCAGCAGGACCCGCCGGACCACCACCGCCCCTGGTAACCGTGGTTCAGGCCAGCGCGCAAGACGTGCCCAGATATCTGGACGAAATTGGCAAGAGTGGCGCGTTTGAATCAGTGAACGTGACGCCTCAGGTCGGCGGACGCATCATTGAACGGCATTTCCAAGATGGCGAGAACCTGAGGAAGGGACAGCTTCTCTTTGTGATCGATCCCAGACCCTATAAGGCGCAGGTTGATTCGGCTCAAGCTACACTGGCCCAGACTAGAGCAGCGCTTGAGCTGGCGAAGATCCAATTCTCCCGTGACCAGGAAATCATAGGTACCAGGGCGATTTCAAAGCAGGACTACGACACCAAGAAGAGCACCGTCGACGTGGATCAGGCGCAAGTAGAGGCCGCCGAGGCGGCTCTGGAGACCGCCAAGCTGAATCTGGAGTATTGCTACATCCACTCTCCCATTGACGGCCGCGCCGGCGCACGCCTGGTGGACGTGGGGAACGTGGTGCCGGCAAATACGGGTTCTCTGCTTTCCATTCAGCGGCTGGATCCCATCTATGCGACCTTCACCATCACGGAGCGCGATCTTCCCAACGTCCAGAAACAGATGGCGAGCAACGCCCTGAAGGCGCTGGTTCGGCTGCCGTCCGAACAGGACAGTTCGGCCCGAGCCGGACGGATCGAATTCCTTGATAACGCAGTGCAGAACGGCACCGGTACCGTCAACATGCGGGCCACCATCAGCAACCCCGATCGCCATTTCTGGCCGGGCCAATTTGTGGACGTGAAGCTGGTGTTGGCGACAGAGAAAGCAGCGGTACTGATTCCCAGTCAAGCCACGCAGATCAGCCAGCAAGGGCCGTTTGTCTACGTGGTGAAATCGGACGGCACCGCCGAACTTCGCCCAGTAAAACTCGGGCAGCGCCAGGGTGAGGATGTTGTGGTTACGGAGGGAGTCGCTGCGAACGAGCGCGTTGTGCTTGCAGGTCAGCTGCTGGTTCGACCCGGCGGCAAAGTGCGAATCGCCTCTGGGGCTCCAGGAACTCCCTCGAATGCAGCCAACAAAACTAACGCTCAAAGTGGAGGTGAATGATGAACCTCTCCGAACCATTCGTACGCCGACCTGTAATGACTGTGGCACTCACGGTGTCCGTCATTCTATTCGGAGTCCTGGCTTACTTTCGTTTGCCAGTGAGTGACCTGCCAGCTATCGACTATCCGGTAATCCAGGTGCAGGTCAACTATCCTGGCGCGACGCCAGAAACCATGGCGAACAACGTGGCGACGCCGCTTGAGCGCCAGTTCATGCAAATTCCCGGCCTGGAACTGGTCACCTCTAACAACGTGCAGGGACACTCAAGCTTTGTTCTGCAGTTTGATCTTTCCAAAAGCCTGGATGGCGCTGCCACAGACGTTCAGGCAGCGATTACGCGCGCGCAAGGGCAGCTTCCGGTTGATCTCCCGAGCCCGCCCACGTTTACCAAGACCAACCCCAACGATCAACCTATCATGTATATCCCGCTGGTGAGTGACACGGCGACGGAAGGCCAGTTATATGACTATGCCAATACTCAGGTAGGCGAGCGCATCAGCATTCTGCCCGGGGTGAGCCAGGTTTCCGTGTTCGGAGCACGATCGGCAATCCGGATCAAGGCGGACCCGTCTGCCATGGCTGTGCGAAACACTACATTAGATGATCTCACCGCGGCCATCAAGAATGGCACGAACTACACCGGCGCGGGACAATTCGATGGACCTCATCGCAGCTTCCTGCTCCAGCCCCAGGGCCAACTCGCTACCGCGGACGAATACAACAACCTTATTGTCGGACAGACCAATGGTGCGCCGATCTACCTCAAAGACGTTGCGACAGCCTCGCAAGGCGTGCAGGACGAGCGGATCGATATGCGCTTCTGGGTCCGTGGACACCCGGAACCCCATGCGACAGTCGTGGTGGCAGTGTTTCGCAGGGCGGGAGTGAATGCCGTTGACGTTGCGAAGTCGGTTCGTGACCTGCTGCCAAACATTCAGTCACAGCTTCCCAGTTCGGTTCTGCTGGTGCCGGCTTATGACCGCTCCCAGACCATTGTGAACAGCATTAAGGATGTCCAGTCCACTCTCTACATCGCATTTGGGCTGGTGGTCATAGTGATTTTCGTTTTCCTGGGCCGGGCCACAGACACCCTGATTCCTGCGGTGGCGCTCCCTCTTTCGCTGCTGCTGACCTTTATAGCCATGAGTGTGCTCGGCTACAGCCTGGACAACCTTTCATTGATGGCGCTGACGCTCGCCATCGGATTTCTGGTGGACGATGCCATCGTCTTTCTGGAAAACACCGTTCGTTTGATGGAGCAAGGGCTGACCGCGCTGGACGCCACATTGCAATCGGCCAAAGAGATCAGCTTCACCATTCTGGCGATGACGATCTCACTGGCCGCGGTATTCATCCCACTGGTCTTTATGAGCGGTTTGATGGGACGCATCTTCCGTGAGTTTTCAATCACAATTGTGATCTCCATTCTCGCCAGCGGCATCGTTTCACTTACACTCACGCCGTTGATGACTTCGCGGCTGCTACGCGATCGCGGCGAGGGCGCTAAAAAGACGTGGATGGAGCGTGCGTTCGGAGCGGTCGAGCACCGCGTGCTTGATTTCTATGGTCGGAGCCTCTGGTTCTTTCTTCGTCGTCGCTGGATCTCAGCCGTGACTTGGGGTATTTGCCTTGCAGGCACCGCGTACCTGTTCTACAAGGTGCCTAAATCCTTTCTGCCGGTCGGCGACAGCTCGTTTATTCGCGGTGTGCTCGTGGCCCAGGAAGGAACTTCGCCGGAGCAGATGCACGCTTATCAGACGCAGGCCGAAAAAATCATGCGCGCCAATCCTGCTGTGCGCAGCACCTTTAGCATGAGCGGCAATAGCTCATTCCTGCCTCCGAACCAGGCATTCCTGATTTCCTTTCTAAAGGACCCATCAGAGCGCGCGCCGATCCAGGCCGTAGCTGGACAGGAGATGGGCGCAATCGCCAATGCAATTCCTGGCGTGATGGCTTTCATGCAACCTAACCCCGCACTGGAGATCAGTACCGGTGCAACCTCCAACGTGCAGGGACAATTCGCCTATGCCCTTTCCGGCATTGATGCGAACGAGGTCTACGCTACGGCAGCCAAGCTGACCGCGAAGATGTACCAGTATCCCGGCTTCCTGTTCGTAAATTCCGATCTTTTCAATCACACGCCCAACCTGCAGATTGATATCCTGCGTGACCAAGCCAAGCTCTATGGCGTTTCCGAGAGCCGAATTCTCAACCTGCTCCACAACGCTTATTCTGAGAACTACAGCTACTTGATCAAGCAGCCAACAGATCAGTACCAGGTCATCCTGGAGGTTGCGGACGACCAACGATCTGATCCGCAGGACCTGAGCAAGCTCTACATCAAAAGCGACGACGGCCAGCGCATGGTCCCGCTCAGCGCGCTTACAAGCTGGCACACAATCATTGGGCCGCAGGGCGTGAACCACATCAATCAATTCGCCAGCGTTACTCTATTTTTCAACCTCAAGCCCGGCTATGCCGTCGGGCCGGCAACGCAGTTTGTGGAAAATGCGGCCAAGGGGATCCTTCCGCCGGATGTGCATGGAGGACTTCAAGGCCAGGCGCTCACGTTTCAAAATACCGTTTCTGATCTGGCTGTCCTGATGCTGGTTGCGGTCTTCGTCATGTATGTGATTCTGGCGATTCTTTACGAGAGCTATCTACATCCCCTCACGGTGCTCTCGTCGTTGCCGGTGGCTCTGCTTGGCGGACTGCTGACGCTTTGGCTATTCGGCGCTGAAGCTTCACTCTACGCCTACATCGGAATGTTCATGCTGATGGGCATCGTGAAGAAAAACGGAATCATGATCGTCGATTTTGCTGAGCAGCGAGTGCGCCAGGGAATTCCAGACGACCAGGCCATCCACGACGCCAGCATGCAGCGTTTTCGCCCGATTATCATGACCACGATGGCGGCCCTGCTGGGTGCGCTCCCGATCGCGCTGGGCTATGGCGCTGACGGCGCGTCACGCAGGCCACTTGGATTAGTTGTCATTGGCGGCTTAATCGTTTCCCAATTCGTGACCCTCTATGTCACACCAGCCATCTATCTGTACCTCGAAGAGTTCCAGGAAAAGGTGCTGGACCGCTTCTCGTTCTTTCGGTCAGGTGGAAAGGCGCCAGCGGGACAGGGAGCGCTGGCGATGCATGAAGTCCATGGAGATTAGGAACATGAGAGAACATATCTTGCACAATCGATCGGTAACATTCTGGGCGCTCCTTCTCGGGTTGGCAGTCATCCTCACGGGATGCGCAGTAGGCCCAAACTACAAAAGGCCCGCGGTAAACGTTCCGAGCGTTTACCGGCAGCCCGCCGAAGATGCAACAAGGACCCCAGCGGCAGCAAAGGCATCCGACCAAGCCACTCCTGCCGGCACTGCCACCAGTCAAAGCCCGGCGGCCTCGCTGGGGGATGAGAAGTGGTGGGAGGTTTTCCAGGATAAAGAGCTTCAGGGCCTGATTCGCACGGCTCTGAAGAACAACTACGACGTTCGCATTGCCGCAACGCGGATACTCCAGGCGCAGGCCCAACTTGGAATCACGCGTGCCGATCAACTTCCCTCGGTCAGCGTCGGCGGCGACATGACCAGCGAGCAAACCGCCAAGAATGGGCCCATACCCTCCTTCGAGAGTACACAAGGGGCACTGAACGCCTCAGCGGCCTGGAATCTCGACTTCTGGGGAAAGTATCGCCGCGCGACCGAGGCCGCACGCGCAAACCTTCTGGCAAGTCAATGGGCGCAGAAGGAAGTGATGTCCACGCTGGTAGCCAACGTTGCCAGTAATTACTTTTTGCTCCGCCAGTTCGACCTGGAGCTGGAGATTTCGAAACGCACGCTGAATTCGCGCCGGGACTCGCTGCAGTTGACCCAGACCCTGGAGCAGCATGGAATCAACTCATTGCTGGATGTCCGCCAGTCTGAACAACTGGTTTATACCGCGGCCGCGACGGTTCCCGATTTTGAGCGGCAAATTGCCCAGGAAGAAAACGCCATAAGCATTCTTCTGGGAAACAATCCCGGGAACGTTCCCAGGGGTCTGAAGCTGACGGAACAACCACACGCGCCCGAGGTCCCGGTCGGGCTTCCGTCCTTACTCCTGGAACGGCGGCCCGATATCCTCCAAGCTGAGCATAACCTGGTCGCCGCCAACGCGCAGATCGGCGTCGCCCGGGCGGCTTACTTCCCCCAGATCGCTTTGACTGGAAGCGCGGGCTATCAGAGTTCGGCGCTCACCAATCTGTTTACCGGGCCGGCCGGCGTTTGGAATCTGGTTGGATCGTTCTCGCAACCAATTTTCCAGGGAGGCAGGCTCAAATCGAATGTTCGGCTGGCAGAGGCTCAGCGCGAGCAGTTGCTGCTGACCTATCAACAGGCGATTCAGGGCGCGTTCCGTGACGTCTCCAACGCTCTAGTTGCGTACGGCAAGAACCGGGAATTCAGAATACAGGAGGAGCATCTGGTAGAAGCCGCTCAGGACGCGGCCAGGCTCTCGGAAGTGCGCTTCAAAGTTGGAACCACCGACTACCTGGAAGTCCTGACTAACAATACCAACTCTTTCTCTGCTGAACTCGGGCTGGCCCAGGCCCAGGGAAACGAACTCACGGCCCTGGTTCAGCTCTATCAAGCTCTCGGTGGTGGTTGGCAGCAGTGACATTAGGTGAGCCGTGCACGAGAGCTCAAAAGGGGCTTGCTTGCCTTAAGCTTGTGGAGACCCGGATTTCTCTGTTTGAGGAAAGCGAATGCGTGGCTTAAGTGCTGGACCCGTGTCGGTAAACTGTGCCGGCAAAACTGAAGACCACCCATCGCAAAGCTGTATCGTCCACCACAGGTTTTGCTTTCGGTCATAGCGTGAAAATAAGGGTGTATTTTGGCCGTGTACGCCTATTTCCTTCATCGTCCGGGCTTTTTCATCTTTGCTGCTGCTTCGGTTTTGCCGTTTCATACCAGATTTTCACGACTACATTCAAAAAATGGGGTGACAAGATTGCAACTTGAGCAATTTACTTTGTTATCTTTTTTGAGAGCACACAAGAAATCCTTGACCCAACGCGGTTCCCGGTTTAGTCTGCAAGAAATCAATTACGCTTCCAGTCGTCAGTCTCTTACTGGAAGCAATCTGCAGTGGTGATTGCGGCGGTTTCATTAGCATTCACTAATCCCAGGATTTGGAGAATCGAGCAATAGGCGACTGCGATCCGGCGTTGATCCGTCCGGAGTGCAGGAATTCCATGGATGGAGTGCTCCTGGTACACGCCAGCAGCCCTGCCACCATGGAGCAGGCCGAACTGCGCCTAAAATTCGGAGGTCTCCTTATGGGTCCCAGTGGCAAGCTTACGGCAAGGTTCGAGCGGGTCCGCGAAATTCTTCGCAAGGCTGCTCAGGGTCACGAGAATGCCTTTGGAGGACTTCCAGTCTGGGAGTTTCTCCCAGGAAACACTTCTTGGTGCCCAACTTTTCGCTGGGAGTGCGCCACCGAGTGTATGACCAGTTGCCGGGGGCTTTTGTTTTTTTCGTTTCGATCCGGCCAACACGATGAGAGGGCATCTCCGCGACGAGGGACTGCGAGATCGACAACTTTAAAAAGAAAGCGAGGAATCATGGCTGAACCAAATATTGCGAAGGTGACAATTGCAGATGCACCGGCGCCCACCACCATATTCAGACCGAATCCCCAAACTATCACTCAGTTCGACTCGGTCTTCTGGTCGAATGAAGCAACCGACTCCCATCAGCCGGCGCCCGACGGCGGGGCCGATGATCAATGGGTATCGAAACCGATTCCACCGAAAGGGCAATCCTCCCAGGTGGTATTTGAGACCACCGGAACGTTCCCTTACCACTGCGTGAAGCACCCGACTAGTGCAGCGGAAAAGGGCGTGATCACAGTCAACGCGCAAAGCTAAGGAGAGGCGAGGAGGAGATAACTATGCCGGAGCAGAAGACGCAACAGAACCAGGAAATGACCAACATGCTACCCGAAACAACAGATCAGACCCCTGACCCGCGGGATGCGAGCCGCCGTCAGTTCATGAATCAGGCTATGGCCCTATCAGCCGGAGTTGCGTTATCTGGCTTTTTCCCTCATTTGAAGGCCGCGCCGCTACAAGGATCTGGCGCAAAATGCACCCCGATATTCGGGAAAGAGCTGGTAAATCCGGGCGAAATCCCTTCCGGCCCCGATGGGATACTGCACGCGGTAATGCGCGTGCATGGCGAAGACCGCCTCGTCTCGTACCTGGATGTGAATGGCGCCAATCCTAACAATCCTCCTCCAGCGTGTGGAACTTACAAATTACGCGCCTATGAAGGATATAAAGGCACCAAGGTGGATAAGTCGCAGATGGTAACCAAGCCCGGCGTCTACAATCCTGGGCCCACCTTCCGTGCTCACGTCGGCGATACTCTTCAAATCGCGTTCCTCAACCACATTGATCCCAAGGATTTTCCGGAAACAGAGGACAAACACTGCGATATGGCCAGAAATTCGAGCGGCACTGAAATGTATCCCGGAAAAAATGGCAAACCTCCATGCCCAGATAGCTATCCGGATTGTTTCCGCGGCTCGAACACTACGAACCTGCATTTCCACGGCACGCACGTAAGTCCCAATGCATTCTCGGATAACGTTCTGGTAGAAGTGGTGCCCGATCTCCACGCCACTCCGGCTGAGTGCGAATATTTTTTCCAATCCATTGCCTGCAAGGATTATCCCAATCCACAGGCATGGAAGCATGTTGATGCGAAAAGCGCACAGGAGCTGCAAACTCTTGTGAATCGCAATCAGGATCGCTTGAAGAAGCTCGACCAGACACAACCCGAGCCGAATGATAAGACGCTCCACACGAGGCAGGCAGCCCAAAACGTCCATCTCCAGGAGTACGGCGAATTTCCTCAATACTGGTCGGGGTGTTTTCCTTATTGCATCAGGCCGCCCAAGTACGTGCCGCCGCCGATTCCTGACCAGTTGCCCTGTCCGCCGCAGCCCGAGCCAAAGCCTCAATATGTGATGGGACAAGCGCCCGGCACACATTGGTACCACGCCCACAAACATGGTTCCACCTCCATTCAGGTGTACAACGGAATGTCCGGGGCAATGATTCTGGAGGGTGACTACGACGCCAAGCTGCGCCAGACCATGCCGGGGGTGCAGGAAAAGGTCCTGGTCATGCAGCAGTTTCAGCCGCAACCAAACCGTGAACGCACCGGCGGCGCGGGCGGCGCCGGCACAGGACCTTCCGGCTTCGCCGGTACTCTGGTGAACGGGCAACTGCACCCGGTGATTACCATGAAGGCAAATGAAGTCCAGTGGTGGCGCATCATTAACGGAACGGTCCAGGGGGGCAAGGACGCGCTCTTTACCTGCGGTTTTGAAGGACCAGATGCGCCCAAGTTTTACCAGACGGCCCAGGATGGCGTCCAGTTCCACTGGGACAACTATCGGTCGCAGCTCAAGAATCCGAACACCACATTCACACTAGCGCCCGGTAATCGCGTTGATATTCTTGTCCAGGCCCCGAGTAAGGCGGGCACCGCCACTTTGGTTTACAAGGACGTAAAACCTCAACCCACCGGGACCAACATCATCGTCACAGTGAACGTGATTGAATCCAAGGACGAGATAGCCTATAACCAGCGTTGGCCGCAGTCTAAAGACCAATATCCGGAGATGCCAGTATTCCTCAATGACATCGAGGAAGTCTCCGAATGCCGCACCATCAAATATCAGATGGATACTTCCAAGGGCCCGGGCGCGCCGCCTCTCATCAATGGCAGGCGCTTCGAGGAAGGCAGGATTGACGAAGCCATGCTCCTGGACACGAGACAGGAATGGACGGTTCAAAACTACTCCGCCGGCCTCTTTGTGAGGCATCCATTCCACATTCACGTTAATCCTTTCCAGGTTGTTGAAGTATTTGATCCAGGCACCATGACCGAGCCTTTGAAACTGCCGCAACCGTGGAT
>DASXCL010000129.1:0-2228 GCA_036491195.1 Candidatus Angelobacter sp.
GATGGCAGTGCCGGCCTTGTCGATTCCGTAGCCAGTGACGCTGGATCCAATCCGAGTCTTAAGGCCCAGTACGAGAAGGCTGCCCCCGCGGCCAAGAAGGCGCTGGCCGCGTTTAGTGATTGGATGAAGAACGATCTTGCCAAGCGCCCAACCAATAGCCGTGATTGGCGTCTCGGTTCCGAGTGGTATGCGCTGAAATTCCGCTATGTGATGGAAACGGCCATCGAACCGGCACAGCTTCTTGCGGATGCCGAGGCCCGCCTGAAAGAAGTCCGCGCGGAAATGTTCCAGATCGCGCTGCCGCTCTACAAAGAGATGTATCCGGGCGAGGACGATTACAGCGGCCTTCCTGCGCATGATCGCGAAAATAGGATCATTCCTGCGGTGCTCGATAGAATCAGCGAAGAGCACCCGCAGCGCGGACAGCTCATTGAGGCCATCAAAGCCGACCTTGCCGGCATCACCCAATTTATCCGCGATAAGCAGATCGTCACGCTCAGCAACCGGGATAATCTGAAGGTCATACCCACACCAGAATTCATGCGCGGCATTTATTCGGTCGCCGGCTTCCACGCCCCGCCGCCGCTCGAGCCTACTGCCGAGGCGCAATACTGGGTCACGCCGATCGATCCCAAGATGCCCGACGCCAAAGCCGAGAGCAAGCTGCGCGAGTACAACAATTACACCTTGAAGTGGCTGACCATGCACGAGGCATTGCCGGGGCATTACATTCAGGGCGAGCACGCCGACGATGTTGAACCGGTCACTCGCCGGCTGGTGCGCAACCTATTCGGCAACGGCTCATACGTCGAAGGCTGGGCAGAATATATTTCGGATGTAATGACGGATGCCGGTTACCTCGACAATAGCCCGAAGTTCCGTCTGATGAGATTGAAGGTCAGTTTGCGCTCGATGGTCAATGCCATTCTCGACATTCGTCTTCAGACCATGAACATGACGGACCAGCAGGCGCTCGACCTGATGATGAAAGATGCATTTCAAACTCAGGCGGAAGCCGATGGCAAACTGGTTCGAGCGAAGTTGAGCTCAACTCAGCTGCCAACATATTTCGTCGGCACACGCCAGTGGTGGACGCTGCGCAAGAAATATCAGGCGGCAAAAGGCGATAGCTTCACGCTGGCGCAATTTCACAACCGCGCCCTCGACCAGGGCCCGTTGCCGCTGGATTATCTGGAGAAGATTATTTTGCCGGAAAAGGCAGGCAACTGATCTTTCAGGCTGAGGCCCGGACGATGCGACTATGGAATGTGGTTGGGCTCGCTGACTATGGTCGCCGACTGCTCTGAGGCGGCTGCGGCCAAGGCAATCGCGGGTTGCGGCATCAAGGGCAGTTCCGTCTCGGGCGTATCCTTGCGCATCGGAGGCAGTTTGCCGTAAGTCAGGCCGCGCCACAGCCATTCCATGGGTCCGAAGCGGTAGCGCTTCAACCACCAATTGCTGAAGACAACTTGTGCGGCAAAAAGCAAGACCGTCGGTACCAGTCCAAGCGCGGGCCCAACCCGTCCGAACAATCCGGTGGTGTAGTGATAGAAAAAAAGCGTGCACAGGATTGATTGCATGAGGTAGTCGGTGAGAGCCATGCGTCCGACGGCGGCAAACGGGAGAAGAAAGCGCCGTCGATTTTCATTAAGGAAGATCAGCGCCAGACCTGAGACATAACCAGCGGCCAGAAGGTGAGAGCCCGGTAGCCACAAAATGGCGGAAAAAAATCCCCACAGTGAAACGGTACCGGGAGGAAGGATTGCATGCATGATTGCCGAAAAGCTGCTGATCGCCGCTCCCAGCGGCAAACACCACATGCAAACCCGCTTCAACGTCGGCTTGTACTCGTCCAGGCGCTGAACAATTCCTGATCGCCAGACCCACATTCCCAGCAGAAACAGCGCCAGCGCGTAAAGGGCGAAGAGTTCAAGAGGTAATTCCTGTTTCCACTCGACCCAGTTCTGCTTCAGTATTTGGCGTACGGATCCGTGGGCGTAGATGTCAATGATGGCGTAGTACTTTTTTACGTCCGGCGGTTTGGGCACCATCCATGGCCGGCGGAAGCGACTGAAGTAAAGAGTCAGGAAGGTGGTGCTGAGCGCGAGCGGCATGCAAAATATGCCGCCGGCCCACCACAGCAGTGTTTTCTGTTGGCGTTTGCGAAACAATAGAAGCAGAGCGCCCGAAAGCGCATAGGTGAGCAGGATGTCGCCCGCCCAGATCAA
>DASXCL010000130.1:0-7613 GCA_036491195.1 Candidatus Angelobacter sp.
GCGTCACTTTACGCAACTGAGAACAGAGTTCCTGCTGTTTGGGATTATCATGCGTTAGTGCCTGGAGGCGGTCCAGAGTCTTTGTAATGTCGGGCAGCCCAGATTCAAAAGCCTGAGCATATTTTTCCTCGCCTGTCGCAATGAATGCGAGTCTTGCACGGGCCACGAGTGAGACAGCCGCGTTTGAGTCCCGCAGCTCGTCTTGCACTTCATACGTGTGGGCAACCAACCCTTCATTTTCGGAAAAGCGCGATACCAACTCGTGAATGGCGAAGGCGCTCAGTATCAGCAGAACAATGGCTGACGCGAAGACGGTCCTGGCCCGATGATTGGAGTGCATAACGAGATCTTAGAGTCCAACTTCGACTGGGAAAGTGCTTTTAACATAGAGGATGAAGGCTGCAACTACAAAAGTCATCCTCTAGGACAGTCAAGGAAAAAGAGGCAGGGACTCAAGGGACCCTACCTCCATTTTTATATTCCAGTGGAAAAGTGTGGCCTATTTATTTAGGTCCCATCGGACTGCCGCTTTGCACGGTAATGTTATTTTTTATCGAGAGACCACCGGAATTTTCTCTTGCGATCTGCTCAGCTCTGTCCTTGGCGGCTTGCGTGGGGACAGTACCGGTTAACTCGATACTTGTATCGGTCTTTTGAACACTGATGCTGTCTGTGTTCAAGCTTTGATCCTTTTGGAGGGCCGTCTGAATGTCCTTTTGAACATCACCAGAATTACTAGTGGCCTTTGTCTGGTCAGCCGTGCTTTGGTCAGTAGTCGGGGGCTGCTGCGTTTGCGGAACGGCTGGGGGATTCTGTGTCGGGTACTGCGCGAATGCAAAGCTGCTACCCAACATTAACGTTAAAATTAGCGCCAGGTTGCACAAGTGTTTTCTCATATTTTCTCCTTTTTTCAGGTATTACGCGGCGCTGTTCCCGCATTATTTATTAGATGCGGAAACAAGAAAGACAATGCCAGGAAGTGTGCTCAAGAGTACTGTGGGTTTGTACAATGAATCGTTCTTTTCCTAATTATCTTGTCTTTTTCAGGATAGCCGGGCTCTATCTTCCAAATATTAGGCATTATGACCGGCGGGCCGATCTTTTATTCGAAATCGAGAGTTGCCGCTGTCGAGAGCCAAAAATGCCGTGTTTGTAGCCATTGTGGGTTCTGGTGCTCGCGCTTGAATACCTCTGGTTTACAACAACGACGAACTAGAGTCTTCCAATTTCACCTTGATTCCGTTCGGCTATGGGTTACGGGAAAACAACTTCCGTCACCAGAGCAGATCTTCAAGCTATTGCAAAGGCCAAACTGGTCGCTCGACAGCCTTCACCCCAAAATGCTGTCGATCTTCAACGCCCCTTTGACGGAGTGGATTCCTGACAATCACGAGGGCATAAAGATAGGAAATCTTCTGCTTCTTCCTTTACTCGCGCGTATTCACTCCATGAATATCAACTGCTGGCAGTACTGGCGAAGAATGAACCCTCTCGTCTTTCCATCTGAACCGCTTGCACGAGTTGGTAGTGCGGCGATGCACACACGAAGCTGGAGCCTAGAAGACGAGGGTCGCAGCGTCTTTTCAGGATTCAGCTGGATCAACGGCCCCATGCGGCGGCTAAAGTTCTGATACGGTGAGTATGGTCAATTTGGGATCGTCGATCACAAGTGGTTGGAACCCTCCTGGCGCTGACTCAAGACATAGGCATGGCAGCCTTCGCGCCGGGCGTCGAGAGAATTAAAGAACTGCTCCACCCCTCTTCAGAAAGATTTGCGAGTGTAATAATGGCACAGCGTGCCGCAGCTTGCGTTCCATATTCATTGGCTGTCCGTCCGGCGGTTTCGCTTTTAAGCCAAAGAATAACGATCCTGACCACCGCGTGCCGGTGATCAAACGAGGCGATTTCCTACAGGCTGGCATGCTGTTCGTGAAAAGGTGCACGTGCTGCTCTCGATTTTGATAAAACAGTTCCCAACTGTAGCGCATTGTGTCGCATCTATTCGAGCAGTCCCCAACCAAAACATCTAACCTTAGGCGCGTAGCGTCTGCACCGCATTTTTGCGGGTAATTTCGAAAGGAGAAGTGGTGAAATTATCAGCCCCCGTAGTTCGTTTCAGCACCTGGGTAGTCTTGCTGTCAGCAGTTGCGCTCTACAGTCCGTTCGCAGTCGCGGCGGACGTTTCAGTGTCAGCGCCGGCAAGCGGCGCAGTGGTGAGTTCACCGTTCGTGGTCCAGGCAATGTCGGCAACGTGCCTGTCGCAGTCGACCGTGAGCATGGCATATTCAATCGACTCAGGATCGGATTCGGTATTCAAGCCGGCAACCTCGATCAATACCAGCGTGAGTGCATCACAGGGGACGCACACGCTACGTGTAAAGTCCTGGGGAAGCGGGGGCGCGTTCTGCGAGAAGGACGTTGCCATCACGGTGGGAACTGGAGTGTTGGTGTCGTCACCGGTGAACGGTTCGACGGAGCCGAGCACGTTTCTGCTGCACGCGACGGCAGCGACCTGCGGCGGGCAGAGCACGAGCAGCATGGCATACTCGTTTGACAGCAACACTGATAACGTAGTCAATGCGCAGTCCATTAATCAGAACGTCAGCGCGTCCGCGGGCGGCCATTTGCTGCGCGTGAAAGCGTGGGGCAATGCCGGCGCGTTCTGCGAGACCGACTTGAACATCAACGTTTCGGCGCAGAGCGTCGTGATCAGCACGCCGGCGAATAATTCGACGGTGCCGATGACCTTCCAGCTGCAGGCGCAGTCGCCGACGTGCAATGGGCGTTCGACCTCGAGCATGACCTACAACTTCGCGGGGCACCCGGACGCGCAAGCGCAAGCGTCGCAGTCAATCAATACACAGGTCACGGCGCCGACAACAGGCGTTCAACAGTTGAACGTGAAGGCGTGGAACGGAATTGGCGATTTGTGTGAGACGTCCATAAGCATAGACGCAGAGAACACGGCGTCGGATATCACGATCAGCCAGCCAACTGACCCGAACGTTGCCATGAGCTTCCCGCTGCAGGCGAGCTCAACGTCGTGTCAAGCCATTCCAACGAACAGCATGACGTATTCCTTCGATCACCTAACGGATGCTCCTCCCGTGTCGGCGCAATCAATCAACACGACAGCAACAGCGCCCAGCACCGGCGCACATGTGCTGCACGTGAAGGCTTGGAACACCTCGGGCGGCATCTGCGTGCAAGACATGAACCTCAACGTGATTGATGGCGGTGGCACTGGACTAGTTCCCGGATCGACGCAGAATGCATTCACGCGAACCGAACTGATGGGCGATTACACCGGCGGGTACAATTCGTGCCCTGCGGGATCGAAGGGCGGGGGCGAGAACGGCGTTGATGGGAAGACAAGCGACTTTCAACTCTGGCAGACGCAAGCCGACTGCGGCACCGTCGGCGCAAACAAGAGGGGCAACACCGCTCAAACTCCTCCTCCGGTGGCTCCGCCGTCGGGCGACTCAACCGTCCGTCAATTCACGATCGATAACCCGGATGCACAGACGGGTCCGGGTGTGCGGTGGAGCAATAAGCTGTGTGACAAGAACTGCACCGACGGCAACACTTACACACATTTCCAGTACGATGCATGGGTTTACTTTGACGCGACGAGCGCAACTTCAGTTGAAAACCTGGAACTCGACCTCAATCAGGTGGTTACGACCTCCACGGGTAAGGACCTGTACATCTTCGACACGGAGTGCAATACCGACAACCGAAGCAATCCGCATTGGAAAGTGATGGGCTGGATAGACACAGACACGTCGTGCTCCATCCAATCAGGGTGGCACCACTATCAGCTACAATTCCATCGCGGCCCGAACCTTGGAGATTCGATCTACTTCGATAAGGTTGCGATTGACAACGTGATCCAGAACTTCACCTGCGGCGGTGCGGCGTGCGTAAAGACCAAACACGACGCAACGACGTGGGAAGATTTTGTGCTGATGCCGAACTTCCAGATCGACACCTTCGCTAACAGCAACGCCACAGCAAAAGTGGATCAATTCACGATCTATAGATGGTAACAAGAAGCGGGGGAGACAAATACCTCCCCCGCGCTTTTGAAACAGTGAGCCTCTGCAAGATCGGGGCAATGCTAGCACGGGGACAGTAAGGCAGCGCGAAATAAGGCAGCGCGAAATCCCGTCGAGCAAGAAATAACGTTCTCCCGCGGCGGGTGCTACTTCTGGGGCACTTCCCTGCCGATCGAGCTGAATGCGGGCGGTCCAGGGCGTCCCGCAGATCCTTAAGTTGTTGTTTAATTTCTCGTCGGCGATCTCTGGCGGCGAAGAAAACATCATCCGGCGATAATCCGGTTCGGAGTGCACAAAAAAACAACCTCAGTCTTGAAAAGTAGCTTAAGATGTTCTTCAATATTTGCTGAAAGTCGCTCAGGCGAACTCATGTTTTGGGGGATGACACATGGACGCATTCGCACACGACCTCCACTACGCATCTCGCCAACTGAGGAAATCGCCTGGCTTCGCCTTAACAGTCGTACTAATTCTAGGGCTCGGGATTGGAGCAACAACTGCAATCTTCTCGCTGGTCGAAGGCATCCTCCTGCGTCCCCTGCCATTCACCGACCCTGAGCGCCTGGTTCTCTTGGGCGATCACATCGGAGACGGTCCCAACATTCCCGTCACCGCTCGCGAGATCGGAACCTACTCATCAGCAAGCGGCGCTTTCTCCTCTCTCGGCGGCTACACCGGTGCCACCTATGAATTTTCCAGCGGCGCAATTCCGGAAGAGATCCACGCCGCCCGATTCACAGCAGGCGTCTTTCCAACCCTTGGCGTCAGCCCCACCCTTGGCCGCGTATTTACCCAACAAGAAGATGACAGCCACCTGCCGCTCGCCGTTATCAGCTATGTGTTATGGCTGAACCGTTATCATCGCGATCCACATGTTATCGGCAGCTCCATTGTTTTGGACCGCAAGGCCTACACAATCATCGGCGTGATGCCACGCGGCTTTGAGTTCCCGTTAGAACCCGGACACCTCAACCAGGCGCAGCTCTGGGTGCCCATGAGCTTTACCTCCGACGATCTTTCCGATGGCTCCGCCGGTTACTGGGGATACCACATGGTGGCCCGGCTCAAAGAGCGCGTCACGCTGGCGCAGGCAGCGCAAGATGCGGATCGAGTCGCCAAGCAGATCATGCGCGATTTTCCGGTCAGCATTTCCGCGATTCGCATCGGGGGTGACGTAGCGCCGCTGCGTGAGTACTACGTCGCAGACGCGCGTCCGTTGCTCCGAATACTCTTCTGGGCAGTCGCCATTGTTATGCTGATTGCCTGCCTGAATGTAGCCGTTTTGCTGTTGGTGCGCGCCATTCGCCGGCATCGCGAATATGCGGTTCGGCTCGCCCTGGGCGCACGCTCCGGCGTGCTCATGCGCGAATCTCTTTTACAGGGGCTGTTGCTCAGCGCGGCCGGCGGCTTGCTTGGGCTGGGACTTGCCTTTACGGCAATTCGTACTGGCTTGCACCTACTCCCAGACTCGTTGCCGCGAATCGATTCGATCTCGCTAGATGGTACTGTGGCCGGCTTTGCCGTCCTGGTCGCTCTGGCAAGCGGGGTCTTTTGTAGCCTTGCGCCGGCGTTCATGGCCGGACGGACCAACCTCATACAAAGTTTGAAAGAAGGAGCCCAGACCGGCACGGGCGCTGCAAGTCATTCTTGGCTGCGTTCATCGCTGGTAGTCTCGGAGATTGGCATCGCCATAGTGCTACTCACGATCTCAGGCGCGTTTTTGCGCAGCTTTGAGAAGATGCGCGGGGTTGATCCAGGCTTCGATCCCGACCACGTCCTGATCGCCCACTACAACTTGCCACTGGATCACTATGCGACGAATGCTGCTATCGAGTCTTTCAATCATGCGGTGATCGAGCGCCTTTCCAGCAAGCCTGGAATCATGGCTGCGGGTATCAGCAACGTCCTCCCGGCGTCGGGATTCTCACCGGAATCTGGATACACCATCGAGGATGAGCCCGCGGACAAGTGGAAGCTGCAATTTGCGGGCTTTGCCCTTACCGATGGCGATTACTTCCGCACGATCGGCTTGCGGCTGCGCGACGGCCGAACCTTCACCGCAAACGACCGCGGCGATACGCCGCTGGTCATCATCGTGAATGAATCGATGGCGAGGCATTCATGGCCCGGCCAACGGGCGCTTGGTAAGCGCATGCATATTGGCGGCCCGAAAAAGGGACTGCCATGGGTAACTGTCGTGGGCGTGGTTGCCGACACCAAGCTCGGCGCTCGCGACGAGCCCAGCATCGGGCAGTGGTATGCCCCGGCCGAGCAGCCAGCCACTCTCGCCAGCCCTCGATCGGCAGAAGAAGTAACGGAACCCAACGATGGATACATCGTTTTGCGCTCGGCGCTTCCTCAGGAGCAGGTGACGCAAATTTTGCGCTCGACCATTGCCGAAATTGACTTGCTGCTTCCACTGGACCAAGTGCAGCCCATGACCGATGTAATCTCGAATGTGGAGGCGCCGCGCCGTTTCAACACCGCCCTTATCGCTGCTTTTGCCATGGGCACCGTTCTACTCGCCATGATCGGCATCTACGCAGTGGTTGCCTTTTCCGTTTCGCAGCGCGCCCATGAGATTGCCATCCGTATGGCACTCGGCGCCCAGCGCGCCGGTATCGCACGACTTGTGCTGATCTCGGGCGTAAAACTGGCCCTCCTCGGGTGTGGTCTCGGCGTGCTCGGTTCGATGGCCGTGTCAAGCCTCGTTAGTTCATTTCTATTTGAGGTCAGCGCCACCGATCCACTCATCTATCTAACTTGTATTCTTCTGATGCTGCTGATCGCGCTCCTTGCATCCGCCCTTCCCGCGACCCGTGCCGCTTCGGCTAACCCGATCGCTGCCCTACGATCGGTTTAGATCGGCTAGTGGCGAGAAATGGCCCTTTGGACTGCGGAGCCCCAACCACCGGCTTTGCGACCTCGCGCTGGTGATCGCGTGCGTTGGGCTTTATGGCACATGTCCTACAATGTCGCCCGTCGCACCGGCGAGATTGGGATTCGCATGGCGCTCGGCGCGCACGTGGCGCTGTAGTCTGGATGTGCCACGTGAGGTTCTTGCCCTTGCAGGGGCTGCGCTCGCCAATCAGTCGGCCGGCGGCATTCGTCACTTCAAAGCTCGTCGAGTCTTCTCTCTTCGGTATGAAACGCCAATGACCCTCTGGCGCTTACCGCGGCTGTGGTGACTTTGCTGGGCGCCGCGATTTCCGCCGGCTACTTTCCCGCATGGAAGGCGTCGCGAATCGATCCCTTGATCGCATTGCGGCATCAATGAACAGCAGATAGTTTGCGTTACTCAGAATTGCAATAAGCCGCGCTTTGAGAAGCGTCGGGATTGGTGGATGTGCGGTCGGCAAAAACTGAAACTGTCCACAAACGGGTGTGGAGGAAGTTAGTTGCATTGGTACTGGGAAGTCGGTATCGCTTAAGCGAACTGGCATTGCTTTCAATTCTGACCTGCTCCAAACGACGGCGGCCCCGACACAATCGATCTTCCCGACTGATCTGGAACGATGCCCAGCTTGCGCTAGCATTTTGCTTTTTCAAAAGGGT
>DASXCL010000131.1:0-14382 GCA_036491195.1 Candidatus Angelobacter sp.
GGTGAGTGGCTGGGCCTGTGCGGAAAGCACAGTGCCTTTCAGCACGGCGTCAGAGGACGCTCCGGCGTCATTGGCGATGCGGTAATGGCCGCGCACCAGGAATTCGCGGACGACATCGCGCGTGAGCATCTGCTCAATGCGGTAGGTCTGGGTTTGATTGACAAAGACAGGCACCGCGATCGTGCGCACGCTGGCCGGCAGGCGCGTGGCGTGCCCGGCGGTACGGTAGCCGCAGCCGGGTATTGTCACGGCGACAGCCGCCAGCAACAAGAATGTGCGTGAGAACCTCACTGCACTTTTCCATGCGGCCGGACAGCAGCCAGCGCAGTGGCGCAATCGGCGGCGGTGAGCGCGGAAAGGCGGAGATTGTCCGCGGCGGCCCAGAGCCAGAAGCCGTTTTCATGCACCACGTCACGCCGCACGGCGACCATGATTTCGTCTTTGCCCGCGACGTTCACGTTGCTGGGCGAATCTTCCGGGGCGCGCGCAATCTGTACATGCTCGCCCACAAGACTACGGGCAAAATCTCCGACAGCCATCGTTTTATCGAGTTCCAGATAAATGGAAAACGTGTGCGCGTGAAAAACCGGCGCCTGCACCAGCATCAGCGACGGCATCGGCGCATGCACGCCCAGCAGGCGGCGCAGATGTGAAGCTATACGGCGTTCCGTGGCTTCCAAAGGTTTAGCCGAAGCGCGGCCGTAACGGTCGAGCATGTTGAACGCAACCTGCGAATCGAAAACGGCGGTTGGCATTGTCTGGAATGAGAGAAGATTTACGGTCTGCTCATGAAGCTCGTCCATGCCCTGGCGTCCCTGCTCAGAGACCGGCTCAAAGACCGTGGCAATGCTGGAGCGAATATTGCCGGCCTTGCGCGCGCGCAGCAGCAGCAGCGCCAGCGTGACCGCCGCAGGATGGGCCGTGACGATCGAGCTCGACTCCAGCGTAAACTGCGTGAGCTCGCCTAATTCACGCTCTACCCACGGCGCGCTTACGGGAATATTGGGCTCGTTCTCCAGCGCGTACGAGAGGTCAACAATGGCGCTGCCAGCTTCACGCGCCAGCTTCCACTTCTTGCGAGTGAATTCTTCTTCGGAAGCGAAAAAGGTGAAGTCCATCTGGGCCAGCTCGTCGCGCCCCACAGGCTGCACCAGCGCCACTTCGTCGTGGACGCGCTCCAGCTGCCCCAGTGATTCGTCGTCATCAAGCAGCTTGATTTCCATGGCAGGGAAGTTTCGCTCTTCCAGCACGTCCTTGAGTTCCTTGCCTTTGAGGGAGGCCGCGCCCACAATGGCGACGCGGAATAGATTCTGTGTCTCTGTTTTCATCGGGGCTCTGGAGCTTCATTATATGTGGGCTTGGGCTCCGGCGGGCGTCGCCGAAAAAAGTAGGACAATCGGGTAACGACTCCGCTCAACATGTAGGTCATCCCGATGGCGAAGAGCATGTAGCGGTGGAACGAAACCAACAGAAACAGGAATCCGGCAATCAACACAAGAGTCTGGAAGGGATGACGGTTGCGCAGGTTGAGGTCCTTAAAGCTGTAAAAGCGCCAGGTGCTGACCATCAGGAATCCCACGATAATCAGCAGGGCAAACCACAGCGGCGCCAGTTGCGGCCACAGGATCGGCTCGCCCTCCACCAGATGGATGGTCGCCGCCAGTACGCCGGCGCCCGCTGGGATCGGCAGTCCTACAAAGTACTTGCGGCCCGGCCGCCCCGGGTTTGATGGTTGCGGGTTGTGCTGAATATTGAATCGCGCCAGCCGGCTCGCTCCCGCGACGAGAAACACAAAAGTGGCAATCAACCCCAACTGCACCATTTTGTCATGGACTGCGGGGAAGCCGTGGTCGGGTAGCAGACTGAATCCCCACATCCAGGCCAGCAGTGCCGGCGCCACGCCAAACGTGATCACGTCGGCCAAGGAATCAAATTCGCGGCCAAAATCGCTGGTAGTGTTTGTCATGCGGGCAATGCGGCCATCCAGTCCGTCTGCGACTACCGCAACGCCAATCGCCATGGCGGCATGGTCAAAATGCCAGAAATTTTGCCGCGTTCCCAGCACTGTCTGGCTCAGCGCGTAATAGCCTGCGCCAATATTGGCCGCCGTAAACAGCGAAGGCAGTATGTACATGCCTTTGCGCATGCGGCGTTTTTCCGCCGGTGGAAGCTGGTCTTCCCATCGCCGCATGGGTTCGGGCATCTTCATCGGAAGGCACCTGTATTCTCGCGCGCGGCGGTTGTCGGCGTCTTGGGCCGGACGGAAGCCCGGGCCAGGATGCTCGCCCCTCCCTTCACCCGGTCGCCCAGCTTCACGCTGATCTCCGCCGGCTGCGGGAAAATCACGTCGGTCCGCGAGCCGAATTTGATCAGCCCCACGCGCTGGCCGCGGGCAAGTTTTTCACCTGGCTTGTGGTTGAACACAATGCGGCGCGCCAACAGTCCGGCAATCTGCTTGAAGACTACGATCATCCCGTCGCCTTCAAGGGTTACAATGTTCTGCTCATTGTCGTCTGCCGACTCTGCGCTCATGGCGTTGCCGAACTGGCCTTTCTTATAAACCGCGCTCCTGATCACGCCGCTGATCGGAGACCGGTTCACGTGGACATCGAATACATTTAAGAAAATGCTGATGCGCGTGCATGTTACCCCATTCAGCTGCGTGGAGGAAACGTCCGTCACTTTGCCGTCTGCCGGAGAGACCACCAAGCCGGGGGCGGTTGGGATGGTGCGTTCAGGGTCGCGAAAGAACCACAAGAAGAAGCAAGCCAGCAGAACAGGAATAAGGACAAGGATAAGCGAGTGCGTCAGCCAGCCAATCGCGGCGGCGACCAATAGCATTCCCACAGCGTAGTAGATCCCGTCACGAACCATTAACCTCGATTATAGCGATATGCCGCTCTGGAGCGGATGAAGTTCTTGCCTGACCCTGTCAACCCCCTTGGTTCCTGCCTCGCTCGTATCTCACTGCGACTCAATGGTTTCGCGACAATCGCGGCAACGCGGCCCCCGGGGAAGGTGAAAGATTTTTGCTCATCCTTATATTTTTTGGGCCCCTGGCGACTCTATTAGACAACGAGGCATGTTCATCCGTCAGAACTGCTGACAAATTTAAAGGCACGGACCCGGAAGCCGTGCCTTTTTATTTTTTGCCCCTTTTACTGGCCTTTGGATGTATCTGCATGCACAGTATTTGTAGGGCTGGTGACAGTGTGTTTTTCCGCAAGCTTGCGGGAGCCAGCCCACACTAGCTGTAACCCGGCAAAAATTGCAATCATGGCAACAACCGTCTTAAGCCTGGCGGCGGGAATCCTGCGCCCCAGCAAGCACCCGAGCGCTACGCCTGGAATCCCGCCGGCGAGAAGCTGCAAAAGTACGGGCATGCTGACCGAGCCAAAGCTCCAGTGAAACGCGCTGCCAATCACTGCCAGCACCAACCCAAAGAGCAAGTCGGTCCCAACCACTTGAGCTGGAGTCATCTCCGAATAGTTCAGTAGCAGGACAGTTCCAATCGCGCCCGCGCCCGCTGACGAAAATCCTGATTCAACGCCGATGGGCAAAGCGAGCCAGGGAAGCCAACGGGAGTTTTTTCTGGCAAACGCCTGATTCTGCATGCCCCGAATAAAAGTCACACTGGACGATGCCATCAGGGTGACCCCCAACAAAATGATTACAATCGGGCTGCCCGCGTTCCGGTTCAACAAGCGAAGTATCACAATGCCTATCAGCAAACCTGGCACTGCACCCTTCAACAACAGCCAAAGATATTTTGAGTGGATGTGCTTGCCAGCCAGATAGAAAGGAGCAGCAACCAGGCGCAAAACACCGGCAAAGAAAAAAGCTGTGCCCACTGCTTCGCCTGAGGTCAGACCCGCGATTAGCACCAGGGCGGGAACCGTAAAACTCCCACCGCCGATGCCGCTCATTCCTACGGCCAATGCGATGAAGAATCCGATCGCGGAGTACATTACTGTGCCCTTTCAGAAAACGTGTGGATGCCGCATTCCAGTTTTGTGCCGCTCCAGCGGCCTGACCGGGCATTGTTGGGATCATCGGAAATCTTTGTGCATGGTTCACAGCCGATGCTCAAATAGCCCTGATCGTATTGCGGCAGGTAGCTCAGGCCGTTGCTGGTGGTGTAATCCCATACCTGTTGCCAGGTCCAATCCGCCAAAAGACTCGCCTTCAACAGGTTTTTGCCGCTCGGCAAACGGTGTTGCTCCACTTTCTGCAGGTTCTTCCGTGTCGGGGATTGCTCACGCCGCAAACCGGTGAACCAGATCTCATACGGATCCAGCGCTCGCATCAGCGGCTCCACCTTGCGCAGCTGGCAGCATTGCGTGGGATCAGCCACGTACAGGATTCCCAGTTCTGATTCTTGTTGTTTGACCGTTCGTTGTGGAGTCACATTTACCAGATTTAGCTTCCACTCCCTGGCCATGCGGTCGCGGTATTCATAGGTCTGGACAAAGTGATAGCCGGTTTCAAGGAACAATACGGGAACCGAGGGGATCCGCTTGCGCAGCAGATCCAGCACAATCATGTCCTCAGCCTGAAAGCTGCACGTCAAACATGCGGGCTGCCCTGCGTAAGCATTCAGGAGGGCATCCAGGGCTGCATCCGGGCTCAAATGCTCGATGCTTTCAGCGGTCAATGTTGCGCTCATCTCAGTTCTCCTTTCGTTACTCTTGTCGCTTGTTTTCGATCCGCAGCGATTCAGCCAGCAGGAACACTTGCCGTACGCCATCGGCGTCCTCTGCGGCCAGGTTCAAAGTATCTAGATCAAAATAGCCGCCGCCAGCCACGCTTTTCAGTTCCGCCCGTTCTTCCGCTCCCAGAGATGGGTTTGCGTAAATCACCACAAATCCTGTTGCGTATAGAACGCTCCAGGAATCTTTTGCAGAAAGAAGAGACATTGCGTTTGCATCCACAACAATCGCCTCAAAACCTTCTTCAAAAAGCGTGCGTTCCAGCCGCTTCGCCAGCGCTATTCTGGCGGTGGTTGAGAAAATGGCTGGGTAATGTCCGTGCCGCCGATACCGCTCCAGGTTCGCCACCGGAGTTTCAGAGCTCTGTGCCGGCGTAGACGCCAATGCATCCGCGATTCCTGGAAGAGGCGCTTGAATCATTCCCGCACCCAGCGTCGCATTCGTCAAAGGGTCAATGATGATGAAGCTGCCGGTTGTCCGGTTCTGCCGGTAGGCATCGAAGAAGAGCGGGCTGTTCGTCTCAAGCTCCACGGTTGCAATATCGTTCATTTGCAGTTGCTCGGCCTGCTCCGGCTCCAGACTCTTGATATCCACGCGGTGAACGATTTTTGTTATCTTGCCTCGCACCTGGCGCGAGGTTTGCTTAACCAGATAATTTCGTCCCACTGCCAGAGGCTGGGCGTGCATCCAGACAACCGTGGCCTCAAAACGCTTTGCGACAGAGGGCAGGCTGTCCTGCTGCACCAGCATGTCGCCCCGGCTCAAATCAATCTCATCTTCAAGCTGGAGCGTTACGGACATGGGGGCAAATGCCTCGGCAAGCGGCCCGTCGTACGTCACAATGGATTCAACGCGGGATTGCCGGCTTGAAGGAAGAGCTGTAACCACATCACCCAGGCGGACCACGCCACTGGCTATCTGGCCCGCAAATCCGCGGAAGCTCGCATCTGGCCGGACCACATACTGCACCGGGAACCGGAAGTCTTTCGTCCGTGGAGCGGCGGCCGCCGGAACTATCTCAAGGTGCTCCAAAAGCGAATGTCCTGAATACCACGGCGTTCGCTGGCTGCGTTCAACCACGTTGTCTCCGGCAAGGGCGCTCACCGGAATGCACTGCACATTCGCAATACCAAGCCGTTGGGCAAGCGCGGAGAATTCCTCGTCGAGGGCCAGGAACCGCTCTTCACTGTAGTCCACCAGATCCATCTTGTTGATTGCGGCCAGAACATTGGGTATCCCCAGCAATGAGGAGATATAAGCGTGCCGCCGCGTCTGCGGCAACAGGCCCTTGGCGCCATCCACCAGAATTACAGCCAGGTCTGCGGTAGAAGCTCCAGTGGCCATGTTGCGCGTGTACTGTTCATGGCCGGGCGTGTCGGCAATAATGAATTTCCGTTTCGCGGTTGCGAAATACCGGTAACCCACGTCAATGGTGATCCCCTGCTCCCGCTCCGCGCGCAGTCCGTCTGTGAGCAAAGAAAAATCAACCGGCCCCGTGGAACGGTTGATGCGGCTTTTCTTGATGGAAGCAAGCTGGTCTTCATATACCGCTTTTGAATCGTGCAACAGCCTTCCGATCAGGGTGGACTTGCCGTCATCGACACTGCCGGCCGTGGTAAAGCGCAACAAGTCCCTGCCCAGGTTCTGCTTCAGGAACAGCTCGAACGCGCCGCTTTCGGCCGCATGCGCCATCAGAAGTAGCCCTCCCTCTTCTTCGCCTCCATAGAGCCTTCTTCATCGTGGTCAATCACACGGTTTTCGCGCTCAGACCGCCGGAATGAAATCATCTCCTCAATGATTTCCGGGACCGTGCGGGCATACGAGCTGATTGCTCCTGTGCACGGCATGCAGCCCAGGGAACGCATGCGGCAACTGATCCTCTGTGTTTTTTCACCCGGCAAGAGCTGGTTGGGGGAATAGATGACTACAATCGAACCGCCGCGGATCACCACCTCGCGCTCTTTTGCAAAATAGAGCGGCACAATCGGAATATTTTCCGTGTGGATGTAGAGCCAGATGTCCAGTTCCGTCCAATTCGAGAGCGGAAAGATCCGTATGCTTTCTCCCTTGTCGATGCGCGAGTTGAAAATGTTCCACAATTCAGGGCGCTGGTTCTTGGGGTCCCATTGCCCCTGCGCATCGCGGAAAGAGTAGATCCTTTCTTTGGCTCGCGACTTCTCTTCATCCCGTCGCGCCCCGCCGAATGCGGCGTCGAATCCACCTTCACTGAGCGCATCCAGCAGTGATTTGGTCTTCAACAGGCCGCAGCATTTCCGGGTGCCCAGCGCAAACGGATTGGCCCCGGCCGCCAGGGCTTCACCGTTCTGGTGGACGATCAGTTCCGCGCCGATCTCCCGCGCATACCGGTCGCGAAATTCGACCATTTCGGGGAACTTGTAGCTCGTATCCACGTGCAGCAGCGGGAAGGGAATTTTGCCGGGATAAAATGCTTTCTGCGTCAGCCGCAGCATCACGGAAGAGTCTTTGCCGATGGAATAAAGCATGACGGGCCGCGCAAACTCCGCCACGGCTTCGCGCAAAATGTAAATACTTTCCGCTTCCAGTATCTTCAGGTGGCTTAGCCTACGTTCGGCGGGCAGCACTTCTCCGCCCAGTCCAATGCCAGGCGCTGCTTCTCTGCATAGCTCTTGTGATACTTGCATCCTGGGCCTTCCTCTTCGTGGTTAATGCGCCTAAAAAGCAAAAAACCCACCTGCCATTGATCTGGCGGATGGGTTTTGATTTCTTCGACTAGCTCTAACTTAAGTTAGTAATGCACTAGCCCCCGGCGCCAGAAGACACGCATGCGCAACAGATGCTACACATCTGCGTCATCTTCCGCGGCTCAAGGGTAAATACCATAGAGGGCCAAGTATACACACGGCACGGAGAGATAGCAAAGCCGCAAAATGATCTTAGAGAAGCGGCAGAGAAAAGGCCGCACTGGCCTATTGGCGGGAAGCAACAAGGCCTCTCCCGCCGGGCAACTAGCCCGCTCAGGGAGAGGCCGATAACCCGAAAACCCGGTTAAGCGACCTGCATGTGCGAGCGGATATATTCCTGCTCGATCATCTGCATCTGGTCTTTCAACCGAAGTTTTACCTTCTTGATGCGCACTTCTTCCAGCTTCTCATCTTCCGTCAAGTATCTTTTCTCGATCAGGGAGTGAAGCCGCTGGCAGTGTTGGTGATGTTCCTGGGCCAGCCTACGAAACTCTTCGTGGCTGGCAAGAAGCTGTTCGCGAACGGAATCCACCATTCTTGAAGAACCTCCTGCGTGTTCTTCATCGAACGTTAACACACGGTCAGGGCTGGTTCAATCAAAAAGCCCGTCTTATGGAAAATTAAATTTTAGAATCAGGGCATCCTCCGCTGGGTCCTGATAGTACGATTTGCGCCGCCCCACCTCAATAAACGCCCATTTCTCATAAAGAGACCGCGCTGTCCGGTTCGACTCCCGCACTTCCAGAAACGCAGTCTTCCCGCCCCGACTGCGGACGTGGTCCAGCAGCTCACCTACCAGCCGTGAACCCAGGCCGCAACGGCGTGCCGCTCCTGTAACCGCAATGTTTTCAATCTCCCATTCGTCTTCCACCTGCCGGCCGACGATGAAACCTACCACGCTTCCATCCTGTTCCACTACCAGGACAGTTCGGGGCTGGGTTTGGGCATTGCTCTTGGAATCGACTTGCGGCTCGACTCCAGGCTGGTCGGGCGCAAACAACTTGAGATATTCAGTCTGGTTCCACTGCGCCGCGGTGGCCGAGTGTGACGCGATTTCCACAAGCCGCGGCAGGTCGGATGCCTCCGCCGGACGCACTCGTACTAGCCTCTCGCGCACCATCTTCTCACCCGCCACCTTTTCGCCAGCCATGCTCAGCGGTTTCCTTTAAAGAAGATTTCGGCGTCCGACCGGCGCAGATAGTTAGCGTCCAGCGCTTCCACCGAAACCGTCTCGCCTGCCAGTAACTTCTTTGCGCCGATGCGCGCGATCGCCTCGCTGCCCGGCGCTGTCACCACCACAACGGCGGAGTGCGAAGCCGCAGCAAGTTCCGCCAGGGCCGCGTCGCTGGTGATGATCGCCGCAGGGCGCTCTGTGCCGAGCGTGGCGAGAAAATCCTGCTGCGTCAGCAATTCTTCGCGTTGCATGGCCAAAGATCTATCAGATTTTTCAAAGACGCCCAGAAAAACTTCCTTTCGGCTGGCGTCCATCGCCGCGGCAATCTTTCCCGGCCGGTCCGCCAGCGACGCCAGCGCCTCGAGTACGGACACTGTTGCAATCGGTTTGTGCAAAGTTTCCGCCAGACCCTTGATCGCGCTCAGGCCCACGCGCAGTCCAGTAAACGATCCTGGCCCGGACGCGGCAGCGAATCCGCCGATATCTTTCACTCCGTATCCGTGGTTCTTTAGTAAAGCGGCCAGTGTGGGAATGAGCTGCGCGGAGAACGTTCCACCGGCAATTGCCGCCGACTCAATCACGCGGAATGATCCTGCGTCTGCTTCGGCCAGCGTGATGCCGCCGGATTGGCCCGAGGTGTCGATGGCGAGAATGAGCATGCGCTTTTTCTGAAATCCCGAGCGGAGCGAGGGAACCCTATAGCAAGAATAAACCTAAGCATCATGTAACAGCGTGCGAGTGCAAAGTGAGGTTACAAGAAGTCAACTGGCCCCTCTGCCTAGGAAATCCAACCACCGCAGATGCGATCTGTTTTCTTCCATTCATTCCCGACCTTCTCGAATATCAGGGTATAGCCATGGCCGCACAAGGAACCACACCGAAAACTATAGCTGACGGCAGCATGGCGGCGCTCTTTATCAAAGGCGATTTCTGATAACGAGAACAGTGCCGTAGAAAACGCGCTGTGGACAGAGCTTTGGACAGAGCTCCCCTTGCGGATCGTCTTGCTCGGATCGTTATTACGGACGATTTTTGCCTGCTTGCCGGGGTCGACCAGTTTCATGTTCTTGCCACTGAGAACATCCGCGGTCAGCTCGTGGAACGCATGCGAGACGTTAGTAAGATTCTCGAGTTCTATGCCTTTCAAACAATTGGCATTTGACAGGCCGCTCGTACTAGAAGCCGGATCGAGAGGGAAAGTGCGCACCGAGACATTGAGGTATTCCGGTCCTTGCGGAGCGTTTTGCTGCAAGATAGCTCGGTAGATCGCTATCTCATCGAGGGTCAATGGCGTTGGGCTCTTAACTGGTTTGTCCTTGTTCCCAGAGTGACAGAATGCGGATAATCCTGAGATCACAAAAACGACGAGCATAGTAAATGACACTTTTAGCATGAAGACCTCGGTCCCTAACTTTTCCTGCTGCTTGGATTAGACACCGCAAAGCAGTCTTCGTTGCCGGCCTGGGAGCAAAACCCAGACCCACGCTGTCAAAGCATCCTACGGCTCATCTTTTGCTGAAGCGCAGCTCATAGTCCTGCCCGTCGATTGTGCTGGTCCGCATCAGATAGAAGACATCGGCCCAGGTGCGGCCTTCGTCCTTGCTTTCCTGCTCGATGCGGTAGAAGCCGTGATCGGTTCTCTTATCGTCCTGCGTGAGTGTGATCGCGTTTCCGCGGAGGATGTAGCTTCCATTCCCGAAATAGGCTTGCGTGGTGGTGATCAATTCATTGGCGGTGAGGTGATACTGCTGCGCAGCGGCGGCATTGGCAAAGCGGCCATTGCCGGCGAATGTGATCATATCGCCGGCAGTGGCGGTGGCGGCGATCCACTCTCCTGCCAGGCGCTTGCGCATCGCTGGTGTCTGATCTCCAGCCTGCCAGCTCTTGAAGCCGAGGCTGTAGAAAAACTTGGGCCACACAGTGGATGCGAGGTTCTCACCCATGCAGGCGCTCACCAGGGGATCTTTGGAGAGGCCGGAGATGACGGCCAGGCGGTTGCCGATCTTGGCCACCATCACAAAGCCGAGGCGGCTTTCCCGCGAGTTGGGGGGAGCGATGCCTCGCCTTACGATCACATACTCCCATCCCTGGCCTGAAGAGCCGTGGATGATCGATTCGGGGAAGGCGAAGCCGGCCGGTGTCTGGTTGCGCAGCACATAATTATGCAGCCACACGTCGCGAAATGCGTTGTTTGCGTCTTGCAGGAGATCAGGACCGGCGGGGCGCATTGACAGCATGTTGATAAAACATTTTTCCTGGGTGGAAGAAAAGGGCGAGGAGAGGACGATGCCGTCGGGAAACCGCTGCGTGATCCAGCCGGCCGGAACGGTGTACACGTAGTCGTCGAGCATAGCGCCACTCAGGGCAGTCGCTGAAGCGGATGCGTTGCCGGCAGGGCCAAGCGTATTTGAAGAGCCTGGCGCTGCGGTTGCGCCGCTCAGGGTCGCGTTTGCCAACATGGTTTCTATGGCGCGAAGATTTCTGGCAAGCAGTTCCGGGCGCGTCGCTTCCACGCCGACTGCCACGTATGTGGAACCCGCTTTTGCGCTGTACCAGATCATCGTTTCATTCTGGCCGGTTGGGAGTTGTAGCTCGAGTCGTGTCCAGATGAACTTGCCGATTACGCCGTTTTGCGGCACGGAACCGCGCCGCACGATGCCTGCCAGGTTCCCCATGATCGTGGCATGGCGCTCGCGCACGTCTTGCGTGGTCTGTTCTGAAGGCAGAAACTCCACGCTCAAGTACTGTTGCGGCGTCGAACCGGGCGAGTAAAGCTTGACCGGCCCGACGTTTGTCTGCGTGACCCAGCCCGGCGGGACCATCACCGTCAGCGGTCCCTGCTTGAGCGGCGTGCCCTGCGCCAAAGCAAAAACAGGAGTCGCCAGAACAGAACAAATCATGAAGCGGAGCCCGTAGAACAGGTGTCGTGCGGTCATTTCACCCTCCGTCGGGAGAAAACAAAGATTTTGACTTTTGCGGTGTCCTACTGTTGTGGACGAAATTCTACAGCGAAACAACTCATGGCGCGGAGCAAAATCTGTACTCACGGTGTCAAATATTCCTACGGCGCAAGTAAGAGAGGCCGTCCGTCCCGCAACTCAAGGAAACAAAGCTCGGCGGAACTTCTGCGGAGGGAACCCAAACCATGCTTGTCGCACATCTTGCCAGTTCCATGTTTGTAAAAATGCCAATGGCTGCGCTCTTGCTGTTCCAGTCCAACGACGCAACCGCGCGCTTTAGTCTGTGGGAAATGTGGCTGCACATGGGCTGGCCCGCGCGCTGCATCGCCATCATCCTGCTCGGCATGTCCGCGTGGTCGATTGGCGTAATGATGGACCGCTGGCTCGCCTTTCAGGCGGCGCGCAAGCAGTCGCGCCAGTTTGCTCCGATCGTTGCCGGAGCCTTGCGCGAAGGCAAGCTGGATGAAGCTATCCGCGTGGCCGAGCGCAACAAGAAAAGCCATCTGGCCAAGGTCGTAAACGCGGGCCTGCTGGAATTCCGTGCCCACGAGCAATCTGCAGAGATTCCGGGAGACAAGATTGAAGCCAGCCAACGCGCTCTGGATCGAGCTTCGGCAATCGTCCATGCCGAACTTGAGCGCGGCCTGAGCGGGCTGGCGACCATCGGATCGACAGCGCCGTTCGTCGGGCTGCTGGGCACCGTGATCGGCATTATCGACGCCTTCCGCGAAATTCAAGGACAGAATGCGACCGGCATCAGCGCCGTTGCCGGCGGCATTTCCGAGGCGCTGGTCACGACGGCTCTGGCCTCACCGTCGCGATCCCAGCGGTAATGATGTTCAATTACTTCACCACCAAGATCAAGGCGTTTGACGTGGAGATGAACAACTCTTCCAGCGAGCTGGTGGATTATTTTTTGAAGAGGAGTGTGATCGCGCGGCATTGAATTTCGAGACGGCTGCGAGCTGGGAGTTGCGGAAAATTGCCAGAATTGCCAAGAGTGCCAAAATCGCCGAAATTTATTCTGGGTCACGCTTCTTACACTAGTCAATTTTGGCAACCCCGGCGATTTTGGCAATCCCTCAGACCCCTTCCGGCATGTCCTGCACCAACTCCAGCAGAACGCCGCCGGTGCTTGATGGATGGACGAATACATAAAGATGTCCGCCGGCGCCGATCTTGATTTCCTCCGACACAAAGCGCGTGCCGGTCTTCTTGAGATTCTCCACGGCCTGCGTAAGATCGGGGACGTGAATGGCGACATGGTGCAAGCCCTCGCCGCGTTTTTCCACAAACTTGGCGATTACCGAATCAGGGCTCGTGGCTTCCAGCAGCTCAATGCGGCCCTGACCCAGCGGAATCATCGCCACCCTGACCTTCTCATGCGGCACGGTCTCTTCGTTCAGGACTTCCAGGCCAAGCTGCTCGTAAAATTTGCGCGCCTGCGCCAGCGACTTAACAGCGATTCCGAGATGGTCAATGGTGTGCATGAACAGCTCCTGGCTTCTAGCCGCTAGTTCTGGATTGCGGCTCTTGGTCTTAGCCCTTGCCCTTCGATCTATTTAAGGGCAACCAAAAAGTTATTCCGTAAAAAATGCCATTCCGAAGCGTAGCGAGGAATCGGCTCCGCGGCGTCAGAGGCTTCCGCGATGCTGCAGCAGAGCAGATCCCTCACCTGCGCATGGGATATGTAAAAGACCTCGACGTTTGTTCTGGCTTCGGTTCGGGACGGCACATCGTGAACCTTGAATTATTCTAACTTCAATCGCCAGATCTCCGCGCCTCCGTGCCTCCGTGGTGAGCAGGTCCTTCAAAGCTGCCCACAATCTCCTCCACCAGGGAATACGGATCGCGCTTATGCTCAGCGACGTCGGCGGCAAGGCGCGCGATCTCCTCTTCCGGCAGGCGTTCGCTCAATAAGCGTTCCAGCAGCGAGTCGCGCAGCATCTCAATCAGGCGCTCGCGCCAGCTTGAGATCTTCTTCTTCAGCAGCAGATCTTTCTGCTGGAGGAACTGTTCGTAATTCACGATGGCTGCCGCGAGTTCGGGAATTCCGCGGCCATCGGTCGCCACGGTCTTGACGATTGGCGGGGTCCATTTGTCCGAGCGTATCGCCAGCGACTGCATGGAGCGGATCTCGCGTTCCACGCGGTCGGCGCCTTCGCGGTCGCTTTTGTTAATGACAAAAATGTCGGCAATTTCCATAATTCCGGCCTTAATGGTCTGCACGTCATCGCCCATGCCGGGCACAAGGATCACGACGATGACATCGGCCAGGCGCACAATATCGATTTCATCCTGGCCCACGCCGACGGTTTCAATCAGCACAATGTCTTTGCCCGCAGCGTCAAGCACCGTTGCGGCGTCAGTGGTGGCGCGGGCCAATCCGCCAAGGTTGCCGCGCGTAGCCATGCTGCGGATGTAGATGCCAGGATCGGCATGGTGGGACTGCATGCGGATGCGGTCACCCAGGATCGCGCCGCCCGTGTAGGGGCTGGTGGGATCGACGGCAAGAATGCCGACCGTGCGTTCCTGTTTGCGATACTCGCGGGCGAGCTGATCGACCAGCGTGCTCTTGCCTGCGCCGGGAGCGCCGGTCATGCCGATCACGCGGGCGCGTCCGGTGAAGTTGAAGATAGCTTTCAGCAACTCGCGCGATTCAGGACGGTTATCTTCAATGGTGCTGATGGCGCGGGCCAGCGCGCGCACGTCGCCGGCGCGTATGCGGTCGACCCAATGTTGGAGTGTTCCCGGTGAGGGCAAATTCTCGTTCCTATTACTTTCTAAATTTTCACCGCAAAGGACGCAAAGGACGC
>DASXCL010000132.1:0-4658 GCA_036491195.1 Candidatus Angelobacter sp.
CCCCCTCAAAATGGCGGGCAAAAAGCCAGTTAAATAATGCCGTCCGGGCCCCGCCCACGTGTAAATAGCCAGTGGGAGACGGGGCAAACCGTACGCGTGGTTTGATTGGGAGATCAGATGGGGAAGCTGAGAGGCTGGTCATTCCTGCGTAACCAATCTGGATGTTACGGCCCACCCTAATCAGCGTCAAGCAAGCGTCAAAGACGACGCGAGATTCCTTTAGTCACTTTAAAGGGTATTGTTTTAGCCGAAAACGTATGCCACGATAAACACTGCATTCTTCCCCATTTAGAAGTCTGAGAGGCTACGGTTTCAACGCCTCATGAACAACATCGCACTGAGTTCAATGTTGCTGCCGGGAGTGGTGCCACTCCTGCTTTTTCTGGTATTCACGTATCTTTACCAGCAGAGCAGGCAGCCATACTTCCGCGCGTGGCAACTGGCCTGGGCAGCTTATGCGCTGCACTTCGCCTTGGACGCATGGTCACAGGCCTGGGGGACTTTTCCGGCTGTTGAGTTTGTGGCCTCGCTGCTGCTGGTTGCGATGGCCTTTTGCATCCTGGTGTCCACCCGGCTCACCCGGCGGCTGACCAGCGTTGAGCGTCGCCAAGCCTTTCGGCCTCGATGGTATGAGCTGGTTGTGGCCATTGTCTGCACCGGCCTGGCGTTTTGGGATGCTCACTTTTTCATTGGCGGGCACGTAGCTTCGTCTAATCTGCACCTGCGTCTGGGTGTTGGCGTAGCTGTTGTCCTCGCCTACAGTTCCTTTCATTTTTATCTTGCGGCGCAGCGCAGAAGTTCCCCGGCTTTCTATCTGCTTTTTGTCTCTCTCGCCTTCTGGTCGGTGCTGATGCTGGTCGGCCAATTCAAGCCTGGTCTGGCGGAAATGTTGGGTGTCGCCGGGCAATTGGGACCGGTGCCGCAACTGCTGCTCGGAATTGCCATGGCCATGGTGCTGTTTGAAAACGAACGCAATGCGGTGCAGGAGAACGCGCTTGCATTCTCCACGCTGGGCGTTGATCCCATGCGCCTGCTTGCGGCCAGCGATCTTGTGCCCAGCATGCAAAACATTCTCGATCGGCTGGTGGCCCCGCTGCCGACCGGCCGGGCCGTCATCTGCATCTCTGAACGCTGGCGCGCGGTGCTGCCGTCGGTCCAACTCGGATTCTCGCCGGAGTTCGCCGCTAACCTTGACGCCAGCGGCGCCGGTGAATACGTCTGCGAGCTGGCGTATCGTCGCGGCGGATTCGTCATGTTCCGCGACCTGCCCGATATGGCCGAACCGCTTCCTGCTTTTCCAGGCGGACGCTTCGAGCAGTTCCGCCGGTCGATGGCTGCCGAAAACATCCGCAATGTAACCGCCGTCAGTCTGCAAACCCGTGAGCACAACTTCGGCGTGATTATTTTTCCTCACGCCGAGCGCCACCTGTTCGGAGCATCGAACCTCCGCCTGCTGATCGGCCTGGCCCTGCAGATCGGCCTCACCCTCGAGAACTACGTGATCATGCACGACGCACAGCGGCGCACGAAAGAGTACCAACTACTTACCCAGATTGGTCAGGCGATCAGCTCACGTCTTGACCAGCAGGAAGTGCTGCGCTCAGTGCAAAAAGAACTCGGACAGATTTTCGACACCTCCAATTTTTATGTGGCATTTCTTGAAGGCGATTCCATCGTCTTTCACGTCGAGGTCGAAGACGGGCAGTTTCTGCCCAAGCGGCAGCGCAAAGTAGGCAACGGTCTCACCGAGTACATGCTCAGGACGGGTCAGCCGCTGCTGATTCGCTCCGACCTCGATCGTGCCCGTGAGCGTCTGGGCGTGAGTTTCATTCCCCGCCGCCCAGCCAAGTCTTTTTGTGGCGCACCCATATTGGTTAACGGCAAAGCCACCGGCATCATGGCGGCCATGAGTACAGCCCGCGAATATGTATTTGAGCAGCGCGATCTTGACGTTTTGAAGACGGCTGCGGGACAGGTTTCGGTTGCCATTGAGAATGCGCGCCTGTTCTCCGCTGAGCAACGCCGCGCCCACCAGTTCGCGTTTCTGAACAGCGTCTCCAAGACCGCTATTTCGAGCGACGATGCCGAACAGATGCTGGCCGAAATCGTGGGCCACATTCAGAAGCACTTCCGCTTCGATCACATCGGTATCGGCATTATGGACTATGCCACGAAAGAGATCGAGATTCGCGCCGAAGCCGGCACCACCGCGCACGAAAAAGGAAAGAAGATTGCCGTAACTGCGGGAATTATCGGCCGCGTGGCCCGCACCGGCGAGGCTATCCTGGTGCATTTGTCCGACGGCTCGCAGCCGCAGGGGCTGCTGCCGGCGGCACGCAGCGTGCTGTGCATTCCCATTACGTATGGCGAGTCGCTGCTCGGAGTGCTTAACGTAGAAAGCGATTTGGAAAACGCTTTCTCCCCTGAAGACCGTCTGGTGATGAACACTCTGGCTGACCTGTTGGCCACCGCGCTGCACAACTCATTCGTGTTCCAGAAGCTGCAGCAGCAGTCGATCACCGACGGCCTTACCAGCATCAAGACGCGGCGATTCTTCTGGGAAGCTCTGTCTGGCGAATGGAAACGCGCGTCCCGTTCCGGTCGCCCGTTCTCGGTGGTGCTGGTCGATCTCGACAAGTTCAAAGAAGTGAACGACACCTTCGGGCACATGGAAGGCGATCTCGTCCTGGCCCGCGTGGGGCGCCTGCTGGAACAGAAATGCCGGCAGTCGAATGTAGTGGCACGCTACGGCGGCGATGAATTCGTGATCCTGATGCCAGAAACAAGCGTCGAGCAGGCGCAAATATTGGCCGAGCGCCTGCGACTCTGGGTCGCCACCGATCCCATGCTGAGCGAGCACCACATCACCGGCAGCTTCGGCGTGGCCACTTTCCCGGTGCATGGTTTCTCAGCGGAAGACATTATCCGCGTAGCCGACGCGGGCATGTATGTTTCGAAAAAGGCTGGAGGCGATCGCGTTTCGACCGCCGAAGATTACGGCGCCGATCAGACTTCCACCCTGCAGCGCCAGCAAGTATCGGGTTACGTCGAAGGATTTCTGCAGCGTGAACGCACCGGGCCTGAACAGATTGATGAACTGGTCGCCACGCTGCGCAAGCTTTCTTACGGTGACGAGCAAAAAAATCTGCCCTTGCTCCGCGAGTCCATCGAAGCCCTGGCGCGAGCGGCAGAATCGCGCGAACAGAATTCTTCCGGACATGGCGATGCGGTTGCCCAATATGCGGAAATGATCGGACGAGCGCTCGGTCTTTCGGCGGACGATCTTCGCTCCCTTGGATTCATCGGGCGAGTACACGATGTCGGAAAAATTCTGATTCCCGAGGAAATTCTGAACAAGGAAAGCGCGCTCGCAGAAGAGGAATTTCATTACGTGAAAATGCACCCCCGGCTGGGGGCCGAAATCGTCGCCTGCGTGCCTGACAGCGAACTCATGCAGCGAGCAGTGGAATGCCATCACGAGCGGGTTGATGGCAGCGGATATCCCCTGGGCCTGAAGGGCGATGACATCTCGATTTGGGCCCGGATCCTGGGCGTCGCCGATGCCTACGTAAACCTCACCAGCGACCGGACACTGGCGCCGGGCAAGACCAGCGAACAGGCCCTTGCCGAACTTGAAAAATCCAGCGGCACCAAATATGACGGCATGCTGGTGCGCGTGCTCGCCAGAGAGCTCAAAACGGAGCGCAGTCTGCCCGGTCTCAGCTAGCGTAAGTCAAACTCGCATTCCAAGTCCTCAATTTGCCAAACCGCTTTGAAGGGCTGACACTGATTCAGCCATGCCCGTTTCTCTCTCTCTCGAAGGTAAAGTCGCGTTGATCACCGGCGGCTCGCGTGGAATTGGCGCCGCGGCCGTCCGCTTATTCGTGCAGGCGGGGGCCCGCGTTTTCTTCAACTATGAAAAGTCCAAAGCAGCGGCCGAACGCCTGGTTCGCGAATGCGGCGCTGACAATTGCGCCGCAATGGCTTGCAGCCTGAATGGGATTGCGCCCGCCCAGGCATTGGTCGCCGAATGCATACGTCGCTTCGGCCGCCTCGATATACTCGTCGCCAACCATGGCGTCTGGCCACCGGCAGACGCTCCCGTTGAAAGCACGCCCGATGAACAGTGGAGCAACACGGTTTCCGTCAACCTTGACTCCGTATTCGGTCTGGTCAAGCACTCAGTTGCGGCAATCAAGAAAAGCGCCGGCGCGAAATCTACCGGCCACATTGTGCTCATCAGCTCTACTGCAGGACAACGCGGCGAAGCTTTCCACTGCGACTACGCGGCCACCAAAGGCGCCGTGATCAGCATGGTCAAGGGACTCTCGACGGAACTCGCTCCCGACCACATTTATGTGAACTGCGTCGCGCCCGGCTGGGTGGATACCGATATGTCCAAGCCTGCGCTTGACGATCCCGCTACCGCCGCCGAGGTGCTGGCCACCATACCCATGGGCCGCGTCGGTACGCCCGATGAGATCGCCGGGCCGATCTTGTTCCTGTGCACGCCCTGGGCTGGCTTCGTCACTGGCGAGGTGTTCAACGTCAACGGTGGAGCAGTGCTGGCTGGATGAAGCCCCGAGCAGCCGGAACGGGGCTCCGCCGCTTCTAAGTACAATATAGAGATGAAACATGTGATCACTTTGCTTTGTCTG
>DASXCL010000133.1:0-21291 GCA_036491195.1 Candidatus Angelobacter sp.
CAACTGCTCCCGGTCTTCTGTGGAAAGATGCATCTCGGAATTTTGCGCAGAGGTCGCCAATCCCTCTATTACTCTCTTCTTCCTTGCCCGCCAAGTACCACTCAAGATTCCTTTTTCCATGCGGCCACAGAACTAGAGCACTTTCCTTCCATCACAAAGCAGGAAAAGGGACATCTTGACAAAGCAAGTCTGCGGAAGCATTTCGTTTTTGTGAGCACAGATGTGGGGATAGGTAGCGGATGTTATGATTCCAGCCAGAATCGCTTGAGCCAGGATCTCACCATCCCCGTAACTCCATCAGAACGCCACGGCCCGGCTGTGCGTACTGAGTTGGCCACGCCCAGTCTTCTGTCAATTCTTATCCCTCTGTACAACGAGGAAGAATTCATCGGTGAGCTGCTCACGCGAGTGCTGAACGCGCCGCTGCCTCAAGGCATGGAACGCGAGTTGATCGTGGTAGATGACGCTTCGAATGATGGCTCACTGGAAATCGCGGAGCAATTTTCACAACGTTATCCCGGGATCGTACGCCTGGTTCGGCACAGCCGAAATCAGGGCAAAGGCGCGGCTATCCGCACTGCGGTCGAACACGCCACGGGGGAGTTTTGTATCATCCAGGATTCTGACCTGGAATACGATCCTCGCGAATATATAAACGTTTTGAAACCACTGCTGGAGGGCGCTGCGGATGCGGTCTATGGTTCGCGCTTTATGGCCGCGGGTGAGCGGCGCGTCCTTTATTTCTGGCACTCCATTGGCAATCGCATGCTCACAACGCTGTGCAATGTTTTTGCCGACGTGAACCTCACAGATATGGAGACCTGCTACAAAGCGTTCCGCACCACGCTGATTCAAAGCATTCCCATTCGCAGCGATCGCTTTGGTATTGAGCCGGAGATAACCATTAAACTGGCTCAGCGCCAGGCGCGCATCTATGAAACGCCGATTACCTATCACGGCCGTACCTACGAGGAAGGGAAAAAGATTGGGTTCAAGGACGCCCTGCAGGCCTTTTATGTCATCCTGAAAACCGGTCTCACTCGCGACATCTACAAGAATTCTGGCCCGGAAACCCTCGAAGCGCTTGCTGCCGCGCCGCGTTTTAATCAATGGATGGCTGATACGATTCGTCCGTTCGTTGGTGACTCGGTCATGGAGATTGGCGCGGGTATTGGCAACCTTACGCGCTGTCTGGTGCCGCGAACCAACCGTTATGTCGTGACGGATATTGATCCAGAGCATCTGGCGCGTCTAGCCTCACGCTTTCAGCACCGCCCTAACGTGCAGATCCGGTTTGCGGATCTCAGCCGGGCTGAAAACTTCAAAGAATTTACCGGGCAAATCGATTCCGTCGTTTGTCTGAATGTTCTGGAGCATATTGAGGATGATCTTGCCGGACTGCGCAATATCCATTCAGCTCTTTGTTCCGGAGGACGAGCGATTGTGTTGGTGCCGCACGGACAGGAGATTTTTGGCACGCTTGATGCCGCTCTGGGACATTACCGCCGGTATTCTGAGCCCGAGCTGCGCAACAGGATGGAACAAACCGGGTTCCAGGTCGAGCAGGTAATCATGTTCAATCGCATTTCACGCCCTGCCTGGTATATCAGTGGAAAGGTCTTTAGACGAACGAATCTTGGCCGCCGGCAAATGCGTCTCTTTGATCGCTTTGTCTGGCTCTGGCGCAGGATTGACCGGGGGCTTCCGTGGCCTTCGATCTCATTGATTGCTATTGGCGTCAAGAAATGAAACTAAAGCCGACCTGAAAGGAAGATCTGCGATCAATGGCCGACTCAAGGAAATCTCAGCCTGCCCCTAATCCAGGTTTGAATTCTTCCCTGTCTGCTCGTCCCGGATCATCCGGCAGGCAAGGCATTGCTGGGATTCTTGCCTTGATTACCGTTCTGGCCTGCCTTACCAGTGCCCTCTACTTTGCGCACTTCAACGACTTTTATAACCCCGACTCCCCGGGGTACATAGCTCCCGCCTCTAACTTGCTCGCTGGGCGTGGATTCACCGATGCACAAGGCTATCCCGATACCCTTCGGACACCAGGGTATCCGCTCGTCATACTCCCTTTTCTCTGGGCCCATCTCGATCTCAAGTACCTGATTCTTTTTCAGCATCTGCTGCGCGTGTTGATCATTGTCGCCACCGCGGCCTTTGCTTTTCAGTTAAGCCGGAGCAGAAGACAGGCCGTTTTGGTAGGAGTTCTGCTCTCTCTTGACCTGCCTTTTTTGAGGTCGGCGAACAACATTATGACGGAAGTTGTTTTTACTCTGGCCCTGGGAATTGCCCTGAAACTGCTCTGGACCAAGTCCATGAAATTGACTGAGCGCATCATTCGCTGCCTGGCAGCAGGCCTGATTTGCGGCGCCACGGTACTGATAAGGCCGGTCAGCATCTTTCTGTTTGTGCCCGTGACGATTTACCTTGTCATGGTCCGCCGGGAATGGCGCGCTGCGGCCGCTTTTTGCGTCGCGTTTCTTTGTCTTCCTCTCCTCTGGGCGGTTCGCAATGATCTTAAGGCCGGCTACTTCGGTGTGAGTTCAATTTCTGGATACAGCATGATCCTATATCGCGCGGCTGGGGTTCTTGCCATCAATGATCCAGGTGATTTTTACGCCAGCCTGGACAAGCGCCAGGCGGAACTTGCAGCCCAGACATGCCATGATCTGGAGCGGCTTCACGGGGTGGATTGCGCACAAATCAGCATTCCGATCAGGTCAGCTTACTACTCAAAAGTTGGTGTAAGGATCCTTTTGCGCCATCCGTTTGCTTATATCAAACTCGCTCTTCGTGGGGCTGGAATGATGATGCTCACGGGAAGCCCCGCCAGCCTGGCTGGAATGACTGGCCTGAATTTTGCTTTGGCCGCCAAGCTACTTCTTCTCTACACTGTGCCCTGTCTCGGTTTTGCTGCATTCGGATTGAAGCAATGCTGGAACCGCAATCGGGCCTTCTTCTGGCTGGCCACTCTTGTCATCGGCTACTTTGTCGTCATTTCTTCCGGCGCGGAAACATTTGCCCGCTTTCGTATACCGATCCTTCCGCTTTACGGCATCTTGATTGCCCTGGGACTTGATTCCTTATGGCAGAGAATTTCCAACCGACGGCGAGACCATATTGCGCAAACCGCAGACGGCATCTCTTCCTGAAGTGGTGGCGGATTGCCGCTTCAGATCATCTCACCGCACTAGGCTCTTTCCCTGAAGTCGGCCGCAAGCGCTTCTTGCTTTATATTCATCCCATGCCCCTGCTCTCCATCCTTAACCTCGTCAAGGTCTACCAGACTGACGAAGGCGTTTTCGGCAAAACGAAGCGTGAAGTCCGTGCGGTAAGCGGCGTCTCGCTCGACATCAATCAGGGTGAAACGCTCGGCCTGGTCGGCGAATCCGGCTGTGGCAAGACCACCCTGGGACGCATGATCCTTCGCCTTATCGAGCCCACTTCCGGCGCTATCACCTTCAGCGGCCAGGACGTGCTCCAGGCCGGCTCAGGCGAACTCCGCCGCCTCCGTCGCGATATGCAGATCATCTTTCAGGACCCCTTTGCCTCGCTCAACCCGCGCATGCGCATCGAGGAGATCGTGACCGAGCCGCTGCTCATTCACGGCGCAACCGCTACAAGCAGCGGCCAATCAACTGCCGCTTCAACCAAATCCGCCAACTTGCATCAATCCGCCATCGAAATCATGCGCGCCGTCGGACTCGACGAATCCGCCCTCCGCCGCTATCCTCATGAATTTTCCGGCGGACAGCGCCAGCGTATCGGGATTGCCCGCGCCCTGATCCTGCGGCCCAAATTCGTGGTCTGTGACGAGCCCGTGTCCGCGCTCGACGTCAGTGTCGGCGCCCAGATCGTGAACCTGCTCAAGAAACTTCAGCGCGACTTCGGTCTCACTTATCTCTTTATTTCGCATTCCATGCCGGTAGTCCGCTATCTGAGTGATCGCATCGCCGTGATGCGCCGCGGAGAGATCGTCGAAGTTGGTCCCGCCGAAGAAATCACCTCGCGCCCCCAGCACGACTACACGCGTACCCTGCTGGAAGCCACGCCCGAACCGGAATTCAAGGTGTCATAACTGCCGCGATTTTTTATCCACAAATTTCTATACGCGATTTTCTTATCTATGACGTGATCATCAAAATGCAATCGTTAAGGCGTGGATCGCGAAGACGTGACCGCCTTAATCTGTCGTCCTGAGCGGCACCTCGCGACGAATAGAAGCGAGGTAAAGTCGAAGGATCCCGGGGTAGTGTCCTTTGCCATGCAGTGTCAGGGAATTCTCTCGAAGGCCCCGAATCCGCCTGCTCCTCCCAAAAGAAGTTTCAAACGTCTGTTCTTTCAATTTCGGCAATCTTTGGCAATCGCCTATTTTGGCAATCGCGTATTTGGCAATCCCGCTCACTTCTTGCCCAAAAACCTTATGCGTCCGTTGAGCGTGCGGTGGTCCGTGCCAAAAAAGCTAAGAAAGCCGGGCGTACCTACGATGTTGTCAACCACCGTGGGATTTTCGCGGTTCATGACATTGTCAATGCCAATGCGGGCCGCCCAGCGATAGCCGCGAAAAGTGAACTTCCGCTCCACTGTCAGGTTCACGGTAGCGAAATCCGGAAACCGGAATTGTCCGGGACCGGAAACAATCCGGCCAAACTGGTCAACCGTGTTGAACGTAAAGCCGGAACGCCAGATGCTGGACCACGCCAGATCGAACTTCTTGAGCCGCCACGGCAGCGGATAGGTTCCCCACGTCAACAACTGGTTCGGGGAATCCCACGGCAGCGCTCCGCCTGCCTGGTTTCCCAGCAGCAGCGCGTCAATGGCAAAATCCACCGTCTCGTTTGATGTGGCGCGGGAGCGCGTATAACTCACCACCATCGGATAGCCGCGCTTCAACTCTTTGCGCAACGTAAGCTGGGCCGCGTCGTAGCGGTCTTGCTTGTTGCTCAGCAGCAGGAAGTCGCCACCCGGTTGGGCCTCATAATCCCATCCATGAGTGCCGTGCCGGCTCAGATATTCCAGCCGCGCGTATACCTTGGCCGGCAGCCGCCGTTCAATCGCCACGCTCCAGTTCTTATACCGCGGCATCGCCAGCAGTCGCGGGTCCACGGTGAAGGAAGCCTGGAATGTCGCGGCGATTGGAGAGAAAAACTCGTCAGTCCTGGAGCCCTGCGCGCCATTGCTGGCCTGCACAAGGTTCGTTCGATCATAGTAAATGCCAATGCCGGCGCTGATCTTGGTTTCGCTGGCGCTGCTTACAAGCACGGTGCCGGCAATCCGGGGCGAAAACATGTCCCGCCCCAGGAAAGTGTCTCGGTCCCAGCGTGCTCCTGGTTCAATGATCACGCGTGCCGTGGGGCTCCAGCGGTCCTGCAGGTAGGCGCTCGATTCCAGCGTGTTCAGGCTGAAGCCCGGAGTGTTTGCGAAAGTGACTTGCCGTACCAGCGCGAAGTTCACATCCTCGAACTGCACGGCCCCGCGATTGATCAGCGCATGGTAGAGAACGCGGTCGGTGCGTCCGCCGACGGTGAATTGGTGCGTGCCAGCCAGCTTCCACGGTCGCAGATACAGGTTGGCAAAAACCTGTGTGCGCGTGGAAATATTCTGGTTAGTCACAAAATAATTTCCGGAGCGGCTGTCCGGTCCCAGAACGTAAGGCAGGTCTCCCTGCGGCAGAGATAAGGACTTGTTGCGATGAAAAGCGCCGCCAAATTCCAATAGCGTGTCCCGCGCAATCGTGATCTGGTCTTTCAATCCCAGTAGATAAAGATAATTGTGATTGTGCAATGACACAGAGACCGGATCGAAGGCTGAGATTCCCGAGTTTTGTGAATCCTGAAGGTTCAGCACCGCATTGGCGGTCAGCACGTTTCCCGGCGTCAGATTCATGCGCAGCCTTCCCAGGTCCGCGATCCTCCACAGGTGGTTCGTGTCCGCGCCCGCAGGAAGTTCCTTGATGATGTTGTTATCCACTTCTCCTTCGTGAGAAATGTCAAACCACAATTTATCGCGCACCAGCGGTCCGGATAAGTAGCCCCGCGGCGTCCAATTATTAAGATGGAAGCCCTTCACGTTCTGGAATGTCGGAATGAAGTCAGTGAAATTCTCGCGGAAACGATTGTCTCCGTCCTGCACCTGCAGATCCACCAATCCGCCGGAGCCTTTGCCGAACTGCGCCGTATACCGGCTACTGCGCACGTCAATTTTGTGCAGTGAATCCGGGTTCACGCGCACTGAAAGCGCTCCCGATGCCGGTTGGCTCACCTCAAAACCGTCCAGATAATCCTGTATCTCCTGCGTGCTCGCCCCGGCGATGTGAATTTGCCCGCTATCTCCCACAACGCCAGGAATGTACGGCAGTACGTTGCGATAATCGCGCGTCGTGGGATATGGAATATTCGAAATATCGCTGGCGGTGATCGCCTGGGCGGCGCTGGTTTCCTGTGGATCAATCGGCGACGGCTGGGCTGTTACTTCTATTTCTTCTTTGTATTCGCGCACCGGCTGCAATCGCACTTCCAGGGGTACTTGTTGTCCCGCAACAATCTCCAGCTTGGCCACGGCGGTGGTATAGAAACCCTGTTTTTCCACCAGCACCTTGTAGGCTCCCGGGGCAAGCTGCCGCAGAAGGGCGCTGCCGGAAGGCGTAGTCCGCTCCTGGGCAACGGTCTTGTCGTTCTGCTGTACCAGCACGATCACCAGCGCCAGCGGCTGGCCGTTCTGGTCCGTCACGGTGACCTGGAGTTGGCCCGGAGAAAGCGCTGAAGCCTGCGCCAAGCTTTTCCCCGGCACAGTCCAGGTCATGACAGAGCCAAACAGGATGGCCGCCAGAGCACGACGTTTGGTTTTGGATGACATCGTCAAGACCACGGCAGGCCTTCGCGAGCGAGCCCCTATCTCCTCTCGCGAGCAGCTACAAAACTACAAAACTTGGTTACATTGTATGCGAGCTGTTGGCGGATCACTACTTCGCATTCGGCCATGGACCACGGACAAAGCCGGGGCCGGATGAGTGTTTCTAGCGGAACCGTCGTGCGGTCTTGACGTCTTTCGAACTCATTCCGATTGCGAATGCGGCGTCGATTCCACGATGATCGGCTGCGACTTCCGCAGCTCCGGTTTGCCGCCCTCCGCTCTGGGCTCGATTCGCTCGCCGATGCGCGACCGCTCATCAAACTTGCCAAAGATCATCTTGCCGGCCGTAGTTTGCAGCACAGAAGTTACGGCGATGTCCACATTTTTGCCAATCAGCTTGCGGGCGTTATCCACCACCACCATGGTTCCGTCGTCTAAATAGGCCACGCCCTGGTTGTATTCTTTGCCTTCCTTCAGGATGAAGACGCGCATGGTTTCGCCCGGCAGCACAATTGGTTTCAGCGCGTTGGCCAGTTCGTTGATGTTCAAAACTTCCACGCCCTGGAGCTGCGCAACTTTGTTGAGGTTGAAATCGTTGGTGATGATTTTTCCCTCGTACACTTTTGCCAGCTCAATCAGCTTCAGGTCAACTTCGCGGACCGTGGGAAAATCGTCCTCTACAATCTGAACGCTTACAGTCACGATTTTTTGTATGCGCTGCAGAATGTCCAGGCCGCGGCGTCCGCGATTGCGTTTGAGGGAATCGGCCGAATCGGCCACCAATTGCAGTTCGCGCAGAACAAACTGCGGAATCACCACCACGCCGTCCAGGAAACCGGTATCGGCAATATCGGCGATGCGTCCATCGATGATTACGCTGGTGTCCAGGATCTTAAAGCTCTTGCGTCCCTGTTTTTCCGCGCCAAAGATTCCGCCCAGCGCGGCCAGGTTCAGCAGGTCGCCTTTGTTGGCTCCCACGATCAACCCGACGTAGGACATCAGCAGCATCACCATCAACATCAGGAACCGCTGGGTTTCCGAATGGGTAATGCTGTTCTTGATCACCACGCCGAAGAGGTAAGCGCCTAGGATCCCCAGGATGCTGCCGATGACGGCCCCGATCAGCCGCTTCAGGCTCACCACGCGCAGGCGCGCTTCAAACCACACTACCGCCAATCCGATGAGAATGCCGGCGCCCGCTGATGCCCAAGCCGATTTCCAGCCGGGAAGATTGGCCAATCCGAATGGTCTCAGGTGATAACAAGCGATGACTACAACAAGAATGAAAACAAGACGAATAATCCCAAGGTCCATATGGACCCTCCCGACCGGGGCTGCTGCTGGTCAAGGTAAAAACTATGGTGTTCCGCGAACCCCCAATTAAGTAGCCGCCCCCAGCAGCTTTCCTGACCTGCGAGGATTAGAAAAATATTTAAAAAGCCCCGCAATAATTCAAGTTCGGCACAGTATACATCAGCTTGAGCACAATCGATGCCACCTTGTTCGTTATCGACTAAGTAAATACCGCGTCCTGCTTTCGTGTTGACCGTCCTCAAGGCCGCAGGGCATCTTGGTCATGGCAAGGTTCTCGCATTAGGGACCTCTCGCACCAACCCCTGCTCTGCGAACAAGTTGGCCGGAAGTAGATGAGCGGCCTGGTTCTCCCGGTTTCGGGAGACCTTTAAAGCCGGCGCTGAAAATCTCGGGGGAGAATAGGCGCCGGTTTTATTCTTGAGCTCTTGCGGGCGTCCGAGCCTCGAAGTCCCGGCACGCGGGGGTTTTCGCGGGTTGGGGTGAGAGTCCGCAGGCGAAGTCCCGAGCAGAGCGAAGCGAGTCGAAGGATATGCTCTATCCATTTTCCCGGCGTGAGCGAGGCGTCAGCCGAACGCGGTGGCGCGCTGAGTGTCTTCTCTTACCGCTCCAGAATGTCCTTGTATGCATTCAAGGCGACTTTTTTCGGCTGCATGGGTAAAGGCACATCCACGCTGCGGCTGGAATTCCCCTTCATCCCGAGCTGGCCGATGCGCACCATGCCCTTGCCAAAGTCGGCGAAAACGGGAACGAGCATCAGAAACTGGTCATCTACCTCGCTCTGGGTGACGGTCATGTGCAGATTCACTTTCCCGCCCGCAGCAGGAGCGAGCTGATAGTCAAAGTGGTACTTCGGTATCTCCGTTCCGTAAACCCACTCGTTGAAGAACCAGTCGATACGCCCGTTGCCCGCGATGTCCATGGTCTTCGACATGTGCTTCTGGACAACGGCTTTGAATGATTCGGTAGAGGCCGGCTTGTCGCCATGGCTCTCGACGAAATCATGCATCATGGCGATGAACGGCTTGTCCCCATCTTGCGGGCTATACATGATGGAACGGAGCATTTGCAGAACGTACGCCCCTTTAGGATAGGTGACGTTCTGGTAAGCGTTCGCCGTGCGCGGCGAGATCAGGCGCAATCCCATCCAGAGCGGGCCTGCATCGTTGGGAGCGATGCCGAAATTGTTTTTTTCCACAATGCGTTTCTGCAGTCGGTCCCAGAATTCAACGTAATCCTTGCGCCAGTCGCCGGCCATGGCCTGTTGCAGAAACAGCCCTGCGGAAAATTCGGCAAAGCCTTCTGACAGCCACTGGTCATGGTACGATGCCCAGCCCACGGCATGGCCCCACCATTGGTGCGCCACCTCGTGCGGCGTTACCTCCTGCACGAAGCCGCTGAATTTGCTGTTGATGGTGCCGAACATCATCCAGCGCTGGGTTGAATCCGTATACGCCGAGATCGGCAGGTAGACCAGGTTGGGCCAGGACTGGCCAAAGTTGAAGTCCGGCTGCTCGGTGATGGAGATCTCGTCATACGGAATCTTGCCGAAGAAGAAACTGCAGAGCTGCAGCTGCGCCCGGGTCTGCTCCATCGCATACTTGGTCATGCTCTTCGGCGCCATGGTCTTAAGTATGCTGTAGTGGCTCAGGTTGTCCGGCAGCTCGGTCAGGTAATAGCCGGAAATCTTGAAGCCCGTCTTTTCGTCCGCCAGCTCCAGCTTTTGGTAGTTGCCAATATTGAATCCCGCCACTGCAACCGGTACAGGCGTCACCCAGTGAGTGACTGCGTAATCCTGCTCGACCGACTCGTCCTTCAGCTTGCCCACGCTGATAATCTTGTACTTCTTCGGAACTTTGAAGGTCAGGTCATACAGCGCGTGTTCGCCAAATCCATTCAGGTTCGGATACCACGATGTCCGAGCCCGCACGTAATAGCTGCCGTCGCCGGCCGAGTCCAGAACCTTGTCGCCTTCATATTGAACGGTAATGGAGTACTGCTTTCCTATTTCCGGAGCCTGAGGCAAAATCACGTAAAACGAGCCGTCTTCTTTCCGGCTCTCCTGGACGTAATAGATGTCCTCTGACTCCTGGTTCAGCACGCGGGAGACGCGCAGGTTGGGCAACAGCCCGAATTTGAGCACTCTCTCGCCGGCAAGCAGCGGCTCAAACGAAATGGTTGCGGTGGAGAAGAGATGATCGTTCCTGGAAACGATCGTCTCGATCTTGTATCCGCGCGTGGCAAAAAGCCGGCGGTCCTCGGAGGAACTGGCGCGGCGCTCCGCATATTCAGACTGCAAATGGGCCAGGTACCAGACGCCGTCGTCCATGGCTCCTTGATCGTAGTTGATCAGCGCTACTTCCTCCGGTGAATCAAGCTGCGGCAACGCGCCAACCCGCGTCCGCATGAAAAAACGCATGTCCTTGCGTTTTCTGCCGTGGATATAGGCATTCACGAATGGCGGATGGCCCGGATTGTAGACGGCTGCCAGAAGGTCGGCGTCAACATTGTCCATGGTTTCGCCATGCAGCAGGTACTCGGTAAAACCCTGCGCCACCTCGCGCGTTTTCCGCACCTTCTCCTTCCAATGATCGAAGGCGCTGACCGCCTCACCTGGAGTTTCGACCTTCTCCTTCATGCCGGGAGCGAACTTCTTCTGCTCATCTCCCGTGAAGCGGAAAACTATCTCGCTGAAGTCCTCGTCAACCTGCGCCCCGCCTGACCGCCGTTTAAGTTCGGCAGCGTCGAGCACAGTGGCGGGCTTCACGTTCACATGGCCATCGCCAATGTAGATCGCGCCGGTTACCACTCCGTTCACAGGATTCAACACCGTTAGCGTACCCTTCTGGAAATGAAACGTCGCAACATCCAGTTCGACCGTGAAATCGTCGAAACGGAAAGTCTCGCCCAGGCCAATATTCCGTAGCTGCCGGTAAATGGGATCGGTATTGGCGTAAGCGCGGCCTTTGCCCGAAACGGTAACTTCCTCACGTTGCTTGGCGATCGCCAGCTTGAGCTCCAGTTCTGCCGTTCCATGCAGATCCACTGTCTTTACCAGTGGCTCAAAACCTTCCCGTGTCACGCGTAATGAATAGTTACCGGGCTTCAGGTCCGGGGACACGAACCTGCCTCGCGCATCAGAAGAAAATATGATCGGCTGAGAAAGTTCTCCGCCACTAATCTCAATGCGCGCGCCGACAATGACAGCGCCCGAGGGATCAAGAACTGTGCCGGAGATGGTTTCGGCATGCAAAAGCACGGGACTCATTAGACAGAGCAGGAGCAACGTAAGTTTCGGCAGCAAAGAGAATAGCTGTGCCATGCAACCGCCCGCCAGGGCCAACATGATGTAGAAGCGAACTAGAAAAACTTTCATTCCTTTTTTGGCCCTCCGTGTGACAGAGTACTTTGGGCTAGCGCCCGTAAGTATTCATCGCTTGCTGCCTAAGATCAACTTAAATTGATGTTGATATAGGTCAAATAAGTAACATTACTGAGTTCTGGATTGGAATTGCCGGAAAGATATCGTCCGCTCTTCACGATGGTTCCATCTGGCGGCCAACCATTCTGTTGGGACAGCTTGCATTTGCTTGAGGGCAAACGCTTGACCGCAGGTAGGGGGTGCTTCTCTGCACAACAGTAATGTTGCTGGAATCGCTCCGGATGTGCGACATTATCGGTTCCCTTGCTTTGTGGGGCAACAGCGCGTTTGAGGTTCGAATCGAATCGGCGTCAGGTGGTCTAATGGCAATCACGACAGAGAAACGCACGTATGAAGAGGCCGTCAATTGGCTTCGCGATCACGGTTTTGACATCCTGGAAGCTCCCGGCACAAAGAACCGTGTCTTCCTCAAGAAAATGAGCGTATCCGCGGCCATCGAGCGCGCTGACGATGGCGGAGTACGTCTTTTTGCCAAGCCCGGTGTCCAGATCGGCGGCGAAATCTCCCGGCTCGTCGACAAGGGATATCAGAAATTTCTCAAGACCACCAAGACCGAAGTTCCAGCCACTTCTGACCATCTCCAGGCCATCCATCAGTTTTCTGAAGAACTGCGTGAAGCCACCGGCGCCACCAGCCTCTATAACGAGTCACTGGGCACCGTGAGCGACCGCTACACCTATGATCGGGTAGAAAACCGCGACCTTCCCGAATCGCAGCGCCCAAAGCGCGCATGGGAAGGGAAAAAAGATACCGGCCGCAAGCCCGCATAAACCTTTTTTTGACAGACCGGCCTTCTGCACCCTAGACTCTGTATCTCTTGACGTTAATTAGAGATGCAGTACTTTTGCTATGAAGGAGATGCTCGACTATGTTCCAGAAATGTTCCCGGACCCTGGCAGTACTTTTTATGTTCTCGCTCTTTGCCACCGCGGCGTTCCCTCAGGGCGGCGCTGCTGCCGGCGGCGCGACCGCAACAAAGAAGACGGCCTCAAGTGACAGCTCCACAAAGAAGACCAAAAAGGCTGACCTGATCGATATCAATGCTGCCAGCAAGGAAGAGCTCGCGGCGCTTCCCGGCATCGGTGACGCGTACAGCCAGAAGATCATTGATGGCCGCCCTTACAACACCAAGCGCGATCTCGTGACCAAGAAGATCGTTCCCCAGGCCACCTACGATCAGATCAAAGACAAGATCATTGCTCACCATGTTGCGGGTTCTACAAGCACTAAAGGTAAGAAAGGCGCTACTGCCACAGCAACACCTAAGTAGAAACTTTGCGGGACTTTGAAGCGCTCCTGGCGGGGCGCTTTTTCTTTGGCAGGACCACCGTCTCGGCCGCGTCCTCCACCCAGTTCACCCTGAAGACCGGAACGGCCTCGCTGCGGCCTTTTACTTTCAGCTCCGGCAGCCGCTCTAAGTCAATCGTCTTCCCCGTTTTGCCCAGCTTTTTTGCCGTGGATTCCGAAATCAAAATCTGCCCGCCAGCGGCGTTTGTCATCAGCCGTTGCGCCGTATTCACGGCGTCGCCCACCACCGTATAGTCCAGCCGGCGTGGCGATCCAATGTTGCCCGCGATGGCGTTCCCTGTATTGATCCCGATCCCCACGCGCAGCTCCGGCCACTCTCGCGCCGCAGCGTCACGGTTCAATTCAATCAAAAGGCGCTGGATCTGGATCGCTGAATTTACCGCGGCCGCGGCGTCGTTGCCCTTGGAAATCGGCGCTCCGAAGACAGCCATTACGGCATCGCCAATGTATTTGTCCAGCGTCCCGCCATTGTCAAAAATTACGTCGGTAACGCGCGTGAAATATTCATTCAGGATTTCCACCACACGGCCCGGTTCCATCGCTTCGCTCATGGTAGTAAAGCCGCGAATGTCCGCAAACATTACCGTCACTTCCTGATTCACGCCGCCCAGCCGGATGTCCGGATTGGCCACCACCATCTCCACCACTTCAGGAGAGAGAAAACGTTCCAGGGCCGAGCGCTGTACTGACTGCTGGGCAATCTTTTCGTGGGCCACCGCGTTGTCGATGGCGGCGCCTGCCTGGGCCGCTACCAGCGCAAAAACGTTCAGCTCTTCCTGGGTAAATGCCGAGGCCTTTTCCAGATTGTCCACGTAAAGGATCCCAAATAGCCGGTCTTTTCCCACCAGTGGAGCGCACATGGCGGAGCGGAGTCCGGAAATCTTAAGACTCTCGCTCCCGCTGAAACGCTCGTCGGCGTTCACGTCCTCAATCAGGATCGGCTGCCTTTCCTTGCGGATAAGCTCTACCACGCTCCTGCTCAGGATGATCTGCGGCTTGGTCTCCGAGCTTTCCGGATTGCGATAGCGCACCTCACTCTGCCGCATCACTTCTCCCCGTTCGTCGAACAACATGACGAAGCCGCGCTCCACCCCCTCAATCAGGCACGCCAGGGAGATTACCTGCTCGCAGATGTCCTCCAGGGCCAGCTTTGCATTCAGGGCCTTGCCGGCCTCGTACAAGACCGTAAGCAGATAGTTTTCCCGCTCCAGCTTCTTTACCCGGCCCGCCAGATCGGTGAACTGGCTGCTTGGCTTGTCACTGCTGCGCGGTAACGCGGTCTGTTCGGGGCGGTCGCGCATGAGGTTGTTCAGGGTTGAGGGCCATTCGCCCCGTCGGACTTGAATGCCCTTCTCGTCTACGTTTTCCAGGCGCAGCTGGTAGAGTCCGACCAGCGCAACATCGCCGTCTTTAAGCTCGGTTTCCTTGTTGATTTTCTGGTCGTTGAGAACGATGCCGTTGGTGCTGCCGCGATCGGCGACAAAAATGGAATTGGCCCTCAGCTTGATCACCGCATGGAAGCGGCTGACGCTGGAATCGTTCAGAACAAGATCGTTGGCATTGCCCCGGCCCACCGTGATGACAGGCTTATTGAGTTCCAGTATCCCATTTTTCCCGTCAGGAGAAGAGATGATCAGGCGGGCCATATGACATGGTTATTGTTTTTCGAGGATCTCGTCAATGTTATTGACTTTGCCTTTTTGCACCCGGATATTCCGGTGCACGGGCTTGTATCCGTCCATTTGCAGAACGATGCTGTAAACGCCGGGGTCGGCGGGCCAGCGAGCATTGGTTTTCTTCGGAGCGGCCTTGCCATCCACGATGATAGTAGCGCCTTCAGGGTTCGTCCGGATATGGACCAGTCCCTTGCCTTCAGGAATGGTGTCCGTGCCGAAGAATCGCCGCAGCAGGCTGCCGCTCTTGCCATCTTCTGATTGCGGAGTCACGCTCAGCAAGACCGGTGAGAAGCTCATCGTCTGTCCTTCAGCCACGGTTTCTTCCACGCTTGCCTCTTTGAATCCTGCTTTGCGCACCGTGACCTTATGGAAGCCCTTTTCTACCGTGAGCTGGGCCGGGGTTGTCATCCCGCTGTCTTTGCCGTCAATCCATACATTCGCGCCCTGGGGATTGCTGGTTATCACCACAGTGGAAACCGCCGGCGCCAGTTCAGCCGTGACGTCAATGCTTTTACCGGCGATGGATTCCACCGACTTTGTCTGTTGCAGATAACCTGACTTGGTAAAGACGATCGTATGGGTGCCCGCGGCCAGGTGAGAAGCCGTAAATGGCGTGACCCAATTTGGTTCGCTCCAGCCGTCAATTTCTACCTTGGCGCTATCGGGCTTTGACCCCAGCTTCAACTCGCTCTGCTGGATGAATACTTTGTTCGGTGAGCTGGTGGCCTTCAGCGGAGCCGGCTGCTTTCCTGTATTCGCCGGTTTCCTGGCCGGAAAGAACTTTACCGTGGTATCAGGCGCGATGTCTTCTTTAGCTTCGGGCGTCGGAGCGGGAATAGCGATGGCAATCGGCTCCCGGGCCGCCTGCTGCGCTTCCCTGGCTTTGGCCTCTTCCGCAAGCTGGTGCATCTTAACTTGAGTCCGGTGATAAGCGTAACCACCCATGGCGCAGCCCAATACCACGACGGTAACGATGGTGGCCAGAAGCATGCTGCGTTTGCTGGAGAGAATCGCCGTTGTAGGCCGCCGTAACGGAATCGGCCATTTGGCTAGAGCCGGCGCGGCCGCTGCGGCCCTGACTGTGCTGCCGGAGACAACTCTTAAAGGAAGCACAACGGTTTTTTCGGCTGGCGCGGGAGCAGGGCTGATCGCAGCAGTCGAGCCGCGAACGGGCCCTGTCTGCTTGTAATGTTCAAGGTCGCGGACAAGGTCCGCGCCGGTCTGGTAACGATCGTCAGGCGCTTTGGCCAGAGCCTTGGTGACAATCGCGCTCAAACCGGGGTGGACGGTTACATCCAGATCGCGTGGCGTGATCGGGTTTTCGTTGACGATTTTGTAAATGATCGTCGTAACATTCTGGCCGACGAATGGCTTTTCGCCGGTCAGCATCTCATAAAGAATTACGCCCAGGCTAAAGAGATCAGACCGTCCATCCAACTGGCGGCCTTTAACCTGCTCGGGAGCCATGTAATTCGGCGTGCCCAGCACCTGCCCGGTATTGGTGACCTGCCCGCCGGATTTGGCGATGCCAAAATCCATGATCTTTACCGTGCCGTTCCCGGTGATCATAATGTTGGCGGGCTTTATGTCGCGATGCACGATGCCGTTGGAATGTGCGTAATCCAGGCCGCGGCAAATCTGGCGTGTCAGCTGGAGCACTTCTTCCGTCGCCAGAACGCGCTTTTCCGCCAGCAGTTCATGCAGCGTGGTGCCTTCAATGAACTCCATGGCGATGTAGAAAATTCCTTCCTGCTCGCCTGCGTCGTAGATGGTGACGATGTTGGGATGATTGAGGACGCCGGCGGCGCGCGCTTCATTCTGGAAACGGCGCACCATTTCCTGCGCGTCCAGACCGTGGACGTCGAGCCGCATCGTTTTAAGCGCTACTGTGCGACCGATCGTAGGGTCCAGCGCCTTGTACACAACGCCCATGGCGCCGCGACCAAGCTCACCGGTAATCTCGTATCTGCCAACCGTCTGAATAGACATCATGAGGGCTTATCTTTGTGACTCAGTGGCGCCCTTGCCTGTCTTGGGGAGTAGACGTATCAAATTTAAGCGAAACTATTGCTGGAGGACACACACTCCGAGTGACCCGAAAATATCCCATTCTGTTACTCCGGGTCAATGCTCGCCCACCCCGGGCATGTGACTTTAGTTTGCCGGCCACGAATAGCGGAGAAAAACTTAAGCCCACTGCGGTGACCGCCTTACAATGCCTTGTATGCGCCTGTATCTGACTGTTGTACTGCTCATTCCGTTTCTTCTCTCCGCACAAGCTGGCAACGCTGCTGGCTCAGCCAGCAAGACCCAGCAAGAGCCCTCAGCCGATGCCCGGCAGGACGAAACTCCGGCCAACGTGCGCACCGATCTTGAAGAAGGAATCAAGCACGTGTTGCTCTCACAGGTTGAAGCCTGGAACCACGGCAAGCTTGATCTCTTTATGCAGGGCTACTGGCACTCGCCCGATCTCACTTTCTTTTCCGGCGCCGCCGTTACCCGTGGCTGGGAACCAACTCTGCTCCGCTATCGCCAGCGCTATCAGGCGGAAGGCAAGGAAATGGGCAAACTAGAATTTCAGGATTTGAACATCGATCTGCTCAGCCGCAGGTCCGCCGTGGTGACCGGCAAATGGCAGCTCACCATGTCTAATGGCAAAACGTCCGACGGCAAACAGCCGCATGGTTTGTTCACTCTGATTTTCAAGCGGCTGCCGGCGGGTTGGAGAATCGTGCACGACCATACTTCCAGTGAGTAACTCACGCGCGACCCGGATTGCTCTCTCTAGCTACAGAAAAATCATAAAGCAGCCTCCACGGTCGGTTTTAATTGCTGCGATTTTGTCCTGCGCATTTGGAAAAGGAGGTACGCCGCAAACAAACAGAGCATTGCCACTGTGAGCCACGCCGGCAAAGAAGCAACCAACCCAAAGGTTCGCGTTCCACCCGGCGTTGCCGAAGGAACGATGTCTTTGCTGTTATTCACCGCTGCGTGCATCAGCATGGTCAGCAGCAGACTTCCGCCGGTACGTTGCCACAGCCACGCCAGCGTCACGGATAGGGCTGTCACCTGCAAGAGATAAACAAAGAATGACTGGTGATACGTATCGGCCTCCGCTAAGAAGAACAAAGGCAAATGCCACAAGGCCCACACCACGCCCAGCAGGACGCTGGCGCTTGCCAGTCCGAAACGGGCTGCCAGGCGGGGAAGAGCGTACCCTCGCCAGCCAATCTCCTCACCTGACTGGAAAGGAGTGGAGAGGAGAATGGCGAATGGGATGATGTACAAAGGCGTCGTGCCAAAGCGTGGCCATGCGCCTGTCATCAGCCGGTAAACCAGCGCGACGGAAAGCTTGATGAAAACAATATAGGTGACAGCAAACACGTACCATCGCGCAGCCACCTGCCACTGCAATATGCGTCGAAGCAGTGACCTTATCCCAGCGACTCCGCGCGTCCGTGCCGTCAACAAGAGAGCGGTCAGGGCCGGCGCGAATACTCCCACCAGAACCAACACACCGCGAAATCGGCTCTGTGCAGGGGCGGGAACTGCCACGACTAAACCCCAGCAGCTCCAGGTTATGGCGAAGGTGATCAGGAAGAACTTGAGAACGGAACCATCCGGCATGGATGGATTCTTAACGTCCATTCGGGCAGCGTTGACGGCATCACCTTCCATGGCTGCTTCTCCTCTACTTGCTCTTGCTCCCAACCCGCCGCCCCCGGCAGCGCTGTAATTCACGATAAGCCTCACTCTTGGAAATGCCCTGCTCCTTCGCCACCAGCTTCAGCGCAGCATTTTCATCGAGCTTCTGCTCGCGCATGATCTCGTCCAGCCGTTGCGCGATATCTTTTGCCGCAGCCTGCTGTCCCGCACCCTTTCCGATCAACAGCGTCATCTCGCCCTTCAACTCATGCTCCTGAACGCGTTTCAGGATTTCCGCCGCGCTGCCGCGAATAAACTCCTCATGCACTTTTGTAAGTTCACGCGCCAGCACTACTGGCCTTTCCGTTCCCAATAATTCCACAATATCCTTCATGGTCTCAGCAATGCGATGTGGCGCTTCATAGACAACCGTTGTGTGCTCCGCATTTCGAAGTATTTCCAACATCGTGCGCCGCTGACCACTCTTGGCCGGAAGGAAGCCCAAAAACTGAAAGCTGTCTGTGGGCAAGCCGCTGGCTGCCAGGGCCGCCACGACTGCCGACGCGCCAGATATAGGAACCACTCGCACTCCGCGCTCAATCGCCAGTTTGATCACCCGATAGCCCGGATCGGAGATTCCCGGCATGCCCGCATCGGAAACCTGCGCGACATTTAGCCCTTGTTCCAGCTTCACTACCAGCTCTTCCGCGCGCGCGGCCTCGTTGTGTTCGTGGTAGCTGATGGTGGGCTTATCGATGCCGTAATGGTGCAGCAGCTTCGCGGTGTGGCGTGTGTCTTCGCAGGCAATCAGGTCGGCTTCTTTCAGCACCCGCACCGCGCGATAAGAGATGTCTTCCAGATTGCCGATCGGAGTCGCGACCACATAGAGTGTTCCCGGTTTCTTGTCGTCGGCCATGGCGCAATCGCTTCCGGCGTAAGCATAGCATCCGCGAGCAGTTCCATTGTGCCTGGACACTTTCATCAGCAGCGCTCTGCTAAAATCAGAGCACAACTTCCAAGTTTGAGGGTATCGCCGCGTGCCGCTGTACGAATATCAGTGTAAGAAGTGCAAACACAAATTCGAAAAGATCCAGAAGTTTTCTGACCGGCCCATCAGGAAATGCCCCGAATGCGGCGGACCGCTTGAGAAGATCCAGCACGCTCCAAATGTTCAATTCAAGGGCACGGGCTGGTACGTAACCGATTACGGCGGGAAGGGCGACAAGGCCAAGTCCGATGGCAGCACAGAAAAAGGCGGCTCCGAGAAACCCGGGGCGGAGAAAAAAGAGGCCGTCGCCAAAGAAGACGGCGCGAAAAGCAAAGACAAGGACAGCAGCTCGAAAAAGTCAGAACCCAAAAAGTCTGAAACCAAGAAATAAGGACTGAAAATTTCCCGAGTTTCAACGCATTATTTACATAAAAAAGGCCGCAAACAAGCGCATCGCGTAAAGCGCTCCCGTGCGGCCCATTTCGTACTTGCTATTTCGCGTGCGAGCCAACTGGCTTTGCTTCAGTCCGTCCGCTCACCGTAAACACCATCTGCCGCTTGTCCACGTCCGCATCAACGACGACGTGATCGCCGTGAAGCACCTCGCCTTCCAGGATCTTTAACGCCAGCGGATCCTGAATCAGCCGCTGGATCGCACGCTTCAACGGACGCGCTCCGTAAGCCCGATCATAGCCTTCCAGGAACAGCAGCTCCTTGGCCGGCTGCGTAAGCTCGATGGTGATCTTGCGGTCCGCCAGAAGCTTGCGTAAATCGTCCAGCCGCAGCTCGATAATATGCGTCAACTGCTCTTCGCCCAGTGGCTTGAAGACAATCACATCGTCCACGCGATTCAGGAATTCCGGACGGAAATGCTGCCGCAGCGCCTCCATCACATGGTCAGTAGCTTCGGCAAACGCTTCCGGCGAACTCACGCCCTCGGCCTGCAAATAACTGGCTCCAATGTTCGACGTCATGATGATCACCGTGTTCTTGAAGTCCACGGTGCGTCCGCGCGAATCCGTCAGTCGCCCATCATCCAGAATTTGCAGCAGGATATTGAACACATCCGGGTGCGCCTTCTCGATCTCGTCGAACAGAATCGTGCTGTAAGGCCGGCGGCGCACGGCTTCAGTAAGCTGGCCGCCTTCGTCATATCCTACGTAGCCTGGAGGCGCGCCGATCAGCCGCGATACCGCATGCTTTTCCATGTACTCGGACATGTCGATGCGGACCATGGCATGCTCGTCGTCAAACAGAAACTCCGCTAGCGCGCGCGCCAATTCGGTTTTTCCCACGCCCGTTGGCCCCAGGAAAATGAACGAGCCGATTGGCTTTTTAGGATCGCTCAAGCCTGCGCGTGAACGTCTTACCGCATTCGCCACGCGTTCGAGCGCTTCGTCCTGGCCGATCACGCGCTGCCGCAGCCGGTCTTCCATGCTCACCAGCTTGCGCACCTCGCCCTCCAGCATCTTCGAAACCGGTATGCCGGTCCACTTGGAAACGATCCGCGCCACGTCTTCCTCGTCCACCTCTTCTTTCAGCATGCGGCGTTGATTGTCGTCGGCCTGCGCGCTCAGCTTTGCCAGTTCAGTTTCCGCCTGGCGCAGCTCTCCGTAACGTATCGCCGCCACCCGCTCCAGGTTTCCGCTGCGTTCAGCCTGCTGCTCTTCAATCTTCAGTTGCTCAATCCGTTCCTTAAGCTGCCGGATGCGCGTAATGCCTTCCTTTTCTTCTTTCCAGCGCACCTTCAGCGCATTTGCCTGCTCACGGATCTGCGCCAGCTCGCGCTCAACAATGGCGAGACGCTCTTTCGAGTTCGGGTCGGTTTCTTTCTTCAGCGCCTGCTTTTCGATCTCAAGCTGGGTCGCTCTGCGTTCTAACTGGTCAATTTCTGTCGGCATCGAGTCAATCTGGATGCGCAGCGATGATGCCGCCTCGTCGATCAGATCGATGGCCTTGTCCGGCAAAAAGCGGTCAGTGATGTAGCGATGCGATAACGTGGCCGCGGCGACAATTGCGGAGTCCTTGATCCGCACGCCGTGATGCACTTCATATTTCTCTTT
>DASXCL010000134.1:0-14222 GCA_036491195.1 Candidatus Angelobacter sp.
GAATAGCTTGAGAGCGATCGTGCTCTTGCGCAGCGATGCGCGCAGTTCGTCGGCGCTGATGGCTTCGCCTTCCAGGAACTTATGGAGTATTTCGTCGTCGTTCTCGGCGACTGACTCGACCAGCTGGGCGTGAAATGCTTCGGCTTTCTTTTTCAGCTCAGCGGGAATCTCTTCCACTTCATACTTGGCGCCCAGGGTTTCATCGCGCCAGTAAATGGCCTTCATGCCAACCAAATCGACGACACCTTTAAAAGCTGCTTCTTGTCCAATGGGAATTTGAATGGCTACGGGGCGGGCGTTGAGGCGTTTGCGGATGGTATCGACGGCGTGCTCAAAATCGGCGCCCATCTTGTCCATCTTATTGATGAAGCAAATTCGGGGAACGCCGTATTTATCGGCCTGCCGCCATACGGTTTCCGACTGCGGCTCCACGCCGTGCACGGCGTCAAACACCGCTACCGCGCCATCGAGGACGCGCAGTGAGCGCTCGACCTCAGCGGTAAAGTCCACGTGGCCGGGTGTATCGATAATATTGATGCGAATGTCGCGCCAGGTGCAGGTGGTGGCGGCGGAGGTAATGGTAATGCCGCGCTCCTGCTCCTGCTCCATCCAATCCATGGTGGCGGTGCCTTCATGCACTTCGCCAATGCGGTGCGTGATGCCCGTATAAAACAGGACACGTTCAGTCGTAGTTGTTTTGCCGGCATCAATGTGGGCCATGATCCCGATGTTGCGGCAACGTTCTAATGGTGCTTGTCTGGGCATTTTCCCTAAGTCTTCAATTCTGCGAAATTCGCATTTGGGATGAATTTCCGTCCCTGCAATCTGTGTCGAAAAGCTTCTAGCTGCTGGCCACTAGCTAGAAGCTAGTGGCTAGCAGCTTCCTTACCAGCGATAATGCGCGAACGCCTTATTGGCTTCCGCCATCCTGTGGACGTCTTCCTTTTTCTTGATCGCCGCGCCGCGGCCATTGGCAGCATCCAGCAATTCATTGGTGAGCTTGTCCACCATGCCTTTTTCGCCACGGTCACGCGCGTAGCTGACGATCCAGCGGATGGCCAGCGAGGTGCGCCGGTCAGGATTCACTTCCACCGGCACCTGGTAGTTGGCTCCGCCCACGCGGCGGGTCTTCACTTCCAGCATGGGCTTGGCGTTTTCCACGGCCTTCTTGAACAGCTTCAGGGCTTCGTCGCCGCCCTTGGCCTGCAGGTTTTCCATGCACTTATAGAAAATTCCCTGCGCGGTGGATTTTTTGCCGCCCCACATCATGGTGTTCACGAACTTGGTCACCAGGGTTGAGCTGTAAATCGGGTCCGCGATCGGATCCCGCTTTGGAACATGTCCTTTACGTGGCATAGCTTTTTAGTCCTTCAAAATCCTTTTACAAATTCACAATTGCCAGAATTGCCAAGATTGCAAAAATCGCCGGGATTGCTTGCTCCGGAATCATCCTGATTTTCAATTTTGACAATTACCAAATTTTGGCAATCTACTTGGGTCTCTTCGCTCCGTACTTACTGCGCCCCTGCTTGCGGTTCGCGACGCCGGTTGCATCCAGCGTTCCACGCACAACGTGATAGCGGACGCCGGGAAGGTCCTTTACGCGGCCTCCGCGGATCAGCACAATGGAGTGCTCCTGCAGGTTGTGACCGACGCCGGGGATATACGTTGTAACTTCAATCCCGTTTGTCAGGCGTACGCGGGCCACTTTGCGCAGAGCGGAATTCGGCTTTTTGGGCGTCTGCGTGTAAACACGCGTGCATACGCCGCGACGCTGAGGTGAAGACTGCAGGGCCGGGCTGGCCGTTTTGTAATTCGGCGCGGTCCTGCCTTTGCGAACCAACTGATTGAATGTCGGCATAATTCCTTCGTCCCAAATTTCTGCTGGCAGGCAAAATACCGCGCACACGGGCGCGTTCCAGCCTGCTTAGGATCCCGCTTTGCGAGACTGGCTGCCTTGCGTACAGCCATAAATCCGCCCAACCGGCGGAGAATGTTTAATTACCCTATCTGTGGTTGAGAAACGACGGTGGCACCGAGCCTGAACGGGGGCACTCCGTTTCGTTCTCCTGGTCCGCATACCCTTCCGTGGGAAGGTAGCGCGAACCATTTCAGCGAGGCATGCCCTGCAAACGGAATTAAATCCTCGGGCAAAACTACGTTACAGCTCACTACAGGCAAGCTTAATTGAACTCGCGGAACCCTCTTAATATAGCAACTGCGCCCGGCTGCCGTCAACATGTGCCGCGCCTGAACCGGGAAGAAAATACACGGAATCAGCCCAGTAAACCGGTCTAGAGCGATTTTCGCCGGCCGCCGCTCACGTCCGTATTCCGCGTGGGTACGCCGATTCCATCATCATCTTTATGGGATCCGTGTGGCCAAGTTGAAGAAATCTCCGCAAGAATCTACACTGAACTCTCTTCTATATTTATGCGCATTCAAGTTCTTCTCAAGACGCAGGGGATAAGGCATTGCCGCCAGGGACTGACCGGGTTGGCCATTATTGTTCTCTTTCTCTCATTCATGGCGGGCTGTGGAGGTTCTTCCTCCACGAACAATACCGTGGCCGCGGTCAGCGTAAGCCCGGCATCGTTCTCCCTGGTCGCCGGAGAGGTTGTTCCCCTCAGTGTTTCGGCGGTCAATTCGGCGAACACGGCCGTCAACACGACGTTCACTTTCAGCTCATCGAATACCGCGGTGGCCACTATTTCTCCGGCGGGCCAGGTATGCGCCGGGGTGTGGGATTCAATTTTCGTCGTATGCAATGGCTCGGATGCGCTGGGAAACCCAATCAACGGGACCGCGACCATCATTGCGACCGCGGCAGGCGTTTCCAGCGGGCCAGTGGCAGTGTCCGTGCACCCATCCGTAACTTCTTTGACGGTTGATCCACCGTCTGGGTCATGCTTTTCGATCGCGCAAACGCATCAATTTGTGGCGCACGCATTTCACAACAGCACTGAGATCACTCCCCAGGTGGGAGAGATCACGTGGTCGGCCTCGGCGGCGGGCGTGGCGTCAGTGGACGCCAACGGTTTGGCGACCGCGCGTGTGCCGGGCATTACCGGAGTGGTTGCCAGCGTCGGATCCACCACCTCCCCGGCCGTCTTTTTCAAGAGCTGCATGCCGGTGCTGATCGTTCTGCACATCAATGGCGACCCGGCCGGAGTTCCTACCGAGTCAGTCAATATGAACGTGACTGATACCAAAACCATCCAGGCTGACATGGTGGACGAGCTAGGAGCAGTAACGCCAAACGCCCCCGTGACAATTCTCGGCAATAACACCACCGTGGCCACGCTCAGCGGGACCTTGTTGACCGCGCAGTCTCCCGGAGCTGCGGGCCTGCAGGCAGTATGCGTGCCGCCGACTTGCGGCATTGGCATCAATACGCCGGTTTACAGCAACCTGTTCAGCATCACCGTGAATGGCACCAGCCCCAACACCACCACGGTTTATGCTACGACTTCATTCTTTGCCGGACCGGGCAGTACGATTCCGCTGGTCCCGATTGACATTAGCAAGACCCCGCCGGTGGTGGGAACGACCATCGACCTTCCGGGCGCCCCGAACTCGATGGTGTTTGACCCCAGCGGGGCCCACGCTTTTCTGGGCACCAATAACGGGCTGGTCGTGCTGGACGCAACGGCAAACACCGTAAGTCTGGCCACCCCGGTGCCGACCGGCAAAGTGCTGGCCGTTTCCGATGACGGAAATCAGGTCATCCTTTCCAATGCCGCCAATGATCCGGGCACGGGCACCCCCATTGATCCGTTCCCTTCCGAGCAGCGAGTGTGGTTGTTTAACCAGAGCGCGAATACCATCACGACGTTTGTCCTGCCCGGCGCCGTTGCGGCGGCCTTCAATGATGACGGATTCAGGGCTTACGCAGTGGCTAATAACGGGAATGTCTATGTCATTTCACCTCTGCTTACGCAGGTGACCACGAACATAGGCGGCTCCAATGTTGCAGTCACTAATCTGGCCTCCGGGCCGTTCGTCTATGTCGCAAACTCAGCCGGGCTGAAGGCGATTGCAACCTGCAGCAATGCCTTGCAGGCCACAAGCCCTCCAACCAACTCCTCCGCGATTCAATTGCTGGGCACGGTAAAAAGCGCCAATCAGGTTATCGCGGTGGATTCAAACGGCGTGGACGTGGAAACCGTTAATATCACTCCCCTCACCGCTCCGCTGACGATCACCCCAGCCAACTGCCAGCCAAATGTCAGTTACAGCAACACCTTTGTCGATTTCGAAGTTGGGGCCTTTACGGCCAATCAGCTCCTGGTTGCGCCCAGCGGTACACACATTGCGGTGCTGCCGGCCGGAATCAACAAAATATTTACAATCCTGAATGGAAACAACTTTGGAATCGCGCAGCTGCCCGCCGGGGCAACGGAAGCCCTGAGCGGCGGAATGACTCCGGACGGCACTCTCATCTGGGTGGGCGTCGCCGGCACCAACTCCGTGGATCGGATCAATCTTCTGAATAACATCGATGATACTCAGGTCCCGATGAGTTTCAAGAAATCCGACGGTTCAGCGGCGCCGCCAAACATCGTCGCCATTAAACCGAAGTAAGCCGGAGCCGTACTCTTGGCCAATCCGCACTTTTGGCAGGGCCGCCCATGAGCGAATATCGCGGGCGGCTTGCGCCTTCTCCCACCGGCTACCTCCATCTGGGACACGCACGCACGTTTTGGATAGCATGGCAGCGTGCCCGCGCAGCCCATGGCAAGCTCATCTTCCGCAATGAAGACCTCGACTACCAGCGATGCAAGCCGGAGTTTGTCCGCGCCATGGTTGAAGATCTGCACTGGCTGGGCCTGGATTGGGACTTAGGGCCTGATATAGAAAGCGGCGTTACCGATGGAGGAGCCAGCGGCGGCAGTGTTAGTCACGGAGGAACTGACCGCGGCAGTTTTGGTCCGTATTCGCAAAGCGAACGCCGCCGCTTTTATCTTGAAGCCTGGCGCAAGCTCCGCGACAGCGGCTTGATCTATCCCTGCACGTGTTCACGCAAAGATTTGGAGCGGGCGCTCTCTGCGCCGCATGAACCATTGCCTGGACCATTGCTTGGAGCAGCGTTGCATGGAGTGGGATTGGAAAACGATGGTCCCGTTAGCGCAGACGACGAGCTTCCTTATCCCGGCACCTGCCGCGAAAAAATCGGAACCGCCAGAGACTACGATTCACCAGCAGGCGTGAGCTGGCGCTTCAAAGTACCGGACAGCGAGACGATTTCCTTTGACGACGGTTATTTTGGCCGGCAGCAGTTCGTCGCCGGCCGCGACTTTGCCGACTTTCTGCTCTGGCGGCGCGACGATCTCCCCGCCTATCAACTTGCCGTGGTCGTCGACGACGCAGCCATGCAGATCACAGAAGTCGTCCGCGGCGCAGACCTGCTCAAGAGCACCGCACGGCAACTGCTGCTGATCCGCGCGCTGGTCTATTCAGTGCCAGCATACTTTCATTGCCCTCTGCTACGCGACGAAAAAAATGTCCGCCTGGCAAAAAGGTATGACGCATTGGGCCTGCGCGCTCTGAGAGCACAGGGCGTCGATCCGAAGGTCTTGCGAACGAAGTTTGCGGAAGAAATTGAGTGGAGCCGAGGGTTAGTCAAATCCTGAAAATTGATTCTCTGGCTCAGAAATGCTGGCTGCGCGCCGCCGCTCCTAACCCATGGCATGATAGATAAAATTACGATGCCTAAAGTATTATGGAGCATCTTAAAGCTCTGGCGCGAGGAACAGGGAACATGCCTCAACGATTCGCTACGGAAAAGCTCGGAAGAAACGATCTCTGCAGTTGCGGGAGCGGGAAAAAATACAAGCACTGCTGCCTGGCCAACGCGGTTTCCGCAGACGCTTTTTGGTCCAGGGCAAATTCAGAGTTCCATGAACTCACCAAACTTCTCGTGGCGTTTGCTCTTGAGCACTTTGCCCCGGACATCGAGGATGCCTGGGATGACTTCCATTTCGGCGCAACGGACTCCGACTATGCCCCCGGAAACGATATCGAAACCATATTCATGCCCTATTTTCTGTATCGCTGGCGTGATCTTATGGAAGCAGAACCCGGCGATACATGGCAACCGGGCGCCATTGCAACGTCATTTTTGCGGGAGAAGGGCCGCATCCTGACTCCGATGCAGACGCAGCTCTTGTTTCTCTGCATGCATCAACCCATTACTTTCTATGACGTCCTGGAAAGCCGTCCGGGCCAGGGCATGTTGCTGCGCGAGATTTTTACCGGCCGCGAGTATGACGTTCGTGAGCGCTCCGCTTCACGCAGCCTTAACGCGGGGGACATTCTTTATGCCCAGATGTCGCCCGTGGAAGGACTTACTACCATGGCCTTCTGCGCGCCGGTGCCCATACCTCCGCGCATGAAGTCAATGATCATTGCGCAACGAGTGGTGCTACAAAGCATCGGAAAGAAGAGAAAGAAGCCCCGCATTTTTTCCACGGACGATCTGCTGGAGTTTGAGGAGGACTTTCGAGAACTCTACCTAGAAATCGGCGACCGGTTGAACGCGCCGCCGGTGCTCCACAACACTGATGGCGATCCCCTGGAAATGCACACTATGAAGTTTGAGCTGCGTCTCTCGCCGGCTGACGCTTTCGAACTGCTCGCTCCCCTCCTGGCGGGCGTCCGTGAAAAGGAAGATGTGCTGGCCGAAAACGAAGATGGCGCTTCTGATGAACCGGGGACTATTGCCTTCGACTGGTACAAGAAAGGCAATAAAAAGATGAAATCCTGGGACAACACCATCCTGGGACATCTAAAGCTATCTCCCGGACTCCTTGTGGCCGACGTGAACTCCCGAAGACGCGCGGAAAAACTCCGCTGGGAGATCGAGAACCGGCTACGGCTCGGGGTCGTTCACAAACAAACTTCGGTCCAAACGTCCGAAGATCTGCTGGAGAAGGTCAGGCGCATGCCCCCAGAGCAGCGGCAGGAAGATGCGGCACAGGCCAAATTGATGAAAGATCCTGCGGCGCGGGCAGCTCTCCGCGATTTTCTCCAGAAAGAAACTGACGCATGGATCCACAAAAAGCTGCCAGCGCTGGGCGGGCGGACGCCATTGCAGGCGGTCAAGGACCCCGACATGAGAGAGATCGTTGAATCGCTGTTGCTGGACTTCGAACGCCATGCAGCAACGGATTATCCTCCCGGGGCCGCTCCTGATTTCTCTGAGGTCAGGAAACGCCTGGGAGTCCCGGTCCGGAAAGGCGCGAAAATTAGCCAGTGAAAATCGCAGAAGCTAAGCGTTCGCTGCGCTGAGATATCCGGTGCCAGAGTATTTTCATTGTCCGCTGCTGCGCGATGAAAAGAACGTCCGGCTGGCGAAGAGGCATGATGCGCTGAGCTTGAGGAAGCTGCGGGAGCAGGGCATGAAGGCGGAAGAGTTGAGGAAGAGGTTTGCCGAAAGAAGTGGAGTGGGACAAAGGAATTCCGTCGGCTTGAAAAATCTTCTTTTGGCTATAGGAAAACTTTCGATAAAGCGACGACGCGGCGAGAGCTGTGCCTTGCTGCAATTCCAACTACAGTCTACAGTGAAATACCAGAAGCACCAGCCAAGCTGAAATGTAACCCACACTCTTTACGCCGAAGCGCAAAGAACAAAAACGCTCGTCTCCGTAAAGGATGGGGCACCGCCGCAGTGTGGCGAGGGTAAAAAAGAGAAAAAAGGGGGCACCCGCCTACGGTGCATGGTAGTAGCAGCTTCACGCCGCTATGCCATATCTCGAGCGAGCTTGGGAATGTTACGGGCGTCTGCTGTCAGTCGCTGCCAGAAAGGCACAGCGTGAAGCAGTCGAGGGGAAAAATCGGGGAGCTGAAAACCCCAGCTCCCCGCTGCGCTTTATCAGATTTGTCTTCTTTTAATTAGTTCCGCCAGGAGGACACGGTTTGGCAAATCCCCCAAAGGTTCCGTTGTCAGAATACTTTCCGCCGGCGCCCAGGGTTGGATTGTCATGGGTAAACCAGGAGAAGAATGCCAGCTCCTGGAGATGATAGTTGAAGCCATTCAACGCAACCACGGGAAGCAGGGTTCCGGTGAGCGGATCACCCACTTCCAGATTGCTCTGGCATCCGGCGACCTGGCCAATGACTCCCCAGGGAGTTACGGGTGCAGCGGTATTGTTTCCAAAAGGATCATCGAGCCACTCGCCGATTTCATGGGCGGAAATGGAAACATCGGCAGTACCGCGGAACAAGGTCTGATTGCGGCCTTCAAAGCTGCCAATGCCGTAAGTATTCGGGCCGGTACCAAAAGCGGTGTGGAACCCCAGGATGCAGCAATTGTTCAGGTTGGTGGCATCGCCATTGGAAATGCTGGTGTTGTAAAGAAGGAAATAGGTGAAGGTGGTAGACGGGATCGCGTGTGCGGTTATGTAATTCTGCAAGACCGGAATCAGGAAGTTGATGTTGATGATTCCAAGATCGCCGGCCGCGTTGGTGGGAGCGGGATTGGTGCCGCACTGGCCGGTGAAGTTAAACGCGTCGCCATTTATGTTTGGGGCGCCCGTTACTGAAACCGTGAGTGTCTGGCCGACCGAGACCGGATTCAGGTTCACGTTGTAACCGGCGCCTTTGATGCGTGAAAACTGGGCGCGGGTGAATGCGTCAATGTACTGCGTGGCTCCCTCATTTTCCCCGTTCAAAATGAACGTATGTCCGGCACTGACAAGCGGAGAGTTCAGAAACAGGTTCAACCCGGTATTTGTCCCTCCCAGGCAGCCAGGGTCCGTCGCGGTGGGATTGAAGACCAGCACGCCACTGTTCAGGCTGAACACTACAGGAACCAGGATCATCGGAACATTGGTTGTGGCGCCGTTTTGCGGACATCCGCCAGCAATCGTCTGGTTTTCTATCACGCAGCCGGGAATACTGGCAAAGTTAATCGGCGCGCTGCCAATCGGGGCGGCTGCGGCCACTGCCTCGCGGACCGATTCCTCTGAAAGCACGTTCACATCATGGGGCACAAGCAATTTCGGCGAGAAATCTTGCCGGCGGGTAGCTTCCGGTTCCTGAGATGGCGGCGCGCTCACTTGAGCGGTTATGGTTAGACTTATAGCGAAAGAGAACAACAGAGCGACTAGACGGATCTTACTCATCTTTGGTGGGTCTCCTGACTGGATTGCGACGCCGCAGCGTCGAACGGATGATGGTAGAGTTCCAATAACTATGCAAGAACTATCATGACTTCTAAGGAAAAAATAAAGTGCACTAGACCCAAAAAAGGAAAAAAGGATGTTCCAATTCCAATTAAGAACAAACCAATAGGTTGTTCATGGGAGTTTAATCTTGATAATTCATAGGTAAAAGAAATTGCCTGCATCGCCTGTATGGTTAAGTAAGTAGAATGACTGATTTTTAGTCCCGATATGGAACCGCCAAAGACCCAATATGGAACTATTCGCGCACTGAATTTTGCGCATGCAAATAGAAAAAACAGTGGCGCAAGCAACTAAAGTTGTTGCCCTGGTGCTTGTCTCATATTTTGGAGCACGAAGGCCCAATTAAGATTGTGGTTTAATCGATCCCGCCTTTGCTGCGCAAAGGCTGGGTATCCTTGTAATGTAAGTTATAAAGAAACCGGAAAGAAGGATGGAACGCCGGGCCTACTTATAGGGAGGTAGACTTAGAATGCCATATGAGGCCTGAGACAGCTAGGTGCATATTTCCGCGTAGCTCATGGCCCACGGACATCGCTGGAATTGAATACTATAAGCGCTTTGTATTCCTCATTGACGGAGAGGGGGTAGGGTTACTAGTTCTCCCCTCCGCCCCGCGCGGCAGGCTTGTTTTCGTCGGGCTTGCCCAGATCACCGAACGGCCAGATTCCATAAGCCTTGAGTGGTGTCATTATGTTTTTCCACCAGCATCTTGGCAGTCCTCTCCGGAGGCCACGGACTGGCAAGGCGCTCAGGGCGGTCGGCAATCCAGAAAGCGGTGAGGCCCATGACGGTGGCGTCGCGGGTGAGCAGGTCAGGCTTTACTTTGTCAAAGGTATCCACGGCGGAGTGGTGCGTGAATTTGTATTCCGGCGAATCCTGGCCCATGTTGATGCCGGGCAGCCCAGCAAGAATGAATGGCCCTGCGTCGGCGCCGAAGACAGTCCTGTCGTCGACTTCGACCTCGCCAAAGGACTTTACGGAGTCGGCAAATTTTGTGACTTGCCCTGGTCAATGAAACGGCCGAGCAACTGATGATCTTCGGCAGTCATGCTGACGACCGGGATTTCATAGTATGTATCGAACCCCATGGCGCCGGTGTGGATCAGGTGCATCGTCATAGGCTTCAGAACTCATCATGCCCTGCCCCAGCGATGGCTGTGAGCGCGGGCATGGTGCCGTCCTGCGCCGGGGCCGCAGGTTAAGTGGGATTGGCGGCCAAGCCAGACAGCGAAAAACAGAACAGAAACACCAGAGCAACGCCGCAAGCAAGAGACAGGAGTTTACGCATGTGAATTTGCACCTCAGAGGGAATGTCCGATTAAGGATGAAGGCAGATTATATTCTGTCTTAAAAGCCGTGGCGCGGAGCGGCCGGTAAGCGGATGAAGCGTCATTTAAAATGTTTTCCGGCTTTGAAACCTATGAAAATCTTATTTCTGCTGTTGTCTCTTTGCGCAACCAGTCTTTTCGCGCAGCAACTGCCGCCCGCTCCCAAATCCCATATTCTTGACGTGACGCCGAAAGCCGGCTACTTCAATGAGCCCTCCATCTCCGTGAATCCCAAAAACCCGCAGCAGTTGGTGGCGGCGTGGCAGGTGGCCGCAAGTGCGGCCTATTCCATAGATGGAGGGATGATATGGAAGTTGGCTGAAGGCATCGCGCCCAAAAATTACCGGGTCTCCGGCGATGTCTCGCTCGCTTATGACGCTTCCGGCCACGCGATTCTTTGCTATATCGCTTTTGACAAGCTGGGCACCACGAACTATTGGGCGCAGGGCGCCACGCGCAACGGCATCTTCATCCGCCGGTCAATGGATGGCGGCCAGACCTGGGAGCCGGATGCCATGACCGTGATTTCGCATGAATCGATTCCTGGCATTCCCTTTGAAGACAAGCCCTGGGTTGTAGCGGACACCGGCGGACCACACGCCGGCAACCTTTACATCGGATGGACGCAGTTCACGCTGGCGGCCAGCGATCTCTTGTTTTCGCGCTCCACCGATGGCGGCAAGGCCTGGTCGCAGCCGATCAAGCTGAACAGCGTTCCCGGTTTGCCGCGTGACGACAATGGCGCACTGGAAGGTTTTCACGGCGTGGTTGGCCCTGACGGAGCCCTGTACACAATCTGGGACGACCGCGACGGTATCATGATGACCATTTCCCATGACGGCGGCGTTGGCTTCAGCAAGGATCGCCGCATTATCCCCGCCGGTCCCGGCTACTTTGGGATCACAGGCGTTTCCCGCTCCAATGGCTTTCCTCAGATCGGCATGGATCCTCGCGCGGGCAAACACGGCGGCAATCTGTACGTCTCCTGGAGCGACTATAGTAATGGCGACGTCGATGTCTTCGTTTCGTCGTCGGGCGATCACGGCAAAACCTGGAGCGCGCCTGTGCGCGTCAACAGCGATCCTATCCATAACGGCAAGGACCAGTTCTTTCAGTGGATGGCGGTTGATCCGCAAACCGGCGCCGTGAACCTGATCTTTTATGATCGCCGCACCGACAATGTGCAAACCACGGTGACCCTGGCCCGCTCCGCCGATGGCGGCAAGACCTTCCAGAATTACACGTGGGACCCTGAGGCCTTCGCCGCCGAAGGCGATTTCCTGGGCGACTACCTGGCCATCACCGCATTCGGCAACAAGGTCTATGGCGCCTGGGCGCACCAGACATCCGACGAGGCCAAGATGGAACGCGGCAAGAAAACACGGACCGTGCTCCGCGTCGGCAGTGCCGACTTCAACTAATACAAACCATCGGCGCACACCCGCAAGCTTGATTGTCGCCTATTTCGCTCACGGGTGCGCAGCCTCTGGACCAACGTGAAGGAACAGTCACACCTTGTCCTTCGCAGCGCGCATCGGGATTAGTTTGGTTGCAGCACCACCACGTTGTTGGAGCCGAAGTCTCCAACGTAGACCAGCCCTGTGGCCTGGTTCACGGCTACTCCGCCCGGAAACCTTGCCGGAACGGGCAACGTTTGTAGTACCTGATTAGTATTGCCGTCAATGATCGTCACGCTCAAACCACGGCCGTTGGTTACATAAACCTTGTTGTTCACCAGGTTCACGTCCACCGCATCAGGGAAATCTCCCGTCGGCACCTGGGTAATATTCTGGTTGCTAGCTCCGTCAGCCACTACAAGCGTGTTTTCCACGCCCTGCGTAACATAAGCGCGATCCAGCCGGAAATTGACAGCTATGTTCTCAACCCCAAAATCTTCCGGGATCGTGGCAATCTGCGCATTGGTGCTTGCGTCAAACACCAGGATTTCGCCGGGAAAACCTCCGCCTACAACGTATAGCCGGTTGGTCTTCGGATTTACAGCCACTCCCGCCGGTTGAGTGAAGACAGAAACCCGAGTAATGACGGTATTCGTCTTTCCGTCAATCACAATGTATTGGCCATTGTCCGCATCGGAGGCATAAATACGGTTTGTCACCGGATTCACCGCCAGGCCCTGTAATCCGATCGCGGTATCGCTTGAAACCGGGATGCTGGCGATCAACCTGTCAGTTTTTCCGTCAATCACCGCAATGCTGCAGAGGGCTGTGGCAGAGTTGCAGGAAGTGGCGTAGATACGATTGGTAAATACATTCACCGCCACATCGTGTTCATCCCGGCCAATGTCGATCCTGGCCGTGACTTGCTGCGTCCTGCCGTTGATCACAACCACCTGTCCGGTGCCTTCAGCGGCGACGTAAATTTTATTTGTTGCCGGATTTGCCGCCACTCCAACGCTGGAGCTTCCGATTGCGACCGTCGTACGCACCGAGTCGGCGCGGAGCGGTAAACAGATTGTGAATGCTAAGAGGGCAAGGCTTGCGAGTTGTAAGGACACTTTCTTCATAAGTAACTTCTCCATGCCAGGGGTACCAAAGCAGGAGCAACTCTCATGCCAATCAAAATCAGAGGAGAGTTGCTGCTGGACTAACACTGGCGAGACCGCGTTTAGGCACGCCAGTTCCACTTTTATGACAACCCAACGCGCTGAGCCGGGATTAAAGGGTTAAGGTACTCCGACGCTCAGCAGGGTACTCCGACGCTCAGCAGTCAGTACTCAGCCAAGGAACCTCGCCGCAGATTTCCGCTGATGGGGCGGATCAAAGTAGAGGTAGCCGCGAATTTCTCGAATAAACACGGATCCAAGACCAAAATATGATTTCGCGTGTTTCGCGTTGATCGCGGCCAGTTTTCCTTTTATCTGCGTTAATCAGCGTCGATCTGCGGCTAGGCTGCTGATTGCTGAGTGCCATCTTGCAACATTCCTTTTCTATCGATCATCGCACTCACAGCATGCCTATGGATATCCGCATCGGCACTTCCGGCTATCACTACAAGCACTGGGTCGGCACGTTTTATTCGCCAAAGACGCCGGCATCAAAGATGCTCGAATATTATGTCCGTCACTTTGACACATTGGAGCTGAACAACAGTTTTTATCGCCTGCCCACGATTGAAGCTTTCGAGTCATGGCGTGACGCTACGCCAAAGAATTTCGTCTTCGCCGTAAAAGCCAGCCGATTCATCACGCACAACAAAAAACTCAAAGACCCTGAAAATGCCCTGGATAACATACTTCCACGGGCTGAGCACCTGGACAAAAAACTGGGGCCCGTTCTGTTTCAACTGCCGCCCAAGTGGAAAATAAATCTTGATCGGCTGGAAGGTCTGTTGAAAATCCTGCCGCGCGGACATCGTTACACCTTTGAATTCCGTGAACTAAGTTGGATGACTCCCAAAGTTAATCGCCTGCTGGAACAATACAACGCGGCTTTCTGCATTTACGAGCTTGCGGGATATCACTCGTCTTTCGATGTCACCGCCGACTTCGCTTATGTCCGCCTTCACGGCCCCGACGCGGGAAAATACCAGGGCAGTTACAGCCAGACACAATTGCGCGAATGGACGAGGCGCATTGAGCAATGGTCAACCAGATTGAAAGCCATTTACATTTACTTTGATAATGACCAGGCAGGTTACGCGGCGCACAATGCGCTGGAGTTGAAAAAGATGGTCTTTGGCCGGTCGC
>DASXCL010000135.1:0-2918 GCA_036491195.1 Candidatus Angelobacter sp.
CTTGGCCTGGTGCAGCCACTGCAGCCAGTCCCGTTCCTTCCGATTGAGCGCCATTCGTTCCTCTGACATTCCGGTCTTGCCCCCTCGTCAATAGGAACTTTCTACTTTGCTCCAATAGGAACTTCTCACTTTGCGGCGACACGGTCCCCGCTCGCGTTGACACTGGCGCGAAACGAATGTTAGTTTAGAGAGTTTGGTGGTAACCCCCGACCGCTCTAGTTCACAACAACTTAAAGATCATTTTTTGCATGGACGCGATACTCAGGCAAATAGGCGAATTACTGATTTCTTCCATCCCCACGGTCATCTCAGTGCTGATCGTGTGGACGGCTTACCGTTTTATTGTGCACGGCAAGCTTCACCAGGTGCTGGCGCAGCGGCACACCCTGACGGAAGGCGCCATTGAGCGCGCCCAGCAGGAGATTGCGGTTGCGGAGAAGCGCACAGCCGAGTATGAGCAGCGGGTTCGCGAAGCCCGGTCACAAATCTATAAAGCACAGCAGGCCAACCGCCAGCGGGTAATGGATGAACGCAATGCCGCACTGGCTGAATCCCGCAAAAATGCCGGCGAGACGGTGAAAAAAGCCAAGGCAGTTCTGGAAGCGGATGCTCTGCGCGCCAAAGCGGCCCTGGAGCAGCAAGCCAATGTGCTCGCCGACCAGGTAATCGCGACGGTACTGAGACTGGCTGCAGCGGCAGGGGGCCAGTAGGGATGAAGGGAATGAGGCAAAGATTTTGCTGCCAGGCGATATTAGCGGTCGCGCTGTTTGCCGTGATCGCGCCTGGGACTTTGCGCGCGCAGGAAAATGCGAAGCCCGCTACCGGCGCAACAGCCCCGGCAAAGACACAACACCCCTCTCCGAAACATGAAGGTGAAGAAAAACTGGAGGAAGGCGGAGAAGCCGACGCCATCCGCAACGCTCCAGCGGTGAAATACATCGCTCGCCACACCGGGCTTACGAATAACCAAGCTTACTGGCTTTGCTTTGTCCTGAATTTCGCGATCGTCTCTTTCGCCATTGCCGGCCTGCTGCGCAAGCTGCTGCCGGGCTATTTCCGCGGCCGCACATCGAACATCCAGAAAGGTATTGAAGAAGCGCGGGCGATGAGCGAAGACGCGCGCCGCCGGCTGGCCGACGTGGAAGGAAGGCTATCGCGCCTCGACTCCGATATTGCCGCGATGCAGCGAGAGGCCGACGAGAACGCGAAAGCCGAAGAGCAGCGCCTTCTGGCCGCAGGAGAAGAAGAGCGCAAGAGGATCGTGGCGTCCGCCGAGCAGGAAATTGAAATGGCGGCCAACACGGCGCGCCGGGAATTGAAGTCGTATGTAGCGGAACTGGCCGTGGAACTGGCGCAAAAAAAGATCCGCGTAAGCAAAGATACCGATGAAGCCCTGGTGCGCGCGTTTACCGCCCAGTTGGGAAAGGACGGCAATTAGATGGCGGCAGTCCTGGGTCGGTATGCACGCGCTTACGCTGAAGTGGCGGTCAAGAACAGGTTAAATCCTGAAAAGACAGTCGCTGAATTTCAGCAAATGGCTGATGTGGTGAACAGCAGCCGCGAGCTGCGGAATATTCTGCAGAATCCTGCGGTCAGTCGTGAGCAGAAACACAAGCTGCTCGATTCGATCATCCAGCACATTGGCGCGACAAAAATGCTGCGGAACTTTCTGGCCGTGCTGATCGACCACCGGCGGATCGGCAACATCGGTGATCTGCTGGAGCAGTTCAAGCGGGAACTGGATCGGCGCATGGGCATCGTGGACGCAAAAGTGAGTTCGGTGCGCGAATTGACTTCGGCGGAAAAGAAGTCGCTGGAACAGCAGTTGGCGGAGATCACCGGAAAGACCGTCCGGGCAACGTATTCAGAAGACGCCAGCCTGCTCGGTGGAGTTTTGGTGCGCATGGGCAGCACGATCTATGACGGATCGGTGCATGGACGCTTACAGCGCATACGGCAAGAACTGGCGAGCGCGTAAGAACAAAGGATTTATGGCTCAGATAAAGGCAGACGAAATAACGAAGCTGATCCGCGAGCAGATTGAAAATTACGAATCCAAAGTTTCCGTGGATGAGGTGGGCACCATCATCTCCCTCGGTGACGGAATCGCCCGCATCCATGGATTGGATAAAGTCATGGCCGGCGAGCTGCTTCAGTTCGGGCATGGCATTGCCGGACTGGCCATGAACCTGGAAGAAGACCAGGTGGGCGCGGTGCTGCTGGGCGAGTTCACCGAAATCAAAGAAGGCGACGAGGTGAAGCGCACGGGGACAATCATGTCAGTCCCCGTGGGTGAGGGCATGATTGGCCGCGTGGTGAACGCGCTGGGCCAGCCGATTGACGGCAAAGGCCCGATTGCCTCGAATAAGCAGATTGAGATTGAGCGCATTGCGCCGGGCGTGATTGACCGCCAGCCTGTGCGTGAGCCCATGGCGACCGGCATTAAAGCCATTGACTCCATGATTCCTGTGGGTCGCGGCCAGCGCGAACTGATCATTGGCGACCGCCAGACCGGCAAGACCGCCGTAGCGCTGGACACCATCATCAACAGCAAGGGCAATAACCTGATTTGCATTTACAACGCGATTGGGCAGAAGCGTTCGTCCATCGCTCAAGTCGTAAAGGTACTGGAAGATAACGGCGCCATGGATTACACGATTGTGGTGGCGGCTTCCGCTTCAGAGCCTGCGCCAATGCTTTATCTTGCGCCTTACGCGGCCTGCGCCATGGGCGAGTATTTCCGCGATACAGGCAAGCACGCGCTGGTGATCTATGACGATCTTTCCAAGCACGCAGCGGCGTACCGCGAAATTTCATTGCTATTGCGCCGTCCGCCTGGACGAGAAGCCTACCCCGGGGACGTGTTCTATCTTCACTCGCGTTTGCTGGAGCGGTCAGCAAAAATGTCCGACAAGATG